>JBKBLI010000015.1:0-14849 GCA_046296435.1 Saprospiraceae bacterium | reverse complement strand
GGTGGTGTTCTTGATTACTGTGCATACTCCCTTCTGGTTCCCGGGCATGTATGGCATTATGCCCCGTACGGTTTGGGGTATTCGGGGTATTCTGACGGCCCCGTTTATACACAGCGACCTGTCGCACATCTTGTCGAATACCGTCCCCCTGGTGTTGCTGACCTGGATGCTCCTCTTTTTTTACCGGAAGATAGGATACCGCACCTTTTTCAGCATATACTTCATGACAGGTATTCTGGTGTGGATCTTCGCCCGTTCGGTTTCGCACATTGGCGCCAGCGGCGTAGTCTATGGCCTGGTCTCGTTTTTGTTTTGGATGGGTGTTTTCAGGCGGAGTATTCGTTCGATTATTTTGGCGGCCATTGTCGCTATCTTATACAGCGGGATGTTCACCGGTATTTTTCCGGACCAGCCCGGAGTTTCTTGGGAAAGCCACCTGTTGGGCAGCGTAGCGGGCATCATTACGGCATACCTGTTCAAGGGCGAGATGGAAGAAGAAGAGATCCGCTATGTGCGTCGCCGTGCGATACCGGATTCGGGAGAAAAACTCCCATTCTTCAGCCCCGATATTTTTGAAAAAACAAAGGCCCAACGCGAAGTGGAGGCCGAGGCCGAGCGCCTGCGCCGCGAACTCTCGCAAGACAAGCCCTGGACGGGTTATGGCGACTGGATCCAATCCTGGACCCAACGCGATTTGGACGGATGAACCGCCGCCGACGCCCCGCGATATCTTTTTTTTTGAAAAAAAGCGATTTGTGCCGCCTCCTGCCGGATAATCCGCCTCAGCGTGTCCATCCCGCTCAAAAATTATCTTGTCAAGGCGACTGAAAATCATCTTCGTACCTTTGCCTGTTGAGTAGCCCAGCCTGAGGCTCCCCGCCGAGACTTTTTCGCAAACATCAGATACACTTAGAAAAATTTCTAATTTTTCACGCACATGCAATTCGCCACAATCAAAAAAAATATCGCGTTGGCCCTGCTGCTTGCCTGCTTCGGCGGCGCTATGCACGCTCAAGTCGAAAACCCCGCCAAACTTTTTCGCTATTTCAAAAAACTCGACGGCGTGTGGTTCATGGCAACCGACCGCGGCGACCGGCTCGAAATATGGAGCATCGCCAACGACTCCACGCTCAACGGCCGTATTGTACGCATCAAACCCGAAGATGGCGACACCGTCAATCTGCAACGCATGACGCTCACCTTGCGCGACACCAATATTATTTACACCATCATACCCAGGGGGCAGAGCGCCAACACGCCTGTACCTTTCAGGCTCGTGCTAGGCGATGAGGAAGAAGGCGAGGGATACGTGTTCGAAAACCCAGCCAACGACGATCCCTTCCGGATCATCTACAACCTGCTCGGCAACCGCGAACTTCAGGTCATTACCGAAAGCAGGCGCGGTAGCGGGCGCACCACAAAAACGGAATATGTTTATGAGCGGGAATTCTCTCAGGGAGCGCTTCGGTTTATCGGCCGCCTGGGTCTGAACGTTTTCACGATTCAAAAAACCGGCAACTTCCGCGCCGATTCAGAAGCCGACAAACCTCAGTTTGCGCCGCGCCCCGGGTGGGAGATTGGCGGCGCCTTTGCCTTTGAAGGCGCGGGCGGTTTCATTACCGTCAACATCGAGACCACGCTCACCGGCAAGTTCGCCAGAGCGCAATCGCGTTTTTCCCTCATCGAAGGGCAGGAAATCGTCACCTATGAGCGCGACCTGACCTACAACGCCAACTGGTTCAAAATCGCATTTATCCCCGAAATCCGTCTCAAGCGCGACGCCCGGCTGTCGGCCATGGCCGGACCCTATTATGCCCGCCTGATTTTTCTGGGTATCAGCGGCCGCCAGGAGCCGCAGGGCGATATACCTTTCAGGGCCAATCAGGACTTCAAGCGCGGCGATTTTGGCCTCATTGGCGGCCTGCAATACCGCATACCCTCCAAGAGGGACTGGGATGCCCGCATCGGCCTGCGCGCCACCGCCGGGCTGTCCAACATCGACAACCTCTACGGTCGCAACAATACCAATCCGGTGGTGTACAACGGTCGTCTGGCTTTTCAGGGTATCTCGCTATACTACGGGTTTGATTTGTCTAAGTTGTAAGGAGATGGCCCCAAAACGCAAATATTACGTCGTATGGGTAGGACGCACTCCCGGCATTTACTCCTCTTGGGACGATGCAAAAACGCAGGTGCATAATTATCCCGGAGCCAAATTCAAATCCTTCGATACCGAGGAGCAGGCCGAACGGGCCTACCGCGAGTCCTACCTGCAACACGCCCCCGCCGCGCCCCGCGTAGCCGCTCCGGCCGGCCGGAGCCCGCGCAGCGCCATACGACAAGACGCCATAGCGGTGGACGCCGCGTGCAGCGGCAATCCCGGCCCCATGGAGTACCAAGGCGTGCGGGTGAGCGATGCCGAGCGCCTTTTTCATGTCGGCCCCTTGCCCGAGGGCACCAACAACGTAGGCGAGTTTTTGGCCATCGTACACGGTATGGCTTTACTCCAAAAACAGGGGCTTCACCACGTGCCCATTTACACCGATTCGCGCAACGCCATGCTCTGGATCGCCGCCGGCAAGTGCAAAACCAAACTGGCGCAAACGCCCCGCAATGCGCAAATATTCCACCTGATCGCACGCGCCGAGAATTGGCTGACCCAAAATCCCCGCCGCAATCCCGTGCTCAAATGGGAGACCGAGAGCTGGGGTGAAATCCCGGCCGACTTCGGCCGTAAGTGAGGGCTTAGGCCGGCGACAAGTCCCCCACGCAATTTACGCGCCTGATTTTAAAAAAAAGCGACAAAGGCGGGCGCAGGCGGATCCTATGCCTATTTCATGCGTTCGATTATTTTAGAAAAAAAAGCACGGGTGCAAATGCTGACGTCAGCGCGTCAATATTTTTCCCTAAAAAGGGTAAAAATCGCCGGTCTTGCAAAAAAATGACAGACCTTTGTTCGAAAGCGCTTACTTTAGCCTAAAATTTAAGTCCATGAAAAAAAATACGTTTTTTATAGTGACGGCCTTGTTGTTGTTGCTTGGCGCCTGCCAAAAGGCTGACCACGCGGCCTTTGGCGCCTACGACTGCAAAATGAAGTTCATCAAGCTCAACAACTTGCAGCCTTATACCGGCGCTTTCAATGGTTGTGTATATTACTACTCCCTTTATCAGTTCAAGGGTCAGCAGTATTTTTTGTTGGATAACCCATGCGCAGACATGGTATCCATACCGGTTGATTGTGACGGCGTCCCGTTGACAACTTCGTACGACGATCCTTACTTGTCAGTATTTTACCGCGAAGCTGATTTTGTTCAGATCGTTGGCATTGTGCCATAGCGCGTGTAAATTCAGCCGCATTTCTGAGTCGTTTAGCCGCGCCAAAACCGGCAGGGCTAATACCTTATCAAAAAAAGCGCTACTTTTGGCGGTCGTTTTGCTTTTCAACCGAAAAATACACGCATCATGGCCAAAAACCGAGGCAAAAAAGTAACGCTCAAATTTGGCGGCAAGGAAATTACCCTTCACAAAAGCGAGACTCAGGCCGCCGTTAAGTATGCGCCCGGCGAGCATGTCGCCGCCCGTCGGGATTCAGGCCCGCCGCCGCCCGTGGTGGATGAATTTGAACTCATCAGTGCCCGAAGCGGTATGAATGCCCGTTTAGACGAACTTCGGGCCTCCAGAGAGGTGAGCGTAGGCACGCACGTATGGCACGTGGACGCCGAAGCGGATGCGCCTTACATCCCCACGGGCAAACTCTACGTCGAATTCGAGGACCGCGCTACCGAAGCCAAGCAGCGCGCCATGCTGGATGCCTTGTCCCTCAATGTCCTTGAGATTGTGGGCCCAAATGCCTGGCGGGTGGTTGTCACCCCCGACTCTCCCAATCCGATCACCTGCGCGCTCAAACTGCAGAAGAGCCGTCTGGTACGGGTTGCCGAGCCTGATTTTGCCACCAGGCCAGTGGTTGGCAGTTTTGCCATGCCGAGCGGAAAATTTGTCAGCGCCCTTTGGCACTTCGAAAACACGGGCGCTTCCATCCCCATTATCGACGCTCCGGATGCGGTCTATGGGCCGTCCCACTTCCGCAAAGGCGCAGATGCGCGCGTGCGCGAAGCCTGGAAGTTTTTGGGTAGTTTGGGTTCGGCAAACATACGCATTGCGGTGATTGACACCGGTTTTGCGACGGAGCATCCGCAGTTGCAGGGCGACGGTTCCAAGGTGCGCAACCCCTTCAACGCCGCTCTGCGCAACGGCGACGTATCCCCCTGGTTCAGAGCCGCCGACGGCTCCTGGGGCGTGCAAAGCCACGGTACTTCCTGCGCGGCTGTAGCTGCCGGAGCGCTGGATACCTTTGGAATATCGGGAGCGGCGCCCAATGCGCGCATTATCCCCATCAAGTTAGATGTGCTGAGCGACGACGCCATCAAAAACGCTTTTGAACATGCCTTGCTCAACGGGGCTGATGTCGTCACATGTAGCCTCGGCTTTCCCAAGCCTACGCCGCTTTCGACCTATGTGAGCAATTTCCTGAGCCGGGTAGCGAGAGAAGGGCGCGGGGGCAGGGGCTTGCCCATGTTTTTCGCCGCCGGCAACGCCAATCCGGCATCCAATTACCAGACGCGACCGGTGAGCGATTTTGCCGCGCACCCCGAAGGTCTGTGCATCACGGCCTCCAATAGCTTGGATCAGCGCTCAAGCTATTCTTTCTATGGTTCCAGCGCCCATAACTGCGCGCCTACCAACGGCGACTCCGGAGCAGGCGTCACCACCGCGCACATCGACACCGACGGCGCCGGAAAGCTCTGGATGGGTTATACCGGCAGCTTTGGCGGCACTTCGAGCGCGGCGCCTTTGGCGGCAGGCATTTGCGCCCTCATGCTCAGCGCCAATCCGCAGTTGCGCCTGGCCGAGATCAAGGATATTTTCAGGCGCTCTGCCGACAAAATCGGCGGGGCCAGCGCTTACGACGCCTCCGGGCATTCGGTTTACTTCGGGTACGGTCGCGTCAACGCCCTGCGCGCCGTGCAAATGGCCCGCGAGCTTGCCGCACCGCGTCCCGGCGGGGCTGCGAGCAGCGCCCCGGCGCCCCAACCCGCCAAGCCGCCAGCTCCCAGCAGCGCATCCGTGCAGCCCATACTCAGAGGGCGGGTGGTCTCGCCAACGCTCAATGTGCGCAGCGGTCCGGGTACAGCCCATGCCAAGGTGGGGGAGTTGCGGCAAGGGGATATCGTCGAATTGCTTGAAAAGCGGGCCAACTGGTGGCGTATCGGCCCCGATCGCTTCATCAGCGCCGATTACATCGCGCCGATACAGCCTGCAGGCGTGGCGACGCCGGTGGCAGCCCGACAGGGCCTGGTCAATCACCCCACGCTCAATGTGCGCAGCGGCCCCTCAACCGCCAACCCCAAAGTGGCTGAGTTGAAAAAAGGCGACCGCGTTTCTATCCTTGAGACGAGCAAAGACGGCTGGCACCGCATTGGCGTCAATCGCTGGGTGTTGGGTTCTTACATCAATTTAGTTTGAGCGATATGTCTGTATCCCGACCCTATGTCCTGATCACTGGCGGCTCGCATGGCATTGGCTTTGAGTTGGCCAAGTTGTTTGCCGGCAGTGGATTCGACTTGTTATTAGTAGCGCTTACCCAAGCAGAGTTGGCAGATGCGGAGGCATGGTTTGGCGCCAACTCGCCGCAGACGCGGGTAGAAACGCACGCCAAAGACCTGAGTCTGCCGGGCGCAGCCTCGTCGTTGCATCACTGGGTGAATTTGGGTTGGCGTCAACCCGAGATCGTGGTCAATTGCGCCGGCGTAGGAATGTACGGCCCTTTCTACGCGATGAATATGGAGCGCGAACGGGCCATGATTCAACTCAACGCTCTGACGACCTATGAGCTGACCCGTCTGTTCGCCGACGACATGATCGCACGCGGCAGCGGCTGCATCATCAATATTGCGTCCGCTACCGTTTATATGCCTGCGCCGCTGCTCGCAAGTTACTCGGCGACCAAGGCTTTTGTCAGACAATTCTCGCGCAGTTTTGATTTTGAGTTGCGGCGCAGCGGCTCCAAGGTCCGGATCCTGACGGCCTGTCCGCCGGGCGTTCGCACCGGATTCGCAAAGGCTGCCGGCATGGAGGGCAACCGGATATTCGAGGGGTTCTGGGCGGCGGATGCGCGGGAGGTGGCGCTCGATATTTTTGGCGCTTTCTTAAATAAAGATTCCGAAGTTATTCCAGGCGGCTTAAAAAGCATGCTTTTCCGGATACTTTTGCGCCTTACGCCCGATTGGTTGAAGGCCCGGCTTTTGTACGAACGGCTGAAGCCGCGCTGATTTCATATCATACTTTTTTGTGAGTTGCAGCGTTTATTGGTAGTCGCTCTGCCGTAGGGATGTACCGCGTCTGGCGTCCGTGGCTTCTCAGATCAACTGAGCCTCATGGATGTTTTCTCTGATTTTTCAAAAAAACGCGGGCACGGGTAGAGGGGGTTGCGCCGGTGGGGGTGGGTCTTTTTTTGCTGCCGTTTTGCGCGGTACTCCGGAGTTTGCACGGCCTCCTTGCCCCCATGACTGCCGCCTATGCGTTCAAAAGAAAATGGCTAATCGCGAATCACTGGTTTTTCCAAAGACTAAGCACATCTGACACATGAAAAACACCATAATCAGTCTGAGCGCCCTCGCGTTGTTTTTTAGCGCATGCGCTTCTTTTCGCCCCAAAGAATCCGGCCCTCCGGCCGGCAAGGTGACCCGCGATCTGGTGGGCGATAACATTCCCCCGGCTGCTTACAGCATGCGCAGCGGCGGTCCTAACCCGTATCAAAAGCACTTGGATTACGTAGAGTTGTACCATATGAAAGCCGTCGCGGAGATGGAGCGCGGAGGCGTGCCCGCCAGTATTATTTTGGCGCAGGGCATACTGGAGAGCAATGCCGGTCAAAGCGATCTGGCTACCAATGCCAACAACCATTTTGGCATCAAATGCGGCTCAAACTGGAGCGGCAAGAGTTACAAGAAAAAAGATGACGACCGCAACGAAAAAGGCGAGTTAATTGAGTCCTGCTTCCGTAAATATGAAGATGTGTCGGAGAGCTTCTACGACCACAGCGAATTCCTGCGCGACCCGCGTAAGCATGGGCGCTATGGGCCTCTTTTCAATTTGGATCGCACCGACTACAAAGGCTGGGCGCGCGGGCTTCAGGCCTCCGGTTACGCGACCTCACCGGATTATGCAGACAAGTTGATCGCCATCATTGAGCGCTACAATCTCAACCAGTACGATCGCATGAGCGCCGCCTCCGCCGGCTCGCCGGTCGTTCGTCCTCCCTCGGAAAAAACCGAAGACAAGCGCGAGTCCGAGCCGCAAGGCCCCTCGCGTATCGGGCGTGTCAACGACGTCAAAGTGGTGCTTTCGAAGCCGGGAGAAACCCTGCAGGACATTGCGCGCCTGTATAAGTTGAATCCCAATATGGTGGCCAATTACAACGACCGCGGTTACACGCCCGGGCAGACGCTCAAGGAGAACACGCGGATATACATCATGCCCAAGAAGGACTCCTGGAATGGTCGCGCCATTCACCATTTTGTCCGTGAAGGACAGACCATGTTTGACATCGCGCAATTGTATGGCGTGCGCCTGGACAAGTTACGCCAGCGCAACAATATTCGCCCGGGCTTCGAGCCGGTCGCCGGCGAGAAGATACGCCTCAAAGGCTCGCTCAAAAAAGGCGAGCAGCCCCAGATATATCAAGTAACTCCCGGGTCGGGCGCGCCCAACCCAGAGACATCCAAGCCCGCTCCGCAACCCAACCCCGGTCTTATACCGAGCGACGAGTCGCCTTTTGTGCCCGAACCTGACAAAACAACAACAACAACAACTCCGGGATCAGGACGCGACTCCGACGCTTTGGGCAATCCGGCATTCACGGGCGTGCCTTACCCCTCTGATCCGACTCCGGCCACGCCTTTCGATCCGAATCCGCCTTATTCGCCGCCTTCCGCCACGCGCCCCCCTGCTCCGGGGCCTGCGCCCACGCCCAGTCCGGCCCCCGATCCGGGCGCCGCGCCTTCGGGATTCCACATGGTAAAACAGGGAGATACCTTGTTCAATATATCCCGTCGCTACGGCTTGTCGGTGGCGCAGTTGAAGAAACTGAACAACATGACCGACGACACCATCAAAATAGGGCAAACGCTCAAAATTCGCTAAACCGATTTAAGCGCTTGAGCTACCCGTTTTTTATTGCTCGCCGATACCTGTTCGCCCGCCGCAGCGCCAATGCGATCAACATTATCACCGGTATTTCGGTGTTAGGGATCACGATTGGCGCTGCGGCGTTGGTATTGGTATTGTCGGTGTTCAACGGTTTCGAGGGCCTGATTGCCGGCATGTACGGCTACTTTAATCCCGAAATAAAGATCACCCCGCGCGCCGGTAAAACTTTCCGGGCCGATAGCGCGCTAATGGCTCGGATAGCCGCGCTGCCGGAGATTAAAGCCGTGAGCGCTACTTTGGAAGAAATCGCATTTTTTGAGTATGGTACGGCTCAGGACTTCGGCGTACTGAAAGGGGTGGACGATCAGTACGTCAGCGTGACGCCCATCAGTCAGGCAACGCTGCCGGACAGCAGCGCTTTTGCGCTTAGGGATGGCGAGCGATTCGGGGCCGTGGTCGGCGCCGGAATGCGTTACAAACTCGGACTCAACGTCGGCCAGCCCGGATCCTGGCTCAATGTCTATATGCCTGCGAAGACGCCGGGCGCGTTAGACAAGCCTTTTCGTTCGCGTTTGATGGTTCCAAGCGGTTTGTTCAGCATCCAGCAGGAGGTGGACAACCAATACGTGCTGACGGACGTCGAACTCATCCGCGAGTTGCTGGAGGTCGAAGCGGATGAAGCGTCGGCCCTTGAACTGCGCTGCGTCTCTGCATCGGCCATTCCACAAGCCAAGAAGCGCCTGCGCGAATTTTTGGGCGACGAATACCATATCAAAGACCGCTACGAGCAGAACGAGGCGCTCTTCAAAGTCATGCGCCTGGAAAAGTGGATCGCATTCGGCATCGTGTCTCTGATGTTGGCCCTGCTGGCCTTCAACATGGTCGGCGCCCTATGGATGTTGGCGCTCGAGAAGCAGCGCGACATAGCTGTGCTCAAAAGTATGGGCGCTACGGACAGGGGCGTCTTCAAGCTATTCGTATGGGAGGGGATGTTGCTGACCTTGCTCGGCTTGTTTTTGGGCTTAGGCTTGGCGCTGTGTATTTACTTTTTGCAAAAGCGTTATGAACTGGTAACCATCCCCGACGGTTTTTTGGTAAGCAGTTATCCGATTGAGTTGAGGTTTGCAGATTTTTTGCCCATTATGGCGGCGGTGCTCCTCATCGGTTTGTTAGCCTCGCTGCTACCCGCCTGGCGCACCTTGCGCATTACGCCGGTCATACAGGAGCACTAACAGCGGCGATGAGGGTTGGGGCGCGGTTTTGAGCGATCCGGCGATCGACAAGACAACGAAGGCCGCCGGAGTTTGTATGGAGGTTTCAGTCTTCGCTCAATTCGAACGTTAGCGTGAAAGTGGAGCCTTTGCCGGGAGCGCTCTCAAAACTGATGGCGCCGTTGAGCATCTCGACGTATCGCTTGACGATATACAAGCCCAGCCCCGTACCGTGGATGTTGGATACGTTTTGCGCCCTGAAAAAGCGACCGAAAAGGTGCTTTTGGTCTTCCGGCGGGATGCCTACGCCTTGATCGATCACTTTGATAATAGCCCGGGTTGGCGCGACTTCGGATTCGATGGTGATCAGGGTGTCCTCCGGGGAGTATTTGATGGCGTTGGAGATCAGATTGACCAGGATATTGCGGATTAGTCCGCCGTCGAGCATGGCGGTATCGGCGCCGACGTGGTTGTGTTTGCACTTCTGTCCGGCTTTGAACAGCAAGCTCATTTCGGCGCAAACGTCTTGAATAGCCTCAGGGATATTGACCAGGCTAAGCGCCGGTTTGATTTTGCCGTCTTCCAGTTTGCCGAGCGACAGAAACTCGGTCAGTATGGTATTGAGTCCGTTGACGGCATTTTTGATCCGGCCTGCGTGTTTTTTGATACTGTCAATATCGAAGCGCTCGGCATAGCTGAGGATGAGCGAGGCTGATGAGAGCACGGCGCTAAGGGGCGTGCGAAACTCGTGTGAGGCCATGCTGACAAAGCGGCTTTTCAGATCGCCCAACTC
The DNA here is from genome assembly GCA_046296435.1 of Saprospiraceae bacterium. Taxonomy (GTDB): domain Bacteria; phylum Bacteroidota; class Bacteroidia; order Chitinophagales; family Saprospiraceae; genus M3007. The sequence continues at coordinate 4,637 of JBKBLI010000015.1, read as the reverse complement.
GCGCTCTTTCTCCAAAGCCATTGAAAGGCTGTTGCGGGCTTCCTCCAATTCGAGGGTGCGGACGGCTACTTTATCTTCGAGGTTTTCGTTGAGTTCTTTGAGGGCCTCGCTCAGTTGCGCCAGTTCGTATTTTTGGTTCAAAATGGACTGTTCATGCGCTTTTCGGACACTGTTGTCGATTACAAATGCGATGACGAAATCTTTGTTGTCGTCGCGAAAAGGGCTAAGGCTGACTTCGATGGGAAATTCTTCGCCATTTTTTCGCTTTGCGTACAAATCCAGTCCCGTGCCCATCGCGCGGGCCTTTGGGGCCTCATGAAAGGACTCCCTGTATCGTATGTGTTTGTGGGTGAAGCGGTTGGGGATGAGCGCCTCAATTTTTTGTCCAATGAGCTCGTCGGGCTCATAGCCGAATAATTGCTCGGCTGCGGGATTGACCATTACGATATTTCCCTGTCTGTCGGCGAGCAAGATGCCGCTTGAGGCGTGCTTGAACAGCGCGGAAAAGCGCAGTTCTTTCTTTGCTTCGAGTTGCCGCAGGTCTATGTATCGGATCAGCAGGTAAGCGGCCAGCGCCAAACTGGCCAAAACCGGCAGCCGCCTGAAGAGCATCTCTTCGGCGCTTAATTCGCCCATTGATTTGAGCGTAGCCGATATGACGATCATGACGGTCATACCCACCGCCAGAAGGATGATGTCGTTTTTTTCTCGAAGAAAAATGCCTGTGAGCAAGATGACCGGATAGAAATACGTCAGGTCAAATTCTAAGGATAAAAGAAAGTCTGCTGCAAATACAGCCAAAGCCAACAGCCACGTGAGACCGGTATTCCAGTTGCGTTTGATAAATTTATCCACGGGTTAAAACTGGTGTTGCGCTTACTCTTTGGGGTTGTTTTCGTCTGCGTCTGTTTTTTCTTCGGGGGGTTTGGCGCTGCTTCGGCGCGACTCAAACACGGTGTCAGGGGGGCGGGTAGTGAGGGCGCTACTGGTCTGGGGCTGCAATACCTGCACCGGAACAACGCCCGAAGCCGGCTGTACCACCACCGGGGGCTGCGGCGCCGGCCCGCTGTTGCGCATATTGACCAGTCGCTTGAGTATTTCGAACCAGAAGGTAGCGCCCATCGATATGGAGAGGGCGGTTGTGAGCCATCCGATCAGGTGTAGCAGCCACCATTTGGCGCTGGTCAGTTCGTCAATATTGATATGATGCCAACCCAGGCCCAGCGGCGTCTCGAGGGCGGCGAGGTTGTTGTTGAGCAAATTGTCCATCTGATGCCGGGCATTGTTGAAGTTTGGATCATCCAGATTGGGCGCTTCCGGCGCAGGCTGGGTTTTGGCGTAGTTGGTCGCCGCGTCGGCCAGGTACTCGCGCAGGCTGGCGTTGACGGAGAGGTTGTGATAAATCTGTAAGGCGTCGGCATTGAAAACGACGGCAATGCCCAGCCCTATACCGAATAGCCAAGCTTGCGCGTGGCGCTTGTATGCGCCCGAAACCCGTTCCATGACGTCGTTGTACCAAGACTGGAGTCGGAGTCGAAACGCCTCGATGTTGTCGCCCGATTGGCCCCACAGGAAGGTTAGTATCTGTTTGAGTTGTCCGTCTGGCAGCGACGCTATACGGGCTGCGATGTCTGCGCTGTTTCGGATATCGATGTTGTCGCTCAGAATGGCGCTGAAAGCTTCGGCGCTCATGTAGGAAGGCATGCGTATTTTGCCTTTTCCGCTTTTTTCGCGACTTCCCAGCGAGAGCTGCTGAAAAAACGGATGCGCCATAAACTTCTCGCTGTCTTGCAGACCCAGCATATTCTGTATGGCAGAAGCCAGGTGCTGACCCCTAAACGACAGCAGGGCGGCGATGAGTTCCAGAATGGTCGAGGCCAGCAAGCTGAGCAGCAGCATCACAAAAACAATGCCCAGGACGATTTGCAGCATCTGTAACATGGTTCGGCGTATTTTTTGGGGGCTAAGTTGCGACAAAATTCCGACATGTGCGTATAAAACCCGAAGACAAGCTCTGCGGGGCTTATCTTTGCGCTTTCATCATATTTTACCCTCATTTTTATGTCAAAAAAACGCGTACTCATCACTGGCGCAGCCGGTTTCATTGGATCGCATTTGTGCGACCGATTTCTGGCTGAAGGATACCAGGTTATCGGGATGGACAATCTGCTCACTGGCGATTTGGCAAATATCGAGCACCTTTTCCCAGAAAAAGATTTCGAATACTACCATCACGATGTGACCAAATTCATTCATGTGCCGGGCAAATTGGATTACATCCTGCACTTTGCATCGCCGGCAAGTCCGATCGACTACCTCCAGATGCCCATTCAGACGCTCAAGGTAGGCGCTTTGGGTACGCACAATTGTCTTGGTCTGGCCCGCGAGAAAGGCGCGCGTATTTTGGTGGCATCTACGTCGGAGGTCTATGGCGACCCTTTGGTGCACCCGCAGGTTGAGGAGTACTGGGGCAACGTCAACCCTGTGGGGCCTCGCGGCGTTTATGACGAGGCGAAGCGCTTCCTCGAAGCTATTACCATGGCCTACCATACGTTCCACCAGGTTGAGACGCGCATCGTCCGAATATTCAACACTTATGGACCGCGCATGCGCGTCAACGACGGTCGTGTGCTGCCGGCGTTTTTTAGCCAAGCCATTCGCGGGGAAGGGCTGACCGTTTTTGGCGACGGTTCGCAGACCCGCTCTTTTTGCTATGTGGACGATCTGGTCGATGGGATCTACAGGCTCCTGCTCAGCGACTACGCCCAACCGGTCAATTTGGGCAATCCGCAGGAAATCACCGTATTGCAGTTTGCGCATGAAATACTCGAATTGGTGGGCAACCCCAAGGCGTATATCGATTACCGGCCGCTGCCTGTGGATGATCCCAAGCAGCGCCGCCCCAATATCAGCAAAGCCCAAAGCATCTTGGGCTGGGAACCGCGCTACGACCGCGCTGAGGGCTTGAAGCTCACGTATGAATACTTCAAAAAAGCGGTACAAACCGACGACTTGACATGAATATCCTGATCACCGGCGGAGCCGGCTTCATCGGTTCGCATTTGACGCGGCTCTTCGTCCGCAAGTACCCGCATTATCGCATCGTCAATCTTGACGCCCTGACTTACGCCGGCAATCTGGACAACCTGCAGGACCTGGCGCAGGCCCCCAACTACATCTTCGAGCGGGGGGATATACGCGATGCGGCTTTGCTACGCACGCTCTTTGAGCGTTACCGCTTCGACGGCGTGATCCACCTGGCTGCCGAGAGTCATGTAGATCGCTCGATCGCCAATCCTCTGGAATTTGTAGAGACCAATGTGTTGGGTACGGTCAACTTGCTCCAAACAGCCCGTCAGGCTTGGCAGTCGGATCCGCAGGGCAAGCGCTTTTACCATGTTTCGACCGATGAGGTCTATGGCTCGCTTGGGGAAAGCGGGCTTTTCAGCGAAGACACTCCATACGACCCCCGTTCTCCTTACTCGGCCTCTAAAGCTGCGAGCGATCATTTTGTTCGCGCCTGGGGGCACACTTACGGGCTTCCGGTATTGTTGTCCAATTGCAGCAACAATTACGGTCCTTATCAGTTCCCGGAAAAACTCATACCCTTGATGCTACTGCATATCCGCGACCGCAAGCCGCTGCCCGTCTATGGCAAAGGCCAGAATGTGCGCGACTGGCTGTGGGTGGAGGATCATGCCGAGGCCATCGACCTGATCTTTCACCAAGGCGACGTCGGGCAGACGTACAACATCGGCGGGAACAACGAGTGGCGGAATATCGATCTGGTCGAACTCCTTTGCGATATCATGGACGAACTGCTGGGTCGCCCCGTCGGCGAGTCGCGGCAACTCATCACTTTTGTAACTGACCGACCGGGGCACGACTTGCGCTATGCCATCGACGCTAGCAAAATCAAACGCGAATTGGGCTGGTCGCCGCGCATGTCCACTATTGAGGGATTCCGCGCTACGGCCCAGTGGTACATGGACCATTCTGAATGGATAGCCCGGGTGCAATCGGGCGCCTATCGCGCAACATGAGGGCCGACAGGTCTTTGGGTCGCGTTCAAATAACAGAACCGGGGTCAGGGATGCAAATCCATGCATGCCCTCGACCCCGGCGTTTTGCTCAAGACCGGCGCGGCTTCAACCGCTGATGGCTACGATTCCGGGCAGTTTTTTGCCCTCCAGATACTCTAACATGGCTCCGCCTCCAGTACTCACGAAGCTGACTTTTTTCGATAGTTTCATCTGCGTAACGGCTGCGACCGAGTCGCCGCCGCCCACCATGGTGTAAGCGCCTTTTTTGGTGGCCTGTGCGCAGCTTTTCGCAATTGCTTTGGTGCCTGCGGCAAAGGCGGGCATTTCGAACACGCCCATCGGGCCGTTCCATATTACGGTTTTGCTTTGGCGGATGATGCGCGAAAATTGTCTGACCGCCGTCGGGCCTATGTCAAGTCCCATCCAGCCGTCCGGAATGGCGTCGCTTGCATGCGCGGCGGTCTGGGCATCTGCCGCAAAGCGGTCGCCGCAAATGGAGTCCTTGGGCAAAACGACTTTGACGTTGGCCGCTTTGGCTTTTTTCAAAAAATCGCGGGCGTTGGCGACTAACTCAGGTTCTACCAATGAAGCGCC
>JBKBLI010000014.1:51846-56406 GCA_046296435.1 Saprospiraceae bacterium | reverse complement strand
GCGCTTAAATCTCACACTTCGGGTCCCGCATCTTTTTCAAAAGCCCGAAGACTATAAGTAACGCTCCTTCAGGGTGTTCAGATGGCTGATCTGATGTCCGGCAATCACGTAAAAATAAGCCCTTGCGCTGACCGGAAGACCGGAGGCCGTTCCGACGAAGGCTTCGCGGTCAGGAGTGCACTGTTCGAGCAGAAAAAGGGTGTTGTCGCGCACAACTTTCCACTCTTGAAGCAGGCTTCGGATGCTGCGTCCCTCTACCGCATACTCCTCCGCCCAGAAATTCTGATTGAACCCGGGCAATGCGATGCGGTCCTTTCTCAAAAAACAGAGGATGCGGTAAGCGAACACGCGCTCGGTATCGATCAGGTGCATGATCACCTGCTTGACGGTCCATTTGCCGGGGGCGTAGGCGTAGTCGCCTTTCGATTCGGGGATACTGAGCAGCAAGTCGCGCGCTTCGCGGAAACCCTTGCGCAAAAGGGTGCGGGCGCCCGAACGGGGCGGCAACAACTGGAGATATGCCGCGTGGAAGGGCGCGTATTCGTTTTTTTTCGGTCGTTGCATACGTTTTTTTTGAAAAAAGGCGCTTGCCCGCGTATTGGGGACTTCCCTGCGCGAGCAAGCGGCGTTTTGTTTTTTTTTGAAAAAAGCGGCTTGACGCTCTATCAGATCACCTCTACCCACCGGCCCGGAAGGGCGGCCCGTATGCGGTTGTCGTACATTGCTTCGCAGACGTTCATCGGCATGAAAAATCGCCCGGGATATGCGGCGTTGAGTTGCACGCGATAGGTGCGCGCGCCGCTCTGATCTGGTATGCCAAAGTAGGTGTGTACGCGATCGTCGCGCACGTCCTGGTATTCCGCCTGACTGGAGGCGCCGTAAGCGATGTTGCTCAGGCGTCCGCTCACGATCTCCCAGCCGGCGGGGAACGCTTGGGTCAGGGCGAGTTGGTTGAACGCAAATTTTAGTTCGCTGTCGCGCTTCACGGTAAATTCAGCAATGAAGTCTGTACCGCGCGGGATGCGCGCGGGGTCTATGGCCGCGCCTTTGAGATCGGTGAAGCGCACTTGCAAGGCGATATGATTTTGCGAAGCGCCGTCGTCTTGCTGCATGCGTGCTTGTCCGCGGATGATGAGGCGGGCGTAGAGCGTTTTTGAGCCGGTGTTTTTGACGGCGACCTTTCCTGTCTTGTCCGACAGCGGCAGGATACCGATCGGCGTTGCGGACTCAGCTTTTTTCAAAGCGGCGCCATCGAGCGCGTAGCTGTATGTTATAGGGGTCTCGCCTTTGGCGTCGGTCGCATAGCGGCCGAGGGCGCGGAGGGCTACGGCGAGACTTTGGGTGTTCCATTGGTAGCTATTTTCGCCGCCCAATTCGCGACAGACCTCTTCGAGCAATTGTTTGACGCGGGTTTTGTCGCCAAGCAGGATTTGGGTTTCGAGCATGAGGGCTTTGTCGCGCAGGTCGTTGCCGAGGGTAGCGCCGTAGCCTTCGTAGCGCCAATCGGCGAGTTGCGGGGAGGCGAGCGCTTCGCGAGCGGCTTCTTTTTTGCCGGCAAGGACGTAGGCGTTGGCCAGCAGACCGGCGTTGCTGCGGTACAGCGCCCCGCGTTCGCGCATGCGGTTCATACCAGCTATATCGGGTTTGCCGGCCAGCGCCAGAGCGTACAAGCGATAGGCCTGTACGTTTTCGCTGTTAAAAGCCTCATAGCCATCGCCTTTGGGGGGGGACCAGCGGGAGGACAGGGCAATTTGGGCGGCGAGCCAATCATCCAGCATACCTTCGGGTATGGCATAGCCGCGTTTTTGGGCTTCGAGCAGGAAGTGTCCGGCATATACGTTGCTGTAATTGTTGATCTGCGAGGCGCCGGGCCAATAACTGAACGAGCCGTCGGACAACTGGTAGCTGCGCAACTTCTCGATAGCGGTTCCGACATGTCGGGCGACCTGATCTTTTTGTTTGTCGTTGAGGGGGGCGATCTGTGAGACGAACAATTGCGGGAAGGCCGACGACACGGTTTGTTCGAGGCAGCCATGCGGGTACTGGATAAGGTAGTCCAAATGGCGATCAAGGTTGATGGCGGGCAACACGCTGAGTTCCACCACTGCATTTTTTATTTTTGAAAAAAGCGATGTCGGCACAATAGGCGTCCAGATATCGCCGGGCGCTATTTCGCCTGCGATGATTTCGCTGACGTCGGGGTTGGGGTTTTTGACCATGATCTCAACGGTGTGCGAAGCCGATTCGCCGCCGCCCTGAGCCATGGCGGTGATCTTGACGATACCCTCTGCGTCGCCGGTCTGTACGTCGAAGTAGGCGATTTTGCTGCCGGGCTGGCTGAAACTGAGCGTGCTGGGATCGGATATGCGCAACTTACCGCCCTCTGCCTTGAGTTGTACCCGGGCGTTTTGGATTTTCTTTTCCATGGCGAACACCTCTACCGGTAGGCGCAAGGTCTCGCCGGGCGCAATGACGCGGGGCAAGGTGGCTTGCACCATAAGGGCTTTGCGCACGGCCATCGTTTTGTCGGCGCTGCCGTAGGCGCCCTCGCCGCCCGGATTAGGGGCTGCACAGACGGCCATGACCCGCACCGAGCCTACGTAGTTGTCAATTTTGATTTTGTGCGTGGCGGTTTTGCCTTTATCTAATCGAAACGGTCCTAGGTGTCTCACCGCCGGTTTGTAGCGATTGGCCTGCGCGTTGTTGCGGGCCTTGGTATTGATGCCGTCGCCGCCTGTGCTGAGCAGGCGCTCCAATTCGGCGCCGTAAGCGCCGATGACGTGGTCATACATGTCCCAGGTTTTGATGCGCAGCGCTTCGCGGGCGTTGAAGACCTCGTTGGGGTCGGGCGTTTTGAATCGGGTAAGGTCGAGCAGTCCCTCATCGACAATGGCCAACGTATAGGCGCATGCCTTGCCCGTTGCCTCGCTGATTTTGACCTCGAAACTTTCGTCGGGCTTGACGGCGTCGGGCGCGGTGATGCGGGGCTGAAGGCGGGAGGCGGGGTTGAGCACTTCAATCGGGATCACGCCATACATGCGGATGGGCAGGTCGTTGGCCGTATTGGCGTAGGGTTGGATGAGGGTGACGTGCGCATAGACGGCGGGCGCCATAGCGGCTTGCGTCTTGAAGCGGATTTGATTGTCTCCGGCCTGAGCTTCGTACCAGCGGCGCTCAATCACTTTGGAGCCGTTTTCGAGGGTGAGCAGTATCTGCGAGCGCTCGCCGCCGGGTATGTTGAGCGTCACTTCTTCGCCGATCTGGTAGCTTTTTTTGTCGGAACTAAAGGTGAGCATGGCTGCGGCATGACGCCCATGCATATCCGATGTTTGGCGCGGATAACCGCTCCAGAAGAAATCGCCGGCGGCATGGCCGCCCAAGGGGTCGCTCGCCCGAACCAGATAGCGGCCCCAGCCCTGGGGTTTTACCTTCCAGGTAGCGATGCCTTGGGCGTTGGTGCGCAGCGTAGCCGTCTGGAGGGCGTTGCGGTGTTCTGTGGAGCGGTACTGATACACGCCGGACTGTGCGCCGTCCTCCCACCACCAGCGCCAATCGGTTCGGTAAAGCCCTACCAATACTTCGCGGTTGGCCAGCGGCTTGCCGCGGGCGTCCACCAGGGCAAACTGCACGACGCCGCCATTGGAGTCAATGGTTTTTTCGCCTTTGTCTGACACCGGAATGGCTACGCCGACGTAGGCGGAATAAGGAAAATAGTCGAGCGTAAAATAGTCTGTGCTAAAATCGCCCCCGCTCTCAAAAGCCCTCACCCGAAAATTGGCGCAGAGCTTGCCGGGCGCCTGATCGTTGAGGGCGTCGATCTCAAGGGGGATATTTGCCCGTCCCTCGGCATCGATATACCCATCGAAGGCTACCTGCGGCTCGCTGTAAAAATCGCGGGCGGGATCGTCGAATACGAAGTTGCGCAGGCCCTCAAAGGTGGTTTTGACGGCAGCCAGTTGCATCTCGACCTGGGCTTTCAGGTTTTGAGCGGCCGCGCCGTGCAGCCACTTCACTTGCAAGCGTCCGACGGTGCGGCCGTCGGCGGCGTACAAGGCTTTTTTCCCAAAATCAAGATCCAGTTTGAGCCGGTTGGGCTTGACGGTTTCTACCCTTAGCGTTTTGGTAAATACCGCGCCGCCGGCCATGACCTTGGCGGTCCATGAACCGGTAGGCGCGTCGGCGTCTGTAGCGCAGTGCATCGGATATATGCCGCCGACATGCTGCGTCAGCACGACCCGGTGGCGCAAGGCGCCGCGCGCGTCGCGAAGTTCGAACGTGAGGGGGTGATTGGCCGGCACATTGCCGTCGCGGTCTTCCAACACGAAGTTGAGGTACAGCGAGTCGCCCGGTCGCCACACGCCACGTTCGCCGTAGAGGTAGCCCTTCAGCCCTTTGGCGGCGGCCACGCCATCGACTTCGAACCGGCTCAGCGGCAGCGAGGCTCCGTCGGCCAGGCGCAGAAATCCCCGGTGGTCGCCACGCACGCCGGCAATGATGTAAGGTTTGCCGCTAAGGCGCTCCAATTGAGCCATGCCCTTGCTGTCGGTGCGGCCCTTGCCT
>JBKBLI010000014.1:36860-51747 GCA_046296435.1 Saprospiraceae bacterium | reverse complement strand
ACAACCTGCAACTGATAATCATATGCGGCAAGGTCCACGCCGCCCATGGGGGCCGCTGTGTTCAGGTCGGTCGTAAATATCCACAGGGCGCCATCGGGCGATTGCTTGGCCATCAGCCCCATGTCGCTCACCAACACGTTGCGGCTGACAAAGCGCTCTTCGTAATAATACTCTTTGGAGCAGGGGTTGTTGCGCTTTGTCCAATCGTAATCGTCGCCAGCCTCCTCGTCATAGTCGTACCAACCCTGGTCGTTGACTTGATAATACACGCCTTTGTATCCGCCGCGCAGGCTTCGCAGGTTTCCGTATTGGTCGCGTCCGATCTCAGGAGCCTGAGATTCGAACGCTTCCTGACAAGTCAAATTATTGGCATATTCGCGACGATAGATGAGTCGCGCCTGATAGATGGCGCCCGGGTCGGCGCGGATGATCTCATTGAGGTCGATGGCGTAGCGCTGCCATGTGGAGCGATTGGAGCGGGGATTCAGCTCGCTGAGAGAGATTTTTTTCTGGAGTATGATCCGGCCGACGCGCTCCAATTCAGACTGGCCCTCCAGATCGTTGGATTGCAGGAATTGTAGGATGTTGTTGTTGTAGATCTTGAACACTTCCAGATCAACGGCATCGAGGCCTACGGCTTCAAACGGAAAGAGGGCTTTATCTTCGCCCGGACTACGCGGGAGAATCGCGCCTTGTCCTACCAAACGCACGCCGGGCTTCAAGGCCGAAAAACTCACCGGCCACGAGCTTGCCTCGGTCATACGCATACCCCGGCTGTTGCGCAATCCGGGTTCGATTTCCAGCGTAAGGTCATCGCCTGGGCCTTCGTCGTCGTATGTGTAGCCCTCTGTGTTGGGGTATATCCTCAGCATGGATCCCGAGGGGGAGATACCCAGACGGCCCGGATTTCCGGACAGCCGAATCAATCCTTCGGGAGATTGATCGGCGGACAAGGGATCGGACAGCGCGACGACAATAAACGGCTGCTCCGCCTGAACGGGCGTCACCCGCAGCGCGACAAATTCGTCAATCGCCGGCGCCGGCCAGGTAGTTTCGCCTTTGGTTTTGGCCGACAGGGGCGCGCCATCCCATTCCAAACGCACTTGTCCGCGCTTGGCGCCGCGCACGATGCCCAGCACCTCAAACTCATGCCTGAGCAATGATTTATCGTATTTCCAGGAGATCTCCAAGGGCTTGCCGTTGTGGGTAGCCCGGAGCAAACGGGGGACCAACTCCGGGTCGGCGGCGTCGCTGCACAGCAAGGCGCCTGCGAGCTTGAGGGTGGAAGGGTCGCCGGGGGTCTGGTAATGCATGGCATAGGTCTCGACATCGATACCCATAGGACGCACGCGAATCTGAAACGCCAACTCCTCTTCCGCATCCGGAAAAATGCGACCCAAGTCCACCTGCACCTTGTAACGCTGTTCGCTTTTGAGCGGCGATTCGGGCTTGAGCGCTAAAGTGTATTCGTCTTCCCAGACGACGCTGGCGGCCAGCGAGGGCGTCACCTTTACGACACGCGCCGACAGCGCTTTGCCGACCTGATCGCTAGATACCGCGGGCTGATTGAAGCGCACGCGAACGACCTCATGGCGCGATACATCGCCGGAAGTGAATGCGCTGACATGCCGCGCAATCTTTTCGTAGTAGTCGTCGTCGAAGCGTTGTTGTTTGCAGGAAAAAAGGAGCGTCGCCGCGAAGCAAAGGCTTGCAAGGAGAAGACGTTGGGGCGCCATTGGTTTAAGTGTTTTGTTTAAAAAATTTTATCCCTATAACGATGCTGTTCGGCGCTTATTTGAGCGTGCGCAGAAAATATCTCTATGCGGGAAAATAAATTTTGTTTTCCCGATTTCGGAGTATAGACGGTGTTTGTGTAAGGGGCAAGAGGTCCAAAAGAAAAGCGGCCCAGATCCCGACACCCCGCTTTTTGTGGCGTATCAATGGCAACAGCCCGGGGGGTATTTTTACGCTTCTTTTTCAAAAAAATGGGCGTAGGCAAGGGGCATGGGCATGACCCGCGCGCGCCGCTGTTCGTTGACATGGAACAGATCTCTTGTTCGATGCGCGCTTTTTTTTAAAAAAAACATCTGTTCGCTCGCGCCTTTTCATCTGGCCTTTTCCGCTGAAAAAGGCGTCAGGAAAGCGCGTAAACAGCGCGGGCCGGCTTCCTGTATCCCGGAAACCGGCCCGCTCTTTGGCCCGCGTAAAAAGGTTATTGTTTATTCGATGTCCGACAAATTACGCAGCAGCAATTGCTTGCCGTTGAAATCGGATACGATGGCCGTGACGGTTTTCGGTCCGGACGGAATGGGGCTGCCGGCGAATGTCGAACTGTTCGACGTGAATAAAGTGATGTTGCCGGTGCCGTCGCTGAGCGTGCGGTTGCCGCCGAAGGTCGAGCCGCCGGTGATGCTGGCGTTGCTGATGCGGACCAAGGTGCTTTCCCAGGCGCTGTGGTTGGCGTTGATCTCGCTTACGGTCGCCATGCGCGGGGCCGCGGTTTTGTTTTTGCTGAGGACTTTGGCGTTGGAGAGATTGATGTTGTTGAGCTGCAACAACTGCATGAACTCGCTCAATTCCTGGCCGGAAATATCTATTTCCAATTCATCGCCCAGATCGAAAGTATGATCGCCCGTGAAGCGCACGGCGATACCGGCCGTGGCATCTTGCAGGAACAAGTTGCGGGAGTTGACGTTGCGGGCTGCGCGGTCGGAGATCACGACTCCTCTGACGAATCGGTTGGACGGCACAGAGGTAGTGCTTCCGCCAAAAAGCGCGCGCACTCCGCCGATGGTCATTTCGGTCAATTGAGGCCCTGCGCAGCGCGGGTTGTCGAGGCGAACGTCGCCGGTATTGCGGATATAAAGTTGGTAAGCGCCGGCGAAGATACCCACGATGCCGGTCACGGTACCTCTTCCGCCGGGCGTTTTTGTACCGGCGAAATCGGCGTAGCCGCTGGTGCGCACAATGGTTTGAAGGCTGTTGCAATCTTCGAGGCGGCGATTGACGCTGTTCTTCGTCACCGGATCGGCGTAGGTGCGTCCGGTATCGGCGGTGATGAATTGCACGTCCTGAAGTTCAACCAGCATGCTGAGCATGGAGGGATTCAGGTCGCCGATGCTGATTTTGGCAGGCGCCGGCGGGGGGCCTATCGCGCCTTTGACGATATTTCGGCGCACCTGAGCCTGCGTGAGGCCGATAGCCGATACGCCGCCGCCCTCGTTGAACAGGCTTCCGGTGATCTGCGTAATCGTGTTGAAATCGGTCAGGATCAGCCCCTGGCACTTGATGTAGATCTTGCGACCGATCGGAAACTGATTGTACAGGGAGGCGTCGTTGAACTTGACCTCGATGCCGCCTGTGGCATCCTGGATCACGAGCGTTTTGAAGTAGTTGCCGGAGCGGTCGTCCATGGTGACCACGCCGCCGATGATCAGATCTTCCTGGATCACGTCGAAGCCGCCGAGCGTAACGTGGCGCGTTTTGAGGTCGGCAATGGTGGTATTGCTGATATCGTCCACTTCAACGCCGCCGGCCGGCGGTTCGTCGAATTCAGTTTTGATACAGGCGGCGAAAGAGGCTGCGAAGAGGAGCAGCAGGAATGCAAGCGTATTTTTCATGTTAAGCGACTTTTCAAGTGAAGCGTTAGAAACGAAAGGCCAACGAAGAGAAGTAGTTGAGACCAAAGGCGTACGTCAGGCGATTGGCGTAGCGACGCTCGTCGTCCACGTTGCGGAAGGCCGTCAGGTAAGCTTCGCGACCGGAGATGATGATGTTTTGGTTGTTGAGCAGGTTGTTGACGCCGAGGTTGAAATACAAGAAGTAATTGCGGCGGATTCGCCAGGACTTGCCGCCGAAAAGGTCAATGGTATAGGCGGCGGGGGCTTTTTTCTGATCTAAAATGAGGTTCCAGATGTCAGAATCTTTTTCGACGCCGGCAACGGCTTCTACGGTGCGTCGGGTGGGGTCAAACTGATACCACAGGTTGGCGGCGTAGTTGAAAGAGGCGGTGGCGAACCAAAATTTGCGTCCCTCATAGCGCGCCTGAAACGTAAACGTGGTTTGCGGGGTGCGGGGCACGTAGTAGTTTTTGGAATAAACGGTCTCGCCTTCGATGATCGACTCGCCGTTGTCGTCGGAGAAATACAGCAGCGGGCGGTCGGTGTAAAAATACTTGCCGATATTGGCCGCAGCGATAAAGGTGAAGCCGGTGAGCGGCTTAGCCTCCAAAGCCGCTTCGATGCCGGTATGGCGGCGCGCCACGTCGGTCAGGTGGATGATGCCAAAGTTGTTGTCGATACCCGAAATGGCCTGATAGGTCTCGGTCTCATTGAAAAAGTCGGTCAAATAAGCGCTCAAGCGGGCGCGGTAGTAGGGCGACCGGAGTTGATACCCGCCCTCGAAGCTGCGCACGCCAAAGGGCACAACGCCGGGCGTGATGAGGTTGGTGACGCGCGGCGAGAGGTAGAGGTCGCGAAAAGAGGGCGACCTTGTGCCCAACAATCCGTTGGCGTACACGAAGTTGCGGCCGTTGATCTTCCACGTTACCCCGCCCTTGGCCGTCCAGGTGTTGAAGGTGTAGGTCTCCGAGCGACCCAGCGAAGAGTTGGGAAATGCGCCGCTCTGCATGAAGCCCTCGCGCCACAGGGCGGTCTGTCCCAACTGGCCGCCGGCAAAAATCTGAAAACGGCGCATCAGCCACTGCCCTTGCGCCCATACCGAACCCTTGCGGATGTTTTCGGTGTAATCGTAGCCATAAACATCGCCCTCGCGCACGATGCGGCTGGGCGTGCGCAGGTCGTTGGTGCCCTCGGCGGGGTCTTCGGCGTCGAACAGGATAAAGCGGTTGATGTCCACGATAAAATCACCGCCGAGCAGGTCGTTGAGCAGCTTGTAGTTGCGTCCCTGATACTGTTGGTAGTAAGAGCCGCCGGTCACAGAGAAACGGGCGTTGATCTCGTGGCGGATAAAGGCGTTGGCGGATACTTCGCGGCCGTCGGTACGGCGATCCTCGATCACATAGTTTGAGCGGCGCCCGGAAACGCTATTGCCCTCGATGCCGTTAGCGTTTTCGATAGTCTCGAAGTTGTTCCGGTTGGCCTCGTAGAACGAAGCCCAATCCAACTGCCGGAAGTTGACGTCGTTGCGAAACAATTCGGCAGTGAGCGCAGCCTGTTCGGGACTGGAGATAGCGGAGGGCAGGCGTCGGTTAAAATCGGCAAGCGGGTTGGCGGCAAAGAACCAATCCAGACGGGTGTCGCCCCTGGGTCCGGCCTGGCCCATCACCGTCACGGTCATAGTCGTTTTGCGCGTGGGGTTCCAATCGTAGCGCAACAGACCGATGGGCTGGCGACTGTAATTGACGGACGAATTGCGTTTTTCGCCGTTCTGGAATCCCCACAGCGGGTTGTAAAAGTTGGAGCCGACCAGGTTGTAAGCCTCCTCAAAGGTATCGCCGGCGCGTCCGCGTTGGGTGAACGACCCCAAGAGGGTGAGGTTGAGCATGTGGGTGGTTCCCCATTTTTTATCGACCGACAAAAAATAGGAATATCCGTCGAAGAACGTACCCTCTACATAGCCCTCTTCGGCCCAGCGCCGACTGCCTGAAGCGGTCACGGCCCAGCCGCCCGGCATCAGCCCCGTGCTGGCCGTAGCCATGATGCGGTTGCGGTAGATCCGGTTGGTATTGGCGTAAGATACGCGCACTTGCTTGCGCTGTAGGCTGGCGCGGGTATCCAGCATAGAGGCGCCGCCGATCTCAGAGAAGAAAAACTCGGCAGGCTCCAGGCCCACGGAGCTTTGGCGGTAGCGCAACACGTCGTTGAGGCCGCCGATCTCGCCAAAAAAAGCCGTACCCGTAATGGGATCGTTGAGCAAAGCCCCGTTGAGCAGCAGCGGGAAATGTTCCGAATCGTAGCCGCGCTCGCGAAAGCGGAATACGCTCCACCCAAAGCCGGCTATATTCTGAAAAATATCGCGATTGGCATGCAGGAGATTGGCCACCTCCCCGGCCCCGTCGCCCAAGGCTTCAGCTTCTTCCAAAGTAATGGTGGGAATGTCGCCCTGGCGGTTGTCAGCCACCGGATCGCGGCTTATCCGGGCGTCGATGCGCGTCTGGCGCCCCCCAACCAGACCTACCAGCACCTCGTAGGGCAGATAGCCCGGGCGAGATACGAGGAGCAGAAATTCGCCATCGGGCAGCGCCTCAAAGGCAAACTCGCCATTGCGGTCGCTAACGGCGAGACGTCCGGTACCGGACAACACGACAGAGGCGTTGAACACCGGCGCGTCGGTGTCGGCATCGCGCACGGTCCCGATGATAGAGGCGTCCTGCGCGCTGAGCGCAAGGGTACCCAAAGACAGCAAAAAGAAAAGTGAAAAACGCATGAGCGAAACAAAGTGCTGAATCATGCAAACATGGAATTTGAGCGACATCAAAAGAGGCGCAAAGGTAATGCGACTGACGCGGGCGCGATGTTAAATAATTGCAAAGCCGACAGCGAATTGTATTTTTTGACGTTATTTTGCGTCATCAAATTCAAAAATGAACATGCTTCATTACTTTTTGCGTCGCTTTCTCGCCATTTTTCTCCTCGCCTCTGGCCTCAACGCCCTGTCTGCGCAGGATAGCGGTTACAAAATAGCCGCCATCGGGTTCTACAACCTCGAAAACCTTTTCGACACGGTCAAATCTCCCAACACCAACGACGAAGAGTATCTGCCGAACAGTCGCTTGAAGTGGAACACCGAAAAATACGTGTCCAAACAACGCAATATGGCCAAAGTAGTCAGCCAGTTGGCTACCGAAAAAACGCCCGACGGCGTCGCCATCCTCGGCGTCGCCGAAATCGAGAATAGAAAAGTGCTGGAAGACCTCGTTGCCGAACCTGAACTCAAAGCGCGCAATTACCAGATCGTGCATTACGAGTCGCCCGACCCTCGCGGAATCGACTGCGCATTTCTATACAACCCCAAATACTTCCGTCTGACCGGTTCGCGCTCAGTGAACGTTCCGTTGATCGACCCCGTAAGCGGCGACCAACGCACTAGCCGCGACATCATCTACATGGCCGGCGAACTCGACGGCGAAATGATTCACCTCATGGTGGGCCACTGGCCCTCGCGGCGCGGCGGCGAGAAAAACACAGAATGGGCGCGCATCGCCTGCGCCCGCAAATGCCGCGAACTGGCGGACAGCATCTGCGCTGCGCAACCGGGCGCCAAAATCTTTATCATGGGCGACCTCAACGACGACCCGACCAGCAAAAGCCTGGTCGAAGGTCTCAAAGCCCGCAAGTCTGCCAAAGATCTCATCAACGACTGCGATCTGTACAACCCCATGTACGCCATGTACAAAGACGGCAACGGCACCTTAGCCTATCGCGACGCCTGGAGCTTGTTCGATCAGATTATCATCAGCAGGCCCCTCGTCCATAAGGATGCGGGCGGCTGGCAGATGCACCGCTCCGTAGTGTTCCGCCAGCCTTGGCTCCTCCAGGCCGGAGGCGCTTTTGCGGGTTATCCATTCCGAACGTTCGTAGGCGACGCGTTCATCAACGGATACAGCGACCACTTGCCCGTCTATTTGTTTTTGTTGAAAAAAATATGAGCGCAGAATGCGGGAGCAAGGCGTTCCCTTGGCTCGCAATGGTCGGCCAACGGCGCAGCCCAACGGAACAAAAGGGCGAGCGCATAGACTAAAAAATCGTTAAAAAATTGTGAAGCCAACATGTAATCGCATCGAATGGGCCTCGTTTTGAGCTTTGGTGCGAAGGGCGCGAAGGGCGCGGCTCGCGGGCGCGAGACAAGCTGGGCGATAGTCCATAACTTTGTCATCCAAAAACGCGACATGAACAAAATCGCTTATCTGTTGTGCCTCTGCGCGACGTTCTTCTACGCCGGCAGTTCCGCCCAACAGCATCGCTCCATGCCCGACAGTTCGCTGGCCCCCTTCTATCACGGCGTAGCTTCAGGCGATCCGCTCACCGACCGCGTTATCCTTTGGACCCGCATCACGCTCGAAGACCCCATCCCCGAATTGCAGGCCCAATGGCGCATTGCCACCGATACGGCCTTTGCCAATGTGGTCAACAGCGGCGTAGCGACCACCAGCTTCGACCGCGACTATACCCTCAAAGTAGATGCCGACGGATTACAGCCCGATACCTGGTACTACTACCAGTTCGAATATCAAGGGGTCAAATCGCTCACAGGACGCACCCGCACCCTGCCCGCCGGCTCCTTAGATCGCCTGCGCCTCGGCGTCGTATCCTGCGCCGACTACCAAAACGGCTACTACCACGCTTACCGCGATCTGGCCATGCGCAACACGGTGGATATGGTGATCCACCTCGGCGACTACATCTACGAATATCCCGCCGCCTCCGGCCTGCCCGACCGCAACCACGAGCCGCCCTACGAGATCATCACCGTAGCCGACTACAGACTTCGCCACTCCCTCTACAAACTCGATGCCGACCTGCGCCTGCTGCATCAACAACTGCCCATGATCGCCGTGTGGGACGACCACGAGACGGCCAACAACTCCTGGACCGACGGCGCCCAAAACCACCAGCCCAACGAAGGCGAATGGTCGGATCGCAAAAAGGCGGGAAAGCAAGCCTACATCGAGTGGATGCCCATCCGCGAAAACGTCGTGGCTGACGACGAAATCTACCGCAAATTCAACTTCGGCAACCTGCTTTCGCTCTACATGCTCGATACCCGCCTGGAGGGCCGCAACGAACAAGTGAGCGCCACCAATCCGGCCATCAACGCGCCCGACCGCACGATCATCAGCGAAGCGCAATTCGCCTGGCTCACCGAATGCCTCCAAACTGACTCGGCCCGCTGGATCGTGATCGGCCAGCAGGTCATGATGGCCCCCCTGCTCGCCTTCGGACAAGCGCTCAATACCGACCAGTGGGACGGCTATCCCGCACAGCGCCAGCGCCTGTACGACTTTTTCCAACAAAACGGCAATGACAACGTAGTGGTGCTCACCGGCGACATCCACACCGCCTGGGCCAACGACCTCCCCCTGCCGGGATATGCGCCCGCCACGGGCGCCAACTCGGCCGGCGTCGAATTTGTAGCCACCAGCATTTCGTCTGCCAAGTTCTCCGTGCCCGGCGGCCCGGCGATCGTCCAATCGCTCAACCCCCACGTCAAGTTTGTGGAGCTTACCCGATACGGGTACTACATCCTCGACCTCGATCCGCAGCGCGCGCAAGCGGACTACGTGTTCGTCAACGACGTCAAGCAACCCACATACGCCGTCGAAACAGGTCCCTCCTGGGCCACCTTGCACGGCTCCCGCCGCCTCACGCCCGCCACCCTCGCCCCCGCGCCTGCATACCCGCCCCTTGCTCCCTTTGCACCTCAGGGCAGCGTCGCCGTCTGGGAAGCCTCCAAAGCGGTGAGTCTGGCGGTAGCCCCCAATCCGTTTTTTGACCAGATGGTTTTGCAGTTCGCCCTTCATCACGCGCAGCCGGTCAGCGTACTGATCACCGACATGCAGGGCCGGACGATCATGCGCAAAGATTTTGCGAAGATGGCCGCAGGCATCCAACACGTGCATTTCGACGCGAGCGCTTTGGCGTCCGGTGTGTACGTCGTGTCTCTGTTGGGCGAGTCCGGAGCAGCGTCGTCCAGGATTCTGAAAAGGTAGCGACCGCAAGGCGCCGCGGCCATTCCGGCAGAGATGACGCAAAAGCGCTTCAAGGGCCTGTAAGCCATCTCCACGTCAAAATTTCTACCGTTCACAGGGTTTCATTCCTTTGGGTCGTCGGATAGGTTGTTTCTTTGCAGACAAAAAACGACCATAGCTCATGCGACATCTTTTTTGGATATGCCTGACGATGCTGCCAATCTGGCTCGAAGCGCAACGCATCCTGGAGGCGTACATCGCGGAGGGATTGGAGCGCAACTTGACCTTGCGGCAACACGACATCGAATGGGAAAAAAGCCGCGAAGCCCTCGCGCAGGCCAAGGCGCTGTTCTACCCGAGCGTCAACTTCGACGCTTCCTACATCCGGGCCGTTGGCGGCCGACGCTTAGACTTTCCGGTGGGCGACCTGCTCAACCCGGTCTATGGCGCCCTCAACCAGATCACCCAAAGCAACAACTTCCCCACCATCGCCAACGAGCGGATACAATTCCTGCCCGACAACTTTCACGAGACAAAAATCACCTTTGGCGTGCCGATCTTCAACAGCGACCTGCGCCACAATGCGCGCATCAAGCAAAACCTGACCGGCGCGGCGGAAGCCCGCAAAGCCGCCTACGAGCGCGAATTGCGCTTCCGCATCACGGAGGCCTACCTACAGTATCTCAGCGCCATAGAAGCAGGCAATATATGGACCGAAGCCCGCGAGTCGCTGCTCGAACTGCGCCGTTTCAACGAGTCGCTTGTGCGCAACGGCGTGGGCACGCCCGATCTGATCAGCGCCGCCGACTTCGAACTCAGCAAGATCGAACGCGAGCGCGCCGCCCTCCGCGCCGCACAACAAACTGCCGCGGCTTACTTCAACTTCCTGCTCAACCGCGATCTCGAAACGCCCCTCATAGCCGATACCGCCCTGCTCGACCCACTCGCCTATCGCGCTCCCCTCTCCCGCGCCCCCGTCCCGCGCCCCGAACTCCGCGCACTATCGCTGGGTCTGCAGGCCGCCGCAGAAGCGCAGCAACTCAACGCCGACCGCCGCCGCCTGCCGCAGGCTTACATCGGCGGCGAAGCAGGTTTTCAGGGCTTCGGTTATACCTTTGAGGGCGAGCAGGCTTTTGTATTGGCCAAAATCGGGCTGATCTATCCGATCTACAACGCCGGGTCGCTGCGCAGCAAAGAGCAGGAAGCGCGTCTGGAGATCATGCGCCTCCAGGCCCAGCAAGAGGAGACCGCCCGCGCCTTCGACTTGCAGACTTTCCGGGCGGCGCGCGATCTGGAGGCCGCCCAAGCCGAATTTGCGGCGGCTGAAAAGGGCCTGGAAGCAGCGCGCCGCGCCTACGAAATCGTCAATAACAAGTACCGCAACGGACAATCCCTTTTTGTGGAGTTGAGCGAGGCCCGCACGCGTTACACGAATGCGCGTATCCAGGTGTCGCTCAGCCGCCTGCGCATCGCCCAATGCCGCGCAGCATGGATTTACGCCGTCGGCGAATGATTTTTTTTCAAAAAAAGCAACCTGACATTTTCTCACGAGAAAAAAGCGGAACGGAACCGGGACGCAAAACAGCCTGAAATTCGCATGCAAACGCCCCGCCCGCCATGGTCTCCGGCCCCCTTCTTTCCCGAAAAAAGCAGCAGAACCCTCAATTTTTAAAACAGAGCATATCGCCATGAATCCGCATACCTTTTTACGCAAACAAGTCGTCATAGCGGCCGGGATATTGTGCGCCGCGCTGACGCATTACGGCTGCGGCGGCCCGGGCTCCGCGCCCGCAGATGCCGAATCGGCCGACGAAAGCATCCCCGTCAGCGTCCGCCCGCTGCTCAGAGTGGGCGAAGGCAGAGAGATCAGGGCTTCGGGACGCGTCATTTCGACTTCCGAACAACGCTTAGCCTTCAAGATCGGCGGCGTGGTACAGCGCATCCTGGTCAAAGAGGGCCAACAAGTTCGGCAGGGGCAGTTGCTCGCCGCGCTCGACGCTACCGAGATCGACGCCCAAGTCACGCAGGCCGCCGAAGCGCTCAACAAAGCCGAGCGCGACCTGCAACGCGTGAGCAACCTGTACCGCGACAGCAGCGCGACGCTCGAAATGTATCAAAACGCAGGCACGGCCCGCGACTTGGCAGCCGAAGCGCTGCGGATCGCGCGTTTCAACAGACAGTACGCCGAGATTCGCGCGCCGAGATCAGGCAAGGTGCTGCGCAAATTGGTCAACGAGGGCGAGATCGTCGGGCCGGGCGTCCCCGCTTTCGTCGTCTATGAGAGCGGCGCGGCGCATTGGGCTGTCAAGCTGATGCTCAGCGACAAAGACTGGGCAGCCTTGCGCTTAGGAACGCCCGCCGAAATACGGATCGACGCCTTTCAGGATCGCCCCATCACAGGAACGGTCAGCGAGTTGGCGCCTGCCGCCGATCCGGTCAGCGGGCTGTACGCCGTCGAGTTGCGCTTCGATCCCCGCGATTTGCGCCTGGCGCCCGGCTTATTTGCCACAGCCACGCTGCGCCCGGCCTCGTCCGAAGCGCTGGTCGAAGCGCCCATAGAGGCCCTGGTAGAGGGCGACGGCCGCGAGGCCTTTGTCTTCGCACCGGGAGCGGACGGCCTTACGGCCCGAAAAATCCCCGTGAGCGTCGCGCAGATACGCGGATCGAGCGTGCTGCTTCGGCCGTTGCCCGACTCTGTACGGCGCGTCGTCACCCTCGGCTCGCCCTATCTCAAGGATGGCAAGAAAATTAAAATCGTAGCGGAATAGGACGCGCGCGCAGACCGCGCCGACGCCCATGCTTTTTTGCAAAAAAAATGCGAACAAGGGCGCGGGAAAGCGTTCAGAAGAGCAGCGGCTCGTAGCAGAAAACGTGTTGCCACAAAAATCCGACCATGATCAGGGCCGGATACAGATAGACGCGCACCGCCGTTTTGACGATGCGCCGATTGGGTCGCCAGCCCATGCGCTCAAACAGGTATGAGTAGAAAGTGGCGTCGTCGCGCTCCTCCAGGCCGTGTTGGCTATTCATGAGGCAGCGCTTGAATATCCAGAACTGAGCCATGACCGCCCCCAGGATAAGGGCCAGAAGCCGCCAATCAATCAGAAACGGCGCCGCCCAGGCCAGTACGGTGAGCAGCAGGTGCAATCCAAAAATCAATCGCGCTTTCATGTTTTTTTCAACATTTTGAGGGCAAATATAGGCGCTATGCAGACAATTAGATCACGCTGCATTTTTTTGCTGAGGCGATGCGATCTTTTTTTGAAAAAAATGTCCGACGTCGGCGCATATTTGCCATGCAGGGTATCCGAGAAAAGCGTATTTTTTTGAAAAAACCCGCCCCTGCGCGGCCCGGGCGGCGAAGCTACGGGGCGAAGCGTACGCGGCAAAAGTCGCCGCGCTCCGGATAGACGCCGCCCTTGGCCCGATTTTTGCAATATCACAGGGTAAAACCGACGCTATTATGCTTTTCATTCGCGCGCTCCTCCTCGCCGTACTGCTCCATTCAGCCTTTGCCGCCCCGATTGCAGAGGCCCAGTGCCCTGCGGGCGATGTCGAATTGCTGACCCAAGCCGACGTCAACGCTTTCGTTAGCGCGTATCCGACATGCACGACGATCAACGGCTACCTGCAAATCGGCGATTTTTTCACAGACATTACGAACCTGTCGGGATTGTCGGCGCTTACTTCTGTCGTGGGCAGCCTGATTGTGCAGGGCAATCCCGATCTGCCCAACCTCAATGGCCTGCACAATATTGCTACCGTGGGCGACGAATTGGTGATTGTGTACAACGACATGCTGGTCGATATGAGCGGCTTGACGGGGCTGACTACGGTAAGCAATCTGATCATTATCGAGGGCAATTCGGCGCTCGAAAACTTGGCAGGATTAGATCAATTGGCCGCAGCAGGCGGCATAGCCGTGGCTGACAATCCGGCGCTGACCAGCCTCGACGGCATCGAAACCCTGCTCAGCGCAGCGAGCATCGTGCTGGTGAACAATGCGCTGCTCGCCGATCTGACAGGCATTGCGCAACTGGATCCGACCCTGATCTCGAACGTGCGCATCGAGGACAACCCCTCGCTGTCCGCCTGCTCGGTAGTCAGTATCTGCGACTACCTGCAGGCCATGGGAAGCCACACCATCGCCAACAACGATACAGGTTGCAACAGCGGCGCAGAAGTGCTGGCCGCCTGCGCCGCCATGCCGGTAGAGTGGCTTTCGTGGCAGGTATCGCGAACGCCGGAAGGTATCCGCTTAGAATGGAGCACGGGCGTAGAGCGCGACAACAGGGGCTTCGGGATCGAGCGCTCGGGCGACGGACTCTCCTGGTCGGAGATCGGATTTTTGGACGGGCACGGCTCGCATAGCCGCTATGCCTGGATCGACCGCAGCCCGCTTCGCGGCCTGAATTACTACCGGCTTCGGCAGAGCGACTTCGACGGCGCTTTGGCGTATTCGCCTATTCGTTTGGTTTGGACGCCCCCCGCGCTTCGCGCGCCCGCCCCCTACCCCAACCCCGCGCGCGGGCGCGTCACGGCGGGCGAAAGGTCTCTGAACTTTGCGCTTTACGACGCCCAGGGCGTCCTGCGGCTTCAGGGCGCGACGCCTACCGGCCAAATCGACCTGAAGGGGCTGCCCGCAGGGCTTTATCGGCTGCAGGTTACGGATACCGACGCCACGCGCGTATTCCCGCTGCTGGTCGTCGATTGATCGTTCGGCCGCGCGAAAAATGGCCGCGACCGCGACATGCGGGCGCGGGCGCCCCATATCCGTATCGAATGCGCTTTGGCTTTGCCGGACGCCCGCCTGCCGCGGGGGCGGCGGCCGGCAAAGCGATTTTTTAACGGCTGTATTTTACACTTTTTGAGGCGATATTCCGTTAATAGCCCTTGTGTAAATGCCTGCGGCCCGTCTTAATTTTTTCGAAAAAAACTGCGCGCGACAAAGCGACCGGCATTGCCGCGAAAAACACAGCGATGGAACAACTGCTCATTTGTCAGATTGAATTCGGCACGCCCGAATACGACCAGGCGGTAGCCTTGCGCTACGAAGTGTTGCGAAAGCCGCTCGGGCTGGAATACACCCCCGAACAACTCGCGCAGGAGTACGACCAAATCCATCTATGCGCCTACGACGCCGCGTACCGCATGCTGGGCTATCTCAACCTCACGCCCCAAAACCCCGAGGTCTTCAAAATGCGACAGGTGGCCGTGGCGCCCGAAGCGCAGGGCAAA
>JBKBLI010000014.1:35021-36763 GCA_046296435.1 Saprospiraceae bacterium | reverse complement strand
GCTATCTCAACCTCACGCCCCAAAACCCCGAGGTCTTCAAAATGCGACAGGTGGCCGTGGCGCCCGAAGCGCAGGGCAAAGGCGTAGGCGCTAAGCTGGTGTCGGCTTCGGAGCAGTTGGCCCGCCAGCTCGGGGCGCGCCGCATCGCCCTACACGCCCGCGAAACCGCCGTGCCCTTCTATCTCAAACTCAACTACCAAATCGAAGGCGAACCCTTTGAGGAGGTGGGCATACCCCACCGCTACATGGTCAAAGAATTGCGCGCATAGTCCGGGCGCCAACAAGTTGCAGCAAGAAGACACGGCCCCCTATTCAGACCCGTTTTTTTTCAAAAAAAATCTTTGCGTGAATATTCTACTCACCGGAGCCGCCGGATTCATCGGATCGCACATCGCCGACGCGCTAGCGCACGACCCGCGCGTGGATCGCCTCACCTTGCTCGACAACCTCAGCACAGGCAGCATCGACAACATCCGCGGCCTGCTCGATCTGCCGCGCGTGCATTTCGTGGAGGGCGACATCCGCGACTACGCGGTCTGCCTCGATGCATGTCGGCAGGCCGACCGCATCTGCCACCAGGCGGCGCTGGGTTCGGTGCCGCGCAGCATCGAGCACCCCCTCAACACCCACCGGCACAACGCCGACGGCACGCTGCACCTGCTCGAAGCCGCCCGACAATGCGGCATCAAACGCTTCGTGTATGCTTCCTCCTCGTCGGTCTATGGCGACAATCCGGAGTTACCCAAACGCGAAGACCGCATCGGGACGCCCCTCTCGCCCTACGCCGTCACCAAGCGCGCCAACGAACTTTACGCGCAGGTCTTCGGGCGTCATTACGGAATGGAACCCATCGGGCTGCGTTATTTCAACATCTTTGGACCGCGGCAGTCGCCGCAAGGCCCGTATGCGGCGGTGATTCCGCTGTTCATGAAAGCCCTGATCGAAGGCCGCGCCCCGCGGATCAACGGCGACGGGAGCATCAGTCGGGACTTTACGTATGTGACCAATGCCGTTCAGGCCAATTTACGCGCCCTGTTCACCGAGCGGGCCGAGGCCTGCAAGCAGATTTACAACATTGCCTGCGGCAGCGCCATCTCGCTCAACGAACTCTTCGCCATGCTTCGCGAGATTGCCCACAGCGACCTCGAACCCGAACATGGCCCAGAGCGGCCGGGCGACATTGCGCACAGTCTGGCCGACATTTCGCTGGCGCGCCGCTTTCTGGATTACGCGCCTGCGGTCGGCGTGCGCGAGGGACTACAGACGACCTTTGCGTGGTTTGCAGCGCGTCACACCCCAACATCGGCTTGAATTTTGGGATTGATCGGCGGACAGGCGCGGCCTCAGCGGCGCGCCTCGAGGGCTTCTAACCACAGGCGTTTGACCTGCTCCCAATCGAAGCGCTCCGCCTCAGCCCGCGCGTTGCGGCTGAGCGCGCGCGCCAGATCGGGCGCCCCGCAAATGCGCCGTATGGCGGCGCACATGGCTCCCGCATCGCCGTCGGGCGTCAGCAGGGCGGTACGGCCGTCCTGGAGAAGCCAGGGCAGGCCGCCCACATCTGTGCTCACTATGGGGAATCCCAGCGCCATGGCCTCCACTACGCTCACCGGCGTATTGTCGTAGTGGGTCGTATTGATAAACACGTCGTAGTCGGCGCTCAAGGCTATCCAATCGGCTTTGGTCAAGGCGCCCGTGAAAGTCAGGCATTCGCGCAGACCCAGTTCCTGCGCCCGCGCCTCGCA
>JBKBLI010000014.1:33698-34921 GCA_046296435.1 Saprospiraceae bacterium | reverse complement strand
GCCGCCCGGCTCCCGTCGCCTTTGTCCGGACCAACCATGCAGAGCCGCGCCTCCGGATGCGTCTCCCGCAAAAGGCGCAGCGCCTCCACGGCCATGCTCGGATTGTAGATGCGGCTGAACGCGCGCACCCACAAGATGCGCGGGCCGCCCGAGATCGCGCCCCGCTCCCGATACGGATATCGTTCGATGCGAATGAAGTTGGGGATGACCTCCGGCGCGTAACCGGCCTCGGCAAACGCATGCCGCAAATATCCCGAAGGCGCCAGCAAGCGCCGCGCGCCGCCAAATACCCGCCGGCTCAAACCCGGATGGCGTCGCAAGCGCCCGGGCAATCCGCCGCCGTGCAATACGCACACGTAAGGAATGCGCAACAAACGACACAAAGCGGCCACAGCTACGGCATAGTAAAAATTGAGCGTGCTGTACACGTCCAACACCAGGGGCGATTCGCGGCGGCCGTAGCGCCACACGGCGCCCAGCATGTCCCACATGCGCCACAACTTGTTGCGCCGCCGCGAGACCAGACGCAGACGCAGGCCCTCGCTCTCCAACAAGGGCGCCATGCTCTCGGCCACAGAGGGATAGGCCCCCGCTTGCGAAAGGTGATTGCCGATATAGACGCGTGTTTCGATCTTGCACAAACGACAAAGCGAGGCGAAATGGTTTGTCGCACAAGCAAAAAAGATAGAACGCCCCTCGCAAACACACGCCCTGACCATTGGCGCAAAAAACGGACATTTGCGCGCGGAAGAACCCGGATCAACAGCCGAAGCTGACGTAATAAACCTTTGCGCGCAGCGTTAAAAAAGAAGGCGGCGTTCCGCAAAACGCAGCTATTGAAAAAAAATCGCCATGCAAAGTAAAAAACCCAAGCGGGCGGCAGCCGTCCTCGTCGCGGCCGCGCTCGCCCTCGGAGCTTGCGGCAAATCCGACTGCTCCTGCCAACTCAACGACCGCTGCAAACTCGCGCCCGACCCCGGCCCCTGCGAGGCCTACATCCCCAAATACTATTACGATCCCGTCGAGAAAAAGTGCAAGGAATTTATCTGGGGAGGCTGTGGGGGCGTGGTTCCGTTCGACTCGATGCAGGCATGCGAGGAGGCGTGTCCGTAGCCGCGCGGGCCAATACGGCCACAAAAGCCAGGCCAAACGCCACGCCCGGCATACTCAGGCGCATCTGCGCGTGAAGCATGGAGGCGTTGGCCAGCACAAACCACAGCACA
>JBKBLI010000014.1:12042-33599 GCA_046296435.1 Saprospiraceae bacterium | reverse complement strand
CCAAACGCCACGCCCGGCATACTCAGGCGCATCTGCGCGTGAAGCATGGAGGCGTTGGCCAGCACAAACCACAGCACAAACCAGAAGCGTTGTTCAGGGCCGCCGAGCCGCGCGAAATGCCCCAGGGGGATCAGCAAGTAAAAACAAAGCAAAATCAGGATACCCGGCAATCCGTGCTCGCCCAGTAGGCGCGTGTGTTCGGTGTGCGATGCAAACTTGCGTTCGAAGCGCCGCTCCCGGTACAGCGTCCCCATGCCTGCGCCTACGCCCCAAAACGGATGCTCGCTGAAAGCGAACAGTTCGAGGCGCATCAGCGCGTCGCGGTTGGTCAGGTAACCCTGTTTGTCGGCCTGGATCACCACGCCCCGTTTGGTCTCGTAAAAAGTCTTGCCTTGCAGGCGCAGCAAAAGTGCGTTGTTGGTCAGGCGGTTGACCTGCCAGCCGGCCCCGATCAAGGCCAGCACAAACAGCGTAAGCCGCAGCGACAGCCGTCCAAATTGTCGGCGCCACGCGGCCGTACTCAGAAAGGTCAGCACAAAAGCCATCAACACCGCCCCTACCGAAGCGTACAAGCCCCCCCGCGAAAAGGTAAGCATACAGCGGTACAAGAGCAACAGCAACAGCACCGTGTCTAACCAAGCCGAGCCGCTGAGTCGCCAGCCCCTGAACCGCGCATACGCCAGCACCGCTACGCCAAAACCCAGCGCCGTGCTCACCTGATTGGCTCCAAATCCCCCGCTCGCCGCCGCATTGGACGCTGCCGCGAAGCTAATCTCAGACACCTTTTTTCCCAAAAACAACAAAGTCAACACGCTGATCATCGGCCAGAAAGCCGCCTGCATCATCAGCCGCAGCCGCTCATCGGCCATCGGGCGGCGGTAAAAATACCAGCCGGCAAAAGCTAAGGTCAGCGGCCCGCTCAGGTGCTGTAGCATGAGCTTGCGCAGATACGTCGGGTCTGCCGCGCCGTAGCTCAGGGCCACAACAACGCCGGGAAACAGCAATGCCAGATACCAAACAAAAACCGAACCCCGGCGCGCCTGCTCCGGCCTGACCAGCAGACCGGACAACAACACAGCAATACAAAGATACTTGCCCAACTCCCACAGCAGGTAAGATTTGCCCATGCGATACACAATCTCAAAAGCGCACAAGTACATCGCCCACAAGGCCGCACGGTCGTCGCGGTCGCGCGAAGCCAGCACGTCGGCTGCCGCCCACACCCCCGCCAGCGCAAACCAGGCCGTGACCAATGCCGGTTGATAACGCCCCGCAAAGCCAAGGGCCACATGCAGCGCCAAGGCCCAAAACAAATGCCGGTGCAACCAGGATATCAACATGTCAGGATCTCGCGGCGGATGCGCTCGCCATAGCGCGCAAAGGTAAACGCTCCGGCCATTTTGGATGCCTCCAAGGCAATTTCGAACAAGTCTCCCCGCTGCAAAACGGCCTCCAGGTCCTCGTGCAACCCTCCGGCCTGCAAGCGCCCGGGCTGAATCAGAAAGCCGTTTTGACCGTGAAAAATATACTGCGATATGGCCGAAACATCGCTCACCAACGGCACGCAGCCGTAGTTGGCGCCCTCGGCGATCACTTTCGGGAAGCCCTCTGCCTGCGAGGGCAACACCTGCACGTGGCACTGCGCCATGACGCGCCTCACCCCCTCGGGGCTGAGCGCGCCGTGCAGCGTCGTCTCGAACGGCCACGCCCGCGCAGCCAGCGCCAAAGCCTCGCGCAGCGGACCCTCGCCCACGATGTGCAGCCGCGCCATGCGGCGCCGGCCTGCATCGGACAGGCGGTCGAGGGCTTCGATTAGCGCAGGTATGCCCTTGGCCGCATCGACGCGCCCGACAAAACACAAATTCAGCGGCCCCTCATACGATTTGGCCCTGATCAAGACCTCGCTCTGCGCCCGCTCCGCTTTGCTCAGGCACGGATTCTCAAAACTCAGGCAGTGCGCAGGTTGCCCGGGCCAGCGGCCGTTGATCGTCACCTTGGAGTGGCGCGCTTTCAGGAGCCAGGCCCTTTGTATCCCAAAAAAACGCGGCGGGCGCTCCTGGCCCCAGTTGCCGGCGTACTTATGCCACCAGATTTTACTTTTTTTGAAAAAAAACGACAGCAAAATCGCCAGAAACGCGGGCGAGGACGGAGCGCGGGTGTGAATCACGTCAGCGCGCAAAACCTCGCGCACAATGTGCCGCAACATGTGCGGCGTCCTCCGCAATACGCCGAGTTTGGCGGCCGCCGTATCGCCCCCGGAGCGCGGCAGCAAAATGCAGCGCACCACATCCGGCACAGGCATCAAGATTGGATCGTCCTCCATATCCGGGCGGTCGAAACCGATCCATACAATTTCCCCGAATATTCCGGCAAACACCTCCAGCTCGCGCACTACAGGCCCGAAGGCATACACCCGCCCGGCTTTGCGTACCATAGCAGTGTCGGTGACCATCAGGAAGCGAGGACGCGGCGATAAATTTCGAGACATTGTTCGACGTAACGTTTTTTGCTAAAGTGGCGTTCGAATACCTCGGCCATGCGCGCCCGGTCGGGCGGCGCGGCCAGCAGTTGGCGGATGCGCTCAACCCAGGCCTCCGGCTCAAAACAATCAATAAAAAACTCCGGAAAATAGCGCCCGATCAGATCCGCCGCCGCGCCCGTTCGGTATGCCAAAAACGGCAAGCCCTGCGCCAGATATTCGATCACGGCCAAAGGGCCGGTTTCGTTGGGCGATACGTGCAAACCCATGCAATGCCGGTTAAGCGCCGCCGGAATATCGCAGCGCTCCGTGCGCCACACAACCGCCAAACCCTCCTCGCGGCAAGCGCGCCGGAGCGCTGCGAAATAATCCCGATCCTGCACAGCGCCGTACAAGTACAGCCGCTCGGACAGCAACGCCGCCACGCGAAGCGCAAATGCCTGATTCTTGATCGGCTTGATGTTGGAGACCAGGGCAATTCCCTCTCGGGACAGCGTCGGATCGATCGGATGCGCCTCGACCGCATTTTCGAGTAAAAAGACATTTTGCGACATGCGGAGCCGATCGCGGGCAAACGCCAGCGAGAAAGCGCTGGTCCCAATATAGTAATCGGGTCGAAAAATACTATTCAGACCTGCCAGTAGCGACGGCGAACTGGAGTGGTCGTGCAAGATAAGCCGGGTTTTGACGCCGAAAAGCCGACAGACCAGCGCCGCATATCTGTAATTGTGCCGCATGTGCGCGTGTACAAGGTCGGCATCCCGCATACGCCGGGCCAGGGCGCGCGCCGCCGCCCAATCCGCCCGTCCGCGCCGACCCAACACATGCAAAGGGATATCGCTGCGCAATTCCCCGGCCAGGTCCATCTGCCGGCCCACAATCAAGACCGCCTCTACCGCCACGCCTGCCTCATGCAGCCAGTTGCAGGCATTGACCATCACCCGCTCGGCGCCGCCGGGAGCGAGGTTGTCGATCACGTGCAGCACTTTCACGACTGAGGCAAGGGGCTGTTTTCGCGAATTTGGGCCAGGTCTGCGGGATACGCAAGGCCCTGAGGCAGCAGCAAAAGGTGGCAGCGCCCGCGGTCGGCCAGCGCCTTGGGCGTAGTCAGGAGGCAGGCGTCGCGCATGTACCACACCGTGTAGCCCACAGATTTAGCCCAATCCAAAACCAATGCCGCATTCTCCGTCATGGGCAATTCGGGCGGGCTGTGCATCTCGACCATAAACCACGCCCGGCGCTGCGCCGCCAATTGGGTTGCGCCTTTCAGCACTTTCGCTTCGGCTCCTTCCACATCTATTTTCACCAATTCGGGCGTCCAGCCTATGCGCAGCACAAGCGTATCTATCCTGACCGTAGGAACCTCTGCGCTCAAACCCGCCGCCGCCGCCGTCGCCGCATGCCCTTTGTACATGCTGCCGGCCGCACCCGCTCCAACGGTCCAGAACTTTATTTTTTCGCCGTCCGCATCGCCGACAAAGGCTGTAACAAAGTCGCAAGAGGTAGCCCAACCGTTCAAAATCAAATTTTTGGCGGCCAGTGAAAGCGCTTCGGGGTTGGGATCTGCCAGAAGCAGGCGCTTGTCCGCTCCCTGTACTTTGGCCATAAGCGCCGATTGCCCGATGTTGGCCCCGATATCAAAAATGCGCTCAAAACGCCCCATGAGGTAAAACAGCCAGGCGTCGTCCTTGTCGGCTGCCGGGCTGAGCGTGCCGCGAATTACGCGCAGCGAACGACCCGCCAAGGCCCCATCCACGACTTTGTAACGGGCGCCCAGCAACCTGTGTTTCAAACCGCTGAGGAGTTTGCGGAGTTTTTTCATGGCTTTCATTTTAAACGCCGTTTACTTTGCTTGAGAGTTCTAAACGCCTTCTCACCACCAGATTTGCCCCCTTTACGGAAACACTAAAGGGGCCGAAGGCATGTTCCAAAGCCTTGAAAAATTGTTGCCCGCACCCCGCTGCAAGATGCTCGTGCAATTCAATGACAATGAGGTTAGTAATGCTCAACCAATGCTCATAATTTTTTGAGAACATATCCAATTCTGAGCCCTCAATATCGATTTTTAGAATGTCAACTCGCTCTATTTGGTAATCGGCGATGAGTTGGTTCATGGAGATCACACGCACACTACCATCTTCGCTGAGAATAGTTCTGGTCGCCCAAGGTTCATTTTTGGAATCAAACGCCAAATCAGCCCTCCCCTCTACAGCGCCAATCGCCGCATTAACGCAAATCACTTGGGGCGATTTGCCAATGTTCTCCTTCAAAATGTGAAAATTATCTGCATCAGGCTCTACGCAAACTACCCTTGCTTTGGGATGCAGGCGCCCCAAATACAAGGCGGAAAGTCCAATATTGGCCCCCAAATCAACAATTGTGCTGCATTGTTCGACTTTGATGTGGTATTGTTTTTTGGAGAAAATCTGATAAAGCAGCCACTCATCTGAGGTTCCGGATCTCAAATAAATGTATTGCCCAATCATGGGCATCCATATGCGGGGCTTCTGTTTCAGCCGAAACATGACCCAGGCCCCCAAAGCTCTAAAGCCTAATATTCGATATAAATGCCATATTGATATAAGCGCTTTCATCATGCCGTAGTTAAACAATTCCAAACTAATTGATCCGGCCTCAGGTATTGCCGGTAGTAATCCGCATTATGGCGCTGCATCTCCAGAATAAGTTCCGGACGGCGGATCAAACCGACGCAATGATTGAGGCATTCCTCGACGGTATCATACGCGAGGTAATTTTTACCTTGTTCAAAAGAGCCGGGCAGCAGTGTATTGACCGGCGAAGATACGATCGCTTTGGACATGGCGACGTATTCGGCCATCTTAAAACCGACTGACATCTCCAATCCGTAATCGGCTATTCCGATATCTGAAGCGCGCAGCGCCTTCAGATAGGCAGCTTTGTGCAGCGCCCGATTATCGGGCGCCGTCTCCGCCGGAGCAAATGCCGCCGAAAATTCCGTACGGTATATGCCGCCGATGAATTGGTCTTTCAGTTCGTCGCGCAGCGCGCGCACTAAGGCCCGACGCATGGCATTCATAACCTCACGTTGGGCCTTCAGCCTTTCGTCTTTGACTTTGGACGGATCCCAAAGACGGGTGAAATAAATCACCCGTGGATGGTGGGCGTTCACCGCAGGGCGGCCTTCGAAGTGCCGGACCTGCGAAGTGCTATGCGATAGATTGATGTTGAACAACCTGGACAACAAAACCGAACTGCGCAAAATGGCCTCCATTAGACGCCGCTTGTCGCCAGATATCCAAGCTCTTCGGATGGATGTATCGCCAGCGGTATGTACGGGATAGTTCAATCCGTAAGGCCTCAATTTACCCAAGGGGTCAGGCGTATCGGGAGCAAGCATGCGCTTGAAGTATAGGTCGCAGGATGCGTAATGGACCGGATCGTTCACAAAACCGTCTGCCAGATCAAACACCAACAGACGCCCATCGACCTCGCAGCGTTGAATGGCCGCACTCTTACCTAAAAGCGGGTCTTTCGAAAAAAATAAGGCAATTTTTCCGGCCTTTCGAAGCATGGCCAGTCCCGTGAAAATTTGGGATGTATGCGCAATTTGAGACCCGATGTACGCCTTGACTTTCATTGTTTCAAATTGTCGATTTGTTCTATCTTGGCTCCCTCCCGCAGCATGCGCGTAGCAATCTGCCACGAGCGCCACACCTGCCACAAGACCAGAGGGGCCAGCGGAATGATCATGAGGCTGCCCAATACCAGCAGCCAGGGCTTGCGCTTCAGGCGGTAAGGCATGAGCGAAGGCGGCACGCCGATCAGCAAGCTATACAGCGCTGCCCGCCGACCAAAATACTTACGTGCAAAATACAACACGCTGGGCACAGGACGCGGCGCCAACCAGTTTTTGGGTCGGAAAGCGTCCCAACTGCCCATTTGGCGCAGGCCGCCCTCGCCTACCTTGAGGTGCAGGCGGCCTGCAAGGGGATTGCTCACGTTGCGGAATCCAGCGAGATAAGCCCGCAAACCAAACTCGCCGTCGCCTTGGCGCTGTTTTTCAAATTGGCGGTCGAATAACCCAATTTCCCGGAAAACTTGCCGCCGGATCATCACATTTCCAGTATCCACCTGATCGCCCCAGCGGAAAAAGGAGTAGTTCTGAGGCGCCTTAGCCCCTCTCACCGAAATGGATACGCCAGAGGATATATCTGCACCGAAAATATCCAGACACCGAAGATGCTGTGATATCCAGTCCGGTTTCGTACGGGAGTCGTCGTCGTACAAAAGCAAGTATTCGGCATCCGAGTTCTTCACTGCCGTGTTCCTTGCCAACCACAGCGCTTTTTCTTCCTGTCGGATGACCTTGATATCCAATTGAAAGGCATCGTAGAATGCTGGCTGAAAAGGCTCGGACTGATCTACGATAATGACGTCAAAATGGGTATAATCCTGCCGCTCCAGATCGTGCAGGGCGTCCTTGAGATACGCATAGCGGTTGAGCGTGGGGATGATGACCGACACCATCGGGCGTTCGCGCAGCAGCGGCGAGTCGAAGGCCGCAAGGGCTTCGGCGTGCGGCACGCAGGCGGCGAAGGGGTCGATCCGCCGCGCGCGGCGCTGCGCGATGAAGGCCCGCGCTTCGCGCAGCGGATGTTTCAGCCCCAGCAGGCGCAGGGCCAGCGCGTACCAACTCCAGAACGGATGCAGGTGACGCCGCAAAAAGCGGTAGTTGTCCGCCGGCGTCAGGCGCAACGCTTGCGGATCGAGGCAGCGCGTCGGGTCGGTCTCCATGGCGCCTTTGAGCCAGGCCTGCCAGGCAGCGTCGGCCAGCGCGCCGTCGGCAGTCGGATAGCCCGCGTCGTAGTCGATCAGCGCTTGCTCGGCAGGCGACAGGCGGCGGTAGTCGGCCCAGCGCATGGCGCCGGGTAGGTGAAAGTACCAAACGGGGGCGATATAGCGATAAAAGGCGAAGGGCATGGGATCAGGGATGGGAGGATTGGGTTGTGGGCGCAGGGCGCGAGGCCAGGAAGCGGGCGTATTCTTCTTGATAGACGCGCAACTGACGCTCCAGTCTGAAGTCGCGCAGGATGGTCTGCCGCGCGGCGCGGCCCAGCCGGAGCCGGAGCGCGGGATCGGCGCCGAGGGTTTGTAAAGCGTCGGCGAGAGCGACAGGGTCTGAGGGCGGCGTCAGCAAGCCATTTTGACCGTGGACGACGAGTTCGCGCGTGCCGCCCACGTCGGAGCAGACGGACGGCAGTTCCATGGCCATGGCCTCCATCAGGGCGTTGCTGATGCCTTCGCTCAGGCTCGATTGGACATAGACATCCGCCTCAGCCAGCGTCTGGCGCACGGCATTGTGGGCCAGCGCCCCCCGGAAGCGCACGTGTTCGCTCAGACCCAGCATGTGCGTCATGAAGACCAATTTCTCGCGCTCCGGTCCTTCGCCCACGATGTCCAAGCAGACCTCTACGCCGTCGCGAAGCAAGATTTGGACGGTTTGCAGCAGCGTCTCGAATCCCTTCTGCCAATGCAGGCGTCCCACGCTAACCAGCCGCAGGCGCCGCGCCTGCCCGCTTTCACGCTCAGCGTCTATGCGAAACCAATCGGCGTCGATGGCCGGGCGGTTGACGAATGCCTTATCGGGCGCCAAGCCGTAGGCCCGACAAATCTCGCGCATATTGTCCGATACGCAGTGCGCCCGATCCACGGCGGCGAACAAACCCGCCAGCGCCGCCCGGCGCTCCGGATCGTTCAGGGGCCTGACCTGCTCGGCATGGCCGCGACAACTGACGTAGAGCGCCGATTTTTTTTTCAAAAAAAACAAAATGGGCAGATAAGTCACCCCCAACCCCGAAAAGGCAAAGTGGATCACGTCGAAGCGCTCGCCCGCAAAAGGCGCGTACAAGGCTGTCAGGCGCAGGCGCTCCCGCAGGCTCTGCCCCGACAAGGCGCGCCACAGGCGGATCATCTCTCCGGGCGCCCGCAGCCAGGCCGCCGCAGTCAGGGCCGCGCGCCGCAGGCGACCGTAGGCCAGAGGAGCGGCTTTGACGCGCAGGGCGGCAGGCAAGGGCGCGGGATTGGGGTCGGCGCGCAGGTCGTGTACGACGACCGTCACCCGATAGCCATTGGCAGCCAGAAAGCGGGCTTTGTTGGCGATGAACGATTCCGAAAGCCGCGGAAATGCGTTGACGACGAGGGCTATGGAAGGCATAAGGGTTCGCTTTGAAAGTTTCGGCGGAGGGGATCAAGCCGCTTTTCGGTCCATTCGAACAGGGCGAACACAGCCCAGACCAGCCAGGCGTTTTTTTCGCTGCGGCAGCTTTGCCAGAGCGCTTCGAGTTGCGCAGGGTCGAAATAGGCGCTCCACTCCGCCGGAATGGCCCGCAGGCGCTCGGCAAAGCGCGCGCCCAATGGGCCGCCGATCCAATCGTCGATCGGCACGGTGAAGCCTTTTTTGGGCAGCGCGCTCAAGGTCTGCCCGGGCAGACTCTGCGCGAGCAAGCGGCGCAGAGGGAGCTTGCCCCGCTCGGGGCCGATGCAGTCGGCGTAGTCAAAAGCCAGCGAAGCCTCCAGCATGGCGTTGCTCAGCAGGGGCACGCGCACCTCCAGACTGTGGCGCATACCGGCCCGATCTACCTTGAGGAGCACGCGCTGCAAGTGAAAGTCGAACTCGATTTTGCGCAGAATATTCATCCAGTCAGACACGTCTTCGGGCGCCTGTTGCCGTATTTGCGCGCTGATTTTTTCGAAAAAAAACGGCGTCGCGGCTTTGTGCGGAAAGATCCTGCCCGCCCAGGCCCGCGCTCCGGCGATGTAGGTTTTTTGCAAAGCAAAATCGGCAAAATCGGCGTATTGCAGCAGATTGAGCGGGACGGGCACGCTGGAATTGGAGAGCTTGGCCCGGAGCAACCGAACGGCCCGCGCCGTTTTTTTCCCCATCAACAAGGGCGCGTATGCGGCAGCATGGCGGTGTCGCGGATAGCCCCAAAACAACTCGTCGCCGCCGTCGCCCGATAGCGCCACCGTCGCCTCGCTGCGCGCAAACTCCGCGAGCAAGAGCATAGGGAGCGACGAATAATCCGCAAATGGCTCCGAAAAGGCGTCCACATGCCGGTCGATCAGCCCCGACAAGAGATCGGCCTCGGCTATCGTCCGCACGCAGTGCCGCATGGAGAGGGCGCGGGTTAGGGCGCGGGCCGCGGCGCTTTCGTCCATCGCGCCGCCGCCGGCCACCCCGATGGTGTAGGCTGTCAGACGGGGATCGGCGGCATGCGCAAATACGCTGACCAAAGAGGAGTCGATTCCGCCCGACTGAAAGACGCCCAGCGGCACATCGGCCGCCAACTGACTGCGCACCGAATCGGCGAGCGTCGGCCCCAGATCTGGCGGCGAGTCGTCGTCGCGCTTCCACGGATACCCGGCAAAGTTCCTCAATTCGGAAGCGCCGTCGGGACCGACGCATAAATAGTGCCCGTGCGGGAGCAGCCAGGTCTGGCGGTAGAGCGCCTCCCCGTCGGGCACGAAGCCTAAGCGCAGGTAGTGAGCCAGGGCATCGGGGTTGGGCGCAGCGTCTCGAAAATCGCCATGGCACAGCAGCAGGTCGTATTCGGAGCTAAAAAGGAGCAGGCGTTCGTTGAGGGCATAGTACAGGGGCTTGATCCCGCAGCGGTCGCGGGCTATGGTCAGGGTATTGCAGGCGCTGTCGTACCACGCCAAGGCAAACATGCCGTCCAGCAGCGGCAGCGCGCGCGCCGCGCCCCAATGGGCCAGACAGTGCATCAGCACCTCCGTATCCGAGTGCGTCCGATAGACCGTATCGGGCGGGAGGAGCGCCTTGAGACGGTCGGTGTGGTACAATTCGCCGTTGAAGGTCAGCAGATACCTGCCCGAAGGGTCGCGCATGGGCTGATCGGCCGCCGCGCTCAGATCCCGGATAGCCAGCCGCCTGAACCCCATGACGACTTGCCCCGCTTCGGCATGACCTCCGGAGTCGGGCCCCCGCCGCCGCATACGCTCGGCGCTCCAGCGCGTATGGCGCCGATCGCGCTCCGTCAAGCGCCCTCCAAACACAAACGCTCCGCTTATTCCGCACATAGGCTTATGAGACGAGGGTTTTGAGTTGCTTAATCTTGTCGCGCAGCGCAGCGCCAAAGCATCCGGCGTACGCCGCGAAATACAGACCCGCATACGCCGCCGTCGCCAGAGCCGTCGCCAGAGCCGGATGAGCCGCGGGCATGCGAGGGGCGAGCCGGGTCAGCCAGGCCCACAGAAGCGCATAGGCGACGACCGCCGGAAGCGCAGGCTCCAGCGTCTGCCGCACAAACCGCCCAAAGGGATAGCCCAGCCGGGTCAGGGGCACATAGTTGGAAGCAAAATAATTGATCGCCACGCTCAAAAAGGTGTAAATTATGGCAAAAATCACGATGTCGCCGCTCCAGGCTCCCAACCCGTATCCCGCCAAAAAGACCAGCGCGCTCGCCGTCGAATAAGCCGTCATCAGCCGCACCATACCAAACACCAGATACAGGCTGCCAATAGGCGATGTGACCGCCTGAAAAGCGCCCGCCACAGTGAGCCACTGAATCAGGGGGACCATCGCGTCATACCGCCCGGTATCCAGGATCCAAGGCGCCCACAAAGGCGCGGCCACGCCTGCAAGACCCATCAGGGGGAATACCGCAAAACTGATGTATGACACCGTTTTTTCGTAAAACGACAGAATGCGCTCCGGATTATCCCGCATGCGGGCCAGCGTGGGGTACAGCACCGCCTGCACCCGCGAGCTGAGCAACTTCATCGGCGCCAGCATCAGGCGATAAGCAATGCTGTATTGCCCGACGATCCCAATGTCGAAAAAGCGACCGATGACGAGGTAATCCAAATTGCGCGACAGGTAATTGACAATCTGGTTGCCGCTGAGCCAAAACGCAAAATGCCGCTCCTCAAGCGGCAAACGCTGCCGCAGCCTGAAAGCCGGCCGATACGTCGAAAAAAAGACAAATCCGCACATCAAAAAAAACTGGGGAGCGACGTTACGCGTCACCAGCGCCCAGTAGTCGCCCCATTGGGCAGCCTGCCACACCGCCAGCGCGTTGCCGGCCAGCAAACTCAGCATTGAAATAATGGCGGGCCGTCTGAAATCCAGATCGCGCTGGTGCTGGGCCTGGTATATCGCCACGACGCTGCTGAGGAGCAAAGCGCCGCTGCTCACTGTAATGACGGCCAACAGATCCGAGCGATAGACGCCGCCGTACTGCCATGCGTACAACTGCGCGATCAAGATGCACAAAAAGGCCAACAAAGCGCTCAGGCCCAGACTCAGGGCCAGATAAAAGCCGATACGGACGCGATCGGTCACCCGCTCCCTGACGATCAACTGCGGAAGCCCGAACCCGTTGAGCGTTTCGAACAAGCCCGTCAACACCGTCGAAAGGGCCACCAGCCCAAAGTCGGCAGGCGACAAAAACCGCGCCAGCAGGATCAAAGACGCGTAATTTACGCCAATATTGGCCACCTGTTGTAAGACAGTCCAGTTTACGCCCCGTACAAAAGACCGCATCAATCCGTCAGTTTAAGGAGCACGCCCGTGACCTGATAATAGCGCCCGATCCAATACCTAAAGCGCAGGCGCAGCCCCCAGAGCGGGAATCCGGAACGCTTGACAGGGTAATAACCCGAATCTTTGATCGAGATGACCCGCCCCTCGACCAAGTTGCAAGCTACTTTTCGCGCGAACAAGTCTGCCAAATCCCGGGGGCGGGGCCTGAACCCGTTGTCAATCGGGTCGAAATGCAGGGGATAGCGGCGCGGCACGGTAAGCAAAAGATAAGCGCCCGGGGTCGCGATGCGCAGGATATTGGCAATCACGGCATCGATATCTTGCACGTGCTCCAGCATGTTGGCGCAGATGACCAGATCAAAGCGCTGCGCCAAGCGCGCTGCAAAATCGGCGGCTGTCAGGTCGGCGGCCACATCCACCCCTGGGTCTCTCTTCAGATCGACATGGGTCATCTGCACGCCTGCGGCTTCCAGCGGAGCGATCACCTCTTCGTGGATGTGCGGCTGTACCCGCTGCCGGAATTCGGCGGTCGAAGACCCCAGATTGACCGCACTGCGCCCCTTGAGCGGCGTGCGGTCCAAGACCTCCCGTATCCATTTTGCCTCTTCTCTAAACATTTTTTTTGCAGCAAAAAAACACCTCGCTGATACCCGTGGCGTTGCGCAACGCGTAGCGCTCTATTTCGTCGTCGTCAAAAAAATAGGCGTAGCGCACCGTCTCCACCGCAAAGCCGGCCTCCTTGAGGCGCTCCTCGATATCCAGCCCATAGATTCGGAGGTGATCTTCCTGCCCAAACGCAATTTGGCGGTCGCGGGGATCTTCGATGGCCGGATTCTCGTACGTAGGGTGCGCCTCGGAAGGCCAGACGGGCGCCTGCACAAAAGCCGTGCCGCCCGGCTTCAGGATGCGATACATCTCGCGCATGGCCCGCCGGTCGTCATCCACGTGTTCGAGCACGTGGAAGCAGATCAGGTAGTCCCACTGCGCGTCCGGACAATCGATGCGGGTGAGGTCGAAGGCATAATCGGCGTCGGAGCTACCGAAATCCGAGCACCTGTAACCGGGCAGGGCCGCTTGCAGTCTTTTGCGGAGGGCAGGCTCGGGGGCGAAGTGCAGCAAGCGCTTTTCAGGCTCGTTGACGACGATATTTTTTTTCAAAAAATAACGCCACAGGATGCGATGCCGCTCTACGCAGGAGCAGGCCGGACATTTGGCGTCAGCGCGCCGGACATGCAGCCCGCCGGGGAGAAAAGCGCGGGCGCGAAAGCCGCAAAGAGGGCATTCGAAGCGGTTCCCGGAAAGACGCCACAGGGTGAGACGGCGTTTCAGGCCATATCGCAATCGCATTGGTAGCCGACAATTTGACGCAAACATCCCCTGTTTTTTTTGATCAAGGCCGAAAAACTGTATTAAGTTTGGATTAAAGCGCGAACCGGCCCGCGGCGTCGCGCCTTTTCGGACGGCCCGAGAACGCATATCGCCGCCTGTCCATGCCCTTCTGCCCTCGCTTTTTTTTAAAAAAAATGGCGATTGGAGGCCGCGATCCGCCGCCCAATCGCCATTGCCTTTACTACCTCGACGCGCAAAATAGCCTGCGCGAACGCCCATCGAGGTTCGAAAGCGCTCAGTATTCGCCGCCGATCTTGCGTTTGTTCAGTTTCTCGTCGTCCAGGTCGGGCAGCCGCACAGGCCTTTGGGTAATGCCGGCGGTGTCGCTCAGCGACTTCATAAATGCGATGATATCGCTGATTTCGGCGGGCGTTAAGCTGAGGTTGTCAAACGGCAAGGTCTGGTGCGGGATATCCAGTCCCAGTCCGGCGCCGCCGCCCCGGTTGTAGAACTCCATCACCGTCTCCAGGTCGCGATAGGCCCCGTTGTGCATGTAAGGCGCCGTGTATTCGACATTGCGGACGGTGGGCGTTTTGAAGCCGTATTTGTGGTACTCGGACTGTCCGATTATCCAAGATCCCGGATCGGGATCCAGTTCCGGATGGTTGAAGTCGTCCGTGCGGGTCACGCCGAGGACTTCGATCTCGGTTTCGGCAAACATCGGCGGCACAGTACCGTTGAAAACGGGCGCGAAGTGGCAGGTGGCGCAGGCCGCTTTGCCCATAAACAAGTTGAAGCCGTTTTTAACGGCGGGCGAGATCTCCTTGGTTTCGCCGCGCATGTAGCGGTCGAAGGGCGAATCGAGGGCGATCAAAGAGCGGATGTAGCCCCCCAAGGCGTATTTGACCATGGAGAAATTGATCTCGTTGTCCATGTTGAACGCCTCGCGAAACAAGGCCCTGTACTCCTTAGAGCGATTGAGCGTATTGACCAGGTTGGCCTGATTGTTGCCCATTTCCTCCGGACTGAACAAGACCAGATGCAACTGGCGCTCCGGGTTGTCGGCTATGCCCTCCAATTGGAATTTGTGCTGAAACGCCGCATTGACCAAAGTGGGCGCGTTGCGGGTTAGATAGCCTGTCCCGTCGAGGTTCAGGCTCGTCTTCAGCGACTCGGTAAAAGCGCGATCTGGATTGTGGCAAGAAGCGCAGGCGCGTCGGTTGTTGCCGCTCAGCACGGGGTCGAAGAAGAGCGTTCTTCCCAAAGCCACAATCTTGTCGCTCGGATAAGCTTTGCGCGATTTGTGGAAGTAGTAGGGATTCAAAAAATCGCGATTAAAAATGTTGCTCGCATTTTGGTCAAAGGCGAACAGGTTATTTTTGTCGGGGCTGATGTTCTCTATGCCCAGATCCCGTTGGAAGCGCAGGAGCGCCTCATAAAGCGGATTGACGTACGCCTT
The DNA here is from genome assembly GCA_046296435.1 of Saprospiraceae bacterium. Classification (GTDB taxonomy): domain Bacteria; phylum Bacteroidota; class Bacteroidia; order Chitinophagales; family Saprospiraceae; genus M3007. Next base: position 18,788 of record JBKBLI010000014.1, on the reverse strand, counting down.
GATGAAGTCCAGTCGGTCAAAGTCGTCAAACTCATCCTTGTGCAGCAGCAGGTAATCGATGGCTCGATCGAGGGCCTGGGCCAAAGCGGCAGACTTCTGGGGCTGCGCGTCGGTCAACGGCTGAAGGAAATAGCGCATACCCGCTAAGGCCGCCGCGCTTTCATCCAGACAGTTCGAATATACCGGCGTATCAAAACCGATGATGCCCTGAGTCTGAATTCGGATTAACTCAGACTTGAGCGATAGAAAAAAGGCGGGCGCGCTAAAATGCAGCGATTGGGCATAATTGCGATACCGCTCGAACAGGAAAGCGATCTTCCGAATCTCCAAGTTGATTTCGTCTGCCGAAGCGTCCTCTTCCAGCATCTCTTCGATGCGCTGGAAGCCTATGGGGTCGATCTCGTTGGCCGGCTCGCCGAGTTCATACTCGACTTTGTAAATATTGGGCGCAAACAGCTTGTTGATGGCGTAATTATCAAAAAAACCGGCAATCGGCTCCGTAAACTTAACGGCCTTGCGCAAGGCGACAAGTTTTTCGATAAATGTTTCCTTCTGATTCGGATCGTACTTGAGTTCTTGAAAAAGCCGATAGGCTTCATCAACGCGCTCCTTGTAACGCGCGGCGACATGGGCGGTATCCGGAGCTTGCGGATAAGGATCGGGGGTAAAAAATGTATTCAGAACAAATACCACAAATAAAACCGCCAAGAGACGTATTTTCATCGTAACAACTACTTTTTTTGTAAAAACTTTGGCGCTCATTTTGTTTTCTAAGGGAAAAAGGGCGAAGGGCAAAGGGCAATTGACGGACGCAATTTGCTAGAGCATACCGGCTCTGCAGCCCGTTTTTGACCATAAAAAACGGGCTGCAGAGCCGGATGCTGCCAAACAGCATCCGTATCTGCAACCCGTTTTGCTTTGATAAGGTCAATTACTGAACAACGAACTTCAGCGTTCTTCCGTCGTCCGTTTTGAGGACGTACACGCCCGGAGTATAGTTGGCCAGGTTGATGAAATTCCTTTCCTCAATGCGGTGTACCGACTTGCCGGCAAGGTCAAACACCATACCGCTCACGTTGTCTTCGAGATAGATTACGTCAACCGCCGGATTGGGATAACCCTTGATATCGCCTGATTTACCGACAAAGAGGTCTTTCAATCCCGACGTAAATCCTGCCTTGAACCCAGAGAAAGCGAACACAGCCGCTTTGTGGTAAGGCGGCACGTTGTCGTCCAGGCTCGGGTGCTGGTTGACTACGAACATCGTGTTGCCGTCCGGCGTGAACACTGCGCCGGTCAACTCCGTATCGCGCGAACCGGCTACGACCAACAACATGTCGTCTTTCGTCGGATTCGGGATGCTCAGATCCAGCATGAACGCTTTCGGATACTCAAACGGATACGAACCCACGTAGTTGGGGCTGATCCGGCCGCGGCTCGTGCCGATGTTGTCTTCGGTGACGACCAGGTACTTTTTGTTGTTGACTTTTGTGATGGTCTGACCGTCCACGCTGTTGAAGCAGAACGTACGAGTGCTGTTGAAGCCGCCGCGGATGAAAGGCTTCACTTCCGGGTTGTCCGACGTGGCGTTGCTCAGTTTCAGGATCGTGCCGTAGGGCATATCGACTTTGCGCTGCGTCGCGTCGTAGAACACTTCGTCGCCCGGGGCGATGTCGTTCGTCCAGTGGCGCGGCAGGGTGGCGCCCCAGTTCAGCGCCTGACCCACCGGAGCCTGGTTGCTCGTGATGTCGCGGCCCGTCTCCGACAGATACACTTCGTCCGTCTCCGGATCGTACGAAGGCCATTCGAGGCGCATGAACAACGTGGCGCCTTTCTCGGCGGCCACCTTGCGCGCGTTGATCAGCGAAGACATGTTGCGGTCGATCTGCACCCAGGTACCCGTGTAAGAGTCCGGATTTTGCTTGAACGCATACAGGTTGCCGGCCGTGTAGTCGCCGGGCACGTCGGCTACGAATTTGAACAGGCAAGCGCCCGCAAAGTCGTCCGTCAGGATCACCGTGCGGTTGTCGTCGAGCGCTACGCCGCCCTCGTGCGAGAAGCGGCCCATGTGGTAGTGCTTCATTACGGCTTTGGCCGTGTTGGGGTCGATCTCCGTCATCCAACCGAAGTTGGCGTCGAACGGAATCTTCATGCCGCCAAACTCAGGGTACGAAGCCGGGATCGTGTAGGTGCTGTCTGTAGCGTCGTAGCCGAAGCGGCCGCCGTCTTTCAATACGGCGCTGATTTTAGTGACCGGATCGATCACATTGTCGTTGATGTTGAACTGGTTGAAGATCTCTTCGCCCGTCAGGATGCGTCCGTTGGGCAATACCGCGCCGCCGCAGTTGGAGGTCGTGAAGCCCACCGGCGAGAAGTCCACTGCGACAGACGTGTCGCCCAATACCGGATCGATAACAATACCCCAGTCGTCGCCTTTTTTCTCTACTTTCACGATCGACATGCTGCCGCCGAAGCCCAGCACCGTATCTTTCTCCATGCTCGTGAAGATCTCGTGGTTGATCACCAGCGTACCCTTCGTATTCGGGCTGGCGGGATCGGGTATATAGTGCATGAAGTCCTGACCCTCCAGCGATTTGCGAACGGCGGTGTAGCCGTCCTCGCGGGTCACTTTCACCCAGCTCTCGTCGTGTTGGAAAATCAGATTCTCGCGCAAACCCCTTGCTTTGGTCATGGTTTGCACGCTTTTGCTCGGATCGAGCGGCGCATAAACCTGAGCGGACTGGATCACAGGTTGATCGATGCGCAGTTTCACCCAACTTTCGTCGTGCTGGAAAATCAGGTTTTCCCTCAAGCTGGGAGCTTTAGTCATGGTCTGTACACTTTTGTCCACATTCAGCGGAGCATACACCTGCGCGGACTGGATCAAAGGTTTTTCCATCCGCAGTTTTACCCAATTTTCGTCGTGCTGGAAAATCAGATTTTCGTGTAAACCGGCGCCCTTAGTCATGGTCTGGACGCTGTTGGCTGGATCGATTGGGGCATAGACCCCGGACGAATCAATGGGCTTAACCTGGGAAAACCCAAGATGGCCCAGCATCAATAAAGTTGTTAGAAGAATAAATAAACGTTTCATGTTTGTGATGAATTTGAGGGCAAAATTATCGGCCTTACATTAAGGGATTATTAACGGATTATTGTATTTATGTTGACTACTTTTCGGGCATGAACTTTGTAGAACTTTATCCAAATGCCGCTTAAACAGCCTGAATACTATCGCAAGATAAGCCCGGCTGGGAAGCCCAAGGCTGATGCAACAAAATCTTGAATGTATAAGTATATTTCACTTAAAATCCCGCCTAACGCCAAAAATAAAAAAAATCGATGGTTTTCAGGCAAATAACAAAACTTTCGAACTTGTCTTCAATCCCGACGCCTTTTCAAGGTTAATTTTTTTCGAATAAAGAGCGTACGCAGGAAGAAGATCAGGCGTACCCCATACCCCGCGCGCTTTGTCTGCGGTTTTTTTTTTCAAAAAAAAACAAATCGCGACCACGCAAAGCGCCCGGACAAATGCTTGCGGGCGAAGAGCGGAGGCCTTAATATGAGGGGCGACGCCGCAGTGCATGCGCTCGTAGAAGGCGCGACCACCGGCAGGGAGTCTGCACCGGTCCGACCCATGCGTGCTGAGCGAACGGCCGACCCTTCAATGCGGAAACACATCGAGGGCCATGCGCATGCAGCGAGCAAAAGCTGCGCGATCGATCGTCGGATCCCGACCGATTTCGTCCAGAAAAAAGATGAGATTTTCCGTTGCCATATTACCGGTCAGGTCGTCTTTGGCCATTGGGCAGCCGCCGAAGCCTCTGATGGCGCCGTCAAAACGCCGACAGCCATTTTGCCAAGCGGCCTGAATCTTCTCTCGCCAATTGTGGGCTTGGGTATGCAAGTGGGCGCCAAACTCTACCTGAGGATAAGCCGGTATCAGACGCCCGAACAGGTAAGCGATGTTTTGCGGATTAGAGCAGCCTATCGTATCGGAGAGGGAAAAAATACTTATACCGAGAGGAATGAGTTCATCCACCCACCTTTGGACGATCTCTACGTTCCAGGGGTCGCCATAGGGGTTGCCAAAACCCATGGAGAGGTACAGCACCAACTGCTTGTCATGACGGGCGCACAAGTCCTGAATCTCCTTCGTGCGCTCCAGACTCTCAGCGATGGTTGCGTTGGTATTGCGCTTCTGAAAGGTCTCGCTCACGCTAAACGGATAGCCCAAATATCGAATCTGCGGATAGGCGCAGGCATCCATGGCGCCGCGCGGATTGGCCACGATGGCCAGAAGTTGCGTGGCGGTGTCGTTTAGGTTGAGCAAAGCCAGCACCTCGGCGGTGTCCCGCATTTGGGGGATGGCCTTGGGACTAACAAAAGACCCAAAATCAATGGTGTCGAAGCCGACACGCAGCAATTGATTGATATAGGCGGCTTTGGTTTCGGTGGGGATAAAGTCCGGCAGACCCTGCATCGCATCGCGGGGGCATTCGATGAGTTTCAGCGGCGCGGCGTTGGTATTTACTTGATCAGGCATGTTTTTTTCGGAACAACCGAAACATTTTTGAGCGCTCAAAGTTATGGCAGACGACGTAATTGATACGTATTTCAATCCTTTTGCGCAAAAACTAAGCAAGAATGAAAAATAAAGGTGCAATCACGCTGATCGGCTTCCTCCTCTTTGTGTTCGGATTCACTGCCATGTTGCTCCAGATGGTGGGCGTCAATTGGTATTTCCTTCAGTTCCTCGAATGGGGCGGCCGCCTTTTTTCATTCGTTGTCAAAGTACTGATGACTATCGGCGGCGTGCTCCTGGTCGTAGTCGCTAATACAGATTGGGAGCGCGAGCGCCGCGAAATCGAAGCCGATATAGCACGCGAAAAAGAGGAACCAAACGCCAAGTAAGCCCTACCCCGCTGCGCGCCGTCGCCGCTACCCCAAAGTCTCGCCCCAATCCCGTCCTACCCAACAGCGCTCCCAACTTGTGGCGCGCTCAGGCCCCGCGCCTTTGATTTATGCGACATCTCAAGTCGCCGTCATTCCCACTTTTTAACACCCGGCTGATTGCATTCGGTTTTTTTTGAGAAAAACCTGTCTGTTCCGCTCTGTTCCGCGCAGAATCTGCTCGATTCTGCTGCGACGCAATTTTTTTTTCAAAAAAAGCATGCGCCCTAAAATCACACAATCAATTGAAAACCAACAATTTGCATCTATTGGATTTTGCAGTGAAAAAAATTTTTTCTCAAAAAGTGTCAAAAAGTGGGAAAATGTGGAGTAATGTGTGTACCTTTGTGCCGTAAAAAGCCATTTGCGCTTTTTTTACGGAAAAGATAGTCCCGACTTTTTGTGAATCTGATAGGCGAATATACGGTATCCATCGACAACAAATGCCGGCTCCGATTGCCGACGGCATTGTTGCGCCAACTGGGCGAACGCCCAGAGGGCGACCAAGGATATGCCTTTGTGATCAACCGCGGATTCGAAAAGTGCATGGCCTTGTATCCCAAAAAGGTCTGGGACGAGATCACCGCCAAAATCAGCAAGCTCAACCGTTTCAACGAACGCAACCGCATGTTCTTCCGCACCTTTTACCTGGGCGCGGCGGCCGTCGAAACCGACTCTGCCGACCGCATCCTGCTGCCCAAGGCGCTGATGGACTATGCCGGGGTGAGCGACGAGGCCATTTTGGTGGCCATGGACGACCGCATCGAGATCTGGTCGCGACAAGAATACGATAATATGATGTCCATCAACCCCGAAGATTTTGCAGATCTGGCCAACGAGGTGATGGGCGATAACACGGGCGAGGTGTCGCCCCCCGAGCTATGAGTTACCACGAGCCTGTGCTGCTCGACGCCTCGCTTGATCTGCTGATCACCCGCGAGGACGGCATATATACAGACGCTACTTTTGGCGGCGGCGGGCACTCGGCCAGGCTCATCGAACGCACGGGCGAAAAAGTTCGCCTCTATGCTTTTGACCAAGATGCAGATGCGGCGAAAAACGCGCAGCGAAGTCCCTTTAGCGACACGCCGGGCTTTTGTTTCATCGCTTCCAATTTTAGGTTTTTGAAAAAACAGTTGCGGGTAGAGGGTGTGCGCGCGGGCGAGGTGGACGGCATACTGGCCGATCTGGGTGTCAGTTCGTATCAGTTCGATACAGCCGAACGCGGATTTAGCTATCGGTTCGACGGTCCGTTGGACATGCGCATGAATCAGGAGGGCGCCGAAAGCGCCGCCGACGTGCTCAACGCTTACTCGGCCGAGCGCTTACAGCAGGTGTTTGGGGAGTTGGGCGAAGTGCGCAACGCCCGCACCCTGGCGCAGGCCTGCGTGCAGTATCGGCGACAAGCGCCGTTCAGCCGCGTCAGCGAACTGATTCAGGTGTGCGAAAGCGTGCTGATCGGCGAGCGTTGGAAATACCTTTCACAGGCTTTTCAGGCGCTGCGCATGGAGGTCAACGACGAAGTCGGCGCCTTGTGCGATTTCCTTCGCGACGCCCAAGAGATGTTGCGACCCGGCGGCCGACTGGTCGTCATCTCGTACCACTCCATCGAAGACCGGATCGTCAAAAATTTTTTGAAATCCGGCAATCCCGAAGGCATCCCGGCGCAGGACTTCTACGGGCGGATCGAACGCCCTTTTGAAGTGCTAACCAAAAAGGCGATAGCGCCCGGCACACAGGAGATACAGCAAAATCCGCGGGCGCGCAGCGCCAAACTCAGGGCCGGAGCGCGC
>JBKBLI010000014.1:5613-11943 GCA_046296435.1 Saprospiraceae bacterium | reverse complement strand
ACAGGCGCAGGGCCGGAGAGCAGGAAGCAGGCATGAACAAAGCGGCGCGCAGGAAGCAGACCAGGCGGCCGCCCCGACAAGACAACACAATAACAGGCGAGAGCGCCTGATATGAATAGTTAAAAAACGGCAGGTATGGCAAAAAAATGGTACCACGCATTCAAACTGGATCAATCGGAGTGGTTGTTCGACAACTTCACCTTTTTGATCTATTTATGCGTGCTCGGCATCGCATACATCGCCAATTCTCACTACGCCGAGAAGAACGTCCGGCGCATTCAGGTAATGCAGCGCGAAATCAAAGAGCTAAAGTGGGAATACACCGAAATCAAAAGCCGAACCATGCAACGCGCCCTACAGTCAAGACTATCAAGCGAAGTCGGCGGTCTTACGCCCGACCCGCTTGGCCCCATAGGAATCATCGTCCGATAAAATATACTCTCCCTCCACTCCCTGTACCCACTCCCTCCGAGCCTCACATGCAATTGACGCCATGTTGAACGTCAAAAACGAAGTACTGGCACGCGTATATGTCGTAATGGGCTTTATCCTCATTGCGGCCGTCGTTATTTCGTTTCAATTGCATCGCATCGCCTGGGTCAACGCCAACAAATGGACGGTCAAGGCCGATAGCCTCTACTTCAAGATGATCGCCGTCGAACCCGATCGGGGCAATATCCTGTCGGCTGACGGCAGCCTGCTGGCCACTTCGCTGCCCTTCTTCGACGTTTACTTCGACGCCAAAGCCGAGGGCATGGACACCGTGCGCTTCATGATCGAAGTCGATAGTCTGGCCCATATGCTTTCGACCTACGTGGATGCGGCATACACCCCGGGCGCCTACAAAGACTGGCTGGTCTCCCTCGTTCGAAGCGACCCAAAGACCGTCAAGGGTCTTCGATACATACCCATCGCCAAGTCGGTCAGCTACCAAACGGCCCAATTCATCAAGACCTTTCCCATCTTCCGGCTCGGCCGACAGAAGGGCGGCCTGATCATCGAACAAAAGAGCAAACGCCACCGCCCCTTCAAGCTGCTCGCACAGCGCACAATTGGATATGTGCGCGACAACGCCATGCCCGTAGGGCTCGAAGGCGCGTTCAACAATGTGCTCGGCGGCGACCCCGGCAAACAGTTGATGGTCCGAACGCCGGGCGATATCTATATTCCCGTCAACGACCTGGCCGAAATCGAACCCCGCTCCGGCGACGATCTGGTCACCACCTTGGACATCAATATTCAGGACGCGACCGAAAACGCGCTGTTGCGCGCCTGCCAGTCGCACAATGCCCGCCACGGATGCGCCATCGTGATGGACGTCAAAACCGGCGCCATCAAAGCCATTGCAAACATTGGCAAGGGCGAGGGCGAGTCGGGCTGGTGGGAAACCTACAATTACGCCATCGGCGAGCGCATCGAGCCGGGATCGGTTTTCAAGACCGCTTCCTTTCTCGCCTTGCTCGAAGATGGCGGCATCGACGATTTGGAACAACTGATACCAGTATATCAGGGCAAATATAGGTTCTATACCGAAGAACTGGTGGACGCCGTCAAACACGGCAAAGACTCCATGCGCATCCGCGAAGTCTTCGCCCAATCGTCAAACGTAGGCACAGCCACCCTGATCGCCCAACACTACCGCTCCGGCAACGGCATCGACTTCGTACGCCGCCTCGAATCTTTTGGGCTAAATCTCCCCACTAGCATCGAAATCGGCGGCGAAGAGCCGCCGTTGATCAAAAACCCTAAAGACGCCAAAAGCGAGTGGTCGGGCACTACCCTGCCCTGGATGAGCATCGGCTACGAGTTGCTCCTGACGCCGTTGCAGATCCTGCAATTCTACAACGCCGTCGCCAACGACGGCCGGATGATGCGGCCCTATCTGGTGCAGCGTATCGAGCGCTACGGAAAACCCCTGCGCGAGTACCGCCCGCAGACTGTGATACGCAATATTGCCAGTCGCCGAAATATTGCCAAGATGCAGGCGCTCATGAGCGACGTAGTAACCGAGGGCACCGCCAAGAATATCAATCCAAAGTATTACTCCATAGCCGGCAAGACGGGCACCACCCAATTGAACTACAGCAAGCGAAAAAAATCTGACATACGCTATCAAGCCAGCTTCTGTGGATTTTTTCCGGCCGACAATCCCAAATATTCCTGCATCGTGGTGTTGAGCAATCCCGAACGCGGCGGCTTCCACGGCGCCGAGGTAGCCGCGCCCGTATTCCGCGAAATCGCGGACAAATGTATGTCGCTCACGCCCGGCGTACGCCCCGCCGTCAATGCGCCGGGCGTCGCCCTCAAAGGCTCGACCCTTAGTTCGCGCTTTGGCGTGGGCCGACAGGAAGAACTCCGTATCGCTCTGCGCGCCATGGGCATCGCACCGGAATACGAGGACAGAAGAGCCGAGTGGGCCAGGGTGAGCGCGCATGTGGACACATTCAGCATCAAACCTGTCAAAGTGCCGGACAATGCGGCGCCAGACGTGTGCGGCATGGGCCTCAAAGACGCGCTCTATCTACTCGAAAACCGCGGATTCAAGGTCAATGTACGCGGCGTGGGCAAAGTGGCCCGGCAAAGCGCCGCGCCGGGCGCCAAAGGCTCCGGACGAACACCCATCACCATTTGGCTCGAATAAACGACGTGAAACTGACGCAACTCATATCGGCCCTGAATACGCTCGAACTCCGAGGCCGCGCAGACATCGAGATCGGCGCCATCTGCTTTGACTCGCGCAAAGCAGGCCCCGGCTCGCTGTTTGTAGCCATCAAAGGCGTGCAATCCGATGGCCATGACTTCATCGGACAGGCCATTGCCGCCGGCGCCGCGTGTATTGTCAGCGAACGGGACGATGTATGGCCCGAGGCGCAGGTGTTCGTCAAAGTGGCCAATAGCGGCCAGGCCCTCGGTCTGCTGGCCGCCGAATGGTACGGACACCCTGCCCGCCAGATGAAGGTCGTCGGCGTGACAGGCACCAACGGCAAAACGACCGTGACCGACCTGCTGCACCGCCTTTTTATGCAGGCCGAACAAAGCGCCGGCCTGATTGGCACGGTCGAAAACCGCATCGGCGACCGGCGCCTGCCCAGCCAGTTTACCACGCCCGACCCCCTCGCGCTCCAATCCCTGCTGGACCAAATGCGCCATGCCGGTTGTCGCTATGTATTTATGGAAGTAAGCAGCCATGCGCTGGCGCAACAGCGCACGGCAGGCATACCGTTTGCCGGGGCTGTATTCACCAACCTGACGCACGACCACCTCGACTACCACGGCGATTTCGAAAGCTACCGCGACGCCAAAAAATTGCTGTTCGACGGCTTGGATAAGTCCGCCTTTGCCTTGATCAACGCCGACGACCGCAACGGACGCTTCATGCTCCAAAATTGCAAAGCCAAACCATATGCCTACGCGCTGAAAAGCCCGGCAGATTTCAAGGCCAAAATCATCGAAAACACCCTGCAAGGCCTCGGCCTGCAACTCGACGGTCAGCAAATGCATTGCCGCCTGATCGGCGACTTCAACGCCCTCAACCTTGCGGCGGCCTATGGCGTAGCCCGCCTCTGCGGCATACCTGCGGATACCGCCTTGACTACGCTCAGCGACTTAGATAGCCCCGAGGGGCGCTTCGACCTGATTTACCACCCGACCAAAAACGAGTGCGTAGCCGTAATCGACTACGCACACACCCCCGACGCTCTCGAAAAGGTGCTTGAGACCCTACACAAGACCAAGCGCAAAGAGGGGCGCATCATCACCGTAGTGGGCTGCGGCGGCGACCGAGACAAGACCAAACGCCCCATCATGGCCCGCGCCGCCTCAAAATGGAGCGCTCAGGTCATCCTCACCTCCGACAACCCGCGTAGCGAATCGCCCGAGGCGATCATCCGGGACATGGAAGCGGGTTTGGAGCCAGCGCAAAGGGCAAGCATCCTGAGCATCGAAAACCGCGAGCAAGCCATCAAAACGGCTTGCATGCTGGCCGCTGCCGGCGATGTGATACTTATCGCCGGCAAAGGCCATGAGAAATATCAGGAGATCATGGGCGTCAAACACCCATTCGACGACAAAGAAATAGCGCGTCGTTATTTTTTCACACAAACGACCGCACGATGAAAAATAGTGGAGGGACTATTTCTTTTGTGAAGGTTGCGGCTGATGTAAGATTGGCATGCAACCGCTTTTTAAGCCCCCGCTACCCATACACCCACTCCCCTCGCCCACACGACCCCACACCCGGCGCCCTTGCCCATGCGTTCGATAGCCCGCAAACTGCGGTCAACTGATTAGATATGTTGTATCATCTATTCGAATATCTGCGTGTGAACTACGACCTGCCCGGGGCGGGTCTGTTCCAGTACATCTCGTTCAGAGCAGGGATGGCGCTGGTATTCAGTCTGTTGATCTCGATCGTGTTTGGCGCCTATATCATCCGCTGGCTCAGAAGTCTTCAGATCGGCGAAACGGTTCGCGAACTGGGTCTCGAAGGCCAAAACCTAAAAGCCGGCACACCCACCATGGGAGGCATTATCATCGTCGGCGCGACGCTGATCCCTTGCCTGCTTTTCGCGCAGTTGTACAACGTGTATATCCTGCTGATGCTTTTTGCGACGATCTGGATGTTCAGCATCGGCTTTGCAGACGACTACATCAAGGTTTTCCGAAAAGACAAAAAAGGACTGAAAGGCAAATTCAAGGTGCTGGGTCAGATAGGACTGGGTCTGATCATCGGCCTCACTATGCTGATCAACGACGAAATCGTGGTGCGCGTGACGCCCGATACGGCACGGGAAAAGGGATACAGCGTCATCAGGGAGGTGTATAGTCCCGAGCGCATCGGCGATACTACGCTGTTCAGGCCCTACGTCTATGTGAAAGAAAGTATCACCAATGTCCCTTTTTTCAAGGGCAACGAGTTGGACTACTCCCGATTCCTGGGCTTCGGCAACAAAACCCCGGAGTGGCTCACCTGGGTCGTATTCCTGCTGATGACCATCGTGGTCGTAGCTGCGGTAAGCAATGGCGCCAACCTCACCGACGGACTCGACGGATTGGCCAGCGGGGTGTCGGCCATCGTGATTGCGGGTCTCGGCATTTTGTGTTACGTGAGCGGCAACGCCAAGGCAGCCGAGTTCCTCAAGATCATGTTCATCCCCAACAGCGGCGAATTGGTCATCTTTTCGGCCTGCCTGCTGGGCGCCTGCATCGGTTTTTTGTGGCACAACGCCTTCCCTGCGCGGGTGTTCATGGGCGATACGGGCAGCCTGACCCTGGGCGGCATGATCGCCGCTCTGGCCATCCTCATACGCAAAGAATTGCTTATTCCGGTGTTGTGCGGTATTTTCCTGATCGAAAACCTGTCGGTCATCATGCAGGTCTGGTACTTCAAATACACCCGAAAAAAATACGGAGAAGGGCGCCGCATCTTCCGCATGTCGCCCCTGCACCACCACTACCAAAAATTGGGCATGCACGAAGTCACGATCTCCGTCCGCTTCTGGATTGTGCAGATCCTGCTCGTCGCTCTGGCCCTGATCACGCTCAAAATTCGTTGATCCCATGAAAGGCAAACGCATCGTCATACTCGGCGCCGGAGAATCCGGAACAGGCGCGGCGCTCTTAGCCCGGGCTTTGGGAGCAGAGGTTTGGGTGAGCGACAGCGGCCCCATAGCCGCGCGTTTCCAACGCGAATTGCAGGATGCAGGCATCGCTTTTGAAGAAAAAAATCACGACACGGCACGCGTTGCGGCTGCCGACCTGATCGTCAAAAGCCCGGGTATCCCCCCCAAAGCGCCCATCGTCGCGCAAGCCGTAAAACAAGGTAAAGAAGTGATCGGCGAAATCGAATTCGCCTACCGGCACGCCGGCCCCTGCCGCATCTTAGCCATTACGGGGTCTAACGGCAAAACAACCACCACCACGCTCTGCCAGCACCTGCTGGCCTTCAACAAGCGGCCGGCCCGCATGGGCGGCAATGTAGGCCACTCCTTTGCACGCCTGATCGCCGACGATATCCAAAGCGGACGCGCCGGCGACCGGGAGCGCATTTTTGTACTGGAGGTCAGCAGTTTCCAACTGGACGATTGCCACAACTTCCGGCCCAACATCGGCATACTGCTCAACATTACGCCCGACCACCTGGACCGCTACGAATACGAAATGGCGCGCTACGTCGCTGCCAAATTCAGATTGACGGCCCGCATGGGCCGCGGCGACCTATTTATCACCCACGCCGACGACGCTTACATCAACGCCTACATGGCGCAAAACCCCGAGGCCGTGCGCTGCAAAACCGAACGGGTCGCCTTCGCCGACCTCCGCAACGCCTGC
>JBKBLI010000014.1:0-5514 GCA_046296435.1 Saprospiraceae bacterium | reverse complement strand
GTGCGCATCGGACGCAAATACAGCTTCGACCTCTCCTGCACAACCGGACTGCGCGGCCTGCACAACTACTACAATGCAGCCTGCGCCATCCGCGCAGCCCTCCGCATAGGGCTGCAAACAGCCGAAATCAGCAGCGCCCTGTACCACTTCAAAGCGCCCGAACACCGCCTCGAAAACGTGGCGACCATCGACGGAACGGAGTGGATCAACGACAGCAAGGCTACGAACGTGGATTCTGTGTTCTACGCCCTCACGGCCATGGACAAGCCGACCATCTGGATCGCGGGCGGTCAGGATAAAGGCAACGACTACGCGGTATTGCGCGATTTGGTCGTCAAAAAAGTCAAAGCCTTGGTCTGTATGGGCGCCGACAACCGCAAATTGATTGAATACTTCGAACCGCTCGGACTGCACATAAGCGATACCCATAGCCTACACGAGGCCATAAACGCCGCCCGCCAACTGGCCACCCCGGGCGACGCCGTGCTGCTCAGTCCGGCGTGCGCCTCTTTCGACCTATTCAAAAACTTCGAAGACCGGGGCGAACAGTTCAAAAGCGCCGTGCGCGCCTTAGCCGCCTCGCCCACACCCCTTGTCAACACACCCAAATAATGCAAAACCATGTCGCTCGGCAACAGAATAGCAGCAGAATTACGGGGCGATCGCGCCATCTGGATGGTAGCCATCTTGCTTAGTCTGGTGAGCTTGCTGGCCGTCTATTCGACGGCGGGCAGCTTAGCCTGGCAATCGCGCGGCGGCAATACCACGGCCTTCCTGATCAGTCATGCCATCAAACTGGCCTTCGGGCTGTTCCTCATCTATTTGGTGCACATGGTGCACTACCGGCGCTTCCAGCAGTTGGCCCCGGTCATGCTGATCGGCACGGTGCTTATGCTGGCCCTAACATTGGTCTTTGGCAAAAACGTCAACCAGGCAGTGCGCTGGGTGGATATCATGGGCGTCAGCATCCAGACTTCCGAAATCGCTAAAATAGGGCTAATCACTTACATCGCCAAAGAATTGACCCGCAAGCAGGAAAACATCCGCAACTTCAAAGAAGCTTTTTTGCCTATCATCGTACCGGTCGTGGCGGTCTGCGGTCTTATTGCGCCGGCCAACCTTTCTACGGCCCTGATTTTGATGCTCACTTGCCTGCTGCTGATGTTCATCGGCCGCGTCAGTTTGCGATACATCTTTTTGACCCTGTTGTTTGGCGTCATTATATTCGCTTTTTTGCTGCTTCTGGCACAATATGGCGTAGATACGATCCGGGCCGACACCTGGCGCAGCAGACTGATCGACTACCTCGACAATCCCGACGGCAGCTATCAGATTCAGCAGGCCAAAATAGCCATCGCCAACGGCGGTTTTCTGGGCAACGGTCCGGGCAGTTCGATCATGCGCAACTTCTTGCCTTATGCAAACGCCGACTTTATCTATGCCATCATCTGCGAGGAATACGGCATGCTGGGCGGCTTATTCGTGCTCGTGCTTTATGTGTTCCTCATGCTGCGGGTCGTCAAGCTGGCGGTCATCAGCCCCAAAGCCTTTGGCGTATTTCTCGCCATCGGGCTGGGCATGATGCTCACCATCCAAGCCCTGACCAATATGGCGGTCAACGTACACCTGCTGCCCGCCACCGGACAAACCCTGCCCATGATCTCCATGGGGGGCACCAGCTTGATGCTGACCTGCGTAGCGCTTGGGATGATCCTCTCGGTTAGCAAATATATCGAACAACTCAACTCCTGACAAACACAAGCAATCCAAACTGCGGCGCGACATTTTTTTGCCAAAAAAAACACCATGACAAAGATCCTCATCAGCGGAGGCGGCACAGGCGGCCATGTGTATCCGGCTATTGCGATTGCCGATGCCATTCGGAGCATCGCTCCGGACGCCGAATTGCTGTTCGTAGGCGCGCAAGACAAGCTCGAGATGGAGCGCGTGCCGGCGGCGGGCTACAGCATTGAGGGTCTGCCGGTCGCCGGTTTCCACCGCAGTCTGTCGTGGCGCAATTTCAAGCGCAACCTAAGCTTCCCGTTCAAATTGGCCGCAAGCTACTTGCGCGCCCGCGCCATCGTGAAGCGCTTTGCGCCCGATATCGCCATCGGCACAGGCGGCTACGCATCAGGACCTGTACTCCGCGTCGCGCAAAGCCGCGGCATCCCCACCCTGATCCAGGAGCAAAATTCCTACCCCGGGGTAACCAATCGCCTCTTGGCGGCCCGCGCAAGCGCCATCTGCGTAGCCTACCCGGAGATGGAGCGATTTTTCCCTGCCGAAAAAATACGCTTCCTGGGCAATCCGCTGCGCGCGCAATTGGCGCAGGCTGACCGCGAAACCGCCCTGGCACATTTCGGCCTTTCGCCTCAAAAGCGCACCATAGCTGTGTTAGGCGGCAGCCTCGGCGCCCGCACGCTCAATCAGGCCATGCGCGACAATGTAGATTTTTTCGAAAAAAATCCGGACCTGCAAGCGCTCTGGCAATGCGGCAAACTGTACGCCGAGGAATACCGCAACGTACGCGCCGCCCAACTGCCGCAAGTCAAACTGCTGCCTTTTGTGGAGCGCATGGACCTGCTGTACGCCGCCGCCGACGTCATCATCGCCCGCGCAGGCGCGCTGACCATCAGCGAACTCTGCGCCGTGGGCAAGCCTGTAGTGCTCGTACCCTCGCCCAACGTGGCCGCCGACCACCAAACGCACAACGCCCAAGCCCTGGCCGCGCGCGGCGCGGCGCTCCTCACCAGCGATGCCGAAGCGCCCGCCCACATGCTGCGCCTCGCCGCCGAACTGTTGAGCGACGAGCGCAGGGCGGCATCCATGGGCCAAAAATTACGCGCCCTGGCAAGACCTAACGCCGCGCGCGAAATCGCGGCCATCGCCCTTAACCTCGCCCAACAACAACGACATGCTTGAACTGAGCAACATACGCAAAGCCTATTTCCTGGGCATCGGCGGCATCGGTATGTCGGCCATAGCGCGCTACTTCAGTACGCTCGGTATAACGGTATGCGGCTACGACCGCACCGCCACCGAACTGACCCGCGCATTGGCGCGCGAAGGCATGCAGATCTGGTACGACGACGATCCGGCCCTCATCCCCGACGGCATAGACCTCGTCGTGCTCACCCCCGCCGTGCCGGCCTCGCACAGAGGCCTGCAATACTTCCGCGAACGGGGCTACCCTATTCGCAAACGCGCCGAAGTACTGGGCCTCATCAGCCGCAACCGCCGCTGTATCGCCATCGCCGGCACGCATGGCAAAACCAGCACCAGTAGCCTGTGCGCGCACCTCATGCGCGCCTCCGGCGTGGATGCTACGGCCTTCGTGGGCGGACTGGCCCTCAACCTCGGCGGCAACTACGCGCAAGGGAGCAGCGAATGGGTAGTGGTCGAGGCCGACGAGTTCGACCGCAGCTTTCTGCATCTGCGACCCGAGGCCGCTTGCATCAATTCTACCGACCCCGACCACTTGGATATCTATGGCGACCACCAGACCATGCTGGAAGGCTTTGCCGATTTTGCCGCGCTGACACACCCGCAGGGGCTGCTGCTCTTGCGCCAGGGCATCGCCTTACCCCTGCGCCCGCGCCCTGCCTACACCCTCAGCTTCGGCATCGACACAGGCGACATCTGCGCCCGCAACCTGCGCGCCGAGCGCGGCTACATGGCCTTCGACCTTCAGTTGCCTGACTTTGCAGGCGTGAGCGGGCGGCGTTACGATGGTCTGCGGATGA
Organism: Saprospiraceae bacterium; assembly: GCA_046296435.1. Taxonomy (GTDB): domain Bacteria; phylum Bacteroidota; class Bacteroidia; order Chitinophagales; family Saprospiraceae; genus M3007. Next base: position 1,771 of record JBKBLI010000014.1, on the reverse strand, counting down.
CCTTCCCCGGGCGTTACAACGTCGAGAACGCCGCCGCCGCCGCCGCCCTGGCGCTGTACAGCGGCGCAGACCCGGACGCCATCCCGGACGCGCTCCTGCAATTCGCCGGCGTGAAGCGCCGCTTCGAATTCGTCTATCGCGACAACGAGCGCGTCATGGTGGACGACTACGCACACCACCCGACCGAACTGCGCGCCGCCATCGAGGCCATGCGCGCCCTGTTCCCGGACATGCGCCTCACCGGCGTGTTCCAACCGCACCTGTACAGCCGTACCCGCGATTTCGCGCAGGGCTTTGCCGAAGCCCTCGACCTGCTCGACGAATGCGCGCTGCTGGACATCTATCCGGCGCGCGAACAGCCCATACCCGGCGTCAGTTCGGATATCATCGCCCAACACATGCGCCGCAGCCCTGCGCGCATTTCGCCCAAAGAGCGCCTGCCCGAATATATAGCCGACCGGAAGCCGCAGGCCCTCATCATGCTGGGAGCCGGCGACATCGATACGCTCGTTCAACCCGTGCTCGACATCATCCGTCAACAAACCCGCAACGCAACCTCATGAAGCCCCTGAGCAACATATTACCGCGCCTGCGATACGATCGCATTTCCTGGGTATTGTTCATCATACTGGTGGCCGCCTTTTGGATGTCGGCTATCAACAACAAAAAACACAGCTTCCCGAACGACATCCGAATCGAAGTCGAACCCCTCGAAAACGGACTCAAACTCATCACCGAGCGCGATGTCAAACAGGCCCTTTTCCTCGCCTTCGGCAATACGCTGATGAGCACCGAACTCCACCGGCTCGAAGTCGGCCGCATCGAAAGCGTTCTGGAAGACGACCCCTTTGTTCGACAGTCCGACGCCTGGATCGACCGCAACAACATCCTACATGTGCGCATACGCCAACGCCGCCCCATCCTCCGCATCCTCGACAAGGAGGGCGAAAATTACTACATCGACGCGCAAGGCGCCATGATGCCCCCTTCGCGCAACTTCACGGCGCATGTACTGGTCGCTACAGGCGCCATCGGACCCTACGTCAGAGATTTTAGGGAAAAGAAAAACAGCCCCCTGCGCGATGTCTTTGAATTAGCGCAATACATCCTCGCCGACGACTTTCTGGCAAGTCTATGCCAGCAAATTCACGTCAACAACATGGGCGATATCGAACTCGTACCCCTGTTGGGCAAACAAAAAATCATCCTTGGAAATACCCGAAATCTGGACGATAAATTCGGGCGACTCAAAACCTTTTATCGGGAAGCCATGCCCTACGCAGGCTGGCAGACCTACAAAATTATCAATCTCAAATTCAACGGGCAGATCGTTTGCAGAAAATGACGCCCAAAAAAAACACAATTTTTTTAAAAAAACAAAAAGTTTCAAAAATTAACTACCTTTGCCGCGCCAACAAGGCGCCAAGGCATGGTGATCCAATCACAAATCAATAAACAAACTTGGCAAACACATGATAACCGAATTAGTCCCACAAGCTTCGGATGTCGTCGTAGCGCTCGACATCGGAACCACAAAGATCTGCTGCATGGCCGGCAGAAGAAACGAACACGGCAAGCTCGAAGTGCTCGGCCTCGGCAAGGTCGAAAGCGCCGGCGTCCTGCGCGGCGTAGTCAGCAACATCGAAAAAGCGGTAAACGCTATCAAAGAAGCCGTTGAAATGGCCGAAAGGCAGGCTGGTATGAAATTCCGCGTCGTGCAGGTCGGCATTGCCGGCCAGCACATCAAAAGCCTCCAACACCGCGGCCTGCT
>JBKBLI010000013.1:47858-61384 GCA_046296435.1 Saprospiraceae bacterium | reverse complement strand
GCAATATATAATTTTGCCCAACGCCGTTCGATAAGCGGCACAAAATGCATCTACACACACAAGACATGCAAAATCGCACCGCATTGATCACCGGAGCCTCATCGGGCATAGGGCTTGAACTGGCCAAATGTTTTGCCGCCGACGGGTTTCGCCTGATACTCACGGCGCGCACCGAATCCGCGCTACGCGAACTGGCCACCGAACTCAGTCGGCAATACGGCGCCCAGGCGCATGTCATCGTCAAGGATCTGAGCGATTACCGTCAGGCGCGCGAAATCTTTGAAGAGACTGAGCGGCAGGGGCTTCAGGTGGATTATCTGGTCAACAATGCCGGATTTGGCGATTTCGGACTTTTTCACCAAAGCGACTGGGACAAACAGGAACGCATGATCAACCTCAACATCACTGCGCTGACCTATCTGACCCGCCTCTATCTACCCGGCATGGTTGCGCGCCGCTTCGGTCGCGTGATGAATGTCGCCTCTACAGCCGCCTTTCAACCCGGCCCGTTCATGAGCGTTTACTTTGCGACAAAGGCTTATGTGCTGCACTTCACAGAGGCCATCGCCAACGAGTTGGAAGGGACGGGCGTAAGCGCGACAGCCTTTTGTCCGGGCCCTACGGAGAGCGCATTTGCGGCCGCAGCAGCCATGCAAGACAGCAAAACGTTCAAAGGCCAAAAGCTACCCGACGCCCGAACTGTGGCCCAAGCCGGATATAAAGCCCTCATGCGCGGGGCCGGCGCCGTCTATATACCGGGATGGGCGAACAGGCTGCTCGTGTTCAGCACCCGCTTAGCGCCGCGTTGGGTAGTGGCGAAGATCGCGCGGCGCATGTTGGACAAATAGACCGACAGAGCGGCGCGCGCCGCAGACCGGCCGGATCGATTCCGACGGCGCTTCATTGAGCGACATAGGGATTGGCGCCGAGGCCATACTCCGGTCTCTTTCCGACAGCGCCTTTGAAGTAATCCCAGATATAGGCCAGGTCGCGCTGTTCGTCGCCGGTCGGATAAAACAGTTCGCCAAAATGCACTTCGCGCAACTTCCAGTCGAAGGTCGTCAGCAAAATAGGCGTTTGCGCCAGCCGGGCAATGTGGTAAAATCCTGTCTTGAAGCGCTCAACGCGCTTGCGGGCGCCCTCGGGGGCGATGACAAGATGCAGGCGCGGCTCGCGGGCAAAAGCCTCAACCGTTGCCTGCACAAAATTATTACGCTTGGAGCGATCCACCGGCACGCCGCCCAAAGCGCGGAATAATCGCCCGAATGGCCAGCGAAACAGGGTACTCTTACCCACGTAATTGGCCTTGAGGCTGTAAGCCGTATTGACCAATACGCCCACCGGGAAATCCCAGTTGGACGTATGCGGCGCGGCAACCAGTACCAATTTGGCGATTTGTCGCGGATAATCGCCGCGCACATTCCAGCCCCAGGCCCGCAATATAAGTTTACAAATCCAGCGAATCATTTCTCAAAACACGGCTTCGGCTACCGCTTTGACTGTGGCGGTATCGCCCATGGTGTAATAGTGTAAGCAAGGCACGCCGGCGGCCTTCAGTTCGCGCGATTGATGAATACACCATTCAATACCAATCTGGCGCACGGCGGCTTCATTTTTAGCTTTGTACACTTCGGATACCAACTCCTGCGGAAAATCAACGTGGAATTTACGCGGGATACCGCTCAATTGACCGGACTTGGTGAGGGGTTTTATACCGGCCACAATGGGCGCCTTTATACCAATCGCACGACAGGCCGCCACGTAATCGAAGTATTTTTTGTTGTCAAAAAACATTTGCGTGACGATATAGTCGGCGCCGGCTTCGATTTTTTCCTTCGTGAAATGAAGATCGGAATCCAAATTTGGCGCTTCAAAGTGTTTTTCGGGGTAGCCTGCCACGCCAATACAAAAATCCGTGCGCTGGCCGTTGACCGTTTCGTCGTCGGCGTATTTCCCCCGGTTCATATCGCTGACTTGCCGTACCAAATCAAGCGCGTAACGGTGACCGCCGGGTTCAGGCTCAAATTTGTCCTCGAAGCGACGCGGGTCGCCGCGCAGGGCCAGGATGTTTTGCAAACCCAGAAAGTTGAGGTCGATGAGCGCATTTTCGGTCTCCTGCACCGTGAAGCCGCCGCAGATCAGGTGAGGCACGGCCTCTACCTTGTAGCGGTGCATGATGGCGGCGCATATTCCCACCGTACCGGGGCGTTTACGGATGGCCGTTTTCTCGTAGTAGCCGGAGGCACGCATCTTGTACAGATACTCCTCGCGGTGATACGTCACATCGATAAACGGCGGTTTGAACTCCATCAGGACGTCCAGCATATCGAATATGGCCTGCATACTGCCGCCTTTCATGGGCGGGAGCACTTCAAAACTCAGCAGCGTTTCGCCTTGAGCGCGCTCAAAATATTCAGTTACTTTCACAAGTGGTATTGCGTTACATGTTACGGGTTTCAAAGGCCCTGCGACGCATTTCAGCGGCTTTTGCGGGTTCGTTTTTCAACTCATAGAGTTCGGCGAGGGCGTCGAAGATGCGCACGTCGAGATTCTCGCGGGCGCGCCCATACTCCAGAAACTTGATGGCGGAGTCCAAGTCATTTTTTTGTCTGTAAAAAAACTCGTAACCAACCCGATAACAGAATGGCACATACTTATCGGCATTGGAGCCGTCCAAGTACTGCATGTATTGGTCCAGGAAATTGCGGAACTGCACGTTGTAAGGGATCTTCTCAAGCAGATATTCAAAGTCGTTGAACAAGCGATCCAACTGTTTGTCCTGCTCAAAGCGCGCGGCGGCAACGCCGGCATACATTTGCAGCGCGGAATTGTAATTGGGATAGATCTTCAGCGCTCGGTCGATGTAGTACTGCATGGTATCCGCCAGCATGGCCTTCTCCTTGGGATCAGAGGACTTTAGGTAGCGATCTTCGTAAAGACTTTTGACATAGAAGGTATTAGCGCGCGCGCTGTTTTTGGATATCTTGATAGCCTGCGCGTTGAGGTAGTTACCGTCGCGCCAATCGGGCACGCGGAGAGCTGAGCGCAGGGCATAAGCGCCAAACAGACCGGCGAAGATCAGCGCGCCAAGCGGATACAAGCGGTCAGGCTCAGAACCCACCCACCGCGCCATAGGCCGCGCAAACAACCAGCCCAACAACAGGGCATACCCTACAGAGGGCATGAACATGAAACGCTCGTTCATAAAAGTGCCAACCGATACGACCAGATTGGATACAATGCTCAGGGTAATCAGGAAAAAGGCGACGGCGTAAGCCGATACCTTGCGGCGAGGCAGGCCGTACAAGGTCCATGCAATCAGCGCGCCGTACAAAACCAACGAACCGGCAGCCCGCCAATCGCTCCAGTTGACTTTGGGCACGTGATAGGGGTAATAGTCGTGCGTAAGCGGATGCGGAAAGATGAGCAGTTTGACATACCACCCTAACGTCATGAAGATGGTGGCAAATTTCTCCGAAGCGGTCATCTCCATGAACGGCTGGTTCATCAAATCCGTGATGGCGCGGCCGTGGTCGAGCATGAAGCCCAGCGCGCGGTAGCGCACCAAGATGAAAAGCGCGGCGGCGACAGCCAGGGGCCACATCAACGAAGCCAGCGCGCTCAGGCTCGCCCCCTGCTCCCCGCTCCCTTTTTTTCGCCCAAAAAACCAAAGCGTGAGGGGGATGACCGCCAAAAAGGTGATCGCGTTTTCTTTAGAAAGCAGGCCAAGGAACATGGATACCGCAGACCCAAACAGCCAACGAGCGGAGCGGTTCTCGACGTATCGGAGCATGCAATACAGCGAGCCAAGGCTAAAGAACAGGGACATGATTTCGTCGCGGCCCTTGATGTTGGCAATCGCCTCCACGTGCAAAGGATGGGCGATATAGATCAGCGCGCTCAGAAACGGCACGCTGAAGTACCACTGACCGCCTTCGCGCAACGGAAAGAGACGCGCCAAGATGCGAAAAAGCAGGAAAGTCGTCAGCACATACCACAAGATGTTGACGACGTGGCTGATTTTGTACTTCTCCGGCCCAAAAACGGCCCATTCGATCGCAAAAGTGGCCAGCGACAAGGGCCGATAGCGCCCTCCTTCGAGGAGATAAAGCTGACTTTTGTCGGCAAAATAACCCGAGAAGGAATCCTCAGCGAATATCTTGCGCAGACCGCCAAAACCTTGTTTGACGTATTCGTTCTTGTGGATGACGATCTCGTCGTCAAGCACATAGCCATAGCCGATACCTTGGCCATAGATCAACATCGCTATGGCAAAAAAAACGACCAAAGGCGACCAGTAGGGGAAGCGCTTAAGTCCCTCGCCGAAGTCAAATCGAAGGGGGCCGCTTACCTGCGGGGCGCCTTTGGCCGGGGTTTGGGATTTGGATGCGGGCAAAGCCCCTGTCTTGCTCTTCTTTTTCGCCGCCATATACGTGCTTCAACGCTATTTTTCGCGCAAATATCGGTATATGGCGCAAAACAGGCGCCTTTTTTCGAAAAACGATTTAACGAAGCACTACTTTCTGCGTGAAGCGCCCTGTCGCGTTCTCAATCTGTACGAAATACAACCCGGCGGCCATGCCGCTGAGATCCAGATCGAAGGTCGAAGCGCCCTCGGCCGGATGGGCCTGACGCAACAAACGCCCCGACACGTCGCTCAGCGTCACCCGGGAGTCGCTGCGCAGGGGCTGCTCGAAATACAGGCGAACCGGACCGGCGCTGGGGTTGGGCGAAAGCGAAAAACGCTGCGCTTCGGGCGTTTTGACCCCTACGATCGGCGTGATGACAAAGACGCCGTTGACCAGACCGCCCTCGCCGTCTGTCAGCGCAAAGCGGAAAGCGTCGCCGCTGGCCGTGCCGTAGTCAAAATAGCGCACCCCTCCTTGATTGATATCCTCTTGGGTGAATGCGTCGCCAGCCTGCAAGGGGCCGACGTCGTTGCGCAACAGAATGCCGTGCTGGGGCGCTGTGAGCAACACATAGGTCAATTGCGAAGGGGTGTTGTTGGCATCTTCAGCCAGCAAGAGGTCCGGGCTGATCAGGGCGTTGGTACCGCTGGGCAATGAAAGCGGCTGGTTGATCTTCAGGATCGGCGGGCTGAGCGTAGCGCTGAAACACAACTCGATCGCTATCTCAAACAGGGCGCCGCCCGACGACGACACGTTGTCCCTGACGCGCATAATCCAGTTGCCCGAAGGGTTTTTGCCGTTGAAGGCCGATAAGGGCTGGTTGGGCCTGAGTACGGCGCCCTGATTGGGCGGACAGGCCGCGTTGTTGAAGACGATGGGCGAGTCGTCGTCGAAGCCGAGGTTAAAAGAGCCGCTGTAATTGCTGCAACGGTCGCGGAAAAGACGCACCGAAGTCCCATCGGGGCTAATCAGAAAAGCCTCCAGATCCGAAAAGAACTGGTGCTGGCCGACAAAAGCCTTGACATTGACGTCGCTGAGAGCGCCAACAGCGCTAACCGGAATGATCGACTCAATGGTCGGAGTGCCGCTGGCAGGGATATTTTTGGGCAAGTCAAAGGCTTGATAGACGCCGCAGTCGTTGAACTCCGTAGCAAAGGTAGCCGTCTGGATCCAAGGCCCGCTTCCGCAGTCGTTGATCGGGCGCACACGCCAATAATACACAACGCCCTTGTTGAGTAAGAAAGGCGGCGTGTAGCTGAGCCCGGGTTGTACGGCGCCGGCCACGACGCTGCCAGGGGCAAAGGACGGATTGGTCGCCAACTGCACCTCGTACAGATCGGCGTCGGCTGCGCCGATCCACGTCAGGGTCACGCCCTGGCCCAGGCCGCTGGCCCCGTCGGCCGGACTGGCTACTGCCAGCGCACTAAAATCGTTAGACACCACTTTCAGTCGGATTACCCTGTCTTCCGTCACGCCGCCGGATACGGCCCTTACGGTCACCGCGTACACACCCTCTGCAATGCCGGCCGGCAGGTCAATCGTCAAAGAAGCGTTTTGCCCTGCCGCCACGACAGTCGAGCTAAGACTTACGTTGGCGCCAGCCGGGGCGTCGAGGATACTGAGGTTTACCAGATCGCCATACCCATTGAGGCCCAACGTAGTGATATTTGTGCTAAACGTCTCAGGCAAGCATATCTGTCTATCCAGATCGTCCACACAGATACCGCCGAACAAAGGAGCCGAGGTTTTTTCGACCCGAAAATTGACATTCGAAATATCGAAAAACACATTGTTGACCGCCTCTACGCGTATCCGGCACAGCGGACTGCTCACGTCGGGGGCGATCACGCAGGCATATCCGATGTTGGGCACACCCTCGGCCAATACGAAATTGTAGGTAGCGCCGCCATTGTTGCTCATCACGATATTGACCTTGTCGCAATTGACCGGCGCCTTGTCGGTATTGGCTACATCCCAGGTCACCAGCACATAAGCGCCGGAAGTCCAGGTGATGCTGGTATTGGGCGAGGTGACCACAAAAGGCCCTGCATTGGCGGTAGCCCGAAAATTCACGTCGGCAAAATTGACGCCGCCTACCGGCTCATTGTCGCGCACGAAGACCCTGAATTTCAACTCGCGGGCGTAGGTAGGCAATATCTCCGTGAAATCGCTGCCATTGCTGTTTAGGGTAGCCAATCGCGGGAAAAAACGCACATTGCTCGTCGCAGGATTGTAGCAGCGCATGCTGGGCGAATTGCCGGCCACCTGACCTATGGGCAACTCGTCGCCGAGGTCCATCTGCTCCCAGGAGTACGTAAGGGCATTGCCGTCGGGATCCGTTGCGTCGCAGCGCAATACAAAGGGCGTAGAGATCGGGATGAACATGTTGTTCGGATAATCCACGACGAGCGAAGGGTGGTTATTGCCGGTCTGCTCGACAGTACCGCAAGTGACGTTGCTGAGGTGGTTGTAGATCTGGGCGACAGACCCGGCGTGATAGAACAAATTGCTGCCCGGGCTGGGCACGTTGTCCGGCCCGCACAATCCAGAGTAAGACATCACCGAAATGCCGCTGCCGATCTCCCAGGCCGAAATACCGGAGCGTCCGCCGCCGCCGTCGCAGCGGTTCCAGGTATGGCCGCAACTTAATTGGTGCCCCATTTCGTGAGCGGCCACGCCGATGAAGTAGTTGCCGTAGTCGCCCGTCGCAGGATTCTTATTGGCCGTCGAACAACCTGCGCCTTTATTGGAGCCGCAGGCTGAGGAGAGCATGGCAATACCGGCCGCGCTACCCGACAAGTAGCGCGCGAAGCAGTGCCCCATGTCGTACTTTGCCGCGCCGATATTGACGTTGAGGATGCCTGTATTTTGCCCCATCCAGTTGCCGGCCTCCGATCCGGAATAAGGCTGACTCAGCAGATCTTCATAGATCACGTTGATGGTTTCGGGGATCAGCAGAAAGCGCAATTGAGCGTCGCGCTCCGTAATGGCGTTGATGCGGTTGGTGTAGTCCACTACTTTGGCCAGGGCCGAAGCCTTCGTGCCGCCGTGATCAATCGTAAAATTGGCGTGGCAACCCACAGCCCAACGCAGCACGCGCAGGCTCACCGGATTGACGCCGCTGCGGTCGGCGGCTGGGGGTTCGCCGAGCAGTTCGAGTTCCTTACCCAAATCGTGTGGCGTATTGTGGTCGTCGCCGCATACAAAGCGATTCTCCGGACCACCCGCGACCGGCAGATCCTTGACCTGATAAGCGATCACGCGATCAGGGCCTAAGGCAGGACTCATGTCGATGGCCTCGACCTCCGCATCCGGACGAAGGATAATGGCGCGCAATTCTCCGGGAAGCGCGCTGACCCGTAGTATATGCCCCGGACGCTCCAGCGAAACGCCGGCGTATGTGCGAATATCCGGAAACATGGCCGCTAATTCCGGATCCATGACTTGCACAGTCCAGACTTTGAAGGCCTCCAAATGCCCCTCAGCGTTGGGCATCAGCACGACGCAGGCGCCATTTTTAGCCGCCTCGCTGTTCTCCGTCGGCGCTTCGGCCAGATGATCGCGAAGCGATTCGTATTGCAGGTCGTAGGCGTGAAAACGCACAGGGAAGGCCCCCTGCTCGGCACTTTCAACCCACTTGGCAGTATTTATCTTTGAAAAAAAAGAGGCGCCGCTTTGCGCATCAATGCGAATGACGGCACAAAGCGTGAGCAGGACGAGAATGAAACGCATGAGTAATCGCTGATTTGAGCGTTGTGAATATTTGTTGAGCAATAACAAGTCTATGAAAGGACAGCAAAAATACGAAAAACCACTACGCCCAGACACTTTTTTTTAATATCCGACATAAAACGCCTGCCCGCTGATAAACAATCCAAACAGAAGCAGGGCCAATCCGATGATCCGCTGTACCCGAGCCACGTGCGAAGGAGTCAGCCACTGTCTCACCTTTCGGGCGGCGTACGCTTTGGCGGTGTCTAATATTATCAACGCCCCAAACATCCCGCCAAAAAAGCGCAAGATCTGCGGGCTGTTCCATCCTTCTGGGATGATAACGGCGCCCGCGATCCCCAGCCAGAAAAACATCGTAAAAGGATTGATCAGATTGATCAAAAAACCGCGAAGCCAATAGCCGCCAAGCCCCCATGTCTGCCAATTGTGCTTCACCCCCTCCAGCTCCGGCCCATCTAAGCGATCCAGCACCCTGTCGCCGGGCGCATTATGCAGATCGACCACCGGCGGCGCCTTTTTCAGGAGTATTCCCGCCCCAAACGCCAGCAGTACCAAGCCGCCCGCCATACTGGCCCAAAATCGAAAATGCGGAACACGGGTAAGATTATCCATCTGTTCGATGCCGAAATACAACATGGACAAATAGAGCATGTCGCTGCTCCAGATACCTGCAGCCAAGGCCAAACCAGCCCTGAACCCGCGCTCCAAACTGGCATAAACAATGGCAAAAAGCAATGGGCCAACCATAAAGCTCAACGAAAGCCCTAACAGTATTCCTTTGAGAAACATGGGAAAAAATTTGTGGAAAAGACCGACAAAGTTAGCAGGCTTTTGGCACAAAGCACGAGGATTTTCGGGGAACCGCCGTGTCCTTAACAATTCGCGCAGCTTATCGGGCGTTAAATTACAAAAACGAAGGCGCCAATGCAGAAAGAACCTGCCAAACTTATCCCCAACACCCACGATGTATGGCTCGAAGGCCCCAAAGACCGCGGCTACGAATTGGCCTTCGCATTCAGGGTATTCTGGCAATTTCTCAAAGGCTTCCGGGCTTTGCACTTCACCGGCCCGTGCGTCACTGTATTCGGCTCAGCGCGTTTTGGGGAGGGACACCGCTACTACGAACAAGCCCGGGAAGTATCGGCGGCCATTTCGCGCCAGTTGGGGCTTACCATCATGACCGGCGGCGGACCGGGGATCATGGAGGCGGCCAACCGCGGCGCCCGCGAAGTCGGCGGCGCTTCCGTCGGCTGCAATATCGTTTTGCCTTTCGAGCAAAAGCCTAACCCGTATCTGGATAAGTATGTGGACATCCGCTACTTCTTTGTCCGCAAGGTGCTCCTGATCAAGTACTCGTACGCTTTCGTCATCTTTCCCGGCGGCTTTGGCACCATGGACGAACTGTTCGAGACCCTCACCCTGGTCCAAACCCGCAAAATCAATGACTTCCCGATCGTCATCATGGGACAGGACTACTATGCGCCTATCCGCGCATACATGCAGTTTATGATTGAGCAGGGAACCATCTCGCCCGAAGACCTCGATCTGCTGCTATTCACAGACGCTACCGAAGAGGCCGTACAACACATCCGAAAGTATCTCTCCCAAAACTACCGCGTTACCCCCCGCAAACCCATGTGGTGGTTATTCGAGCGCAAGTAATCGCGCCGCTGCGGCGAGACCTCACTCCACATCGCCGACGGCCAGCAAGCCCTCGGGCAGCGCGCACTCCACCACCTGCGACGCGCGATCGATGCGCAATACAAATGTGTCGTTGAGCGGCACGAGCGTTTCGACACCCCGATAGCGTCCGGAGGCGAGTACCTGCTGAGGCATTTCGATCAAGGCTTCGATGCGCATCGAAGCGCCCGAGTGCAGGTCCCTCAACTCAAAACCAACCAAATCGGCGTAAGTCGCGCCCGTTTGCGCAAGCGCCCGCCGGGTCTTGGGAGACAGATCTTGCCGGCGTAGCCAGACCGCCCTGGTCTGAAGGGCAAGGGCCTGATTGCGATCGCCAACATCCTCCAGGCTCACGATAGGATCGCCCTCGCCCCGTAAGCTTTCGATAAAATAAGGCGCTTTGCCGCTGCGCGTATCAATAAAAATACGTTCGGCCTTAAAAAGCTCGTCCAGAAAAAGCGGCTCAATGCGCAAACGCAACTCGCCATGAGCGCCGTGCGCTTTTTTGACAAAACCTATTTGCACAAAATCATCCATAAATGCGACTTAGCGTGGCGTTCTCCGGGGCCTTATTATTCGTATCGAAGCAGCGTTTGCCGCATGATGAAGCCCTTCTCCGCTTTCTGACGCCAGGGGAGCGTCAGGCAATCCGGCGGCGAGGGGATACGGTTGCAGTACTGAGAGTCCAATATCCATTGTTCGCGATACGCCAAACCTATGCCCTTAGCGTAGGTCGAACGCGACCACCGCCGCTCGATGGCGTTGTTCAAATCGGCCTCCGTCACCACAAGCGTGCTGTCGAAGACAAAGTTGCCAATGACGGCGGGGACATCTATTGCATCCACGCGCGAGCGCCAGCCTCCAAAAGGCTTGATGCGCTCGCCGGCTATGGTAATCTCCATGGACGCGTCGATCCAGATATTGCCGTCCCAGGCAGCGCCCCGCGTCATGGGGAAGATGAGCCGCAGATAGCGCAGGTTACCCTCTTGCCATATTGCCTGTGCGGGTCGGCGGGCAGCCCTGTCCGTAGCCATATATTGCCAAGGGGCCGATTCGTCCCGCCGTTCGTAGCGTTCGACCACGTAAAAAAGCCCTTGCGATGCGTCGCGCAGCGTATCTGCAATGCGCACGCGGCGCCAGAGACTCGTCGAATCCACCGATGCCCCTCCTCCGGGCGCAAAATCGTAGATCACGCTATCCACCCGATACTCCCAAACACGCCCTATCTGAAGCGGAAAGTAATCGTACTGCGACGCTGCAGATGGCAAGGCCGGACCCGAGGGGAAAAGCCCCCCGTCGCAGCCGGCGAGCGCCGCACACAGCGCAAGAGAGAGGGCAAAAGCCGAGAAACGACGGGCCATAAGAACAAGCAGTGTTTAGACGTTCAGTCTTCTACTTTGAACTTAAAACCCACGCCGTGAATGTTTTCGATCCGGATGCGCGGGTCGTCTGCCAAATACTTGCGCAGACGCGATATGAACACATCGAGACTGCGACCCAGGAAGTAGTCGTCCTTTCCCCAGATCGTCTCGAGGATAAACGAACGCTTGACCACCTGATTGCGATGCTCGTTGAGTAGCTTGAGCAGGTCGGCCTCCTTTTGGGTCATGGTCTCCTCAGAGCCGTCGGCGCAGGCCAGATTCAGGTTGGGATAATCGAATATGTACTTGCCGATTTGCTGCGGTTTGTCGCTTTTGGGCGGCGCAACAAAAACCGAGCGCTTGAGAAAAATCTGGATCTTGAGCAGCAGTTCTTCGATGCTGAACGGCTTTGTCAGATAATCGTCGGCTCCAATGGTCAGGCCGTGTATCTTATCCTGCTTGAGGCTCTTGGCTGTCAGAAAGATAATCGGCGCCTGATCGTCGCGCTTGCGAATCTCCTGCGCCAGATCGAATCCGTCCATCCCCGGCAGCATGACGTCAAGCACGTAGAGATCGAATTTTTCGCCCGATTGTATGCGCCCCAGCGCCTCTAGTCCATCTTTGCAGTGGCTTACTTCATAGCCTCTGATTTCTAAGTTGTCGCGCGTTACGAAGCTCAGGCTTTCGTCGTCTTCAACATATAAGATGTGCGCTTTGGCGTCGTTCATATTGCAACTTGTTGATTGGCACAATCAGAGCCGGCGTGTCTCGTCTGTGCAAGAAGCCTTTTCGGCCGACTCAAAAACCTCAGGTTGAGACCATCAGCCCGCAAACATACGGCATAAAACCAATTTCGCACCGTACTTTTGCGTCTCTAATTGAAAAACGCGAACAGAGTGGGTAGAAAAAACAAACTGCGCAAATTTGCCGAGGTCCTATCTTTCCCTAACGTGTATGAATGCTACGATATCAAAAACCCATCCCTTACCCCGGATGGCGTACAGACCGTCGATTTGCGCGGACGCTGGAACGAAGCGCATTTCAAGGCCCAACGCCCCATTACATTAGAACTGGCCTGCGGCGGCGGCGAGTACGTGCTGGCACTGTCGCAGCGCTACCCGGATCGGCATTTTATTGGCGTGGACATCAAAGGCAACCGCATTTGGAAAGGAGCGCGGGCGGCGCTGAGTATGGGGCTGACCAACGCCGCCTTTCTGCGCACCCGTATCGAGATTATCGAGCACTTTTTTGCGCCCGGCGAGGTGTCGGAGATCTGGATCACCTTCGCCGACCCGTTCCCGCGCAAGGGGCAAGAAAACCGCCGTCTCACCGCGCCTTTTTTCCTCGAAAAATACCGGACCCTGCTCGCCCCCGGAGGCTTGGCGCACCTCAAGCACGACGATCCACAATTCTTCGAATACACCTTAGATACCCTGAAGACATACCCCGGATGCCAGATTGAGATGGTCGAAGACGACATCTACGGCCGGCGGCTTCCGGAACAAATACCCGAACTCGGCATTCAGACCCTTTACGAGTCCATGCACCTGGCTGCCGGCAAAAACATCCGATACCTGCGCTTCAGATTCGAAAAGGGATGAATCCATCCTCTCTCTCCAAAAACATCAACGGCATGTTTTTGCCGCACAAAGGCAGACCATCCGCCGACTTCAGATGCGCAAGGCTGGCAGCGCAGAGAAAGACCAAACCCTTTTGTGTAAGTTTTTTTGAGTTTTCGGGGACTTACTTGTCCCGCGACAATTGCTCTATTTCCTGCGATAATCGATAATTTAACCGATCTATGGCTAATTGCGGCGCTTTGATATTCAGTATGCGACGCCGAATATTTTCTATCAAAATGGCTTCTTCTTTGCTACAATTGGCCAACATCTCATCGTAAGGTGTGGATTCTGCCGAGAGGCTAACACCGCAAGGCTTGAGCATATCGCCCGATTGTACAGGTTCTTCACCGGCAATATTTTCGCCGCTAACCCTTTTCCCTTTTCCCAAAAAAAACTTAGTCATGGTGCACAATTTGTTAGTAGTTTCATGAATTTGTTTTCGCACAAGTTTGAAACAATATGGAAAAAAACGGGTTCAACCGACGCATCGGTTAAACCCGTCAAAAGCCTGAAAATCAGGCGTCAATGTCAAGATTAAGATCTGGCAAGAAGCCCAGGGAGGCGCCATAGTCGCCCAGCATTTTGACCAACTCAATACGGGCGCGGCGGATCCGCGTGCGCACGGTATTGAGTTTCGCGCCCGTAATGTCGGCGATCTCGGCATATTGATGTCCCTCTACAGCCAACATGAAGGGCGTGCGATAAATTTCTTTAAGCGCATT
>JBKBLI010000013.1:46195-47759 GCA_046296435.1 Saprospiraceae bacterium | reverse complement strand
AAGCGCTCGTGTTACCTCGTCGCTGTAGCCGTTTAATGCCGTCGGAGCGGTGGGGTCTGGCACTCTCAGAGCGCTTTCGTCATCTGAACCGATCTTTGGTTGACGCTTCCTTTTGCGCTCACCGTTCACAAACGCAGTGTAACAGATGCGTAACAACCACGCCTTGGCGTTGGTGCCCTCTGTGTATTGATTGATGTTCAAAAATGCCTTGATCATCGTATCCTGCGCCAAATCCTCGCCCCGCTTTTGATCCTTGGTCAGATAAAGGGCAAAGCGAAATACAGCGTTGAAATGCTTCAGACACTCAGTCTCAAACACCTGCGAGCGGTATCTCTCATCGCCGTCGTGTTGGAATGGTCTCATAAAAATGGGTTATAATTTGATAACTGATTTGCAGTTGCAGGGGATTTTTGCACATTTCTCTTCGAAAAATACCGCTTGTTCCTGCATGCCCCCGTATCACTTTGCCTCCACCTGACTTGCAAACGCATGCGTTTCGCGCAAAGTTTCACAGCGGCATTTTTTTTCAAAAAAAAATCTCAATAGGATTTAAACGCGCAAACCGCCGACAGGCGTAGCTTATTGAAAAACGGTCATACGCCTATGGTGGGGGCATGAACTGCGCCCTGTCCCCGTATCGCGCTCCACACTCCGACAATCGAGCTCTATGCTCATGGCAGAAAAGAACGCATCCGACCTACTTCATCGCGCTGAAAACGTACCCCATACCGCAATACAAGGCCTGGTTGTATAGACCGATTCCGGGTATTTCCTTATCCCAATCGGAGGGCATCAGGTCGAACAACCCGATATCTGTCCCGACAAAGAAGCGCACATTGCGGTAGCTGCCCCCCGCTTCCAATCGCAAGCCCAGGTCCATGCGCCGCAAATCTGCCTCAAAATCGTTACCCCAGACGATCTGATCCCGCAAATCCCCTCCTTTGAACGGCTTTCGCCAACTGCCGCCGCCAAGGGCAAGGCCCACGTATGGCCCCGCATTGAGAAAAAAGCCCGAAGCGCGCGCCTGTACGTAAACCGGAATCTGCGCGTATATGCAATTGATCCCGGCGCTCTCAAAATCGAACTGATTGCCCAGATCCACGCGTGATCCCCGATTGGCTACCGATAAGCCTGCGCCAAAACCGATGTATTTATGAACATCCAACTCAGTAAATCCGGCTATGTGAAAAGCCGGTATCCACTGGGACTTACGACCCAGCGCCAATCTGTTGGTAAAAAAATAATCTTCGTCCAATTGGCCGGGTTCAAAGCGCTGGGCGGCCAATCCGGCGCCCAGCTTGATACCGGCGCGAATACCTACCTGCCCCCAGAGCGTCATGACTGAACAGGCGAAAATCAAGAGCAAAAATACTTTTTTCATAGAATGACATCATTTTTTTTTCGAACGCACAAAAATGCATTCGTATTGGTTAAGTCGGAAAGAAGTGCCGCGTGTCAATAACTTTATGACCAATCCGACAAAAAATGATTCGGCCTGCCGCATGCGTCCGCAAAGGATACTGCGCAAAGGATGCTACGCGCTTTGATTTTGCGGGAGCTACGC
>JBKBLI010000013.1:43995-46095 GCA_046296435.1 Saprospiraceae bacterium | reverse complement strand
GATTCGGCCTGCCGCATGCGTCCGCAAAGGATACTGCGCAAAGGATGCTACGCGCTTTGATTTTGCGGGAGCTACGCATGCCAATCGGGATGCATACGCGCTATGCGCAACCAGCTTGGGGTCGGTTTCGTGCCCTTTGTCGGGGGGGGGGAAGGGGACGCTGGCGGGCAAATGGGATGGCCTGCCTTGCTCTCGCCCGCGCCCTCAAGGCAGATCGCATGGCCATAAGTGGAAAAAGGGGCGCGGGGGGCGGGCGGGGGCGTTGATGCGCTCGTCTTTTTGCATAAAAAAAGGCGCTTCATCTGAAGCGCCTTGTAATCTATTTTTCACAAAGCAATTACTTCTAAATTTGGCGGGTATTGTACCGCCTCAACGGTTCAATAATCTTCGAGCAACAGGTCGCGTTCGCGCAAGCCTTGTTGTTGTTGATCGCGGAACGGTCGTCCGGAGCCGGTGACCTGAAGGCGATCGAAGTGACGCATGCCTGTGCCGGCCGGTATTTTCTTACCTACGATGACGTTTTCCTTGAGGCCCAGGAGGTGGTCTTTTTTCGCTGCAATAGCAGCCTGGCTGAGCACCTTGGTGGTCTCCTGGAACGAAGCGGCTGATATCCACGATTGCGTACCCAAAGAAGCTCTGGTGATACCCTGCAACATCGGGATGGAAGTGGCGGGCAGGGCGTCGCGGTACTCAATCAGGCGCTGGTCGTTGCGCTTGAGCATGGAGTTTTCCTCACGGATTTGGCGCAAGGTGATCAGCGATCCGGCTTTGATACGGGTGCTGTCGCCTGCGTCGATGACGT
Organism: Saprospiraceae bacterium; assembly: GCA_046296435.1. Classification (GTDB taxonomy): domain Bacteria; phylum Bacteroidota; class Bacteroidia; order Chitinophagales; family Saprospiraceae; genus M3007. The sequence continues at coordinate 45,293 of JBKBLI010000013.1, read as the reverse complement.
ACTTTTTATCGAAAATCCAGTCGTTGTAATCGATAAATTCGTTGCGGTCAACGGGTTCGCCTGCCAGGAAGTGGGTATCGCCCGGGTCCACGATTTCGACGCGGCGGAGCATTTGGCGCACGATCACCTCGATGTGCTTATCGTTGATGTTGATACCTTGAGAACGATATACCTCTTGCACGCCGTTGACCAGGTAATAGGATGCGGCAAACGGCCCTTTGATGGAGAGGATGTCTTTGACGGATATGGCGCCCTCCGTAAGGGGGAGACCGGAGCGGACGAAGTCGCCATCCTGCACCAAGATGTGTTTAGTGAGCGGGATGAGGTACTTGCGTCGTTGACCGTCGCGCGCTTCAATGATACATTCGCGGTTGTTGCGTTTGATGGGTCCAAAGGTGATCATGCCGTCGATTTCGGCTACGATGGCCGGATTGGACGGGTTGCGGGCTTCGAACAATTCTGTGACGCGCGGCAGACCGCCGGTGATATCGGCAATTTTACCCAATTTACGGGGTATTTTGACCAATTGGGCGCCGGATTGTACTTCTTGGTTGTCCTCTACAGCGATGTAAGCGCCTACGGGCAGCGAGTAGGTTTTTAGTTCTTCGCCGGTACGCGGATCCAACACGGAGATGTTGGGGATCTTGCGCTTGTTTTTACTTTCGATGACGACCTTTTCGGCAAAGCCTGTTTGGTCGTCGCGTTCGGTGCGGAAGTTGGTGCCTTCCTCAAGATTGTTGAAGCGTACGATCCCGGCAAACTCGCTGACGATGACGGCGTTGAATGGGTCCCATTCGCAGATTTTGTCGCCGCGTTGTACTTCCTGCCCATCCTCTACCATGAGGATAGCGCCGTAGGGGATGTAATTGTTGGCGAGTATGCGATTGGTTTTCGTATCGATAAGGCGGATCTCGCCGGTACGGGAGACGACGACGTTGTTCTTGACGCCTGCGTTGTCCACGCCCGAGACGGTGCGCACGGAGTCGAACTCCAGGCGCCCTGCGTAGCGGGCTTCAATGCTGTTCTCGGTTTTGCCGATGGTAGCGGTACCGCCGGTGTGGAAGGTGCGCAGGGTGAGCTGGGTGCCGGGTTCGCCGATGGATTGTGCCGCTATGATACCTACGGCATCGCCCATTTCGGCGATGCGGCCCGTGGCGAGGTTCTTGCCGTAACATTTGGCGCATACGCCGTGTCGGCTTTCGCAGGTGAGGACAGAGCGAATGGTAACCGTTTCGACTTCGGCAGCTTCGATTGCAAGGGCGATTTCGTCCGTAATGTATTCTGCCGCGCCGACAAGC
>JBKBLI010000013.1:23734-43897 GCA_046296435.1 Saprospiraceae bacterium | reverse complement strand
AATGGTAACCGTTTCGACTTCGGCAGCTTCGATTGCAAGGGCGATTTCGTCCGTAATGTATTCTGCCGCGCCGACAAGCAGTTGGTCGGTTTCGGGATGGAACACATCGTGTAGGCTGAACCGGCCTTTGATGCGGTCGGCGAGGCGCTGGATGATTTTATCGCCTTCTTTGAGCGCCGTGGTGTCGATACCGCGCAGCGTGCGGCAGTCTGTCTCGCGCACGACGACATCTTGAGCTACATCCACCAGGCGACGGGTCAGATATCCGGCGTCGGCGGTTTTGAGGGCGGTGTCAGCCAGACCTTTGCGGGCGCCGTGCGTCGAGATGAAGAACTCTTGAACCGACAGCCCCTCTAGGAAGTTGGAGAGGATGGGGTTTTCGATGATGGCCGGGCCAGTGTCGCCGGATTTGCGGGGCTTGGCCATTAGGCCGCGCAAACCGCAGAGCTGCTTGATCTGCTGCTTGGAGCCGCGGGCGCCGGAGTCCAGCATCATGAATACAGAATTGAAGCCTTGTTTGTGTTGGCTGATTTCCAACATGAGGCGTTCAGTGATTCGGTTGTCGGCATAGGTCCACTTATCAATGATCTGGTTGTACCGTTCGTTGTAAGTGATGATCCCCATGTTGTAGTTGTCCCACACTTCGTCCACTTCCGCCTGCGCCGCTTCGAGGGCGGTGCGCTTGACTTCGGGGATGATCAGATCGCCGAGGTTGAAGGACAGCCCTGCTTTGAAGGCCCAACCGAAGCCCATATCTTTGATGCTGTCGAGGAACTCTGCCGTTTCTTTGAAGGAAGTGCGGCGCAGAATTTCACCGATAATACCTTTGAGGTTGCGCTTGGTCAACAGTTCGTTGACGAAGGGGGCGCGCTCGGGAACCGCCTGATTGAAGATGACGCGTCCGACGGTGGTTTTCATGCGGCGCATGACCAACTGTCCGCCTTCGTCCACGCGCACGCGGCACTCAATTTCGGCGTGTAGATCCAGTTGGCCTTCATTATAGGCGATGATGACCTCTTCTGCGGAGTAGAAGCGGCGGCCCTCGCCTTTCACTTGCGCTTCGGGCGTAGATTTGCGTTCTTTGGTCAGGTAATAGAGGCCGAGTACCATATCCTGCGAAGGCAAGGTGATGGGTGAGCCGTCCTGGGGGTTGAGCATGTTGTGGCTTGACAACATGAGCACCTGGGCCTCGAGAATAGCGGCGTGGCTTAGCGGCACGTGCACGGCCATTTGGTCGCCGTCGAAGTCGGCGTTGAAGGCCGTACAGACGAGGGGGTGTAACTGAATGGCCTTACCCTCGATGAGGCGCGGCTGGAAAGCCTGGATGGACAGGCGGTGAAGCGTTGGCGCGCGGTTGAGGAGTACAGGGTGTCCTTTGAGGATATTGTCGAGGATTTCCCAGATGACCTGATCTTTGCGATCTACCAATTTCTTGGCGGACTTGACTGTTTTGACGATACCTCTTTCGATCAGTTTGCGGATGACGAAGGGCTTGAAGAGTTCGGCGGCCATGGCTTTGGGGATACCGCATTCGTGCAGCTTGAGCGTGGGTCCAACGACAATAACCGAGCGGCCGGAGTAATCCACGCGCTTACCGAGCAGGTTTTGACGGAAGCGTCCCTGCTTGCCTTTGAGGATATCGGAAAGCGATTTGAGCGCGCGTCCGCCTTCGGCTTTGACGGCGTTGGATTTGCGCGAATTGTCGAACAGGCTGTCCACGGCCTCCTGGAGCATGCGCTTTTCGTTGCGGAGGATCACTTCGGGCGCTTTGATCTCGAGTAGTCGCTTGAGGCGGTTGTTACGGATGATCACGCGTCGATAGAGGTCGTTGAGGTCAGAGGAGGCGAAACGACCGCCATCCAGGGGCACAAGCGGACGAAGATCGGGCGGCACGACGGGCAGGTATTGTATGATGGCCCATTCGGGTCTTTGTTGCGCTTTTTCGAGGCCGTCGCGGAATGCTTCTACAACGCGCAGGCGTTTGTTGGCGTCTGATTTTTTTTGTTGGCTTACCTCGCTGTTGGCTTCTTGCCGCAAGTCGGCGGACAGGTCGTCCAGATTGAGCGAGCTAAGCAACATAAAAATAGCTTCTGCGCCCATTTTTGCGATGAACTTGTCCGGGTGTGTATCTTCGAGCTGCTGGTTTTCACGCGGCAGTTTTTCGATCAGGTCCATATACTCTTCCTCGGTGAGCAAGTCTTTGTACTCGACGGTGTCTTTGAGCGCTCCGGGTTGGATCACGACATAGCGTTCGTAGTAAATTACTGTCTCCAACTTCTTTGAGGGGAGCCCGAGGAGGTAGCCTATTTTGTTGGGCAGGCTTTTGAAAAACCAGATGTGGACGACGGGGACGACGAGGCGAATATGGCCCATGCGTTCGCGGCGCACTTTTTTCTCAGTTACTTCTACGCCGCAGCGGTCGCACACGATTCCTTTGTAACGTATGCGTTTGTATTTGCCGCAATAGCATTCGAAGTCTTTGACGGGTCCGAAGATGCGTTCGCAGAAAAGCCCGTCGCGCTCCGGTTTGTAGGAGCGGTAGTTGATGGTCTCGGGTTTGAGCACTTCCCCATAGCTGCGATCGAGGATTTCGTCCGGGCTGGCTAAGGAGATGGCGATGCTGTCAAAGCCGTGATCCTGCTTGTTAGATTTCTTTTTTAAAGACATATTTGGCAAACGCTTGTGTGCATGGTGAAGAAAGGGTTACTCAAACTTGATGTCCAGGGCCAAGCCGCGCAATTCGTGCATCAAAACGTTGAACGACTCGGGGATGTTCGACTCAGGCAGATTGTCGCCCTTGACGATGGACTCGTAGGCTTTGGCGCGTCCCTGGATATCGTCGGATTTGACGGTGAGCAGTTCCTGCAGGATATGCGAGGCGCCGTAGGCTTCAAGAGCCCAAACCTCCATCTCCCCGAAGCGCTGGCCGCCGAACTGCGCTTTACCGCCCAGCGGTTGCTGGGTGATGAGGGAGTATGGCCCGATGGAGCGCGCGTGCATTTTGTCGTCCACCATGTGGCTCAATTTGAGGATGTATATTACGCCTACCGTAGCGCGCTGGTGGAAGCGGTCGCCCGTCTCGCCATCGTACAAGTAGGTTTGGCCGAGTTCGGGCAGTCCTGCTTTTTGAATCCACTCGCTGATTTCGTGGGTGCGTGCGCCGTCAAAGATAGGCGTGGCAAATTTGACGCCCAATTTCTGGCCAGCCCATCCCAGTACGGTTTCGAATATCTGCCCAAGGTTCATGCGTGAAGGTACGCCCAGGGGATTGAGCACCACGTCCACCGGCGTTCCGTCTTCCAGGAATGGCATATCCTCGGAACGCACAATGCGACTTACGATGCCTTTGTTGCCGTGACGGCCGGCCAGTTTATCGCCTACGCGCAGTTTGCGTTTTTTGGCCAGATAGACTTTGGCTAACTTCAGTACGCCGGCGGGCAATTCATCGCCTATGCTGATATTGAATTTCTCGCGTTTGTAACGACCTACCTCCTCGTTGACTTTGATGCTGTAGTTGTGGAGCAATCGCGCTATCAGGGCATTCGTATGTTTGTCGTCGGTCCAGTTATTGTAGTCCACATGCGCGTAATCAATTTTGTTGCGCAGGATATCCACGGTGAGCACGGTACCTTTGGCGACGAGTTCTTCTTTGTATATGGTGCGTATGCCCTTTGTAATTTTGTCTTTGACGATGACCGCCAACTTGTCCACCAGGGCATTTTTCAACTTATTGAGCGCGATGGCGTGTTCGGTATCGAGCGAGTCGATTTCTTTTTTCTCGTCTTCTTTTTGTTGCTTGTCCTTTTTGGCGCGCGCGAAGAGTTGTTTGTCGATGACTACGCCGCCGACGCTAGGAGGCACTTTGAGGGAGGCGTCTTTGACGTCGCCCGCTTTGTCGCCGAAGATGGCGCGCAGTAGTTTCTCTTCAGGCGTAGGATCTGTTTCGCCCTTGGGCGTGATCTTGCCGATGAGGATATCGCCTTCTCTGGCCCAGGCTCCAATTCGGATGATGCCGTTTTCGTCCAGATCTTTGGTGGCCTCTTCGCTCACGTTGGGGATGTCGGCGGTGAGTTCCTCCTCGCCCAACTTGGTATCGCGCACATCCAGTTCGAAGTGTTCGATGTGTATGGACGTAAATATATCTTCCTGAACGACGCGCTCCGACAGTACGATGGCGTCTTCGAAATTGTACCCTTTCCAAGGCATGAAGGCTACCTTGAGGTTTTGCCCGAGCGCGAGTTCGCCGTTTTCAGTGGCATAACCTTCGCAGAGGATATCCCCTTCGGCGACGCGTTGGCCTCTGCGCACAATGGGCTTGAGGTTGATGCAAGTACCCTGGTTGGTGCTCAGGAACTTGGTCAGCCGGTATGTTTTGCGCGCATCTTCGAAAGATACCAATTGATCGTCTTCGGTGCGGTCGTAGTTGATCACAATCTCGTTGGAGTCCACATATTCGACCACGCCCGGCCCTTCGGCGTTGATCAGCATGCGGCTGTCCCGCGCTACTTTGGCCTCGATACCGGTGCCCACGATGGGTGATTGGGGGCGAATGAGCGGAACGGCCTGGCGTTGCATGTTTGATCCCATGAGGGCGCGGTTAGCATCGTCGTTCTCGAGGAAAGGAATCAGAGAAGCGCTGACGCCGACGATCTGGTTGGGGGCTACGTCGATGTAGTCCAGCTCGTCGGGCGCAAGAATGGGGAAGTCGCCCTGTTCGCGCGCGCGGAGGCGGTCGATGTCGAATGCGCCGTGCTCGTCGATCTGCGGCACAGCCTGACCGATGCGCATAGAGTCTTCGATTTCGGCGCTAAGATACTGAACGTCGCCTGTCATGACGACTTGTCCGTTGCTCACTTTGCGGTAGGGCGTTTCGAGGAAGCCCATTTTGTTCACCTTGGCGTGCGTGCACAGGGTTGAGATCAGACCGATGTTGGGTCCTTCGGGCGTTTCGATGGTACACAGGCGGCCGTAGTGGGAGTAGTGCACGTCGCGGACCTCAAAGCCGGCGCGTTCGCGGCTCAAGCCTCCCGGTCCCAGTGCGGAAATCCGGCGTTTGTGCGTAATTTCGGACAGCGGGTTGGTTTGGTCTAAGAACTGCGACAACTGGCTGGTACCGAAGAAGGAGTTGATCACCGACGAGAGGGTGCGCGCATTGATCAGGTCGATGGGCGTAAACACCTCGTTGTCTCGCACGTTCATACGCTCCCGAATGGTGCGCGCCATACGCGCCAAGCCTACGCCAAACTGTGCGTACAACTGTTCGCCCACGGTGCGTACGCGGCGATTTGACAAATGGTCGATGTCGTCGATCTCCGCTTTGTTGTTGACAAGCATCACGATGTAGCGCACGATCGCGATGATATCCTCTTTTGTCAATACGAGAATATCGGCGCTTGTGTCCATCTGTAGCTTGCGGTTGATCTTGAAGCGCCCTACTTCTCCCAGATTGTAGCGTTTGTCGGAGAAGAAAAGTTTTTCGATGATGGTGCGCGCGGTTTCATCGTCTGGGGGTTCGGCGCCGCGCAGTTGGCGATAAATATAGCTGACGGCTTCAGAGCCGCTTGAGGTCTGATCTTTCTGAAGGGTATTGTAGATGATGCCGTAATCTTCCTCGATGTCTTCGCGTTGGAGCACGACAACAGACACGTCGGCCTCCAGGATGGCCTCGATATTGTCCGAGTCAATGACAATACCGCGCTCGAGGATCACTTCGTTGCGCGAGATCGTCACCACTTCGCCGGTATCTTCGTCAACGAAATCTTCGGTCCATATTTTCATCACCCTGGCAGCGAGGCGTCGTCCGATGTTGTTTTGCAGGGATTCGCGATTGCAGGGGATCTCTTCTGCAAGGTTGAAAATATCCAGTATCTCTTTGTCGGTTTCGAAACCGATTGCACGCAACAGCGTGGTGACAGGAAACTTTTTCTTGCGATCGATGTAAGCATACATGACCAGGTTGATATCCGTGGCAAATTCCATCCACGCGCCTTTGAAGGGGATTACCCTTGCGCTGAAGATTTTGGCGCCGTTGGGGTGATAACTCTGGCCAAAAAACACTCCCGGAGAGCGATGCAATTGGGAAACAATTACGCGTTCAGCGCCGTTGATCACAAAGGTGCCTTTGGGTGTCATGTAGGGAATATTCCCTAAAAACACGTCTTGCACCATTGTTTCGAAATCCACGTGTTCGGGGTCGTTGCAGGAGAGCCGCAACTTGGCTTTGAGCGGTACTGAATAGGTCAATCCGCGCTGCATACATTCTTCGATGCTGTAGCGGGGGGGATCTATGAAGTAGTCCAAAAACTCCAGGCTGAAGATGTTTCTGGCATCTGTGATAGGAAAGTTCTCCTGAAACACTTTGTAAAGGCCCTCGCTGTTGCGATTTTCGGGAGTAGTTTCGAGTTGGAAGAACTCCTGAAAAGATTTCAACTGGATTTCAAGTAGGTCGGGATACTGGCCGGCGAGGCGAATTTTTCCAAAATTCACACGCTCTTGTACGCCGGTTTTGTGTGATACCGCTCCGTTAGAAGTGCCGTTAGTGGTCATGCGATGAGTGGTGCTGTTTAACGGATTTTTGTATGCTGTGTGTCTTGGCTTATCAAGAAAGAACAAACCCCAGACGATGATTTCGAAAACGTAGAGGCATACAGACAGCGATGGGCTTGACATTGTTTGCAGCGACAAACAATATCAAGCCCTTTTATACTGCCTCTAAATTGAGTGATGGTTGTGCATGGTTAATCAAAGAAAAGTAAGCGTTCGCTGGAGACATGGCCGGCATGGGTGATGCGGGCGCAATGCGCGGCGACCTTACTTCACTTCGACTACCGCGCCGGCGCCTTCCAGGGCTGCCTTAACCGCTTCGGCGTCAGCCTTGCTCACGCCCGTCTTAAGCGGGCTGGGAGCGCCGTCCACCAGATCTTTTGCTTCCTTCAAACCAAGGCCAAGGAGATTTTTCACTTCTTTTACCACGTTCAGTTTGTTGGCGCCCGGATCCTTCAGGATGACGTCGAATTCAGTCTGCTCGACTGCCGCTTCGGCGGCTCCGCCGGCAGCAGGAGCTGCAGCTACAGCCACTGCTGAAGCGGCGGGTTCGATGCCATAGTCGTCTTTCAGGATATTAGCCAGTTCGTTAGCTTCTTTGATTGTCAGGCCGACGAGTTGTTCAGCCAGTCCTTTTAAATCTGCCATGTTGGTAGAATTTTAAAAATGGTTTGCAAAAAATAGATGTTCAATTCGGTTGGTTTGGAGCGTGCGTATGTATAAACTTGGAAGCCAGTGTTGGGTCCGATGGGGCGAGGATGCGCCCGGTCGGAGCATTCTTATTCGCCGCGCTCGGCGAGCGTTTTGACGATTCCGGCAATCTTGCTGCCGCTTGCCGTGATCTGGGATGCCAGACGGCGGCCGGGCGATTGCAGCAGGCCGATAATTTCGCCGACGAGTTCCTCTTTGCTTTTGAGCGTTGTCAGGGCCTTGAGTTGGTCGTCGCCAATGAAGACAGACGAGTCGATGTAGGCCGCTTTCAGCAGGGGGCGCTCTTCGGTTTTGCGGAAATCGCTGATCAGTTGGGCCGGCGCTTTGGGGTTCTCAGAGATCATGATGGTCGTAGGACCATGCAGGATTTCGAAGAGTCCTTCGTAGCCCTTCTCGGAGCCTTGACCCTCGAGGGCTTTGCGGATCAGCGTATTTTTAGCAACGCGCATTTTGATGCCTTTTTCGAAGCACAAACGGCGCAGTTTATTTACTTTTTCTACCGTTAGGGTCGAGGAGTCGGCCAAGTAAAAGAAGGGCGTGCCCGTCAACTCTTCGCGCAACTCTGCGATCATCTCAGTTTTTTCTGCTCTTGTCATTTCTATGTGGATTGAAATGTTGTTGGAAAAGTGAATCGCGGGTTTTGTTAGGTTATACTTTGACGGAACGCGGATCCACACTGATACCCGGACTCATGGTGCTCGCAACGGCAATGCTTTTCATGTATGTGCCCTTGGCGGAAGCCGGCTTCATACGCACCAGCGTGGCGATGAGTTCGGTAGCATTGTCGGCCAATTGTTCCGGCGTAAACGATACGCGCCCGATGGAGGCGTGTACTATACCTGTTTTATCGGCGCGAAAAGCGATTTTACCTTTCTTTACTTCTGAAATCGCAGAGGCGAGGTCGTTGGTGACGGTTCCGGTTTTGGGGTTGGGCATCAGGCCGCGAGGGCCGAGGATACGGGCTACTTTACCCAATTGGGCCATGACGTTGGGCGTGGCAATAATCACATCTACGTCTAACCAGCCCTCTTGTACTTTTTTGATGTAGTCGTCCAATCCTACGTAATCGGCGCCGGCCGATTTGGCTTCTTCTTCTTTTTCAGGAGTGCAGAATACCAATACGGATTTGGTTTTGCCAGTGCCGTGAGGGAGGGAAACGGTGCCGCGCAGCGCCTGGTCGGCTTTGCGGGTGTCGATGCCCAGCCGGACGTGCACATCTACCGAGGCGTTGAATTTGGCCGTATTGACTTGCTTGACCAGATCCATGGCTTCGGTAAGCGGATAGGCTTTGGTTTTGTCAACCTTGGCCTCAACTTCTTTGCGTTTTTTTGTTAACTTGTTCATGCAAAAATTTGCGTTAAGGTACAGGCGTTTCTCGACGAGGAAAAACTCCCTTATTGAGCGTGACGGGCGAGGGGTGTGGCGCAACTGCAGTTAATGCAGCGATTTTTTTGTAAACGGAAAGGGATGGGTGATGGTTGTTAGCGCGGCGCTGTGTTGCCGCCGCATCCCTCGGAATCCACATCCTGAACTGTCTTGTCGAAGGGGGCGGAGCAGGCTACTTGATTTACCAAACCGGATCAAGCGCTCCAGGGCGGCGTGCCGGTTACTGTAATGCCCATGCTTCGCGCTGTGCCGGCAACCATCTTCATGGCGGACTCGATCGTAAAACAGTTCAAATCCGGCATTTTACTTTCTGCTATGGCGCGCACCTGATCCCAGGTTACGGAGCCGATCTTTTTGCGGTTGGGTTCGGGCGAGCCTTTACCGGGTTGCAATTTGACGGCTTCAAACAACTGAATGGCGGCGGGCGGCGTCTTGATGACAAAGTCAAAAGTTTTGTCTTTGTACACCGAAATAATTACCGGCAATACTTTGCCAGCCATATCTTGAGTCTGCGCGTTGAAACGCTTGCAAAATTCCATGATATTCACACCTTTCGAGCCGAGAGCCGGACCGATCGGAGGAGCGGGGTTGGCGGCGCCACCCTTTACCTGGAGTTTGATATAAACACTTACTTCTTTTGCCATTGTGAACCTATCGTTCAGTTAGGTGTATGAAAAAATGCGCCAGAGCGCTATGACGGAGTTTAAAAATTGCAAACCAGATGGAAGCGTGCCGATTCATTGATCTCGGCATCGGTTGGCAATTCTCAACCTATCTTTTCAACTTGCATGAAGCCCAACTCGACTTCGGTACCCCGACCGAATATTTTGACGATGACCTTCAGTTTTTTCTTCTCTTCATTGACTTCTTGCACATCGCCTACAAATTCGGCAAAAGGCCCGTCGATGATCTTGACGGTTTCGCCAACCAAATAAGGCTCCAAAAGCACATCGCCGGCGGCCGCAGTATCGTCGGCAACTCCCAACAAGCGTTTGGCTTCGGCGAGCGACATGGGCGTGGGCGTCTCGCGACCCAGAAAATGTATTACGTTTGGCACTTCGCTTATAGCTTTGGCAACGTCGCCGTTGAGCTTGTGAGAGAGCGCCTCAATCAGGATATATCCCGGAAGCAAATTGCGCTCTGTCATCACTTTTTTGCCATTGCGCACCTTGTACACTTTTTCAGTCGGCACGACTACCTGAAAAACAAAATCGCGCCATCCGTTTTGATCGATCTCCGAGTTGATGCGCTCTTGTATTTTTTTCTCTTTACCGCTGACAATACGCAATGCAAACCATTTCTTTTCTGAAGAAGCAAGCTCTTCAACGCGTTCTGCAAGCCCGCGTTCCTTACGCAACTCTTTAGACAAAACAGGCAACAGGCGCAACTCTCCGGTCTGTGGGTCCACGTACCGGACAAGCCCGCTTTCGTCGTCTATCTCAATGGTCATCAACCTTTTTTTGGGCGCGGACTCTTCTTGAGACTCGTTGGGCGATATGGGTGTTGCGTCTTCTGTCATACTAAAGTTTACGACTGGTCGGGTCAGATTCCGTAGATCAAATTTTTAATTACCAAGCTACACGAAATATCCATGGCAAAAATCAGAAGGGCCAATATGCCGGATGTGATTAGCACCACGATTGAACTTTCCAACAACTGCGAGGTTGTGGGCCAGGATACGTTGTTGAGTAACTCGTTGTAACTCTCTTTCAGATAAAGCGTTATCTTTTCCATTACATTTCGTACTTGTGCGCGTGGCTTCTGCGCCGGAATTTGGCAGGGGCAGCAGGGCTCGAACCCGCGGCCTGCGGTTTTGGAGACCGCCGCTCTACCAACTGAGCTATACCCCTATTTTTTTTTTCAAACTTTGCGTTTCAGGAGCGATGGCGCGCCTTGTGCGCTTGAATTTTTGCTTGCCAGAACGCTCTCCGAATGTTCAGCCTGCGTTAAGGCGGAAATGAGTGTGAGCGCACTGTTGACGCCCACACTCATTCCGGACTAATTCAATCGGGCGATTTTATTGTTCGCCGCGACCGACTAATTAGTCAAGGATTTCTGTCACCTGACCTGCGCCAACGGTACGACCGCCTTCGCGAATAGCGAAACGGAGACCTTTTTCCATGGCGATGGTGCTGAGCAGTTTTACTTCCAACTCGACGTTGTCGCCGGGCATCACCATTTCAACGTTGGCGGGGAGCTTCACGTCGCCCGTTACGTCGGTGGTGCGGAAGTAGAATTGCGGGCGGTATCCATTGAAGAACGGCGTGTGACGGCCGCCCTCGTCTTTACCCAATACATACACCGAACACTTGAAGTGTTTGTGCGGCTTCACGCTACCCGGCTTGCAGATTACCATGCCGCGGCGGATGGCCTCTTTATCGATACCGCGGAGCAGCAAACCGGCGTTGTCGCCTGCCTCGCCGCGATCCAGCAATTTGCGGAACATCTCTACACCCGTAATCGTAGAAGTGAGGGGCTTTTCGCCCTCTTTCATCATGCCGATGATCTCTACGGGATCGCCCACGTTGATTACGCCGCGCTCGATACGACCGGTGGCAACCGTGCCGCGACCGGTGATGGTGAACACGTCCTCGATCGGCATGAGGAAAGGCTTATCGACTTCGCGAACAGGCTCGGGGATATCGCGGTCGCAGGCGTCCATCAGCTCTTCTACTTTCGCCATCCAAACCGGATCGCCTTCGAGGGCTTTGAGGGCTGAGCCTTGGATGATGCTGGCATTGTCGCCGTCGAACTGATAGGAGCTGAGCAGTTCGCGCAATTCCATGTCAACCAGCTCAAGCATTTCCGGGTCGTCCACCAGATCCACTTTGTTCATGAAAACGACGATTTTCGGTACGCCTACCTGACGCGCCAGCAGGATGTGTTCACGCGTCTGCGGCATGGGGCCGTCAGTTGCAGCGCAAACCAATATGGCGCCGTCCATTTGCGCCGCTCCCGTGATCATGTTCTTTACATAGTCGGCGTGACCGGGGCAGTCCACGTGAGCGTAGTGACGAGATGCGGTCTCATACTCCACGTGCGCAGTATTGATTGTAATACCGCGTTCTTTTTCTTCAGGAGCCGCATCGATGGCTGCGTAATCCAATTTTTGGGCCAAACCTTTCTGCGACAACACGTATGTGATGGCAGAGGTCAGCGTCGTCTTTCCGTGGTCAACGTGGCCGATCGTACCAATGTTCACGTGCGGTTTCGAGCGAACAAATGTGTCTTTTGCCATTAGTAATTGCTGTTTTATTCAAATTTGTGAAAAATCAATCTTTATCATTCAGGCCATTTGCGGCTGCTTGATCCGCACGACGCGAATAGGCGCAATTAGCTTTATGAGAGCCGTTGATGAGATTTGAACTCACGACCTCTTCCTTACCAAGGAAGTGCTCTACCCCTGAGCTACAACGGCTTGCGGAGCGGCGGACGAGATTCGAACTCGCGACATTCAGCTTGGAAGGCTGACGCTCTACCAACTGAGCTACCACCGCGTATATCTGAAGTGTGGGCGTGGGTGTGGGAAATGGGAGCGAACAATGTTGGCGCCGCAAAATAATGAACGCTTCGATTGCAAAAAGAAAAATCAGCCCCAGTCGGATACAGCTTGAACTAAACTGACAAAGGCGATTATTTCGTTGAAAGCCGCCCAATATCTTTGGGGCCTCACGCTTTGCAATCTAAATTGGTGGGGGTGGTAGGATTCGAACCTACTCAGCGCAAAGCACTAGATTTACAGTCTAGCCCGACTCTCCAACTCCGGCGCACCCCCGAAAATTTTACCGATTAAAAAGATGAGCCAGCGGAGGGACTCGAACCCCCGACCAGCTGATTACAAATCAGCTGCTCTACCAACTGAGCTACGCTGGCCGAAGGCCTTTTTAAACAGCTTTTTCGCTTTTTTTCAATTAACTTTGGGCGTTTTTAAACACCCCTTTTCAAAAGCGTGTGCAAAGGTATGGCGACTTTTTGAATTGGGGAAAAATTTTTAAAAAAAAAGTGAAAAAAATTATTTTTCCATCCGTTTTTACGGCAAAAACACGCGATGCTAACCCGAACGCTGAAATTTGCAGTCGCCAGGCGCCACCATTCGTCTATTTGCCTGTTTGTTTATGCTCGATAACGACCTGATTGAGGCTTATTGCCGCGCCCACTCCTCGCGCCCGCATCCCGCGCTTGACGCCTTCGAGCGCAATACGCATTTGCGCACGCTCAGCCCGCAGATGCTGTCCGGCCCGGTGCAGGGCGCCCTGCTCTATCTCATTGCGCAGGCGGCGCGCCCGCAATGCGCCTTGGAGATTGGCGCATTTACAGGATATGCGTCGGTGTGCCTTGCGCAGGGCATGCCCGAGGGCGGCATTTTGCACGCCATAGAGGTCAACGACGAACTTCGTCCGCTGATCGAGCGCCACATACGCCTGGCTTCGCTCGATCACAAGATCCGCTTGCACATTGGCGACGCGGCGCAGATTATCCCGGACATAGGGGACGCTTTTGATCTGATATTCATGGATGCCGGCAAACTGGATTACCTCAGACACTACGAGATCGTCAAACCCCGGCTAAACCCCGGCGGTTGGCTTATCGCTGACAACGTGCTGTGGGACGGCAAGACTGTCGGCGACGACAAGGACGCTACAGCGCGGGTTCTGCGCGAATTCAACCGGCGCGTGCACGAAGATCCGGACATGGAAAATGTCATCTTGCCTATGCGCGACGGGCTGCTGCTGGCTCGAAAAAAGACCGACCGCTCCTAAACGCCCCATGCGCGTCGCCATATCTCTTACTTTTTTTTTCTTTTTACGCCAAAAATGCTCCGACCGACATGGGGCGCAGGGCTTGCAGATGTGGGCATGCCCGCGCACGCGCCTACTTCATTTTTTCAAAAAAAAATGGGGAGACGGGTGCGCGGTCGGCGTCTCTATGAGAGTTCGATGTATCCCCGGCCTAATTTAAGGCGGCCTTCGCGCTCCATTTTTTTGAGCACGCGCGAGACGGCTTCGCGCGGGCTGCCGATCTCTCCGGCTATTTGCTGGTGTGTGACCTGCACGTTTTTTGATCCAAACAGGCGCGCTTTTTCCTCCAAAAGATCAAGGACGCGTTCGTCCAGGCGCTTGAAACTGACTTTGGCGACGGCTTGCAGAAGTTCTTCAAAACGGGTGCGATAGAGGGTAAAGATGTATTCGGACCATGCCGGATGTTCTTTGATGAGCCGGGAGGCCGATTCGGGACTAAGGAACAGGATTTCGGTCTCGTCAATCGTGACGGCTTTGACTTTGCTGGCGCTTCCGGTCAAGGCGCCGAGGATGGACATTACGCAACTTTCGCCGGGTTTGATGTAATAGAGTAATATTTCGTTGCCTTCGTCGTCTTCACCCACGACTTTGACATGCCCCCTCAGCACAATGGGGATATTGCGGATATATTTGTGAAAGTCCAGGATGATCTGGCCGGGCGGAATGACGCGCGCCTGATTTTCGGAGACTAATTTACGAAGCAAGGACGGGTCGGTAAGCATACGCAACTTTTTTGGGATGAGCAGGCATAGGTCACGGCCAGTCGAAGTAAAATCCTGCTGCATAGAGCGGACTTGCGGGCGCGTTACGGCCAGAGATTGCGCCGTTCAGCGCCAGCGTTATGCCCACAAATGGATTTAGCGGGACTGCGACTTTGATGCCTACGGCCATCCATCCCTGATTGTTAACGTACAAACCGGTGATCTGGTTGGCTGCGGGAGCGGTGTAGCCTCCGTTGTCGAGGGGCCGCATCCACTCGGCGGCTGCGGCCAGCCATATACTCCGCACCTTTGCCCCTGCCTCCATACCCGCAAAGTACTGCGCAGAATATCCGCGGCCCCGCTGTTGCATGCCGGTGTAGAGATATCCGTATGCGCGATCGCCGCCCCACCCGGCGCTCAGCGATGGGGCTATGGCCCAGGTCGGGTATCCAGACCGCAGACCGCTGGCTTCGTCATATCGCCCGACGGGCGTTTCGATGCGCAGGGCGCTCGCCAATGCAACACGCCCGGCTATCCATTGGCGTTTCCAGGCCACGCTCAAGGGGCCGGGGCCGCTGAGCCGGGCGGCTTGCAGGCTGGGCGGCAGGCCGCCAGTCGGCGCTCCGGAGCGCTGCGAACGCCAGGCGCCCGTGATGATGAGCGTATTTCGTCGGTCGAGGCCATATTCGGCGTAAAGCTGTACGGCCGATTCGCGAATCGAACGGGGCAGATCGAACAGGGCGCCGTCGTCGGCATAACGGCGGCTGTAGGGACCTATCTGATGATAGCTTACCTGCGCGTAGGCGCCCGCTTTGCTGCGCGACCAGGGGCTTTGGGCTGCGAGCGGAAGGGCGCAGGCGCAACAAAAAAAGAGGCATGAGATTTGGACGCCGAAGGTCATTATGAATCGACTTTATATTCGCCTGAAATCGATTGTTTGACGACGCGCATGAAGGTCTTTTCGTCCACCATGAGTCGCACGACTTTGCCGTCGATTTTGGTGATGCGCCCAATGATGCCCGAATTGGTCACCACATCCATCCCTTCTTTGAGATTCTCGACAAAGCGCTGCTGTTCCTTTTGGCGCTTGATCTGAGGGCGTATGAGAAAAAAATAAAATACAATCAGAATCAGGAAGGGGAACAACATTCCTAAAGTAGAACCGCCGCCCTGGCCGGCGGCCTGAAGAAACACGAATCCTTGCATATGAACAAATGTTTATTTTTTGACGGAGCAAACCGCCGGCGCAAAGTTAATCGTATTTGCAGGCACAAGGCGGCACATTTTCGAAAAGAGGGTCTATTTGAACCGCTTACTGCGCCGCGAAGGGCCAACTGAAACGACGGGACTGGGGGCAAGGGGCAAGAAAACAAGGTAGAGAAATGACAAATTTAAGTTTTGGACGCCGCCGAAACAATTCTTTTTGCGCCGCGTTATGTTTTTTTACAAAAAAAGAGATGCCGAATCGAAAATAGGGCATAACTTTGGAACTAAATTGGTTGGCTATGGTTCGATTTTTTCTGTTGATCCTGACAGGCGGCGCGCTACCGTTAGGCATAATGGCTCAGATCCAAGGTATTCCTCAATCGGCAGGCATTATTTACAACCGCGAAATGGCGCTCAATCTGACCCTGCAAACTGCGCGAGGCTATGGGGCGTCGTTCGAGCGCGGCAAATTGATCACTTATGACCGTACTGACTACCTGAGTATCGGATTTGGGGAGTTGAGACACCCCAAAGAAATGCGCCAGAGCGCCGATCCCTCGGTGAGCCAATCGTTCAGACCCTATATTTTCGGAAAACAAAACAACCTTTATGCCATACGCTTGGCGTGGGGCGCCAAAAAGTATTTTTCGGAAAAATCGCGGCAAAGGGGCGTGGCTGTGGGCATGAGCTATCGCATCGGCCCTACGCTTGGTCTGCTCAAGCCATACTACCTGGCGCTCAGGCGCGTTGGCGAATCGCCTACCTCTTCTCGCATTGTGCACGAACGCTACTCCGAAGAGAATGCGGGCATTTTTCTGGACAATACCCGCATCCTTGGCGCTTCGCCCTTCCTTCGGGGGTTCGACGAAATATCGCTGCTCCCCGGCGCCTCCGGCTCGCTGTCTCTCCACCTTGACTGGGGCGCCTTCGACGAGTTCATCAAAGCCGTTGATATCGGCATCATGACCGACGTATTCCTGCGACCGGCGCCGATTTTAGTGGGCGAACAAGGCTCCAGACAGACGTTTATCAATTTTTTTGTAAATTTGCAGTTCGGCAAACGCTACTGATGCGCGCCGAAACAATCGGTGAAAACTTGCGTTTATATCCAGCTTTTTGCCGCATTGCTTTTTTATCTTTTGTCTGATCCTGCTTTTTGAGCGCCATGATAGATTTACCGGTCATATCTGCCGAACCCTCCCCCCGCAACAAACGCCCCGAATGGCTCAAAGTCCGCCTCCCTATGGGCGAGAACTACCGGAACGTGCGGCGAATCGTGGACGACTTCCAACTCCATACCATCTGCCAGAGCGGCAACTGCCCCAACATGGGCGAGTGCTGGGGCGCCGGCACGGCTACATTCATGATTCTCGGCAATGTGTGCACCCGCTCCTGCTCATTTTGCGCCGTCAAAACCGGACGCCCCAACGAGTACGACGAGGACGAACCGCGTCGGGTGGCTGAAGCTATCTGGCTGATGCAGGTAAAGCACGCTGTGATCACGTCCGTCAACCGCGACGAACTCAAGGATCGCGGCGCCGAAATCTGGCGCAAAACCGTCGTAGCCGTCAAGGAGCGCTGTCCGAACACAACTATCGAAACCCTCATACCCGACGTCAAGTCCAATTGGGACGCCCTCGAACGCATGATCAGCGCGGGACAAGAGGTCGTGAGCCACAACATGGAAACCGTGGCCTCTCTGTACCGCAAAGTGCGGCCCCAGGCCAGATACGAACGCAGCTTAGAGCAAATCCGGCGCATCAAAGAGTACGGCAAGCGCACCAAAAGCGGCATCATGGTCGGCTTGGGCGAGAAGCCGGAAGAGGTGTGGCAAATCATGGATGACCTGTTGGCCCACGGCTGCGACATCCTTACCATTGGCCAGTACCTGCAACCCACCAAGATGCACCTCGAAGTGGCTGAATTTGTTCATCCCGATCAATTCGCCGCTTATCGCGAAATCGGCCTGCAAAAAGGGTTCAAATATGTAGAAAGCGGCCCCATGGTGCGCTCCAGCTACCACGCCGAACGCCACGTGTTCTGAACCGCCGGACGTCGCGCGTCTTGTGCGTCCTGAAGGTCATGCGCCACGCATCGGCGACAGGGTTCAGGATAGGCAGAACAATCGCTTCAGGCATTGCCTCGACGAAGTCTTTTTTGCTAAAAAAGCGTATCACAACGCAAACCGTTAAATTTAGTCAACGCGCGTTGCGCGCTTAGGCGACACCAACAAAAAAATGGCTGCAAGATCTGTGACAACCGGAAATGCCGCTTCAGATAAAACCACGTCTTCATCTCATGTCGGCGCAAAGATTCACTGACGTATTCAAGCAGGCTACCGACGAGGGCATGCTCATCAAATGCACGCTGAGCAAACCGCTCAAAAACGCGCCCGCCGACCTGCTGAGGCTGTACATCAGCCCTGTGCTCCTAAAAAAGGGCTTTTTCCTCAAATTCGAATACTGCTACCGCACCCGCAACGAAACCAAAAACTACACGCCCGACGAATCCATGCATCTGATTGGCCAACTCCTCGGGCACTCCTTCGCGCAAGCCAATATGATCACCGCTGATACGGAGGTAGCGTTTCTGATCTCCCCCGGCGGGAAGGCGAAGTTGTCCCGCAAAAAAATCACCCCTTTGCTGCGCAACCTGCCCAACCTAAAGCACAACCGCGAAAAGAAAAGACTGCTTGATCCGGCCGCAAGCTGGCTTAAAGACCTCGATCTGACCACCGAAAAGGGCGAAATCCGCGCCGATGCGCAAGCCAAATGGCGTCAGATCAACAAATACATCGAAATCATCCAGAACCTCATCGACGAGTCGCCCCTACCGCCCAACGCCACCATCGCCGATCTCGGATCCGGCAAGGGCTATCTGACCTTTGCCTTGTACGATTTCCTGAACAGCCAAAACCTCGAGGTCAATGTGCTCGGCATTGAGTTGCGCCCCCCGCTTGTAGAGTTTTGCAATGGCATGGCGCGCAAGGCAGGATTCGACCGCCTGCAATTCATGGCGCTCGACATAAGCCATTACCAACCCGGCAAACTCGACATGCTCATTGCCCTGCACGCCTGCGATACCGCCACAGATCAAGCCCTTTACTGCGGTATCGTCAGCGAAGCAGATATTATCGTGGTCGCCCCATGCTGCCACAAGCAAGTGCGCAAATCCATGTCGCCTCCGCCCATGCTGCGCCCCATGCTCCGACATGGCATTATGCTCGAACGCCAGGCCGAAATGCTCACCGACGCCATCCGCGCGCTGCTGCTTGAGTCGCAGGGATACCGCATCTCACTGTTTGAGTTCATCTCTACCGAACACACCCCCAAGAACGTCATGATCACAGCCATCCGCCGCCCGCTCAGCGACAAACAACGCAACAACGCCTGGCTACAGGTGCAAGACCTCAAAAAGCAATTTGGCGTCAAAGAACACCGCCTCGAAAAACTACTCCTCGAAAATGGTTTGATCACTCACTAATGCACACAACATGGTCATCAGAAAAATAACCGGATTAGTCCTCCTCATCGCCCTGCTTCCGGCCCTGGCCGCCGCGCAGCCCAACATATCCGAAAAAGCCTTGCGCAAACACATCACCTTCCTGGCCGACGACCGCCTCGAAGGCCGGGGCACAGGTTCAGAAGGCGAACGCATCGCCGCCGAATATATCGCCAAACACTTCCGCCAACTGGGCCTCAAACCCATGGGCGACAACGGCTCCTACTTTCATAATTTCGGATTCAAAAAAAATACCGACCCCCACGGCGCCAACGCCGAGTCCGCCCCGCAAGTATATAGCCGCAATGTGGCCGCCTTTCTGGACAACGGCGCGCCGCTCACCATCGTCATCGGCGCCCACTACGACCACATTGGCTTAGGCTACGACCGCAACTCCCGCGAACCCAATCCCGAGGGCAAAATCCACAACGGCGCCGACGATAACGCATCCGGCACGGCCGGCGTGCTCGAACTGGCCCGCTATCTCAGCAAAAATAAAGCCCGTGAGAAACACAACTTCCTCTTCCTGTGCTTCTCTGCCGAAGAACTCGGCCTCATCGGATCCAAAAAATTCACCGACTACCCTACCATCGACCTCTCGACCGTCAACTTCATGATCAACATGGACATGATCGGGCGCCTCAAACCCGAAAAAATACTCTTCGTTGGCGGCGTGGGTACCGCTCCAGATTTCGTACCCACCATCAATAGCCTCCAATCGCCGCTCGTCATCCGCCAGGACAGCTCGGGTATCGGGGCCAGCGACCACACGTCTTTTTACCTGAAAAACATCCCCTCGCTCTTCTTTTTTACCGGCCAACACGACGACTACCACAAACCCAGCGACGACGCAGACAAGATCAACTACAAAGGCGAAAAAATGGTGCTGGAATACATCGCCGCGCTGATCGAGTCCCTGGATAATCAACCGCGCCAAAAATTTCAGGAAACCCAATCCAAACAAGAGGAAACGCCTCGATTCAAAGTGACGCTCGGCATCATGCCAGACTACACCTCCGAAGACACCGGCCTACGCGTGGACGGCGTCAATGAAGGACGCCCGGGCCACAAAGCCGGCCTGCTCAAAGGCGATATCATCATCGGATTGGGCGAGTACGAAATCAAGGATGTGATGGGATACATGAAAGCGCTCGCCCGTTTCCAAAAAGGCGATGCCACCGATATAAAAATCCAGCGCAACGGCACAATAATTAACCTGCCCGTAGTGTTTGAGTGATCAACATCACGACAGAGCGATTACAAAAGAGCAAAAAGAGAAGAGCCTGAACTCGGGCAGACCGGAGAAAGCCAACGCG
>JBKBLI010000013.1:20706-23636 GCA_046296435.1 Saprospiraceae bacterium | reverse complement strand
GCATGACACGCGCCCTCGTTGCGCTGTTTTTGGTAAATAAAACAGCGCGCAGCGTGTGAATACAGACGCGGGACACGGCAAGCCCGCAGGCGCGCTTCGGCCCCCAAGGCGCGCCTCTCGCAAGAGCGCTTTGCCCAAATACTTTTGGTTCTCCCGGCGCGCGCTGCCCCGTGAGACAATGTACAAGTTTGTTGATTATGCGCCACTACCTGTCATTATTGCTCGTCGCCTTATTGAGCGCCTTTTTGGCCGTTGTGCTGTTCAGTCAGCTCTACAAGCCCTATACGGTCGTATGGGAACAGGACGACGCGCAGCCGCGTCAGACCAATTTTGTGGATCAACTGTTGCAAACGCGCAACAACGCCGCATTCTTATCGGCGGCGCCCAATCACTTTATCGACGCCGCCGAGCTATCCACGCCTACCGTCGCCAACATCCGCGCCCTGCAACGCGCCGGGGGCGGAGTCTGGGGCGGAGGTACGATTACCAGTTCGTCCGGATCGGGCGTATTGATCAGCCCCGACGGCTATGTGGTCACCAATCACCATGTGGTCGAGGATAGCGACGATATCCGCGTCACGCTGGCTGACAAACGTCAATTCAAAGCCAGAATCGTCGGAATAGACCCCCATACCGACATCGCTTTGCTCAAAATAGACGCCCGCAACCTGCCCTTTATCGTATTTGGCAACAGCGACTCTATCCGCGTGGGCGAATGGGTGCTCGCCGTAGGCAATCCCTTCAATCTCGAAAGCACCGTGACCGCCGGAATCGTCAGCGCCAAAGGCCGCAACATCAACATACTCGGCGGCGGGGCCAGCATTGAATCCTTTATACAGACCGATGCGGCAGTCAATCAAGGCAACAGCGGCGGCGCCTTGGTCAACACCGCCGGCGAATTGATCGGCATCAACACGGCTATCATCACCGAGTCGGGCAGCTACGAAGGCTACTCCTTTGCCGTGCCGTCCAATTTGGTCAAAAAAGTCATCAACGACCTGCGCGAATTTGGCGAAGTCCAACGCGCTTTTCTTGGAGTGGGCATCGAAGACGTGGACGACCAAATGGCCCGCGATCTCCGCCTCGCCAATGTTGCAGGCGTCTACATCACCCACGTGAATCCGGGCAGCGCCGCCGACGACGCCGGCCTACGCAGCGGCGACGTTATCGTCGGACTCAACCAAAGCGCCATCAAACGCACGCCCGAACTTCAGGAATACATCGGCCGCTTCCGACCCGGCGATCAGATCGAAGTAGAATTCATCCGCAACGGCAAACGCCAGAATAAACTCCTGCGCCTCAAAGATCGCAACAACAGCATCGCCCGCCAAAGCTACACCGGCAGCGAACTACAAGAAGAATTGGGCCTCAAATTCCGCAACCTGAGCGAAGCAGAGAAAAAGCGCCTTCAACTACAAGGTGTCGCAGTGACCGAAATCACGCGGGGCAGCGTCATAGATCAGATCAATATGAAAACCGGCTTCGTCGTGACCAGCATCAACAATAACCGGATAAATAACGTCTCGGAGGCCATTCAGGCCATCAAAAACGCCTATAACAGCGTCATGCTGGACGGCTACTACGAAGGCGATAACGACCTGTACTCCTACCGCTTCCGCAAACATGATTAAAAAAAATGCCGAGCGCTGACCGGCAGGATTGAAGCCCCGGCGTAAAAAATCGCGCGCCCCTCCCCAAGCCGGAATTAGCGCTCGACGACTCGGCTTTCACAAAGAAAAAGGGTTGCGGACATACCCGCCCCCTACGCCCCCGCCCCCTTGAGCCTCATTTTGCCGCAATCTGAGCAAGAGCGCCGCCGGCCGGCCGCTTGGAGCCGGGGCTCAGGATAAAAGGCATAGGAGCGGAGTTGCGCGCATCTGACCAGAGCAGGCCAGATGCGCGCAGTTTGCGATCCTGATTACGCACACCGGTTTGCAGATACACGCAGGTGGGGATTTTTATCGCTGAACCTTACTGAAACTACAGCATCCGCATTGATCACCTCATCCCGTTCATAAGGAGCACGATTCCCTTACCGGCATACTGCATCCAGGGGCTGTCAAAAACTGACTTTCAGTATTTTTTTTATGATTTTTGTATTACCGGTATTCAACTCAACAAAATAAAAACCATCTACTTGTTTTTTCAAGTCAAGGACCAAATCCTGCGCTGAAAAATCTTCTGTATTAAACACCCTCTGCCCCAAGTAATTGAACACATTTACAGTCGTAACATCACTTTTCTGGCTCAGTTTGACTATGAATATACCACTCGAGGGATTTGGATATATAATAACGACATCAGTGTGGTTTAAAGCATTATTCACACTTGTCGTAAAATTACTTTCTTTGGCGCCTATATCCGGGTTAGGACCAACATAATCGTAAAAACCTGGTATAACGTTGCCCGCGTTTATCAGAGGGCTCGACTGGCTTAACTCAAAACCGTAGTCATGCAAAGAGGTAAAGTTTGGATTTACTTGAAGCGGATTTTTGATAGAGATATTGGGACTACCAGATATATTGGTCAAAGCGCTCTGCAAATCATCTACATCGAATATATCAGAACATATATATTGTCCATGAATGTGTTTAACTTTTACAATAGATGAATTACTATTTGCAGAATAGTAATTATCTTTGATGGATTCTATTTGAAAATTTCCATTTACCCCATTATTTGCCAAATTAAAATAGAAAAAGGGATGTCTTGTTTGATGCGAGTAGCAATTGTTGATAAAAACGGCTTTTCTCCATTCGCTTTCCCAAATAGTAAAAACAAAACCTAAAGTGTCTTCAGCATGAATTGTGTTGTTGAAAAAATAAAGATTTCCATTAGGGATACCGTTGTACTTGGGGTTTGTCTTGATTGCAACCGCCTGGCTATTGTAGCTATTATTAACCGGCAAACATTCAATAAAATATGGATCA
>JBKBLI010000013.1:0-20608 GCA_046296435.1 Saprospiraceae bacterium | reverse complement strand
GTTTGGCTCATTTCTTCTTCCCTGCATACCATGAATCACATTGCGATAAAAATATCTGGGGCCGATAAGTGGCGGAGCGGCAGATATTCCCGCCATGGGTCTGATGATTTCATTTTTCCAAACCCTTAAATTTGACCATTGCCCGTCGCATTCAACGGCATCGAAATTGTCCACAAAAATATTGTTATAGATATCAACTTCTTCATTTAAGCCATAATTGACATAACTCGCCACAGCCGAATTCAAACCGTCAAAAAGGTTATTTCGTATGACCACCGATTTGGCTTGTTCCAAAAATATTGCCGCAGTTTCAACGCCTCTGCCCCGCGAGGAGGAAACAAATATATTAAAATCATTGGACTTTTTTATCATTGCATGACTCCATTTACCTGCATCATGCTTGAAGGATGAGTTCTGAATGAAGATGTGATTAGATCCTCCGCTAAAATTAATGTCGGCAGTATTGTACTTAAAACGACAACTATCAAAATAGACGTGGTTTACATTTCTTAGGTCAAATACCGTAGCCAGATATGCATCCTGAGAGCTTCCTATCGGGTTTAGAGTAGGTTTGCCAAAATGCCTGAACTCAATTCCTTTTACTTTCAAAAAAATATTTTTCTGATTTCCATAGATCGTTAGGAATCTTTTAGACTTTGAAACAAAAACAGATTTCAGATTGGGATTGATTCCTGTATGAGTTTTTATCCAAATCGTGTTGCCATCGCGCGCAAAACCATCATAGCCAAAATTTAAGTCCGACAAGTTATAGTACAGATTAGTTGAATATAAGGATGGGTATGGATAAAGCATCGTATTATCCAGCACACAAATGCCTGAGTGATCCGCGTTGGCAGGCAATGCGGTTGAATACAAGTTGGGGTCGCCGGGGGCTTGAGTCCAAGGTGTCAAAACCTGTACTCCTCCATCAATCACAGGAGTTGCGCCAGGCGCGGCTATCATCATTATAGGCGTGTTTTCCGTGCAATGATTATGTATCGTCAATTGGAGATTGTTGGCAGTATAGACGCCATCAGTAAGTACTATGGTAGTACCGCAAGCAACTTGATTGGTAGAAAAAAGATTGTGCAAATTTCCGGGATTGTTCTGGGTGAAATTCCCGTTTCCATCAGGTGACACCCACTTTACATTTTCTGTCAGATTAAAGTCGGGCGAAGATAGCGTTAAGGTTTGAGAAACTGGAAGCGTGACGGCATTTGAATTGGTATATAAGGTTATTTTCACGTCATATTGAGTACCCTCTTCCAATCCAAAAATGCTCCCGCGAAATTGCTGCAAATTATTTATCGCAATTTTATCTGGAGGGAATGCCATTAGCCAGGCGTCTCCCTGTGTTTGTTTGTACGCTACCTTGCAGGAATCGAAATTGTTTATATTCGTTACTTTTATGCCTATCGTATTCAACAAAGGGGTGTGCTCCAAAGTCTGCCCATTTGCGATTTGCAAGTTTAGCAGTAAAAGCATAAAAGCGGTGGGTTTGGACAAGTTCATCATAAAATTTGCTTTTAGTGGATAAGGCTTGACCTGGGTGGGCCGCCGCGCCCACCCCAAATCTATCGTACAAAGATACAGCTTATATACGACATCCAAGCAGAAGAATTACTGGCTGCCGTGTGCCGCTTCTTTTCGCCGGAGTAGTTGACCTACCGGAATTCAGGGTCTTTAGGCGCGCGGCCGTTCGGCGGCATCGATGACCACTCTGCCGACTTTGGAGAAAGCCTGCAGCCATCCAATTATGGACTTAATTCGCCGTTTGGGTAGATCCGGGCTTTTGCCCAAAACGGCTTCCAGTTTTTGAACTTTTAGGAGAATATATACGCCCAACCAAACCGCACGGCCGCGATAAAGCAATATGCGCAAAGACCGCATCCGGGCTGGATGCCATCTCGGGCGCTTTGCCTTTGCGAACGTCTCAGAAGCCGATCTTTCGGGTCGGACTCCCCGGCAAGCCGGGTTTTTCCTTCAGGCCATCTGTCGGAGGCGGTTTATGGCCGTGTTTCCGCAGTTCACACTCAGGCGCAGACGCCAATCGGCCTTATCGCCAAAAGGGCGGTAACCCCGGATTCTTGCGGCGCAATCCCGGCAAGCAGGGCCGCTGCTAAATCATATGCGCTGATACGGCGTTCGAAAATTCAATTAACTATACTTATCTTAACAAACATAATTTCATAAAATCAGATCACTTACCCAAGTTTTTACAGAAAAAAGCTAAAAAAATGATAAAACAGTGTACATAAAGTAGGTTAAACATACATTTGCAGGTCATGAAGACTATCAAGCAATGGCGCTCAAATTATCGGTATTGCGAGGAGTCGGCGGGAATACAGGGCGTGATCAAGAATAAAGCCGAGGCGCTGCAACGGCGCTTTTGACAAATTGGCCAAGCCGCTCAAAGACCATTGGATCAAAATAAAAAAGCAGCTCTACATGGACAGTAGGGGAACTTGTGCGGGCCGCTGTCTAACTAAAAACAGGTAAAGTGGTTGCCGGCAAAATTAATATCCGACAAATCAAACGCTAAAACGCCGGTCAACCTTGATCAAACGCGCCTGAATTAAGCGCCACACCCAACGAAACGCTATTTTTGAAGACCGACTTAATCCGCGGCAACTTCACTACCTTTTTTGTTAATCAATTTGCTTTGACCTTGTTATGCACATCTTAAGACTATTCCCTTTTTTTGTTTTTAGCCCGGCAGCGCCGGACGCGCATCTGACTGCTGTGCCGGCGCGTGCGCTAAGGATCATGAAAGCAACGCATTTGTTGCTGTTGCTCGCTTTTTCTGTCGCTTTCAGTTCGCTCTCGGCACAAGCCGACCGCGTGAGTGTCGAGCAAAATGAGGCCGGCGCTAGGCTTTTGGTCAACGGAAGGCCCCTGATGGTTAACGGGATGAATTGGGATTATTATCCCATCGGGACCAATTACTCTTACGCCATTTGGACCCAGCCTGACGCATTTATCCAAAAGGCGCTCGACGACGAGATGGCCTTACTGCAAGACATGGGAGTCAATGTGATTCGGGTTTACACCGGTATCCCCCCAAAATGGATCCAGTACATATATGAGCGTTATGGCATCTACACCATGCTGAATCATTCGTTCGGCAGATATGGGCTGACGCTGGACGGCGCATGGGTAGGCAACACCGAATATTCCGACCCGCGGGTTGCTTCTTTGTTGTTGAGCGAGGTGAAAACCCTCGCGAACGAATACAAGAACACGCCCGGTCTGCTACTCTACCTACTCGGCAACGAAAACAACTACGGCCTCTTTTGGGACGGGGCTGAAACGGAGGATATTCCCGTCGAAGACCGCCAGGCCACCAAGCGGGCCAACTATATGTATCAACTTTTCAACAAAGCCGCTAAGGAAATGAAAGCGGCGGACAAATCGCATCCGGTGGCTATCTGCAACGGCGACTTGCTCTTCCTGGACATCATTGCCCGCGAATGCAAGGACGTGGATATACTGGGGCTCAACGTCTATCGGGGCATGTCCTTCACCGACCTGTTTGAGCGCGTCAAAAGGGAGTACGGCAAACCTGTGCTGCTCACAGAGTTCGGTAGCGATGCTTTCAATGCGCTGACAAACGAGGAAGACCAAAAAGCTCAAGCAATATACAACACGGCCAACTGGAAAGAAATATACGAAAATGCAGCCGGCCTTGGGAAAGCGGGCAACGCCTTGGGCGGTTTCACTTTTCAATTCAGCGACGGCTGGTGGAAATACGGGCAGACCACCAATCTCAGCGCTCATGACAATAATGCTTCATGGTCCAACGGAGGGTACCTTTTCGATTATGTGGCCGGCGAGAACAATATGAACGAGGAGTGGTTCGGCATTTGCGCCAAAGGCCCCACCAATGCGGCAGGTTTTTATCAACTGTATCCGCGCGCCGCGTACTACGCCTTGAAAGAGGCGCACCGCCTCAACCCTTATGCCGAAGGCATGTCGCTGAATGCCATTGAGCGGCATTTCGCCGGTATAGGAATTACCGCAGCATACCTGAAAGCAAGGGGCGACAAGGCCGCCCTGGAAACAGTCCAACTCAAAAAAGTCAGCATTAGCCGCCTAAGCGCGCAGCTCTATACGTTTAACACAGGCGGAAGCCTGATCTCGACGCCCCAAAGTCCGGCCCCGGGCAACACTACTTATCCCGACCAGTTGGGATTTGACCACATGCAGTCCTTCTTCGTGGGGGTGGAGGCCAACCCGACCGCCAACTTCAGGGCCAACATAGAGGTGAACGTGCTGGGCAATGTAGCCAACAACCCCATTGACCAGATTTTTTATGAAAACCGCGGTCGGCGCGTGGAACTCAACAGCACGACCGGCAATCTGATGGTGGAATCGCTCAACCGCATACAGGTCTATCAAGCCGGCTACGAATGGAACCACAGGATGTTCGATCTCAAGGGCTTCTACCGTACCGGCCACTATCATTGGGGCTACGAGGGCGATTTCTTCGGCCTGTATCCCGAGGCCAACTACGGTCCGCAGATTGACCTGTATAACGGTATCGCCCCGTTCGGCTTTGAGATGGCGGGCAAAAAGCAGTTTAAAGACCTGAAATTAGCTTTTGGCCCGCAACTGTGGTGGGGCGCCAACCCGGCATTCCTGATGAAGTACCAAAAAGCGTTCGGCGCCTGGAAGGTGGCAGGCGTATTCCACGAGGACCTCGACCAACTTGACCTCACCGAAAGTTCTTTTGCGATACCGCAGCCTAAGACGCGGCGCCTCGGTCTTTACCTCAACCGGACGTTCGGCAGCTTTGGCATAGAGGCGGGCGGCCTCTGGGGCGGGCAACCCTTGAACGGCAGGAAGTTTCAGGTAGTGCGCGGCGAGCCGGGCCGCTACGATGTTTACCAGGCTGAGATCGGTGCGAGGGACAATTTTGGCGGCAAACTGAAGCTGACCTACAGTCGCGGCCGCTTCAATTGGTACGCACAATCGGCAGCCATGGGGCTGGTAGCCAACGGCGGCGCCGACCAAACACTTACCTTCACCGGCTGGCGCTTGAAAGACAGCGGCAGCGGCAACCAATACAATGTCCTGACCGGCTTCACCTATTTGGTAGGCAAACTTCAGATAGCGCCCAATTTTCTTTGGCAAAAACCGATCGAAGGCCCGGTGCCTATAGAGGCGCCCGCGCCCGCCCGCCCGCGCAATATCCTCGAAGACCCCTTCGTGGTGCGGGGCAACCGTGAGCAGGTGGCGGGCGAATTGCTGTTCACCTTCGACCCTACGCCCGGCACTTGGATGTACAATTGGGACAGCGATCGCAGCGAGGACGCCCGCTTCGCCCTCAGCGCCGGCGTGGTGTACCGGCACTTGCCCACCACCCAAGACGCAGCTATCGGTATATTGCCCGACGGGCGTACCACTTTCGCCTTCCCGGGCGCTGCTCCCCCCCAGGATCTGTGGGAGGTCAACGCGCGGCTGGTATCTAAGCTCAATAGTGATTTTGGCCTGATCGCCAACATCTATGCGGGCGATGCGCAGGCGAACGGCAGCGACGCCCGCACCATCCGCCGCTATGGCATGGATTTGAGAGTGATACGCAAAACGGTGAAGTTCGCTTCGTTTGTCAGGATCAACGACTGGGGGCCTTACGACTATCACCGCGACTTCAACCTGACCTTTCCACTCCAGTTAATGGCTGACATCTCCGTTTCACTGGCCAAACCCGATTGGTTCGACCTGCCCAACACCCGCCTCGGCTTGCGCGGCGCATACCGCACGCTCGACCGCTTTTCGCCGCGCTATGCTCCCGTACAAGCGGTGAACGGCGCCGGCAACCTCGTACCCGACCCAAACATCGTCGGTTTCGACAACGGCAACGAGTGGGAGATCCGCACTTACCTGTTCTTCAACATCAGCAAATAAATTTCTAACGATATGCGTACCTCGTTTTGCTCTCTTTTGACGAAATCAATCCCCATTGGACTGCTGACCTTTCTGACGCTGGGGTGCCAGCGTGAACTTGCCGACCTGGAACCGGCTACCTACCCTACCAACCCTGAGGTATTCATCAACACTTTCAGCCCGGGACTGAATTATGCCGCCTTCGGAGGCTCGGTACCTACGGCTTTCGACGTGGATACCAAGGTGACCTACAGCAACACCTCTACCGTTTCTATGCGCTTTGAAGTGCCGGATGCCGGCGACCCGCGCGGCGCATATGCCGGAGGCGCCTTTTTCACCAGTACGGGTCGCGACCTGTCGGGCTACAATGCCTTGACATTCTGGATGAAAGCCTCTCAGCCGGCCAACATTGACGTGCTGGGCATCGGGAACGACCTCGGCGCCTCCAAATACCAGGCGACAGTTTCGGGCGTAGCTGTCACGACCAGTTGGCAAAAGTACATCATTCCGATCCCGGACCCCTCTAAGCTCACCAGCGAGCGCGGCATGTTCTTTTATTCCGAAGGTCCGGAAAACGGCAGGGGATACACTTTCTGGATAGACGAACTCAAGTTTGAAAAACTGGGCACGCTGGCCCACCCCCGGCACGCCATACTTGACGGACAGGACGTGGTGGAAACTTCGTTTGTCGGCATTTCAAAAGCTGTCGGCGGCCTGCGCTCCACGTTCAATTTGCCTTCCGGCATCGACCTTTCGGTGCAGGCTGCGCCTGCCTATTTTGATTTCGCCTCTTCTAACGAGGCCATCGCTACCGTAAATGCTGCCGGTCTGATTACAGTGCTGGGAGGGCCAGGCGAGGCTAAGATCACCGCTTCGGTGGGCGGAATAGCGGCCACAGGCTCCATGACCGTTCAATCGGCGGGCACTTTTGTCAAAGCCCCCGTGCCCACGCGCGACCCTGCTAAGGTCATTTCCATTTTCAGCGAGGCTTATGACAATGTGCCCGTGGACTACTACAACGGCTACTGGGCGCCGTTCCAGACCACCCAATCGGCTGATTTCACGGTGGACGGCGATCGGGTGCTGCACTATACAGACTTTAATTTCGTGGGTATTCAGTTCACGGCCCCGACCATTGACGCCAGCGCCATGACGCACCTCCACGCCGATATTTACTTGCCGAACACCCTGTCTTCGACGGCGAGATTCCGGATCGAAGTAGTGGATTTTGGAACGGGAGGCACCGGCGTCTGGAGTACCAACATCACCGTGGCCCAGTCTAAGCAATGGATCAGCCTCGATGTGCCGTTCACGGCGCTGGCTGGCCTGAGCAACAGGTTGCAACTCGCCCAAATCATCTTTGTGGACGAAAGCAACAACATCCCCAGTTTTTATGCCGACAATATTTATTTCTACAATGACGGCTCCACGCCCGCGGCGCCTACCACGCCTGCGCCCACGCCTGCGCACCCCGCAGCCGGGGTGATTTCGGTGTTCAGCGATGCCTACGCCAACATCCCAGGCACCAACCTCAACCCCAACTGGGGGCAGGCAACCGTGGTGACTCAGATATCCATTCAAGGGAACAATACGCTGAAATACACCGGTTTGAACTATCAAGGCATACAACTGGGCAGCGCCCAAAACGTATCGGCGCTGAACTTTTTGCACCTCGACTTTTGGACGGCCAACTCGACCTCGCTCAAGGTGTACCTCATCAGCCCAGGGCCAACAGAAACCCCGTTCACCCTCAACGTGCCCACTTCGGGCTGGTCCAGCGTTGACATTCCGCTATCCGCATTCGCTCCGGTAAACTTGAGCAATGTTTTCCAACTCAAGTTTGACGGCAACGGCGACATCTTTTTGGACAATATTTACTTCCGTAACTAAAAACGCAAGCGGGCAAGCGGCGAGCCATCTTTGTCGCCGCTTGCCCGTCAAACTTTTTCAGATCATGCGCACAAGACTTTCTCTTTACACGGCGGTCCTCGCACTGTCCGCTTTCACAAGCTGCAAACCCGACGATTTCCAAAAACTGCCGCAGCGAAATTGGCAATTGACCTGGAGCGACGAATTCGAGGGCGCCGCCGGACAGCTTCCCGACCCCGGCAAGTGGGCTTACGACCTCGGTAACGGACAAGACGGATGGGGTAATCAGGAACTCCAAAGCTATACGGACAAGCCCGAAAATGTGTCCCTGGACGGGCAAGGCAACCTGGCGATCACGGCCATGCGCAGCGGCAACGGATTCACCTCCGCCCGCATCAAAACCCAGGAGCTTTTCGCCCAGCAGTACGGCCGCTTTGAAGCCCGCTTAAAAACGCCTTATGGGCCGGGACTTTGGCCGGCAGTATGGATGTTGGGCGCCAACATCGAAACCGTGGGCTGGCCTCAGTGCGGCGAGATCGACATCATGGAATTGCGCGGGCAGCAACCCAACATCATAAGCGGCTCTTTGCACGGGCCGGGGTATTCCGGCGGCAACGCTATCACCAAAAGCTATAGCTTGACCAATGCCCGTTTCGATACCGAATTTCACCTTTTTGCCATCGAATGGGATGCGGACAAAATTGACTTTTTTGTGGACGACTTCTTGTACCTGCGCGTCGAACGCAGCCAGACGCCGGGCGAATGGGTGTACGACCAGCCGTTTTTCCTGATCCTCAACGTGGCCGTGGGCGGCAACTACGTAGGATTCCCCGTGGCGCAAACGCCATTCCCACAAAAAATGATCGTGGATTATGTGCGGGTGTATCGGGAGGCAAACTAATCTATTTTCATCGAAATCAAGCAACATCTGTGATGCAGGCAACCATTGACAAGAAGACGCCGGACCTGACGATGGTCGAGTTGGAAAATGAGCGATATCTCAAAATTGCCAATTGCGACGCCATGCGCCCCTTCTTGATGAGCATAGTCAGCGATTCCAACCACTGGATGTTCGTGGCCAGCAATGGGGGGCTGACCGCCGGCCGCAAAAACCCGGAGCATGCGCTTTTCCCCTATTACACTGATGATAAAATCGTTGATTCGGCTGATATAACGGGCAGCAAGACCATCATACAGACGAGCCAAGCCGGCGGCAATATGGCAATATGGGAGCCTTTTTCCGAGCGCTACACCGAGCAATACGACATCAGCCGCAACCTCTACAAAAGCGTTTACGGCAACAAAGTCATTTTTGAGGAAATCAACATGACTCTGGGACTCAGCTTCCGTTACCAATGGAATACGAGCAAGGCGTTTGGGTTTGTCCGTAAGGCTGTCTTGCACAACCATTCGGCGCGCACGCTGCAGGTCAATTTGTTGGACGGCATCCAGAATATCATGCCCTGGGGCGTGCCCAGCGCCCTGCAAGCTACAACCAGCAACTTGGTGGACGCCTACAAAAGGAGCGAACTGGAGCCTGCCTCCGGTATCGGCATTTTTGCCCTGAGCGCCATCATCGTGGATAAGGCCGAGCCGAGCGAGGCGCTGAAGGCCAACGTCGCATGGCACATTGGCCTGGGTCGGGTGAACCACCTGCTCTCTTCAGGCCAATTGGACAAGTTCAGGAAAAAACAACCCATTCAATCCGAGCGCGACATCAAAGGGGAGAGGGGAGCCTATTTCATCTCAACAGAAATTGCGCTCGCGCCCGGCGCCCAAAAAACCTG
Source organism: Saprospiraceae bacterium (assembly GCA_046296435.1). Classification (GTDB taxonomy): domain Bacteria; phylum Bacteroidota; class Bacteroidia; order Chitinophagales; family Saprospiraceae; genus M3007. The sequence goes on along the minus strand of JBKBLI010000013.1, from coordinate 11,066 downwards.
GTCAATAGTGGCCAATGTGAATCAGAGCCAGGCTAAGGTGATTGCGCTGCGCCAACTGATTTTGGATGGAGGCCCTTTGGAAGAGCAGATTCAGGCCGATATCGCCAGGGGTACGCAACATTTGGTACAGCTCGTAACGGGCGCCGATGGCCTGCAATTCAGTTCCGATGTGTTGAGCGATGCCCGGCATTATTCCAATGTGCTGTTCAACATCATGCGCGGCGGCGTCTTTGACTGTCACTACCAAATCGAAAAAAAGGACTTTGTCCGGTATTTGCAACAGGCCAACAACCAAGTAGCGACCAGAAACAGCGCGCTGATCGGCAGCTTGCGCGACGAATTCAGCCTTTTTACGCTCAAACAAACGCTCGAAAAAACAGGCGACCCCGACCTGATACGCCTCGGCACGGAGTACCTGCCCCTAAAATTCAGTCGCAGGCACGGCGACCCCAGCCGCCCTTGGAACTATTTTTCCATCAATACCGAACACGAAGCGGACGGCTCCAAAGTGCTGGACTACGAAGGCAACTGGCGCGATATTTTCCAAAACTGGGAAGCTCTGGCGTGCGCCTACCCGGAGTTTTTGGAGGGCATGATTTTCAGGTTCCTCAACGCCTCCACCTTCGATGGGTATAACCCTTACCGGGTGACGAAAGGCGGGTTCGACTGGGAAACCATAGAGCCTGACAACCCTTGGTCGTACATCGGCTACTGGGGCGACCATCAGATTATTTACCTCCAAAAATTGCTCGAACTGCTGGAGAAACACCATCCGAGTCGCTTGCAAGCCCTTTTGGGCCAGGAATGTTTTGTATATGCCGCCGTCCCCTACATCATCAAGCCTTATGCCGAACTGCTGAAAAATCCGCAGGACACCATCGAGTTCGACCACCAATGGGATGCCAGTATCCGCAGACGCAGGGATATCTTGGGAGCCGACGGGGCATTGCTGGCCACGGCGGACGACGAGATTTACCATGTCAACTTCCTGGAAAAAATTTTGGCCACTACCCTGGCCAAAATCTCCAATTTCTTGCCAGAGGCAGGCATCTGGATGAACACCCAGCGGCCAGAATGGAACGATGCCAACAATGCGCTGGTCGGCAACGGAGCTTCTGTGGTGACCCTTTGCTATCTGCGCCGTTTTTTAAAGTTCTTTCAAGGCATTTTTGAAAAGGCCCATACAGAAAGCGTAAGCGTTTCGGGCGAACTACTCGCTTTCTTCCTAAGCGTTCGAGAGACGCTACTGGGATACAGCCACTTGCTGTCGGGCAGCATCGGCGACCAAAACCGCAAGACCATTGCCGATCGCCTGGGCGCTGCAGCCTCCGACTACCGGCAGCGGATTTACCGAAGGGGCTTTGAAGGTCAAAAAAAGGCTGTGCGCATGACTGAACTGCAGTCGTTCATCAACGTATGCCTCGATTTTGCAGAGCACTCCATTCGAGCCAACCAGCGCGCTGACAAACTTTACCACGCTTACAATCTGGCGGCTATAGGCGAAAATAGCATCTCCTGCACTCACTTGGACGAGATGCTCGAAGGCCAAGTGGCTGTACTGAGCGCAGGGCAGTTGCGTTCGGAGGAAGCCTTGGAAGTGCTCGATGCCTTGCGCCGCAGCGCTCTGTTCAGGCCCGACCAGCGCAGCTATCTTTTGTACCCCAACAAAGAACTTCCCGGTTTTTTGCAAAAAAACACCCTCTCTCCTGCCGACGCACAGACATCGGAACTGCTCAAAAAGATGCTTGCCGATGGCGATTCCCGCTTGGTCGAGCGCGACGTGCTGGGCGGGATCCACTTCAACGGCAACTTCAAAAATGCCAAAGACCTCGGCGCGGCGTTAGACGCGCTTTCGGAAGGAGAGTATCGGGATCTGGCTGTCCGGGAGCGGGACTTGATTTTGGGTATTTTCGAAAATGTATTCCATCACAAAGCCTTCACCGGGCGCTCTGGCGCCTTCTTCTCTTATGAGGGGCTGGGATCCATATATTGGCACATGGTGTCCAAACTGTTGCTCGCCGTTCAGGAATGTTGCCTGAAAGCCGTTGAGGAGGGAGCAGCCCCGGAAGTAACTGAGCGATTGATCCACCATTTTTACGAGATCGAAGCAGGCATTGGCGTACACAAGCCGGTCGAGGTGTACGGCGCTTTTCCCACCGATCCCTATTCACACACACCCGTGCACCGAGGCGCCCAACAACCCGGCATGACGGGCCAGGTCAAGGAGGATATTTTGGCAAATTTAGGCAAACTGGGCGTGGTTGTGAAGGACGGAAAATTGTCGTTCAAGCCTTGTTTGCTTCGCAAAGAGGCATTTGTGCAAACTGCGCAAACCATTGATTACGTGGATATTAAAGGGCAGAACGCGCAGATAGCGCTTGAAGCGGGCACGCTTTGTTTCACGTATTGCCAGATTCCCATAGTGTATCAGATAGCGAAGGAGACAGGCTTAGAAGTAGTTTTCGCCGATGGCCGAAAGATCGTGTCGGAGGCATCGGAACTGGATGAAGCAACCAGCCGCCTGGTTTTCCAAAGAACCGGCGCGATCGCCCGGATTCGGGTCTCGATTGACCACGCTACGCTACGCGATTGACATGAAAAATATCCATCAAACACTGCTTATGCTCATGGCGACTGCACAACTGCTCTCCTGCCATTCAAACACCAAACCGGCATCGCCTACGGCTGCCGACATTTTAGGTAATCCTGCATATCAGGCCATGAGTTATGGCGGCTATCGAGACGTTTCGCGGGAAATACAGCCCACCATCCCTCAACTAAAAGAAGATCTGCTCATCCTTTCGGCCATGGGCATCAAGTTGCTCCGCACTTACAACGTACACTTTGACGAAGCCGCCAACCTGCTGGAAGCCATCCGCCAGTTGAAGCAGACAAACCGGGACTTCGAAATGTATCTGATGCTGGGCGCCTGGATAGACTGCAAAAACGCCTGGACCGATCTGCCGCCCGACCACCATGCAGAAAGCGAACAAAACGCCGTAGAAATAGCCAGAGCGGCAGCTTTGGCCAAACAATACCCCGACATCGTCAAAATCATTGCCGTGGGCAACGAGGCTATGGTCAAATGGGCTGAGCGTTACTACGTGCAGCCCGGAGTCATCCTCAAATGGGTAAACCACTTGCAAGACCTCAAAAAACAGGGCGAACTACCCGAAACGCTCTGGGTGACCAGTTCTGATAATTTTGCTTCGTGGGGCGGCGGCGACAGCATTTACCATGTGGACGACTTAGAGCGGCTCGTGCGGGCGGTTGACTTCATTTCGATGCACACCTACCCCATGCACGACACACACTACAATCCCGCTTTTTGGATCGAGACGAAGGCGGAAGCCACAGCCTCCTCCGATTGGGAAAAAATAGAAGCCGCCATGCTGCGGGCCAGGGATTATGCCAAAGCGCAGTACGAGCAAGTGGTACGCTACATGGAAAGCATCGGGGTGAATAAACCTGTACACATTGGCGAAACGGGCTGGGCCACACAGTGCAACGGCTTCTATGGCGATAAGGGTTCCCGCGCTACCGACGAGTACAAATCGGCAAGGTATTACCAACTGATGCGCGAGTGGACGAACGCCGCCGGCATCACCTGCTTTTATTTTGAGGCTTTCGACGAACCCTGGAAAGATGCCGCCAACCCCGGAGGCTCAGAGAACCATTTCGGCCTGTTCGACCGGTATGGCCAGGCTAAGTACGCGCTCTGGGATCTGGTAGATGCAGGGGCTTTCGATGGGCTTACACGCAACGGAAAGCCTATTGGCAAAACTTTCAACGGAGAAAAAGAAACGCTGTTGAAGACGGTCTTACATAACGACGAACGATGAAACGCCTGAAGGTATTCGTCTTTGAGACATCTGAAAGCGGCCACAAAATGACGAAACTTGCCGCTTCTCCCGCTGCCGATGCGCAGGCGGCTGTCGCACTTTTGCCGGACGAAAAGTATCAAACCATCACAGGCATAGGCGGGTCTTTCACCAAAGCCTCAGCTACTTTGTTCAAACAACTGAGCGCAGCCAACCAAGCCAAAATTCTGGAGGCTTACTTCGGCGATTCGGGGGCGCGATACTCTTTGACGCGCACGCACATCAACTCTTGCGACTTCTCGCCGTACTGCTACACTTACGCGCCGGTAGCAGGCGATGTGCAACTGGAACATTTTTCGATAGCCGACGACCTCGACGACCTCGTTCCCATGATCAAAGCCGCGCAGAAGGTCTCCACAGAGGGGTTCAGGATCATCGCTTCGCCCTGGACGGCGCCGCCTTGGATGAAGGACAACAACGACTGGCGCGGCGGCAAACTATTGCCCCAATACTACGGCGTGTGGGCGTTGTTTTTCTCCAAATACCTCGACGCATACCGCTCACAAGGCATTGACATTTGGGGGATAACGCCCGAAAACGAACCCCTGGGCAACGGGAACAACTGGGAAAGCATGCACTTCACGCCCTATGAAATAGCAGATTTTGTCCAAAATCACCTACACCCTTTGCTGCGCCAAAAAGGACATGCGGTCAAAATTCTCGGTTTTGACCAAAACCGGGATGAGGAACTGAAGAAATGGACAGATGTCTTGTTCGGCGACGAAACCGTTGCCCGACGCTTCGACGGGATGGCCGTTCACTGGTATGCCAGCACCTTCGATTGGTTCCCTGAGGCGCTTCAGTACGTCCACCAAAAAGCTCCTGACAAACACCTGATCCAGACAGAAGCCTGTGTGGACGCCCAAGCGCCCCGATGGCAGGACGATGCGTGGTACTGGGCAGAGGAAGCCACGGACTGGGGCTGGCATTGGGCGCCTGAACCCCAAAAGCACTTACACCCGAAGTATGTGCCCGTGTTCCGCTATGCCCGCGACATCATCGGCTGCCTCAACAACTGGGTGGATGGCTGGATAGATTGGAACATGATACTCGACCGGCAGGGCGGCCCCAACTGGGCCCAAAATTGGTGCACAGCCCCCGTGATCGTTGATCCCGCCCGCGATGAGGTCTATTTCACCCCGCTTTACTACGCCATGTGCCATTTCAGCCGCTTCATACGGCCCGGCGCCGCGCGCATCGGCTTCGAGAACTCCGACAGAGAACTCATGATGACCGCGGCGGAAAACCCCGACGGAAGTATCGCCGCCGTTCTGTTCAACCCCACGGCAAGCGCCAAAGGGGGTAAAATTTCGTTGCGCACGACATCTATTGCCTTCGCCATCGGCCCCAAAGCGGTGCAGACCTTAGTGATTGGCCCCGATACAGAGGGGCCTCGATGATGGAATCAAGCAAATTCTTCAAAAAAACCAGGAACTCACAGTCTAACGTTCAACATGCAAGTTTATGTCGAAATTTGAAACACCTGCGAAAGACCGCGTGCCCATAGGGCAAAAAATGGCCTTTGGGGCTGGACACCTGGTCAACAACCTGCTGCCGGGCTCATTGGGCGTGTTTTCCTTCTTCTTGCTCACGGCCTTTGGTATGGATCCCTTTCTGGCCGGCCTGCTTGGAGGCTTGCCGCGCTTGTTCGATGCTATTACAGACCCCATCATGGGCTACATATCGGACAATACCAAGTCGAAGTACGGCCGCAGGAAGCCCTATATTTTTGTCGGAGCCATCCTGAGCGGGCTGCTGTTCATCCTGCTGTGGCAGTTGTATCCGGAAAACTCGCAATCGTATAATTTCTGGTATTTCCTGATCTTTTCCATGGTCTATTTGATCGGCAACACCATGTTTTCTACGCCGCTCATCGGATTGGGGTATGAGATGACGTCCGATTACAACGAGCGCACGCGCCTGATGGGCTTTTCCCAAGTGATCGGGCAAATAGCGTGGATGATCGTGCCTTGGTTCTGGGTGCTTATCGCGAATCCCAATCTGTTCGAATCTCAAGCGATTGGCGTGCGCCAGTTGTCAGTCGTTGTCGGTGGGACTTGCTTGGTTTTGGGTATTTTACCTGCGTTGTTCTGCAAAGAAATCGACCAGACTAACCTCGCCAACCGAGACGATTTGACGCTCAAAAACTTGTGGAACAATATGAAGGGCCTGGTCCGCAGCATGATCCTGATTTTTAAGAACGTGCCTTTTGTACGCCTGTGCGGCGCTACGTTTTTGGTGTTCAACGGCTTCCAGATGGTCGCTTCGTTTAGCTATTTCATCATCGTTTTTTACCTTTTCAAAGGCGACTATGCCAGCGCGGGCGCCTGGCCGGCTTGGTTTTCTACCGTTAGCGCGCTCGCCACTGCCGTTTTGATCATCCCTGTCATTACCTGGATGTCGAAGAAATGGGGCAAAAAGAAAGCGTTCATCATATCTACCGCCATCTCTGTTGTAGGTTATACGCTCAAATGGTGGAGCTTCAACCCCGACAACCCATGGTTGATTTTCATGCCCATACCCTTTATGGTGTTTGGCATCGGCGGCCTTTTTACCCTGATGATGAGTATGACGGCCGACGTGTGCGACCTCGATGAGTTGAAAAACGGCATGCCCCGCAAAGAAGGCACTTTCGGCGCGATATACTGGTGGATGGTCAAGCTCGGTCAAGGATTGGCCTTGGTTTTGGGCGGGCTGGTACTGAAATTGGTGGGATTTGACCAAAATGTAGCCGAACAATCGGCAGAAACGCTTGTACGCCTGCGCTTAGCCGATATCTCTGTGCCTGCCATTACCGCCCTGCTCGCCATTTGGGTCATGTGGGAGTATGACCTGAGCGAAGAGAAAATGAAGGATATCAAAGAAACATTGATCCAAAGGCGGGGAGAGCTTTGAACATTTTAGGCGACCCATCTGTAAACGCTAAACACAACGCCATGTCATATAAGTCAGAAAAATATGCTGCCTTTGAGGCTGACCCTGCCGCCCTGAGCAGTTATTTTGAAGGTAAGTCCCCGGAGGATATACAGCGCCTGTTCCTCAATGTGCTGCATAAGGGCGTACACGGATTTTGCTTCAGCCTTTACGAGGAAGGTCAGCAGCCGGGCGATCCGGTTTCAGAGGCGCAAGTCCGGCGCCGCTTACAAATACTAAAACCCTACGCCCAATGGGTACGTTCCTTTTCTTGTACGGAAGGGAACGAACTGGCGCCCAAAATAGCCAAGGAGTTGGGCATGAAAACCCTGGTGGGGGCTTGGTTGGGAAAGGACCCCGAAAAAAACCTCGTAGAATTGGACAACTTGATCGGTTTGGCAAAAGAGGGACTGGCGGACATCGCCGCTGTGGGCAACGAGGCGCTATACCGCAACGACCTTTCCGCAGAAGACCTGCTGCGGCACATCGCTTATGTGAAACAACAAATCCCCGGTGTGCCGGTCGGTTATGTGGATGCCTACTACGAGTTTGAACAGCATCCAGAGGTTGCCGACGCCTGCGACGTGATCTTGTGCAACTGCTACCCGTACTGGGAAGGCACCGCCTTTGAGCACGCTCTAGAGCACATGAAGCAAATGTACGCCCGGGCGCTGCGCGCAGGAAAGGGCAAGCCTGTCGTCATCACCGAAACTGGCTGGCCCAGCCGGGGCGAAAGTCTGGGCAAAGCCGAGCCTTCACAGCAAAACGCCCTGAAATACTTTATCAACACCCAGTTGTGGGCAATGGAAGAGGGCATAGATGTCTTCTATTTTTCCTCTTTTGACGAGTCATGGAAAGTAGGGGCAGAAGGCGAGGTAGGGGCTTACTGGGGCATTTGGGATAAAAACGAAAAATTGAAATTCTGAAACAAAAACTTTTCACAAAATATGGACAGCCTTGGTTGCCCATGTAACTCATTTAACAATTTTTTGGATTATGAAGAACGTTTCTATTGTTTTCCTGATGCTTGTTGCATCAGCAGTTATTGCGCAAAACGCCCCCGTCAACTTTGAGCCGGGCGGGCAAGGCGCCAACTGGACATGGACGGTGTTTGAGAACAACTCCAATCCGCCTCTGCAGTTCGTCCCCAACCCCGACAAGAGCGGGGCTAATGCATCGGCTACGGTCGCTCGGTTCGTCGCCCTGCAAAGCGGCAACCCATGGGCCGGCTGTGAGTCCGCACACGGCGCCGATATTGGCCCGTTCATGCTGACCCCCGACAACGCAATCATCAAGATCATGGTTTGGAAAACGGTCATAAGCGACGTCGGCATCAAACTGGTGGCGGCCAGCGGATGGGCCTTACCAGAGATTAAAGTGTCCAACACCCTGGTCAATCAGTGGGAAGAATTGACTTTTGACTTTTCAGGATTTCCTAATCCGCCCGCGCAAGAAGGCCCTTATGACCAAATCGTAATTTTCCCTGATTTTGATCTGAGCGGAAGAACTCAGGATAACGTCATCTATTTCGACAATATCTCCTTCAATCTGCCCGGCAACCCAAACGGGCCTGGATCAGCCGCAACCAAGCCCTCTCGCCCCGCAGCCAAGGTCATCTCGCTGTTCAGCGACGCCTATCCCAATGTACAGGTTGACACCTGGCTTACCTCCTGGTCGGCGGGGGTACTCGACGACCTGACCATACAGGGCAACCCTACCAAAAAGTACTCGCAATTAGATTTCGTAGGCATCGAGACCATCGCCAATCAATTAGACGTTACCAACATGACGCACTTCCACATTGACGTGTGGTCGCCCGATTTTACCTTCTTCGGCGTGAAACTCGTGGATTTTGGCGCCGACGGCGCCTTCGGCGGCGGCGACGACGTCGAGCACCAGGTCAACTTCACATCGCCCGGGCAGGGCCAATGGCTCAGCCTCGACATCCCGCTGAGCGATTTCGTCGGCCTGACCACGCGCGAACACATCTCCCAGTACATCCTCGTGGGTCAGCCCACCGGCGCCAATACCATCTTTGTGGACAACGTCTATTTCTTCAAAGGAGCGCCTACCGAACCCCTTACCGCCGCGCCTACGCCTACCTTACCCGCAGCCGATGTCATCTCGCTGTTCAGCGACGCCTATACCGATGTACCGGTTGACACCTGGCTCACCCCTTGGTCGGCAGGGGTGCTCGACGATGTGACCATACAGGGCAATCCTACCAAAAAGTACTCGCAATTAGATTTCGTAGGCATCGAGACCATCGCCAATCAGTTAGACGTTACCAACATGACACACTTCCACATTGACGTGTGGTCGCCCGATTTTACCTTCTTCGGCGTGAAACTCGTGGATTTTGGCGCCGACGGCGCCTTCGGCGGCGGCGACGACGTCGAGCATCAGGTCAACTTCACATCGCCCGGACAGGGCCAATGGCTCAGCCTCGACATCCCGCTGAGCGATTTCGTCGGCCTGACCACGCGCGAACACATCTCCCAGTACATCCTCGTGGGTCAGCCCACCGGCGCCAACACCGTCTTTGTGGACAACGTCTATTTCTTCAAAACTACCGGGATGAGCACAGACAACCCCGCCGCTGAGTGGAGCAGGGTAAAGCTATCGCCTAATCCGGTGAAATACGGTCAAACGGTCCAATTGGACCGCTTCGTCCAACTGGCAGAGATTTTTGATCTTTCTGGCAGATTGGTTATGAGCTTGTCTGACACAGATACTGTGCCAACCGGCGGCATAGGCCCGCGCGGCCTGTACCTGGTCAGATTCCGTCTGCCCAACGGCGCTGTCCAAACCCAAAAGTTGTTGTTAGAATAAATCATTTCCTCAAGGCAAGTTGACACAGGGAGTTCTGCGGCGGCATCAGACCAAGACGCCGCCACAGAACTCCCTGTGTCGGATTGCTTTAGGGCTATGCCCATACTACCGAACATTTTTGAACATCAGGACAAAATTGGCATGAAAACGAAAAAAAGGTATCTGATAAAAGCCATCAAGGAACTGTATTTCTGGATGACAAATGGCAATCCGTACCGTAATATTGAACTGGCATTCCAAAATTGGCCGTCTGCATATATTTTTCTGACAATACCGGTTTTTCGTTGGATACCCTCTGCTACGCAAAGCATGTGAGCTAAGGCTTCAAGCGGCCAGCAAAACGGCGAAACGCAGGCGCAAACCCTGACGGGGTGCGCAAAGACTGTGCTGGATTTGCTCAGCCGCAAAGACTTTGAAGCGCTTGCGGATTGGATACACCCGGAACTGGGCCTGCGGTTTTCGCCCTATGGCTTTGTAGATACCTCTTCCGGCCTGCGCCTCAGCCGCGCCGAATTCAAGGCCACGCTCGCCAACGAGGCGGTTAGGGTCTGGGGCGCCTACGACGGCAACGGCGAGCCGATTGAGATGAACTTCAAAGATTATTACAAAGAATTTATCTTCAACGCGGATTTTAGCAAGCCGGAGAAATTCGCCGAAAACGAAATCATCGGCAAGGGCAACACGCTGATCAATATGGCCGAAATGTACCCGGATTGCAAGTTCATAGAGAGCTATTTTTCGGGGTTTGCTCCCGAATTTGCAGGTATGGATTGGAGTTCGCTACGCCTTGTGTTCAAAAAAGAAGGCGCGCGGCATTACCCCGTTGGGATCGTACACGATCAGTGGACGACATAAGCGTCTGCCTGCAGGACCAATTGTGCGGAATAAGGATCGCCAACGGCGCGCGCCCGGCTTGCCCTGCTCAGACTGGCCTGCCTCCGCACAGCCCGTAAAATGCCCCAAAACGCTATTTCGCGTCAAAAATCGAGAAAAAATTTTTTTTTGAAAATTTACCGCAAAGACTATTTGCGTTTCGAATAAAAAAACTTACCTTTGTATCATAATTGTTCATGAATACCCGATTGAAAATTGCTGAGCCATTTTGAGCAACTTTTTTGCGCCGTATTCAAGAACTGCCGTATCGACTTTCTTTCATTGCTACAACTACCGGGTCATGACGCTTACCGTCTCTCCGCTGAGGTACAAAAACGAGGGCTTGAAAATCGGTCTCCGATTCGCGCCGCCCCCCGGCGTCAAAGCCCTGTTGCGGCAATGCGGGCCGCTGCGGTACCAAGCGGCGACTTTCCATTCGTCGCGCCGCAGCTATGTCGCACATTTGTTGGAATTTGGCGCCGATATCCGACTGATCCAAGAGTTGCCGGACCATTCAGATATCAAAACTACGTCGCACCACACACACGTCAGCAACCGCACACTGGA
>JBKBLI010000012.1:41227-68949 GCA_046296435.1 Saprospiraceae bacterium | reverse complement strand
CTTGATCGAGGCTTCGTAAGCGCCTTTGGCGATGCCCAGCGAGAGTGCGGCAATGGAGATGCGGCCACCGTCAAGGATTTTCATCGCCTGGATGAATCCCTCGCCTTCTGCGCCGAGCATCTGGCTTTTGTGCACGCGGCAGTTTTCGAAGATGAGTTCAGCCGTTTCGCTGGCGCGCATGCCGAGTTTATTCTCTTTTTTGCCAGAGCGGAACCCCGGGGTTCCTTTTTCGATGATAAAAGCCGACATGCCTCGGCTGTCGAGCAGTTCGCCGGTGCGCACGATGACTACCGCTACGTTGCCGCTGATGCCGTGCGTGATCCAGCATTTGGTTCCATTGATGACGTAGTGGTCGCCATCTTTGGCGGCGACGCACTGCATGCGTCCGGCATCCGAGCCGGTATTGGGTTCGGTCAATCCCCAAGCCCCGATCCATTTGCCCGAGGCGAGCAGCGGGAGATATTTTTGCTTTTGCTCTTCCGAACCAAACTGCATGATGTGGCCGGTGCACAGCGAGTTGTGCGCGGCCACGCTAAGGCCTATGGAGCCGCAGACTTTAGCAATCTCTTCGATGATGGTGATGTATTCCTGATAGCCCAGCCCGGCGCCCTCATATTGTTCGGGAACCAACACGCCCATAAAACCCAATTCGCCCATCTGATGAAAAAGATCGACAGGAAAGTACTGACTTTCGTCCCATTCCATGACATATGGGCGGATGTAATTTTCGGCGAAATCGCGGGCGCTTTGGCGGATGAGTTGGAGGCTGTCAGTGGCTGTGTCGATCATATTTTGGTGAGCGTTTTTTTCGGATGCTACAATTTCACTGAATAACGCACGATTTTACAAATGGTTCACGGATTTTGACGGACGAACTGGGCGGCGGCGTCCAATTCTTCGTAGAAGTCTTCGCCGTAGCGCCGGATTAGCGCTTCTTTCAGGAATACATACGCCGGCATCTGTTCGCGCCGGCCCAATTCGCAGGCCGCCGAGCAAATATCCCAGCGATCGTAATTGAGGGCTTCGAAGCCCAGTTCCTCATTTTTATTGACGCGGATGGGGTAGAGATGACAGGAAATGGGTTTAGGGAAATCGATCTGCCCCGCTCTCCAGGCCTGTTCGATACCGCATCGGCGAATGCCCAACGCATCGAGGGTCATGTACGCGCAGGGGCCTTTGTTCACCAGCGGGGTGGTCCACACGGACTCTTCGGCTTCCCACACGTAGGCGCCTTGTTGTTCAATGGCGGCTATTCCCTCAGGCCGCAAAAAGGGCTTGACGAGCGGATAGATGGTTTCCAGTACGGGCAGTTCAACTTCGTCTAACGGCGCGCCCATATCGCCGGCTTCGCAGCAGAGGCCTTTACAGGCGTCGAGGTTGCAGATGAAGTGTTGTTGTGCGATATCGTCGCTGACGAGGATATCCTGAACGATGATCATGATGGCGTTTGGCTGATGAGTTGTTCGAGGCTTTGTAAGATTTTGCGGCGTTGTTCGCGGCGCTCTACCCACAGCGGCGGGGCGCTGCGTTCGCGGCAATCGGCAATATTGCAGCGTTCGCAAGTCACATTGACCGCTTGCACGGGGTGCAGGGCCGGATCGTCCCAGAATCGGATGACTTGCCGCAGTTCGTCGTCGAGTTGGATGCCAATCGTTACGCTGACGCGTTTGCCGGATGGCGACTCGTTGGGTTTGGAGGCCGCAAAGCAGAGGTATTCGGTTTGCTCTTCGGCGAATACCACCCTTTGCAACCCGATCCGGGCTTCGGAAGGATCTTTGAGCATGCGTAGGCCGATCCAACGGCGGCAGTAATGTTCCTGGAGGGCCGTGGCGTGCGGGCTGTGGCGGCGGTTGAGGTGCAGTTCTTTGTCGATTTCGAATTCGTCGCGCTCGGGGTGATAGATCGACCGGAGGAAAAAAATCTGCCGCAAGCCAAACATTGGCGACAGCACGTTGAAGCGTTGGAAAAGGATATCGGGGCTTACGCGATAGCGATCCAGCATGGCGCGTATGCGCTCGGGCCGCCAGACGGCGGATTGGAACAACTCCTGCAAATCCTGCGCAAAGGCCTTGCCGTTGACGAGGAGGCATACGGCAAAGTAGGCCGCTTTGTAATTGTTGAGCGCCAGTTCGAAGGAGTCCACCTTGAGCAGGGTAGAGCAATAGGGGCGAGGGGCGAGGGCCAGGGCCTGGAAGCCAATCTCTTTTGCCAATTGGAAGCGCCGCTGTTCCGGGCTGAGATCGCCGCGCAGCAGGAGTTTGCGCTCGTTTGGCAAAAAAACCGATCGCAATTCCAGCAGTTCGGGGTATGCCTCCAATCCCTCGCGCTGCGCCTGCACCCCATATTTTTCCAAAAGCAAGCGCTCCAGATCTTCGGTCTTGAGCGGTATGTCCAACAGTCCGCACTCCTGCGTCAGCGCGTCGCAGCGTTGCTCGATCTCTTCGAAGTAATTCATGCGCAACTCCTGATAGGCGCGCAAGGCCGCAAGGAAAAAGTGCTCGTTGCGCAGCGAGTAGTTGCGCGCAATCTCTAACATGGCCGAAATGAAAGCGTTGACCCTGTATGGCGCCTTGACGATGATGTCTACCACCTGTTGGAGTTCGATGCCAAAAAACTCCCAAGGCAATTCCTGCAAAAACCTGCTTTGCAGCAGGGCTTCGACAGGGGCCAGAGAGGGAGGCATACGCTCGGAGGTCAATTGCTCGACGTTTGTTTCCAGAGCGGCGGCAATGCGTTGCAGGCTGTCCTCGCGTGGCGATTTTTTGCCTTTTTCGATCTCGTTGAGGTACGAGGGCGAAATGCCGCTTCTGCGGCTCATTTCGTCAAAATTCCAGCCCTTCTGATCCCGAAGAAACTTGATTTTCAGCCCAAGGATGATGCGTTGCCGATTAGAGTTTGTCATTTCGAGATAAAGCGCGGCAAAGTTACGGCGAAAAAACAATAGCGGCCCGACGCAAATTGCAGCATCGGACCGCATGTGTGAAAATATCCAACTGTAATCGTGAAGCGTTTAGGGCGCCTGGGTATTTACTTTTTGACGAAACTAACTCTGTAACGATTGCCCTCGAAGTTGATCTCCGCTTCCATTTTTTGGTCGTTCAGATCTTCGATGTAAATGGTGCTGGGCGGCTGATTGCTGTTGCTGATCGACAGCGTAAGGCTTTGCTTTTGCGCATCTTCCTGCCAGTCGCCGCTGAAGTACTGCGTAGAAGATTGGGCGGGCGGGATCAGGGTCGTGAGGTCGAGCTTGAACGTGCGGTTGGCGCGTAGCTCCAGATCAAATTTGACCAGCGCGCTCACATCAGCCCCATTGAAGTTCACTTTGCCGCTTTGCCAGCCCCCGGTCAGGCGGTCTTTGAACGAAGGTTCGTTTTCTTTTTTACAAGCGCTCAGGCTGAGCAATGCGCTGAAGGCTACCAGGTTGATTCCCCAAAAAAACTTTGACATACGGATACCAGAATTTAGGTGAAAAAGGATGATTTGGATTAAAACTGCATATAAATGTCGATTGTGGTCCGTTTATTGCAGCCTTGATGGAGTATGGCATTCAAAAAAATGTTAAATTTTTGCCATATCCTGACTTTTGGCTTCGGGTTGCGTCAAACGCCGTACATTTGCGCATCCCTACGGCCTTTTTAATCGCTTAATCCCATTTGCCCGCGTTGGTAGAATCCCGTTTGCGTCTTTGTTCACAAGCACTATTGCCACGCAATGATGAGAACTTTATTTTTTGTCCTTTTTCTGGGCGCCAGCCTGTTCGCCCTTCCGCTCATGGGCCAGAAGTTTCAATTTGAAGTTGGACTCAACGGCGGCGGGTCTTATCTTTGGCACCAGACCCGCTTCGAAAAAACGGCGCTGTTCAATCAGTTCAGCATCATCCAGAAAACGTATCACAACCGCAACCTGACTTACACCTGGAAAGATTTTGAGGACGACTTCCGCCTGCGGCACTCGTTCGCACAGCCGCGCTTTGGTTTTACCGGATTGCTTTCGCACAGCGAGTTGCCTATTGCGGCCGTTGCCGAGGCCATGAGCAGCACTTCGAGCTTCCGCGAGATGGCTTATGGCGTCACGTTGGGATTGGGAAAGACGTATTTCGATCAGGACGACCTTTTTTTCTTTTCTTTTCTGGGCGGCTACAAATTCGTCTGGGATACGGGATTCGGCGCTTCTACGCTTACCAACAGCATAGGCGATAACGAGATCCGGAGCAACATGGAGGCCTTTTTTGATCCCAAAAAACCCATAGGATCCAACCGCGGACAGTTGTTTTCCATACGCCTGAGCGCCGGCCGAACCCTCGGCGAAACCCGTCTGCTCTCCGCGGGATTCGAGGCCTACGGCGAGCTTGATCTCACCGGAAAAACCGTCCGGGAGTCGCGCATGAACAACGTAGGCGCGCACATTTTCCTGCGCTACAGTCTGACCCGCCCCTCCATGGCCAAGTTGTATTGAAAAGGCCCGCGAAGAAGCGCTTGCCGTTCGCGCCTCCCCTTCTTAGCCCTTGCTTAGGCCTGCGCCCTGCGCTTACGCCTCTGCATCGCATTATTTTTGGGGCAAAAGGGTAGGCTTGCGCAGGGGTGGGGGCGCCCGATCCTGCATCGCAAATGTATGGCTTTCAGCGCAAGAACCGAGGTCGAATCTTTAGAAACGCATTTCCGCTGCGACATTTAGGTCCTTTTGCCAGACGCGCGGATCGGAATAAAAAAAGACGGCGCGCCGTAGCTGCCGTCTCTTAGGTGTGCGGGAAGCGAGACTCGAACTCGCACGACTTGTGGTCATTGGTGTTTGAGACCAACGCGTCTACCATTCCGCCATTCCCGCTATTCGTCTGAATGGGCCGCAAAGTTACGCAAGTTTTCGTCAATGCGAAGCAAATATCTTTTTTTGTAAAAATTTTCTTCGATTTTCTTCAGAGTTTGAAGGTCTTCAGGTCCCTGCCACTGACGCTTCAGACTTTCAGCCTCGCTTTCGAGTTGGGCTCGGAGGGCCTCAATGGCTTGGCGCGCGCGTTCAGCGTTATTGGGATCCGGATCCATTTGCAAATCCATCAACGCTTCGTTGATTTCCATGACTTCCATCAGGAAGTCGGGCGGCATGGCGGGCGTTTGGCGCTCGTCGCGCATGAGTCCGTGCAACTGGAGCAAATGGCGAGTGCGGGATTCGTGATTGGCAAGCGTACGCCAAGCCTCGTTGTTGAGCGAAGCCATTTCGAGCATCTCCGCCTGCCGGGCGGCATCGGCATGGGTGTGAAAATCCGGATGGTAGCGTTTCGAATTGTCGTAATACCGACGTTTGAGTTCGGCCTCGTCTATCTGAAAGGACGTCGGCAAGTCAAAAAACTCAAAATAGTTGCGCATATCGTGTCGGTCGTGGTAAACGAAAGGGCGCGGGATGTGCGGACAGAGGTGCGGGCGCGGCGCGCGCGGTTAGGTCTTTGTGAAAAAATGGCCTGCGCGCGAAGTTTGCCATTTAGAACAAACGCTGCAACCAGTGTTTCCAGATGTCGTTGCCGAGGGCGAAGAGCATTAGACCTAACAGGAGAAAGAAGCCAACCGTTACGGCTTTTTCCATGACCGAGTCGCTGACTTTGCGTCCGCTGATCACTTCCCAGATCAGGAAGACCACATAACCGCCATCGAGCGCCGGAATGGGCAGCAAGTTCATAAAGGCCAGCAGGATGCTCAACGACGCCGTAAGGGTCCAGAAGCGCTCCCAATTCCACTCTGTGCCGTACAACTTGCCAATGCTGATGATGCTGCCCAGATTTTCGCGCACGCCGATTTGGCCGCTGAACATCATGCCGAAAGCGCGCATCTGGTTGCGAAGGAAGTCTATGCCCATGCCGACGCCGGCCGGCAAGGCCTGGAAGAGGTTGTAGCGCTGACGCTCCTCTTTGAACCATCCGGCGGTGCGGGCTTGCACCCCAATTGTACCTTGCGGAGTAAGGGTAATCGGTATGCGTAGGGTGTCTTCGCCGCGCAGGATGCCGATGTTTACCTTTTGTCCCTTGTTGGCTCGCGCCAATACGACGAATTGATCGTAGTAGGGAGTCGACTCGCCGTTGAATTCAATAATGCGGTCGCCCTTTTTTATACCGGCCTGCTCGGCGGGCTGTCCGGGCGCCAGTTCCAACACCTCGAAAGGGATGCGCGGCCCCATGAGGCTGCTGCGCTGCCCCTTGGCTCCGGTGAGGATCTTGGCGATGTCGTCGCTGAGTGTGACCGTGAGCGGTTGGTCGTCGCGTATTACTTCTACGCGCCGCTCGCCATTGAACACAACCGCTTGCACAAAAGCGCCCGGGTCGAAGCGATCGAACGGGCGCTCGCCAATGCGGACGATGCGATCGCCGCTGCGCAATCCCTGCTCGATCAGCAGCGAATCCATTGCAATGCCGTAGCGCAATTCGGCGCTTGGCACATAGGCCTTGCCCATAGCCCAGAGCAGCATGGCAAAGATAAAGAACCCGAGCAAAAAATTGATGGTCACGCCCCCGATCATGATGATCAGGCGTTGCCAGGCCGGTTTAGAGCGAAACTCCCAGGGCTGCGGTTCGGCGCGAAGGGCTTCGGTATCCATGCTTTCGTCCACCATACCCGATATCTTGACATAGCCGCCGAGAGGCAGCCAACCGATGCCGTACTCCGTTTCGCCGCGCTTGACCTTCCACAGCGAGTTGAAAGGCGGGGCATCGAAAAAGAGATAGAACTTTTCGACTTTGGCCTTGAACCATTTGGCCGGCAAAAAGTGACCCAATTCGTGCAGTACGATGAGGAGCGACAGGCTTAGCAAAAACTGAGCTATGGTAACGATGGTATCCATGGATGTGGTTGGGCGGTTGCGAACTCAGAAGGGGTTTCGAAAAAAGAAGCGCAAACCTATTTTGGGATGTGTGAATCAGAGCAGCGCTTCGACGATGTTTTCGACCGATACGCCTTCAGCCTCGGCTTTGTAGTTGCGCACCACGCGGTGGCGAAGTACCAGACTGGCCACAGCTTGTACGTCTTCGATATCCGGCGAGTATTTCCCACGCAGGGCGGCATGGCATTTGGCGCCGAGCGCGAGGTATTGGCTGGCTCGCGGCCCCGCTCCCCAGGCTAAATAGCTATCAGCTTCTTTAGCGGCGCGCGGCGTTCCGGGGCGGGTTTTGGACGCCAGATTGACGGCGTACTCGAGCACATTGTCTGCCACGGGTATTTTGCGGATCAGCGCCTGATAGGCCAGGATTTGTTCGGCGCTGAGGATGTGACGCAACTCGGCTTTGTATGACGAAGTGGTGTTTTTGACCACAGTTACTTCGTCGTCGTAGCTGGGGTAGGTCAGCGGAATGTTGAACATGAATCGGTCCAACTGGGCCTCAGGCAGCGGGTAAGTGCCTTCCTGCTCGATGGGGTTCTGGGTGGCGAGTACAAGGAAGGGACTTGGAAGCGGGTGCCGGTGTCCGCCCACAGTCACTACGCGTTCTTGCATGGCTTCGAGGAGCGCGGCCTGTGTCTTGGGCGGCGTGCGGTTGATCTCGTCGGCCAGCACGATATTTGCAAAAATAGGCCCATGCACAAACCGGAAGTGGCGGTCTTCGTCTAAGATCTCGGAGCCAGTGATGTCGGAAGGCATCAGGTCGGGGGTGAATTGGATGCGTTTGAACTCCAGGTCGAGCACCTCTGATATGGTGCTTACCAGCAGGGTTTTGGCCAGGCCCGGCACGCCGATCAGCAAAGAGTGGCCGTTGCCAAACAAGGATATGATTACCGCCTTCACCACGTCTTCCTGTCCGATGATCACTTTGCCTATCTCAGCGGATAGTTCCTTGTATGATTGGGCCAGACTGTCTATGCCCTCTACGTCTGAATTGAACATGTCTTATTTTGTGTGTCAATAAAATGAATCTCTCTTGCCGATCTTCGCACAATACGTCGCGCCGTTGCCCGAAGCCCGCATTTTTTTCCGGACAGGGGAGCAAAAGGCAAAAGCGGCCGCAAAATTAGCGCTTTTTCGACATATCAGCGCACCAAGGTGACGTTTCCGGAAAAATAAACCGTTTCGCCGTCGGGATACTGAATTTGCGCAAGCCAGACATAAACGTCAGGATTGGCGTCTTTGTTTCGGATGCGCCCATCCCAGCCTTCCCATTCGTTATTGACGGCAAAATTGTTTTTTTCAAAAACAATACTACCCCAACGGTCATAAATCCTCAGCGAGCGAATAAGCGTGCCCGAATCGTTGGAAAAAAGTGAAAAGTGGTCGTTTAACCCGCTTCGATCGGGCTTAAAAACGTTAGGAGCCCAGATTTTGTATTTTTTTTCAAAAAAAATTTGTGCGCTGAGCGTGGCGCTGCACCCGTCGGCGTCGCTCAAGGTGAGGGAATAAAGACCGGGGAGCGTCGCGACGATCTCGGGAGCGGTCTCGCCGGTACTCCACAGATAGTCTAAGTCGGGGCGCGGCGGGAATAGGCTAAGCCTGTTGTCTTGCTGCATAATGCGCGCCCCGGCGTCGAGAATGCCGGGCGGCGGCGGCGGTTCCCAGGCGGGCGACGTATCCCGGGCAATGCAGCTATTGTCGTCCAAGATACGCACCGCTAAAAGCATTCCAATAGCGGGTATGGGCTGAAGGATCGGCCCTTCGTGGCCATTCTGCCAGCGGTAGCGGACAGGCTTGAGCGCATCGAGGGGTATGGCTTCGGCGCCGGGGTGGGGCGAGCAGCGCGAAGGGTAGGGTAGCGGCGTTATCCGGACTTTTGCATCGCAGCGCGTCTTGATTACCCAGAAGTCATTGACGCCAAAAGAGGCTTGCGATTTTTCGCCGCCCGCCGGGCTGTCGGAGTTGCCGATGAACAAGTAGGAGCCGTCGGTCAGTTGGTTCATTCTGGTCAAGGCATCGTTGCCGGCGCTTCCGAGTGTCATCTGCCAGCGTGGGATGCCGTCGGGTCCAAGTTGGACAATCCAGAAGTCGTAGCCGCCGCGCAGGGGCGAAGTTTTGGCGCCGTTGGGAGGCGAATTACTCAGTCCGCAGAGGGTGATTTGACCCAGTTCGTTTTCGTGGATGTAGTAAAGGTCATCCTGCTCGGAGCCGCCGAAGCTCCACTCTCGGATTTTGTCGCCTTCGGCGTTGAGTTCGAGCAGCCAGTAATCGCTCATACCGCCATAGAAGGGCGTGTTTTTCCCGTTGTCGTATGGCGTGGGCGTCGAAGTGGCGCTGCCGGATGTGCCGCCCAACAAGATACGGCCGTCGGAGCAGGGCCAGAGCGCATAGGCGAAGTCAACGCCGTCGCTGCCGTATCGTTTGTCCCAAAGGATTTGCCGTGCGTAGGGATCGTATTTGAGGATCCAAAAGTCAATGCTTCCTTGCGCTTCGGCAGGGCCGACCTCGCCTGTTCCGGGCGTGGAGAGCGTCCCGCCGGAGAGGAGGATCATGCCGTCGGGCGTCCATTTGAGATCATAGATTTGGTCGTAACTGTCGCCGCCTATGGTGGCGTCCCAGAGCAGGTCGCCGTTGGGCGCGATGCGCAGGATCCAGAAGTCCTGGCCGCCGCGGCTATTTTCGCTTTTTTCGCCGCCGGCGTCGGATGTAGAATGGCCCCCCAGCAAATACCCGGATCCGTCGGGCATTTCCTGTATGGCAAACAGTTCGTCGCGCCCCGCGCCTCCGTAGGCGCGCTCCCACATCAACTGACCTGCGGCATTGAGTTTGACGATCCAAATATCCATATCGCCCCTGTTTGCCTGCGTTTTGTCGCCGCTTGCTCCCGAGTAGGAGTATCCCCCGGCGATGTAGCCGCCATCTGAGGTGGCAATGAGCGCCCACAGGCGCTCATCCTGTGCGCCGCCGTACATGCGGCTCCAAAGCGTTTGTCCCTGCAAGTTGATCTTGACAAAAAGCAAATTCCAGGATTGGTCGCCCGGCCTCCCGAATTGATCGCCCGACCGCGAGGCGCCGCCCAACAAGATGCCATCGGGCGACTGCGCCAGCCCGTTGAGCTCTTCCCACGATACGCCGCCAATGGTACGGTCCCAGTCTATCGGCAGTTGGGCGTACATGCTGAGGGAAAAAAAGAGCAAGATGAAGGCTGCTTGCGCGTGAGAGAACTGGCAACAAGCGGAGGAACGCCATTCGCCAAACGACACGGATACGTATCGCCGCAATCTCAAACAGGGCTTATTTATTTTCTCACCGCTCATGATTGTAATAAACGCGCCAAAAGCGCGGTGAGTTGCGCAACGATACGTAGAATTTGCATACAAATTTTCAGCGAGGAATCGCCGCCGCACATTGCAAAAACGCATGCCTCGCGCTGAAATCAAAATCTGCCTTTACACAGCGCTAAATCTCGCGGAAATTTCAGGCGCACAATTGCAGGGAAATTATTCCCTCGCTCATCAAAAGCCGTGAATGAAGCAAATGCGTTCACTACGCGTAGTGCTGTTCGACATATTTGAAGCCGGAGCTATTTTCCCGATATCTGTGGTTCCTCCACTTGCCGGTCTGGGCTAGCCGCTGTTTCCAAGCCGGCCGTCTTTTGAGCAAGATCGGCATGTTTTGTAAATATTGCCAATCTTTTTTCTATTCGTGCGCTTGCAGCCAATTGTCGCCTACGCCCATTTCGACGATAATGGGGACCTTAAGCTGGGGTAGGGCGGTGGTCATTTTTTCCCGGACGAGGGTTTTGAGGGCGTCCAGTTCGTTTTTTCGAGCGTCGAATACCAACTCGTCATGCACTTGGAGAATCATTTTGCTGCGCAGTCCATGGATTTGCATGGCGTTCCATATTTGGATCATCGCCACTTTGATCAGATCGGCAGCCGTGCCTTGTATGGGCGTATTGACGGCCATGCGTTCGGCCATGCTTCGCTGCATGCCGTTGCGGCTATCTATGTCGCGCAGATATCGGCGGCGGCCGAGCAGGGTTTCGACGTAGCCATTTTCGCGGGCGAATTTGACGATGTCCTCCATGTATTGTTTCAGCCCGGCGTATTCGCGGAAGTAATTGTCGATCAGCGTTTTGGCCTCAGAGCGGCTCAGGCCGAGCTGGTTGGACAGGTTGACGGCGCCCGCGCCGTAAATGATGCTAAAGTTGACTGTTTTGGCGGCCCTTCGCTGTTCGGGCGTGACGGCTTCGAGCGGCACGCCAAACACCTTGGATGCGGTGCTTTGGTGGATATCGAGACCGCGGCGGAAGGCGTCGAGCATGGCCTCTTCACGGCTGATCTCGGCGATCAGGCGTAGTTCGATCTGAGAATAGTCGGCAGAGAGTATAGCGTGTTGCTCGTCGCGGGGTATGAAGGCCTCGCGCACGCGGCGACCTTCGGGGGTGCGTATGGGGATATTCTGAAGGTTGGGATTTTGGCTGCTCAGGCGTCCGGTGGCTGTGAGGGCTTGATTGAAAGAGGAGTGGACGCGGCCTGTGCGCGGATTGATGAGGGCGGGTAGGGCGTCCACGTATGTGCTTTTCAGCTTGGACAAGCCGCGGTGGTTCAGAATATCGGCGCAGATCGGGTGCTCGGCGGCGAGTAGGCTCAGCGTATCCTCATCCGTGCTGTATTGTCCGCTTTTCATCTTCTTGCCCGGATAGGGTAGTTTCAATTTTTCAAAAAGCGCTTCTCCGACCTGTTTAGGGCTGGCCACGTTGAAGTCGAACCCGGCTTGTTGGCGAATTTTTTGATCCAAAGCGGTAATTTGAGCGCTTAGCTCGGCGGAGTACCCGCTCAAAAAATCGGCGTCGATGCGCACGCCCGCATGCTCTATATCGGCCAGCACCTTGACCAAGGGGGTTTCTACCTCACGGAAAAGGCGCACAAGTCCCGATCCGCCAGCTTCGAGTTTGGGCGCCAAAACCTCTTTGAGTCGGAGGGTGATATCGGCGTCTTCACAGGCGTATTCTTTGATTTGGTCGAGGGGTACGTCGCGCATCGACCCTTGCGCGCTTCCTTTTTTGCCGATTAACTCTTCTATTTTGACGGGCGCGTAATCGAGGTAGGTTTCGGCCATATAGTTCATGTTGTGCCGGAGTTCTGGCTCGATCAGGTAGTGGGCCAACATGGTATCCCAATAGGGGCCGCGCAGTTCGACGCCGTAGTTTTTCAGTACAATGGCGTCGTATTTGAGGTTTTGGCCGATCTTTTCGATCTTTTCGCTTTCGAAAAACGGCCTGAAGCGATCTACAAGGGCCTGGGCGGCTTTGCGCTCGGCGGGGATGGGTACATACCAGGCTTCTCCGGGTTTGACGGCAAAGGAGAATCCTACGAGATCGGCCTCAGCCGCAGAAAGGGCTGTGGTCTCTGAATCGTAGCATACTGCCGGCGAATCGAGGAGAAGGGCCAGCAAGGCGTCGAGGTCCTTATCGGTTTGCGCGAGGCGGTAGTCGTGCGGCGTATTTCCGATGTTGTGCGACGCGCGGGCGAAGGCCGGCGAGGCTGCCGGCGCCGCTCCTGGCTGCTCGTCGAAGAGGGTAGGCTGCGGCGCCGGTTTGGGCGCCGCGTCTTGCGTTTTGCCGCCGAGTATGGCTTCCGCCAAACTTTTGAACTCAAGCTCGCGAAACAACCTGGACAATTCCTCCCTGTCAAACGGTTCTAATTCAAAGTCCTTGTCGTCAAAGACGACGGGAACCTGCGTTTCGATGGTCGCCAGCCACTTGGAGTCGATGGCCTTCTGGGCATGCTCCCGGACGATCTGTTGCTGTTTGCCCTTGAGCTGGTCGGCGTTGGCAATCAGATTTTCGACGGTATCGAATTCCTGGAGCAATTTGGCGGCGGTTTTTTCGCCGATTCCCGGCAATCCGGGGATGTTATCCACCGAGTCGCCCATGAGGGCCAGCATATCCACCACCTGATCAACGCGCCGGATACCCCAGTATTCGCAGACTTTGTTAGCGTCCCATATTTCCACTTCGTTGCCTTGGCGGCTCGGCTTGTAGAGGAATATACGTTCGTCCACCAATTGGGCGTAGTCTTTATCGGGCGTGACCATATATACGTCGTAGCCTTTTTGGGCCGCTTGTTTGGCGATGGCGCCGATCACGTCGTCTGCCTCGTAGCCCGGAATGCAGAGTACAGGCAGGTTCATCGCCTTGACGATGCGTTCTACCCAAGGGATGGCAAAGGTGATATCTTCGGGCTGAGCGTCGCGATTTGCTTTGTAGTACTCAAATTTTTCGTGTCGAAACGTAGGGCCATGCGGGTCGAAAACTACGGCAATATGGGTCGGTTTTTGGTTTTGAATCAGATCCCATAAGGTGCGAACAAAGCCCTGTACGGCCGATACGTTCCAGCCCTTCGAATTGAACAGAGGACGGGCAATAAACGCAAAATGCGCCCGATAGATCAAAGCATGTCCGTCCAAAAGAAAGAGTTTTTTATCCATTTGCGTATTTTCTTATTTGGCGCTGATGGTTTTTTGATCGGTCGCGCACACGCTGCGCTCGCCCGCAATTCATGCCCTTCTTTTTTTAAAAAAAAGCGAAAAACGCAGGGTTCGATTTTGGGCGCCCTTGCCCTCCTTTCGCACTTTTTGCGAAAAAGTAAGGCGCTAAATACGCTTCCTTACCATCACGACGCTACCGTATTTTGGGCTCCCTAATCCCTGGATCACAAATCCGACTTTGCGCGCGAGCAGATGAGGTTGTCGATCAGGCGCACATCGCCAGCCCAGACAGCGCACAAAGCTACGGCATAATCCGGATAAGCGTCCGTTTCGACGGGTTGCAGGGTATGTCCGTCGCATATCTCGACATATTCTGGACGCAGTCCCGCTCTGGCGATCATGTTTGTCGCCTCGGCGCGAAGTTCGGATGCCCGCCGTGCTCCCAGACTGCCGCAGATGTGTTTCAGCGCTGCAAATATGGCCGGCGCGGCGGCGCGCATCTCGGGTGACAGGCGCGCGTTGCGGCTGGACATGGCCAGTCCGTCAGGTTCGCGCAGGGTAGGGCAGGGGCGCAAGACAGTGGGCAGGTTGAGCCGGCGTATCATTTCGGCCACGATGGCTTGTTGTTGGAAATCTTTGAGTCCCATGTACAGGAGATCGGGCCGCACAATATCGAGCAAACGCCGTACTACAGTGGCCATGCCGTCAAAATGACCCGGCCGAAAACGGCCCTCAAGGGCGCTCGCCAGCGGTCCAAAGTCGAGCGGCGGGCCGGGGTCGAAATCGGGCGGATAGACCGTATCTACTTCGGGCATGAACAGGGCTTCGCAGCCGCCGCCGATCAGCATTTGGATATCCCGCTCCGGCGTGCGGGGATATTTGCGCAAGTCTTCAGGATCGTTAAACTGAGTGGGATTGACAAAAATACTCGCGACAGAGCAGGCGTTGTCGTTGCGCGCAGCCTGTAGTAGCGACAAATGCCCTGCATGCAAAGCGCCCATAGTGGGGGCAAAGCCAATGCGACGGCCTTGAGCGCGTTGGATGTCGAGCCAACGGCGAACAGAATCGACAGTTTTGAAGATCAGCATAGACAAACCTGCGCACGCCGCATGTCTTTTTGGAAAAAAAACAAGTTCGCGCTTTTTTTTTGGGACAAAATTAACGCTTCTCACACAGTTGGCGCAACCTTAGTACCTTCACCCCTGTTTTGCGAATAAATATGACTCAGGTCGTTGACACACAACTCACGCTTGACGCCATCAAACAGCCGGTGGCAGAGTCGCTGAACGTCTTTGAAACACGTTTTCGGGAGGCGTTGCGCAGCCATGTCCCCCTGTTGGACAAAATCACGTGGTACATCGTCAAGCGCAAAGGTAAGCAGGTGCGCCCTATGTTGGTCCTGCTGAGCGCCCGTCTTTTTGGTCCGGTTAACGAAGCAGCCTATACAGCCGCCTCTATGGTTGAGTTGCTGCATACCGCTACCTTAGTACACGACGACGTGGTGGACGACGCGGCAGAGCGACGCGGCTTTTTCTCCATCAACGCCCTTTGGAAAAATAAAATCGCCGTATTGGTCGGCGATTTCCTCCTCTCGCAGGGTTTGCTGCTGAGCGTGCGCAACCAACAGTACCGCATGCTCGAACTGATCAGCAGGGCCGTGAAAGAAATGGCCGAGGGCGAACTGCTCCAAATGGAAAAGGCCCGCCGATTGGATATTGCGGAAGACGTTTATTTCGATATCATCCGCCAAAAAACAGCTTCGCTCATTGCCGCCGCTTGCGCCGCAGGCGCCGCAGGTACGGCCTCCGACCCCGCTCAGATCGATCTGATGTGGGAGTTCGGCTCCAAGACGGGCATGGCTTTTCAGATACGCGACGATCTCTTCGATTACGGCGACGACGACGTGGGCAAGCCTCTGGGCATCGATATTAAAGAAAAGAAGATCACCCTGCCCCTGATTTACGCCCTATCCGAAGCGGACAAATCCATGCGCAGGCGCATTCTCAATACGGTGCGCAACGAAAGCCACAAGCGCGAAAAGGTAGCGGAAGTCATTCGGTTCGTGCGCGAAAGCGGCGGTCTCGACTACGCTCGTGCGGCCATGTATCGCTATCGGGAAGAGGCTTTCGACCTTCTGAGCCGTACGCCTGACTCCCCGGCCCGCGACTCCCTGCGCGATTTGCTGATCTTTGTGACGGAGCGCAAGCGCTGATCTTGCCCCGGGCGCCCCTTTTTTGCACAAAAAGCGCCAAAGCCGGGATACCTGAGCAAAACGAGGAAAAACGATCGCGCGCGCAGCGTCGCAACTTCAAGATCAGGGCGCGCACCGCGCTTTGGGATATTGGCAAGTCCCGTTCATCTGCGCAGTGACCACAATCAGACGTTCTCGTAATCAGGGTCATTGGCCGACGGTCCGCCATGCCGGCATCTTTGTGTCGCTTTGTAGAAACATATCCGGCGGCTGCTTGGGTTGCGCAAACCCGGACCAGGCGGATAAGTCATCATAAACGCTATTTTTTTATCAAAAACGCTCTTAATCATGCTTGCATTCAGACCAGTTTCGACCATCATGACCCGCGATTTGATCACGGTGTCCCCCTCAGAATCATTGGAGAACATCCGCAATATTTTTGCCGAACACAAGTTCCATCATATACCGGTGGTGGTCGATCGCGAAATAGTGGGTATTGTCAGTCGCAGCGACGTTGATTTTTATGTCAATGGCGCCAATTTGGCCGGCGAGGAACGAAAGTTGCAGTACACGCAGGCTAAGGATATCATGACTTCTGGCATGGCCAAACTTGAGCCTGGCGACCGTATCAACGTTGCTTTGGAGGTGTTCATGATCAACCGCTTTCACGCCCTGCCCGTAGTCGAAAATGGCGAATTGGTTGGAATCGTGACGCCTTACGATATCATGCGCGCGCTCCTGGACGAAAAACCCGCCGAGGCGCACCTCGCTTACGACGAATAGGGCGCAGTGGGCTGAGACGTCGCAGGCGCAGGTTTTGTCGCTACATCGGTGAGTTTTTTCTCATCTCTTAATTGCGGAAATGCTATGCTACACATCAAAATCTTCGGAGAGAAAGACCCCCGCACCAAACTGCTCAAGGATAATCTGGCCATTTCGCTCAATACCTTTGCAGTCAATAGCGACATACAAGAAATCAACGAACCCGGCGAAGTGTCGCGTCACGGCGTGCGCGAGTTGCCCGCTTTGATGCTCGACGGCGAATTGGTGATCGAAGGCGCCGTACCCACTGTGCAAGAACTCGACAACCACTTGCGCAATCGCTACCTCTACAAGAGTAAGATATATCGCCTGCGGTCTGTCGCCGCGCCGGTGGATATGAGCGACGCCTCGGCCAACGCGCTGCTTTACGCCGCCCACATCAGCAGGCACACAGGCGCCCGGTTGGAGGTCGTATATGCTATGGATAGCATCTTTGAAGGCGAACGCCCATCATCCTCAGGTTTTCTGAGTAGTTACCAGAAGACCATGCGGGACGAATTGACGCATTTTGTGCACAAAGTGCTCGATAAGGGCGGCATGGACGAACTGCTGCCCGGCGACGGCCAATTTGAGCCGGGAAATATCCTAACCAATACCCGCACGGCCATAAAAGTGCTGTACGGCGCTGCGGAGAACGCCCTGATCGAGCACTCCAAAAATGTTGATCTGATGGTGATGGGATCCTCAGGCGGAGGCAGTCTCGGCAAAAAACTGTTTGGCTCAGTGAGTGTGGAGGTCTCCAAAAATGCCCACTGCCCGGCCCTTTTTGTGCCGCCTTCGGTCCTGTTTCACGGATATCGCAACATCTTGTACGCCAGTCACTTTGACTCTTTGGAGGCCCTGCGCATCAAACAGGCGGTATCGTTTGCACAGCGTTTCAGGGCGCAATTGCACTTTGTGCACGCCGGCCCGGCCGCCGAAAGCAGTCTAGATATCGAACGCAAATTGTTCGAAATCAATTACCACTATGCCAGTCCGGAGTGGCCGTTTATTTTCAATCGCATGATCGGCGACGACGTAGCCGAGCAACTCTACGATTATGCCTTTCAGCACAAGATAGACCTGATCGTGATGGTGACTCATCAGCGCAGTTTTTGGGAGTCGTTCCTGCACCGCAGCGTGACCCGTCAGGTGCTCAGCGACGCCAACATGCCGGTTTTGGTGCTTCATGCCGACAACGATATGGCAGAATAGCATGCAGAATCATCTGATTTTCCGCCCTCGCATCTTTTTCTTTTTTGGTAAAAAATCAGCTAAACCGAAAAACCAGGATGGCTCCCGGGGAAAAATTGAAGCGACTGCAAACGGGGAGCGAACAAAACGAAGAGCGGGTACGCCCGTTCTTCGTTTTGCGCATTCCCCCTTCGACCGCGTCTCATTGCGCCAGAATATGCGCCATAGAGAGCAGTTGGCGGTTGATTCTCTTGGGTTTAGTGATGGCTTCCTCAAAGGGGGTGTGGTGTATGTTGTTGTTGCGGATGCCCACCATCACGCCGCTCTGACCCTGTAGCAGCGCCTCCACAGCGCCAAAGCCCAAGATACTGGCCAAGACCCGATCAAAAGCGCTGGGCGAACCGCCGCGTTGCAGGTGCCCAATCACGCTGACTTTGACATCGTCGTAATCGCCGAGTTCAGATTCGACCTTCTTGGCGATATCATACACTGAGCCGAGTTTCGAACCTTCGGCCACAACCACGATGCTGAATAGCTTGTTGCGTCGGGCGCCGCGCTTGAGCAGCTTAATCAGATCGTCGATGCTCGATTCGTCCTCAGGGATAATGACGCCGCCGGCGCCGCCGGCCATGGCGGCATGCAGTCCAATGAATCCGGAGTGCCGGCCCATAACCTCGACAAAAAACAGGCGGTTGTGCGAGTCGGCCGTGTCGCGTATGCGGTCGATGGCCTCAACGGCAGTATTGACAGCCGTATCAAAACCGATCGTGAAATCGGTGCCGTACAGGTCGTTGTCGATCGTGCCGGGAATGCCTACGATGGCGATCTGCGGGTATTCCTGCAAAAAAATATTGGCCCCGGTGAATGTGCCGTTTCCGCCAATGGCGATCAGTGCGTCGATATCGTGTAGGTCGAGGTTCTCGTATGCTTTAGCGCGGCCCTCTTTGGTCATAAACTCCTTGCTTCGGGCTGTTTTGAGGATGGTGCCGCCCCGATGAATAATATTGCTGACGTCGGAGGTCTCGAGGCGTCTGATGTTGCCGTCGATCATGCCCTCGTATCCCCGGCTTATGCCGAAGATGTGCAGGTCGTTGTGCAGGGCGTTGCGCACTACGGCCCGGATGGCGGCATTCATGCCCGGAGCGTCGCCGCCAGAGGAGAAAACAGCGACCCTTTTGATGCCTTTTTCCATAGTTATTTTTTCAAAAAAAATTGTACGTAGGTGGATTTACTCGTGCGCTCCCGGATTGGGGACGTGGTAGTCGGCCATGCTGTAGATTGGCTTGCGAATGATCTGCCCGAGTTTCATCTTGCGTTCGGCCATGCAGGTCTCCAGCGCCGAGCGGAAGTGGTGAGCGATCGAGCCTACAAAATGAATGGGCGTTTGCCGATATCCGTTGTATTTGGCGACATGCCGATCCAGAAATTCGCCAAGACACTCCGCTACCAGATGATGGATAAAGGGATGCTCGATGCGCTCACCCATGAATCGCGTGAACTGCGCCAGATAGACATTGCCGCCCGGCTCATATGCGCGGTCTTTGATGGCGTTCAGGCCATCGGGATAGGCGGCGTCGAAAGCCGCTGCCAGATCTTCAGGCATTTCGCGATAGCAGCGGGCGCGCAGCAGGGCTTTGCCCAGGTGGGTCCCGCTGCCTTCGTCGCCGAGAATCCAGCCCAAAGAGGGCACATTGTCGAGCACTTGCTTGCCGTCGTAGTAGCAACTGTTGGAGCCGGTGCCCAGGATACAGGCAATACCGGGCTGACGCCCGCAGGTTGCGCGCGCCGCGCCCAGCAAGTCGTGCAGCACATGTATCTCAGCGTCGGCAAACACCGTCTTCAGACCTGCTCGCACAACCTCGGCCCGGCTCTCGTCGTGAATGCCTGCGCCGTAAAACCAGATTTCGCCCACTTCGGCAGGGTTGATTTTGTCAGCCAGTTGCGCGGCAACGATGCGCGCAATCTCATCCGAATTATGAAAAAAAGGATTGAATCCCTGCGTGCTTTCTAATTGATGGTCGCGATACCCCCTGACCGCCAGCCAATCTGATTTCGTGGAGCCGCAATCTGCAATGAGTGTCATGTTTTTCGTTAATAAAATGATTCGTGTAAACCGTACACCAAGTAGGCGACTGCAAAAATACTTCTACCCTGATAATTAGTGCGAAAAAAACAAACTCCACGCCCCGGTAGCGATCAAAGTGAAGCCGGTAATCATGCCTGCGCGGTGCTCGAGCGCGTGCCAGTCGAAGCGCCGGGCGCCTGCCCGAACAACCAAAATCCAGATCAGCATCCCGCTGACAGACAGAATCGTATAAAGCAGGCCCAACAACAACACAAACGCCAAGCCGTAGGGTCCAGCCATCAGAAAATAGCCCTCGATTTCTAAACAAGGCGAAAAGAACATGGCGATGGCCAGGGGCCAAAGGACGCTGCGGTTCGAATGGATCCGATCTGCCCAGGGCGGTAGGCTGAAGTGGTGATGGGTATGGTGTCTGTACATAAACCAAACGCCCAGAGCGATCAAGATACACGGACCAATCCAATGCGTAAAAGCCTCAATGCGATCGGCTATGTTCCAACCCAGGAATGCCAACCCAAATCCGAGCAATACTGTGCTGCCGGCGTGGGCCAAGCCCACATAAGCCGTAGCTTGGGCGAAGCGGCTCAAACTCCACCCTTGTCGCCGTCCGATAGCGAGCAAAGGAAGCCAATGATTGGGGAGAATAGCATGCAGCAGGGTGAGGGTCATGCTGCCAATGAGGATTTCCTGCATAAAGCGCAAAGTTCGGACATATTTTTTTCATGTCTGAAAAAAAGGCCGCATCTTGCGCGTTTGAAAATCCAGACCCGGTATTTTCTCGTACACTTTCAATGTAGCGTATTCATGTATTCGGTATCGGTAATCATTCCAACGCTTCAGGAGGGGACGCGCATCGGCGCTTTGATCGAAAGGCTTCGTCAGGCCGATCCGGCGCCTTTTGAAATCATTGTGGCCGACGCCCACAGCCCCGACGGAACGGCGCAGCGGGCGCGGGATTTGGGCGTGGAGGTGGTGTTGTGCAACAGGAGTTGTCGGGCGGTGCAGATGAATGCCGGCGCGCGGCGCGCCAAAGGGCAGGCGCTTTACTTCGTGCATGCGGATACTTTACCGCCCCCCGATTATCTTCAGCGCATTCAAGCCTCATTGGCGGCCGGCGTCGCGATGGGTTGCTTTCGCTATCGGTTTGATCGCGACCACTGGCTGCTGCGACTAAATGCGTGGTTCACGCGCTTACGTTTTTTGTGGTGTCAGGGCGGCGACAAGTCGTTTTTCATCCTTAGAGAGATATTCGACGAATTGGGCGGCTATGACGAAAGTTGCGTCGTGATGGAGGAGTACTACTTTTTACAAAAAGCCATGAAACGCTACCGGCTCCACATCGAGCCGGCATATATGACGGTATCCGCCCGAAAATACGCAACCAACTCCTGGCTTCGGGTGCAGGCGGCCAATATAGGGGCCTTCGCCATGTTCAGGCTGGGCATGCCGCCGACCCGCATTAAACGATTTTACACCGGTTTTTTGAAAAAATACGATTCATGAGTCGCCTTTTCTTATCTGGATTATTGTTTTTTGTCCTGAACGCTTTGATCTTTTT
This sequence comes from Saprospiraceae bacterium, assembly GCA_046296435.1. Taxonomy (GTDB): domain Bacteria; phylum Bacteroidota; class Bacteroidia; order Chitinophagales; family Saprospiraceae; genus M3007. The sequence continues at coordinate 47,769 of JBKBLI010000012.1, read as the reverse complement.
GACATGCCAATGTCGCGCCATCAAGCGCGAATCGGGCGCTCAACCCGTGAGCCATCAAATCTGGGACGAACTGCTGCGCAAGCATGTCCGCGACGACGGCATGGTGGACTACGCCGCATTCATGGCGGATACGCCCCGGCTCAACGATTACCTGCGTTTACTTGAATCGGCGCACCCCGATGCGCGGGCCTGGTCGCGCAATGAACAAATGGCGTATTGGATCAACGCCTACAACGCATATACCATACAGTTGGTGCTGCGCAACTATCCGGTGAGCAGCATCAAGGACATCAAACGCGGTCTGGCCTTTGTCAATTCAGTGTGGGACATCAAGTTTATCAACATACAGGGCCATACGTACGATCTGAACAACATCGAGCACAACATCTTGCGGCCTGCGTTCAAGGATGCGCGTATCCACGCCGCCGTCAACTGCGCCTCATTTTCTTGCCCCCGACTCCTGCCCGAGGCTTATCGGGCGGAGGCTTTGGACGCGCAATTAGACAAAGTCATGCGCGGCTTTATCAACGATCCCCTGCGCAATCGCATCAGCGCCGGCAAAGGCGAGGTATCCTCCATATTCAAGTGGTTCAGCAGTGATTTTAAGCGCGATGCAGGCTCCGTAAGGCGCTACCTCAACCGCTATGCCCATGAGCCTATGGGCAAAAATGCAACTATCCAGTATTTGGATTACGATTGGCGTTTGAACGACGCCGTTGCGCGCTGAGGGGCCGGGGTTACCTGCGCCCCGTCCTGCACCCGCGCCCCCCGCTTTTACTCTTTGTCGCCTTCTTCGCGCTTGCTGATCGTGATGCGGTAGGGGCGATTGGCGATTTCCCATGCCGTATAGAAGGCTAATTGCGCACGCTTGACCATGAGTTCATAGTTGAGTTTGTCGGGCGTATCGGTGGGGCGGTGGTAGTCGGGATGCGTGCCGCTGAAGAAGAATACCGCCGGAATCCCTTTTTGTACAAAATTGTAGTGATCGCTGCGCTCGTAGAAGCGGTTGGGGTCTTTGGGATCATTGTACTTGTAGTCCAGCTCCATTTTGGTATATGCGGCGTTCATCTCCTCGTTGATGTCGTGCAGATCCTGGCTCATGCGATCCGACCCGATCACATAGATGTAATTGGGATTGTTTTCGTGGCGTTTGTCCACGCGGCCGATCATGTCGATATTGATATTGGCCACGGTTTTGTCGAGGGAGAAAATTGGGAATTCGGCGTAGAACTTCGAGCCAAGCAGCCCCTTTTCCTCGCCGCTAACGAGCATGCATAGCACCGAGCGCTTCGGGCCGACCCCTTTTTTTCTGGCCTCGGCAAAGGCCCGGGCGATTTCGATTACTCCGGCTGTACCGGAGGCGTTGTCGTCGGCTCCGTAGTAAATCGTTTCGTCCGATTTACCCAGGTGGTCGTAATGTGCGGTGATAATGACGATCTCTTTTTTGAGATCCGGGTCGATACCTTCGACGAATCCCAGCACATTTGTGCCTTCCAGGTATTTGATCGACTTTTCGGCGGCCATTTCTATGCTTGCGCTAAAACTGAAAGGTTTGGCGCGTTTGCCGGACGCGCTGTTTTGGATTGCTTCAAGCGCTTTGTCTGACTTTTTACCGAGAATCAGCTTGGCGCATTCGGTGTTTACGAAAAACGTAGGCACAAAACCTTGAGGACGCGTCGGGTAGTCAGAAGTAGCGGGTTGCCACCCGTTAATTGCAATCTCTTTGCGATGAATTTTGAGTTTTTCCTCAAAATCCGGTTCGATGATGATGCAGGCCTTGGCGCCTTTGGATTTGGCCAACTGCACCTTTTTTCGCCAATCCATAAACCAGGCCGAGCGGAATCCCGTCTTGGCGACCAACGAACGGCCCTCGCCGTCCAAAGGTTCGCCGGCATAAAAAACAACGACTCTGTCGCGTACATTGGCGGATCCGTAATCGCTGTAGGCGCCTTCTTCGATACCGTACCCCACGAACACAAGTTCTTTGGTGCGAAAGGGAGGGGTGTTGGCCATGTATGCGTGTAAGACGAAGTAATCCTTGCGGTTTTTAAACTCGGTTTCGTTGAGTTTGAGGCTCAGATTGTCCCAGGATACATTTTGTAGTTTGATGTTTTGGAAAAAGGTTCGCCGGTCGGCTACGGGCGGCAGACCCATATCTTTGAATTGTTCAGCGATATATTCGCCGGCCTTGTATTGACCGGGTTGTCCTGTTTCCCTACCCTCAAACTCGGGCCCGGCAAGCGCTTCGACCAATTCGCGCAAGCGGGTTGGCGAGATGGCTTGCGCAAAGGGCGCCGGATCAGGTACGGTATATAGCTTCTTGGGTTTGGGGGCTGGCTTGGGGAGTGGGGCTTCGGGTATGGGGTCCGCCTGTGGCGGCGGCGGCGTTTGGGCTTGAATCGTCAGAAGAAACAGGCTGATGAGCGCAGTTATCCAATATTGCATGGGAGACCTTATTTTGCTAAAGAAAACGGTTTGAGACGGCGTATGGGGTTGATTGACCGCAAATATCGCAAAAAATTGACAAGGCGGCGTAATTTTGCGTCGCTTCACCATCTTCAGCGTCTTTATGCAGGCTTATCATCAATTACTCAGGCATGTTCTCGAGCACGGAACGCGCAAAAGCGATCGGACCGGCACGGGGACGGTCAGCGTTTTTGGCTACCAGATGCGTTTTGATCTGGCCGCCGGCTTCCCGCTGGTCACCACCAAAAAGGTGCACCTGAAGAGCGTCATCTACGAGTTGCTGTGGTTCTTGCGCGGCGACACCAATATCGCTTACCTCCGGGAACATGGCGTCAGCATTTGGGACGAATGGGCCGATGAGCGGGGCGAGCTGGGTCCGGTGTATGGCCGCCAGTGGCGCGCCTGGCCCAATCCGGATGGATCCTATACCGATCAGATGGCCGATCTGGTCGCCCGTCTGCGCGCTGATCCGGATAGCCGCCGGCATGTGGTGAGCGCCTGGAACGTAAGCGAGTTGCCCCAGATGGCGCTTGCGCCCTGCCATTGTCTTTTTCAGTTTTATGTGGCCGAAGGGCGTTTGTCTTGTCAGTTGTACCAGCGCAGCGCCGATGTGTTTCTGGGTGTGCCATTCAACATCGCTTCTTACGCTTTGCTGACCATGATGCTTGCGCAGGTATGCGACCTGAAGCCCGGCGACTTTGTGCATACGTTTGGCGACGCGCATATTTACGTCAACCACCTGGAGCAGGTGCAGCTTCAACTCTCCCGCGATCCGCGACCGATGCCCAGCATGCGCATCAATCCCGCGGTGCGCGACTTGTTTGGGTTTCGATACGAGGATTTTACGCTCGAAAATTACGATCCGTGGCCGGCGATCAAAGCGCCGGTAGCTGTTTGAGCGGCTGACCTTCCGGTAGTTTTTTGGGGAAAAAGGCGTGAGCGCGGGACGGGATATGGCTCACGCTTTTTGTCCGCGTTCTTCTGCGCCGGGGGCGGGCGCGAAAAGGGGGTGGTATGTGCGCGCAGGCGCCGTCGCGGCGTCGAAGGGGCTTTGGGCGCGCGCAGCGCGCGCCCTGTGCGTCCCTCGGTTCGCTTTAGCCCATTTGGCCAATGGCCTCAATAGCCGCATCGATGCCGGAGGCGTCGGATCCGCCTGCGGTAGCGAATGTCGGCTGGCCGCCGCCGCCGCCTTTGAGGTAACGCTGGGCCATCTCACGGGCCAGATTGCCGGCGTGCAGGTTTTTTTCTTTGATCAGCGACTCGCTCAGTTTGATGGTGAGCAGGGGTTTGCCGTCGCCGCTGATGCAGCCTATGGCGACAAGCGCCGGAGCGAGTTCCTGCTCCAGTTCGAAAGCAAGCGCGCGGGCGGCGTTAGCGTCCTGGATGGGGGCTGCCGCCGCGATCAATCGGTATCCGTCGCGTTGCGCCGCCTGATTGCGCAAGCCCGCTTTGAGGGCCTGTGCCTGGGCTAGGGAGAGCCGTTCGATCTCTTTTTGCAGGCGTTTATTTTCCTCTTGAAGTTCAACTACGGCGCGTACGGGGTCTTTGGCTTTGAGCGTGCTTTTGATGGCGCTAAGACTGCGTTCGTGTTCGGCTGCCCAGATTTCGGCGCCGAGCGCGGTCACGGCCTCTATACGGCGCACGCCGGCGGCTACGGCGCTTTCGGTCGTTATTTTGAAAAATCCGATGCAGCCGGTTTGATTTACGTGGCAACCGCCGCAGAGTTCGCGGGAGTAGTAAGGGTCGAAGGTGATCATGCGCACCGTTTCGCCATATTTTTCGCCAAAAAACATCATGGCGCCGGCTTTTTTAGCCTCTTCGAGCGGGATATTGCGCGCCTCTTCGAGATGGATGTTGGCGCGTATTTTCTCGTTTACGAGGCGCTCTACGGCTACGAGTTCTTCGTCGGTCATTTTTTGGAAGTGCGCAAAGTCGAAGCGCAGCCCGTTTTCGTCGAGGTAGGAGCCTTTTTGCTGGACGTGGCTGCCGAGGATCTGGCGTAGGGCTGCGTGGAGCAAGTGTGTGACCGAGTGGTTGTTTTCGATCAGGCGCCGGCGTTTCATGTCGATCTGAGCCAGGCCGACCGGCGAGTCGGGATTGGCTGGGAGGCGATCTACGATATGGATGACGAGGTCGTTCTCTTTGACGGTATCGAGCACCTGTACGGTTTCGTCCTCCAGTTGGAGGATACCGGTATCGCCTATTTGGCCTCCGCCTTCGGGGTAGAAAGGCGTGCGGTCGAGCACCAATTGATACTGCATTTTGTCTTTGATCTGTACGGTGCGGTAGCGGCTGATTCGGGCGTCGCGCACTTCGTATTGGTCGTAGCCTACGAAGGTTGTTTCGTCGATTTCGTGCACGGATATCCAATCGCCTACGCTTTTGGCTGCGTCTTTACGCGAGCGTTCTTTTTGTTCGCGCAGGGCGGCTTCGAAGCCGGCTTCGTCCACGGTCCAGCCTTTTTCGCGGGCGATCAGGCGGGTCAGGTCGATCGGGAAGCCAAAGGTGTCGTATAGTTCAAAGGCTATGCGGCCGCTGAGGGAGTTGTTTTGCACTTCGAGGCTTTCGATGCGTTTGAGTCCGCTTTCGAGGGTGCGCAGGAAAGATTTTTCTTCTTCGAGCACTACGCGCACCACGAAGTCGATCTGGGCTTTGAGTTCGGGGAACACATCGGCGAACTCTTCGGCCAGAATGGGCGCCATGCGGTACATGACTGGCTCTTGCAGGTTGAGGAAAGAGTAGTAGTAGCGCACGGCGCGGCGCAAGATGCGGCGGATGACGTAGCCGGCGCCGGTATTGGAGGGCATTTCGCCGTCGGCGATGGCGAAGCACACGGCGCGCAGGTGGTCGGCGACCACGCGGATGGCCACGTCGGTGCGGGTCCAATCTTGGTGAACGCCGGGATATGTGTCTTTATACTCGACTTCGGCGTACTTTTCGAGGAATTCAAATAGCGGGCGCCACAGGTCGGTGGCGTAGTTGGACGAGGCGCCTTGCACGGCGCGGCATAGGCGTTCGAAGCCCATGCCCGTATCCACGCTTTTGGCCGGCAATTCTTCGAGCGAGCCGTCGGCTTTGCGGTTGAATTGCATGAATACGTTATTCCAGATTTCGATGACGTTGGGGTCGTCGGCATTGACCAATTCGCGGCCGTCTTTTTGGGCGCGCTCAGCGTCGGCTCGCAAGTCGATGTGTATTTCCGAACAGGGGCCGCAGGGGCCTTGATCGCCCATTTCCCAGAAGTTTTCTTTTTTCCCGAATGCCAGAATACGGTCTTCGCTGACGAAGCGCTTCCAGTGGTCGAACGCCTCTTGATCGAAGGGGAGCTTTTCTTTTTCGTCGCCTTTGAATACCGAGACATAGAGGCGATCTTTGGGCAGGCGAAACACTTCGGTGAGCAATTCCCAGGACCAGGCGATGGCTTCTTTTTTGAAATAGTCGCCGAAAGACCAGTTGCCCAGCATCTCGAACATGGTGTGGTGGTATCCGTCGAAACCCACATCTTCCAGGTCGTTGTGCTTGCCCGAAACGCGCAGGCACTTTTGGGTGTCGGCTATCCGGGGAGCGGGGGGCACGCGGTTGCCGAGGAAATAGTCTTTGAGCGGCGCCATACCCGAATTGATGAACATCAATGTGGGATCGCTCTTGGCTACCATCGGCGCCGAGGGGATGATTTTGTGGTCCTTGGAAGCAAAAAAGTCGAGAAACTGGCGGCGTATTTCGCGCGAAGTCATGGGCGATTTATTTTAAGCGGCGCAAAAATACGTCAAAATGTGCAAACAGCCGGGACTTTGAATAAAATGAGCGATTCGGCGCGAAGGAGGCGCTCGCCGTGTCGGCAGCGGCGCCTGCAGGTATAGGGGTGGGGGCGTCGGGCTTGCCGATGTGTTTGGCACTCGCTTTTTTCGGACAAATAGGCGGCGTCGTTTGGGGCAAAAACAAGCGGCCCGTGCAGACGGGCGTCTATGCATGGGCCGCTTGCTCGGATCGGCGTTGGTTGAGCGTCAGATTTACTTCTGCTGGAACTGCGCGTCCGGAATGCCGGCGTTGATTTTGATTTCGGTGATCTGGATTTT
>JBKBLI010000012.1:29730-41127 GCA_046296435.1 Saprospiraceae bacterium | reverse complement strand
AGGGGCATGGGCATGGCGCCGCTGGTTGTAATGACGTAAGGCTTGCGTACGAGACCAGCCACTTCGCGGTAATCGCTGTAGTCGTTGGTGATGATGGTTTGCTCTTCATCTTCTCCCCGCGCGCTGATCTCGCGGAGCTTGAGGCCGGTATCTTTGTCGTAGTACTCGACGCTCTGCCGACCGTTGGGTCGGGTGACTTCGACGACGTAGGCGTTTTTGCCGTCGAGGTCTTCGAGACCTTTGAGGGTCAACTTGTAGCCAAGGGCCGCATAGGCTGCTTCTTTGCAGAAGAGCGCTTGTTCTTTCATGTCGGCTATTTGCTCTTCGTCTAATTCGCTGACGCCTTGTCCCTGTGCTTCTACGAAGCCTTTTTGGCCGTCGAAGGCCTGTTTGCTTAGGATCTGTCCCATCATGCTGCTTTCTACGGCGATTTTAGTATTGGCTTTTTGCCAGGTTTTGACAAAGATGCCGCCGCCGAGGTTGATTTTACCTTCGATATAGACGTCGTTGATTTGAGCGATTTTTTCGGCCCCGCCGATAGCGTTGACGTAGCGTTCGATGATCGACTCGGCGCTTACGCCATCTTCTACTTTGGCGTTGCTGAATCGGGACGGATTGCCGTACACGTCATAGAAGTTGATTTTGCCTTCGGCGTCAAATTTTTGGAGTTTTTCGGCGACTTCTTCGCGGTTGCCTACGACGAGTATGTGCGCGCGCTCGGGGAGGAGGTATTTGCGGGCCATGTTGAGTACGTCATCGGAGGTGACGCTTTGCAGGCTTTCGAGGTAGCGTTCGTAATAGTCGGCTGGCAAGTTGAAGCGCGCCGTATTGAGGGCGAAGCTGGCTACCGTGCCGGGCTGTTCGAGGCTTTGCGAAAACTGTCCGGTGAGGACGCTTTTGACGACGTTCAGTTCGTCGGCGGGCGCTTTTTCGGTGCGCAGGCGTTGGATTTCGTAAAGGAATTCGGCGACAGCGCTGTCGGTGACCATGTTTCGCACGCTGGCGCCTGCGCTAAAGTTGGCTACCAGCGGGTCGGGCGCAACGGCGGTGCGCGCGCCGTAGGTCCAGCCTTTGTCTTCGCGTAGCTTGATGTTGACGCGACTGTTGAAGTAGCCGCCAAGTATGGTGTTCATAACCCGCACGGGTATGGCGTCGGGATGTCCGGGCGTCAAATCGAGCGGATAGGTGATGTTGATGACTGATTGTACGGCGCCGGGCTTTTGCACGAAGGAGACCTGGGTTTTTTCGGGGGGCTGGGGCGTCGGGAACTGGGCCTGGGTCACGGGCTTGACAGGCCACTTGCCGAAATGTTTGCGGGCTGCTTTTTCGGCTTGCGCGCGGTTCATGTCGCCGGTGATCACAAGGTAGCTGATGTTGGGGCGCAGGAAGGTCTGGTAGTGGTTGAGGATCATCTCGCGGTTGATTTTGGCGAGCGTTTCTTCGGTCATGAGCTCGCCGTAGGGGTGCTCTTTGCGGTTGCGCAAAACGGCGCCCACGTTTGCGGAGATGGTGTTGGCGTTGTCTTTGGCGGATGCCAGACCACTTTCGGCGCGTTTTTTGGCTTTTTCTAGTTCTTCCTCGGGGAAGGTGGGGTTGAGCAGCACGTCCGACATCAGCTCGAGCAACTTGTCGCTGTGTTTGCTCAGGCAGCGGCCGGATACGCCGTTGGCGTCGCTGCTCAGGGTGGCGCCGATGAAGTCTGTCTCTTCGTCGATTTGGCTTTTGCTGCGGTTGCGCGTGCCTTTGGACAGCAGTTCGCCCATCATATCTACGTAGCCGGCAGCTTGCTTTTGCAGCACAGGCTGATAGTCTGAGAATACGCGAAAGGATACGACGGGGAGTTTGCTGTTCTGCACCAGGATGACGGTGAGTCCGTTCTCTAACTTGAATGTTTCGGCTTTTCCGATTTGGATTTTGGGCGCGGCTCCGGGCTGCGGAGCGGTTTTCCGAAAGTCGGGGCCTTGCGGGATGGGTATGGCGGGGGCTGAACCTTGCGCGCCGGGCGGAGTTACGCCTCCGGTTGGCGCAGTCTTGGGCGCGCAGGCGATGAATACAGTTAGGATGACTGCGCTGAGCGCTTGATATGTGATGCTTTTGATGGATATGGTCTTTCTCATGACTATGTTACGTTTATCTGTTGAAGGCAATTGGCGTCTGGGGGGCTGAACTCTGCCGCGCGCATACGCTGTGTTTTTTTTGCCAATGTGGCTTTTTTTGGGGGCAATGGCTGGTCGCGTTAACGCGCCATGCTTTCTAAGGCGTCGAACAACTCGTCTAACTCTTCAAAACTTTTGACGCCCGTTTGCTCTTCGTCGCCGCCGCTGATGCTCAGACCGCCGATGGCGTAGTCGCTAAGCCACCGGTCTAAGAGTTCGGGCGCATCCAGGTAGTGTACCAGAATGCGCCGCGCGCCGAAGGCTTCGCGCCAGAAGTCGGCGCGCCGGTCAATGGTCGATTTGGGCGCGTCGTAAAGTACGAACAGCTCGGCTCCCGAATCCAGTATGGCGCGCGCCGCGCTTTCGCTCATGTCCGCGCTCAGGCTCGCGATTTTTTCGAAGCCCTCGCCCGGTATGCGGTCGGCGGGCCAAGGGGTCTGTACGGCGTGCAACTGGTAGAATTGGGCTGTCTGAGCGGCTACCTCCGGACTTGACAGCGGCAGTTCGCCCACAATACGCGGTCCTTCGATCCACTCCATGATGGCGCGCATGTACATGGGATCGAGGTAGCCCGGCGCGCCCTCGTCGATGCAAAAGCCGAGGTAATCTACTTCGCGGGCTGCAAAGTAGCGGGCGTCTGTCAGGTTGCGAATGGCGCTTGCTTTGAGGATCATTTCGGCAGATCGGCGAATTTGGGCAAATGGCGGTGATGGTACATCTTCAGCACTTTGCCATCCTTGAGGACGACCACGCCCGGATTGGCCCTTATGATGGTTTTGAGCAGTTTGTCGTCGGCGGTATGAAAGGGGTACCCGGCTTGAATGCGCTTGGCAAAAGCGGGCGCTTTGTCGTAATCGGGCGTAGCGCTGACAGCAAAAACCCGCCAGTTGGCCTGCCTGGCCTCCTGCGCGAGAGGATTTATTTTTTCTAAAAAATAGCGCTCGTAATCCGGCTCCGGCACGAAGGTTTCCTGCTCCACGCTGCGGTTTTTGACCTCGGCGATGCGGCGTATCAGGCGGATGGAGTCTTTGCCGACCCGGACGGTGTCTGTAGCCCACGCGGTATCCTGCACCGTGACAGTTTCGGTAGCGATCTTGCCTTTGAGTTTGTAGGCGATGATCATCAGCGTGTAGCCTTTGTCCTCGAGTATTTCGTCGGTGATGTCGCCCGCTTCGCGATCTTCTATGGCCAGATCGCTGATTTTGGTCTCGCTTATCGGTATGCGCTTTCCGTCGCGTTCGATGTAAGGCTCGGTTTTGATTTGTTCGACCACGCGCCATCCGTCGTTTTTGGCGTAGGTCTTGTAGTAGGTGATTTTACCTGCTTCTGGCTCCATGAAGGTGACTTTTTCACCGGTTTTCTCATTTTCGAGGAGCCACCCGATCACCTGCACGTTGCTGCGCGCCTCTGCCTCCAGAGCTTTGCGCTCGCGGATGTCCGTACCAACTTTGAAAGGCCTAAAATCAACCATCGGCAGGTCGAAATAAGTGTTGTACAGACAGAAGACAAGCGTGATTGCGCTCGAAACGCCTACCCACAAATTGCGCCGACCGGCAGTCCACAACTCGTGCATGTAACGGCTGCGCAACAGAAACAGCAAGGCGGGAAACAACAAAAATACGTCCTTGAAGAACGAGGTGCGGGGATCCAACTTGATAAAATCACCAAAACAACCGCAGTCGGTCACCCGCATTTGGGTTTTGACAAAAGGGCCCCATTGCTTAAAATCAAAAAAATTGGCGCCCGACGGCACGTAGCCGGTCAGAAATGTAAATCCAGTCAGGAACGTGAAAAACAGCACAATCAGGAAAAACAACCATGCCGTCAGCTTGCGTTTCCAGCCCAGAATAAGCATTAGCCCCAGGACGATCTCCAGCGCGATCATCAGAATGGAGAAGCCGTTGGCAGACTTGAGCAGGGCCGGGAAAATGGGGGCAAGGCCGGAGAAGACGTTGTTGAGACCGGCGAAGGTATCTTCAAACTGAACGAAGTAGTCCTCCATTTTGTAAGCGGTGCCTATCGGGTCCACGGCCTTGACCAAGCCCGAAAATATGAACCAAACGCCGGTGAAATGCTGCAAAAAGGTGATGAGGACGCTTTTGGCGCGGTCGGCGCGTATGGTGAGCCAGGTGAGCAGAACGCCTACAACGGCAAACTGGATCAATAATGCGGGTAATGATGTCATATATCGATGGGTACGCGTTAATGGGTATTGACAGATGAAGATTCTTCCAGCCGGATCAGCGCGAACGCCGCATAGTTGATGATGTCGCGGTAATTGGCCTCCAGACCCTCGGAGGCCAAGGTCTTGCCCTGATTGTTTTCGATTTGTTTGATTCGGAGCAGTTTTTGCAAAATCAGGTCGGTCATGCTGCTGACGCGCATGAGGCGCCAAGCCTCGCCATAGTCGTGATTTTTGGCAGACAGCAGCTTTTTATTTTCTGCGATGTGGCGATCGTAAGCCTGAGCGACCCATTCGACGTCCAATTCAAGCGGCGCGTCTGCCGCAAGTTCCAGTTGGATCAAGGCCAGCACGCTGTAGTTGATCAGGCCGACGTATTCGTCCGTTACGGATTCCTCGATTTTTTGCACGCCTTTTTCTTCGATGCTCCGAATGCGGAACGCCTTGATGTACAACTGGTCCGTCAGGCTGGATGGCCTCAGAATACGCCACGCAGTGCCGTAATCGGCTGTTTTTTTCAAAAACAACTCGCGGCAGCGTGCGCACACCCGCTCAAACTGGACCATTGTCTGATTCATAAAACGCCGCAAAATTAGCGCCTCTATCGTTAAATCACGCAAGTAATTCGACATGTTTGCACTTTGTTGGGAAAAACAGTCTCGATATCAGGTTTTGTATCCAGGCGCTTTTAGGGCTGTGCGGGGCTGGATAAACAGAGCCTGGGGACCGACCGACGCGGCGCGCCCGCGCGCTAAGCGATATTTGGGCCTGCGTTCCTATTTTGGAGGCGACGCAAAAATTAATGCCTCACGTAGCATTTGTTACACAAAAGGAGCGGCGACCCGCCACACCTTTGCGGCCATTTACAAATCATCTTTTTGACATGAACAAAAGGTTTATTTTTCAGGCCGCTTACATCGGTTTGAGCATGTGGGGCGTAGCTTGCACGTTTCAGACGCCCGATCGGGAATCAAGCGCCCAATCGCCGGCAGAACGCCTGCGCCGGCTCGAAGAAGGCGCGGCGCGTTTCGCCTCTGGAAAAGCGCAACACCCCCGGCAAGCGCTTGCGCAGATTCACGAAACCGCAAACGGACAACGCCCGTTTGCCATCGTGGTCGCTTGTTCGGACAGTCGGGTATCGCCTGAGATCATTTTTGATCAAGGGCTTGGCGATCTCTTTGTTTTGCGCACCGCCGGCAATTTGATCGGCGATCTGGAGCTTGGCAGTATCGAGTATGCTGTCAGGTTCCTCGGCGCCTCGGTGATCGTCGTGCTTGGGCACACAGAGTGCGGAGCGGTGAAAGCCCTGGTAAACGGCGACGAGGTTGAGGGGCGCCTCCACGATATTGTGGCGATGCTTGCCGCCGAGGAGGAGCAGCAGATCGCCTTCAAGCGCATGGGTTGTCATTTAGACTCCTGCATACAGGGCAATATTCTGCACGGCGTTCGTCAAGTTGAGGCGGAATTTGCAGACCTTATTTCGGCGGGCAAGTTGTTGGTTGTACCGATGCTGTATGACGTGCACAAGGGTTCGGTGGCGACCTTCTCGGAAGCTGATTTGGCCCAAAAATTTTCAAAATAGTCATTACTGCGCGTTGTTACGGCCAATTGGCGCGTTATTTGTCGTCAAAATGACAAAACAACCCACGCGGCATGATTCAGGTTTTTGTGACAGGCGGCACTTTCGACAAGGAGTATAACTACCTCACCGGCGAACTCTACTTCAAGGATACGCACCTCAAAGAGATGTTCGAACGCGGGCGCTGTACGCTGGATATCGATATCAAGACGCTGATGATGATGGACTCGCTGCAGATGACGCCCGAAGATGTGGGTATCATCGCTCACAACTGCGCCAAATCGCCGCACGCCCAGATCGTCATCACGCACGGAACAGACCGTATGGTGGAGACGGCTTCTAAGTTGGCTGATTTGGGGCTGACCGACAAGACCATCGTGATTACGGGGGCCATGATCCCCTATGCGTTTGGCGCCTCTTCCGACGGTTTCTTCAATCTGGGTAGCGCCTTGGCTTTTGTTCAGTCCATGCCGCCTGGGGTTTATATCGTGATGAATGGGCGTTGTTTTCCGTGGAATGCCGTGCGCAAAAATCGGCAGACAGGTAATTTTGAGCCAATCTGAGCGTTTATAGATGCGCTTGGTTTCCGCAAGTTTTTTTTAAAAAAAAAGACCTTGCGACTTGTGAAAAGCGGTTCTCATCTCGCGGTGTTCAGCTGTAGGTCAGGCCCCGGGCCCGCCAGTTCCGCCGCATTAACATCCGCCCGACGTTTTCCTCATTTTTTTGAATCCCTTTGCCGTATCTGCACGATGAACAAAAAGATCTGGTGTTTATTCGCCTTGCTGTGCGCCGCAAGCGCAATTTTTTCTCAGAAAAAAGAAGAAATCAAGGGGCCGCCAAACAATGAGGCGGAATTTGAAGCGCAATATCAGGAGCGCATCAAACAGGAAAGACTTTTCGGCGTATATATCCCCAAAAATCTGGAAGACGCGCTAAAAGAACTGGACAAAAAAATCGCCCCTGAGTATAAGGAGCGGATCAAGGCCCTCCCGGAAGAACGGGTATGCGAAGTGCTGCACAGCCGCCTCGGTTCGTGGATGATCATCAATTGGGGCTTCTACGAGGGTTCGCGGTTTTCGCACTATCTGCGCAGCGCCGGCGTCACCTTCCCTGACGATATGGCCGATTTTGTGCTCCTGGCGTATCACCGCCGCCTCAACGGCAAGCCCACCGAGATCAAGCCCATGGCCCTCGCCTTTAAAGAGATGCGACAGGTAGAGTGGCGTCAACGCCAACAAGAGGCCGCCATGAAATACGAGCAGATGCAACAAGCAAAGGCCGAGCCTCCTAAAGCGAAGAGCAATCCTCAAAAAAAGAATTGACCGCGGGACTTAGCCGCTTGACGAACGCAATCGCTTATTTCGCCAACGGCTGTAAAAGACGCCGGGCGGCGTCATCCTGAAATGACGTCGCCCGGCGTCCTTCATTCGGATCGACTCAGAATCTCGCCGTGATGCCGGCCACAAAGTTTGTGCCGAACATCGGGTATTCGATCCAGCGTTGGCGGCGAATGTTAAGCAGGTTGTTGAAATCTGCAAAGACGCCGATATTGTCCGTGAAGTAGTAAGACCCGCCAAAGTTGAGATCAAACAGCGCCTGCGTTCGCGTGCGAAGGCCGTCGCGGCCGTTGAATGGGATGCCGTCGGCGATGTATAGATCGCCGCGAATTTTGGCGCGCTTGTCCAAAAAGCTGACGATGGCGCCAAAGTTGCCCTCTGTGCGCGGCAAACCCCAGGGCGCCGCTTCGTTGTTGAGGTCAAACACGTTTTGGCTCAGCGTGCCCACGAGCGTAACGGCCTCCGTTATCTTGACTTTGACCGTCCCTTGAAGGTTAAAGATGCTTGCCGTGTCGTACACCGTTCGGAAGCGCGTGACGCTATCGATCGGCGCAAATGCCTGAAACAGCGCCAGGTCGCGCGCGCGCCCGAAGCCCGCTTGGCCGTTGTAGTCCAACCAGCCTAAATTGCCGCGTACGCCGCCGTAAAAATTCATGTAGTGCGTGTTGCGGAGGCGAGAGGCGCGAATGTCCACAAAGGGATTGTAGGCGCTCAGGGTGCGGAAAGTATTCTTGCGCAGGTCGCCCGTCGCCCCGGCAAACAGTTGCACGCCGTCGCCCACGATCTTGAGGCCGAGTTCGGCGTCGGGGAAGAGGGTAAACTCATCGCGGTGGCTTACGATGTTGGCGCCGATTTTGAGTTTGAATATCCTGTGGTGAAAGGCGAACGAGGGTTGAAAGTAAATGTTATTGAGCGTCGTGGTAGCGGTATCCGTGAATTTGGTGAGGTCCACCGCGAGACGCATGCGCAGCGGATGTTTTTCGGCAAACCACTTGGTCGCCTCCAGATCCACCACAGAGCCGACCTCTTTGTTGGCGTAATAGTCGGTCAGGATGTACAGGGAGGGCGCGACATTGAACGTAAAATCAGCGTCGTTTTGGGTTGCGCTGTAGAGCCGGCCGCCGATGTTGAGGGTTTTGAAATCCTGTCGGGTGCGCTCTTCGGAGAAGCTTACGCGTTCGCGGTCGTACCCGAAGAAGTGGACCCGATCGAAACTGTAGCCCACGTGCGCTTCGGCCGCAAGGGCTTCAGAAAAATAGATATTGGCCTGAGCCAACGCATCGGTATCGAAGAAGCGTTGGTTTTCGATTCTCTTGTCGTTGTTGAGCCGGTGATGGCGCACCCAGAGTTTGCCGTCGAATTTGTCCGAGCCGCCGATGTAGTATCCTCCCTCTCCGAGGATAGCTCCCGGTAAGCCTGCGCCTACTTTGACGTAGCCGTTATTGGGTTTTTCTTCTTTGACGGCTTTCATGCCCAGCGGGCGCAATTGGGGTGCGGGATAGGAGAGCGTGAGCGGGCGCGGCGCGATATCGTAGCGCAGTCGTTTTGACGCCGTGTCTATGGGCGGCAGGGTAGGGGGCACGCTTAGTTTGTTGGTCTCGAGCAGCCGGGCGTCGAAGTTTTTGACAATGTCGAAGTTTTCGGCCGGAATCGGCTGAGCTTGTATTGCAAAGGCCAAGCCGCCAATCATTGCGGCGACCAGACCGTATTTTCGTTGTGTTTGCATATTTTTTTTCTAAAAAAAAAGTGATCGAATCCTGTGTCTGCCTGCGGCGATTAGTTGCCGTAATCCAATTCGAGTTGGCCCGGATTGCGGGGTTTGTCTCCCGGCGATTTGGGCGCGCCTCCGCCGCCCAATCGGTTGTATTTGTCGCGGGCCAGGTTTTTGATCTCCATGTTTTGACCGGTGTAGTTCTCCAGCACGGCCTCTAAAGCAGCGGTGGCGCTGCTGCGGTCGTTCATGCCCAGATATACGTCAGAGAGCAGGATCAGGTCGCGGGCGATCCAATCGTCATAACCGGCGCTGAGTTTGATGGCGTCGAGCAGCAGGTTTTCGGCGTCGGCGTAGCGGCGCGCGTTGTACAGGATTTGTCCGCGCAGGTACCAGGCTTCGGCGGCAAATTCGGAGGTCGAAAGTTCGTTCACCTTGCGCAGGGAGTTTTCGGCCCCTGCGAAGTCGCTGCGGTTAAACGCCATTTTTCCTTGGTAGAAGTGGGCGCGGGCGATTTGTTCGCGGGAGGCCATGCTCGCGGAAATCACTTTGTTGGCGTATTCATTGACGGCCGTCTGATTGTTGGTTTCGTATGCGCTTTGCAGGATGACCAATTGCGCTTCGAAGCGCGCATTTTCGTTGGCGGCGCTTTCTTCCCATTTGCGGGCCAGCGCGATGGCTTGCGGATAGTCTCGCTCTACGTTGAGCGCGATCAGCGCGCCCTTTTCCGCCGAGCGACTGTAGAAGCGGCTGGGACCTTTGCTCACCACTGTTGCGTAATCCTTTAGCGCGGCGTTGTACTTGCGCAGATCGTTAGACGCGTAGCTCTCGGCGCGATAAAAATGGGCGTTCAGTGTGTAGCGTCCGTTGGGGTAACGCGTCAGGTAGCTTGTAAAGCCATCGACGGCCTGCTGGTAGCGCCCGCTTTGGAATTGCGCCTCGGCGCCGTAGTAGCTCACGCTGTCTTTGGATGCGGTGCTGATGTTGTACCCGGGCACTGTCTCCAAAAAGGCGAAATACTCATCCGGCCGGTTCATATCGCGCACGTAGATTTCCTCCAGCGCGGCCAGCGCATCCTTAGCCTCGTAGCTTTCCGGATTATTGGCAAAAACCTGCTTGTAGTAGTTGATCGCGGCGCTGTTGTTGCCCTGGTTGTAGGAGATCAGACCCAGCTTGAGCAGGGCTTGGTTGACCAGGTTGGAGCGCCCCCTGAAATCAGAGGCCAGGCGTCGCAGCGGCGGTATGGCCTCTGAGAGCTTGCCCATGCCTTGGTAGGTGTCGCCGAGTTGGAACAGGGCCTCGTCCACATATTGGCTGTTCGGGAATTTGCGGAGGAACTCTTCCAATTCCAGCGCCTTGTCCAGGGGCTTTTTTTGCAGACCCTTGATCATTGCTTTTTGGTAAAAGGCGTATTCATAACCCGTGTAACGCTCTTTGACGGCCTCGTCGTAAAACTTCAGGGCTTCAGGGTACTGGTTGCGCTTGAAATGGCAGTCGCCTGCGCGGAGCACGGCGTCGCCCAACACGGCCGACCGTATCTGTGCGGAGCGTATGGAGGACATATTGGCCCGGATACCGTCGATGGCTGCGCGAAACTGCGCCAGGGCGCCCTGATAATCTTTGGTCTTCAGCAAATTGTAGCCCTGGATGTAGTTGGCCATCATCATGCTGCTTTCTTCGGGCAGATCGCGGTAGTTTTTGGCGTTGGCCGCAAAAGACTCCAGATGTTTGCGGCTGATATTCCACTCGCCGGCGTCGTGGGCGATGGATCCCAGCCAGAAAGAACACAGCGTGACGATGCGTTTATCGAGCGGCTGGTCGAGCGATTTGTTGAAAAAACGGCGCGCCTCGTCCTTTTGGTTGTCCTGATACAGTTGCAAGCCGCGATAGAACGCTACTTTCTGATAAGTTTCGTTCATGCGGGGCGTGCGATTCTTGACGCTTTCGAGCGTCGCCACAGCGCGGTCGTAGTCGCGGGTATTGAGAAAAATATCGCTCAGCAGGGCTTGCGCATCGTCGTAATACTTCGAAGTGGGCGGTATGCGCTGAAAAGCGGCAAGGGCATCGCGGTCAAACTTTTGCTCGTAGCTTAGTTTCCCGTAGTTGAATAGCGCTTCTTCCTGAATATTGCGGTCGAAGGTCATGTTGGCCGCTTGTGCAAAAGCGCTGCGGGCTGCAAACTTATTGTTTGTCCGCAAGTAGCAATCGCCCAGATGATACAGCGCATTTTGTCCGAGCAAGCTGTCTTGCTTGCCCAATTGCTCGAAATTTTGGATGGCCTCCTTGTAAAAGCCGTTTTGGTGCTGAGTATAGCCCAACTGGTAGTAATCCGAGGGGCGGAGCCGCACGCCGTTTTGAGCGGCAAACTCCAGATAGGGCAAGGCGCGCTTGTAATCGCCCTTTTCATAATACGCCTGTCCGACCATTTGGTT
>JBKBLI010000012.1:26853-29631 GCA_046296435.1 Saprospiraceae bacterium | reverse complement strand
CGGGCGGTTGCGCACCTCGCTGCTTTGGGCCTTGGGCGCCCCGTAACTGATCACCTGATCGTAATTTTTTTGTGCGAACAGGATTTGCGTTTTCATGTACGGCACGACCTGTCGGTATTGTTGCGAGTTTTCGCATTTGTCCATGAAGGTCAGCGCCGCGCCGTAGTTTTTTTCGAAAAAAGCGGCGCAGCCAGAGTAGTAGTTGGCCGAGTGGTACCAATTGCTGCGCGGGTTGTTGGCCAGCGGGTAGAGCGTTCCGCGCGCCTGGGCAAACTTCTTGCCCACAAATTGGCTGTAGCCCCGCTTGAAGCGAATCTCTTCGCCTTGCGCTCCGCCGCTTTCGGCGGCCATGTCGTAGTAAGCAAGCGCGCGGTCGTACTCGCGTTTGTTGAAATAATAGTCGCCCACTTCGAGGGCGGCTTGCGCGGCCACAGGCGAGGGCGACTGTTCGCGCAGGAAGTTGAGCACCCTGATTTCGGCTTCGGGCTGCTCAAGCCGCACGGCGCACTTGGCGGCGTATAGTTCGGCGTCGGTTTTGATGGCTTGCCATTCAGGTTCGTTGACCGGGCGGGTCAGGTCGGCGGCCGTTTCAAACTCCTTGAGCGCCAGGCCGTAGAGGCGTTGGTCGTAAAAATCAAGCCCCCGCTTGTAGGCCAGCGTCGCCTCGGTGTACAAAGTCGTTACCTGGGCCTGCGAAATCGCTGTCAGCGCAAAAAAGGCGAGATAAAGCAGGACTCTTTTCCTGTGAAACATGTCTTTCGATTGAATAAGCGTGATGCGCGCAAAGGGCAAGGGGCACGGGCAAGGGGTGCAATAAACGCCCATACAACGAAAAATCCTGCAAATAAGATATACCGCTGCGTCCATAATCCAAAAAAACGACGTGCAGACCCTGAAAATCAACTACTTTTGCGTCAAATGAACTTAGATCCACATACGCCGGCACAACAACAGGCCTTTCAACTACTCCAAAAGTCGGGCATCGAAATCGTCATTGGCGATTACGATCTGGATCTGCTGTGCAAAGCGCCCAATGCCATTTTGTTAGCCAACAAAACGGCGGGCCTGCCCGACGGCCTTGTCTTGTTGTATTTGTTGAGTCTCAAGTCGGATCATTTTGCGCTGTTCAATCCCTCGCCCTCGCCTCCACACAAAAGACTTCGCCCCTACACCCTCAAGCCCTGGCTCATTGCGCCGGGCCGCAAATCGCCGCTCAAAGACATGGCCGAGCGCCTGCAGGCTAAAGTCGCTCAAGGCTTCAATATTGGTCTTGCCGCCGATTTCGGCGACGGCTCGCTGCTGCGCATCGGCGACCAGTGGCTGCGTATGGCCGTGCTGCGACAGCTCCGCAATGCCCAGACCCATATCCTGCCCGTCCATCTGCAAGCGCCAGAATACGCCGACGAAAATTTTTGGAGAAAAAACACGCGCAGGCTCATCGGTCAAAAAAACAAACGTATCGTCAGAATAACGGTGCGCATCGGAGAGCCAATCACGCCCCAGGAAGCGGCCACATTTGCGAAAAACCGCATGTGGGCCAGATACGTTCAGGCCCGCATCTTCTCATTAGGCAGCCCTTTGGAGGACAATTTGTCGAAACCTCCGGCTAACACAGCCATTCCCGAACCGCTGGCTCCTCCCATTCCGTCCGACGAAATAAGCCGCGAACTGGAAGCCCTCCCCCCCGAAAGGCGGATGTGCTCGCGCGCGCAATTCGACGTTTTCATTGCGGACATCAACGAGGCCCCCAACACGTTGTTCGAAATCGCCCGCTTGCGGGAGTGGAGCTTTCGGGAGGTGGGCGAGGGTACGGGCAAGAAGCGCGATATGGACGAATACGACCTCTACTACCTCCAACTCATCATATGGGATCGGCAAGCGAAGCGCATCGTCGGCGGCTATCGCCTTGGTTTGGGTGATAAAATCTTTACCAAATTTGGTATTCAGGGATTTTACCTGCACAGTTTATTCCGCGTCAAGGAACCTTTTTTCCCGATCCTGAAGCAATGCGTAGAGTTGGGGCGCTCCTACGTGTCGCCCGACTACCAGCGCCAGCGCCTCCCCTTATTTTTGCTCTGGAAAGGCATCCTGCACTTCCTCATGGCCAACCCTCAATACCGCTATCTATGCGGGCCGGTCAGCATCAGCAAATATTACACCGATGTGTCCAAGAGCGTGATTATCGAGTTCGTCAAGCAACATTTTTTTGACAAAAAACTCGCCGCATACGTCCGTCCACGCAAGCCCTTCCGCCCCCGCAGCCGCAAAGTGAACGCCGCGCTCCTCGCGCAGCGAATGGACGGCAAGTTTGAAGCCTTAGAGCGATTCGTCGAACTGATTGAACCCCGACATGCCAGCGTGCCGGTGCTCCTCCGGCAATACCTGCGTCAGAATGCCCGCTTTGTGGCGTTCAACGTCGATCCGGCATTCTCGGACTGCCTCGACGGGCTGATGGTGCTCGACCTGCGCGAATTGCCCGCCGAAACCATCGAAAGCCTCCAACAAGAGCGATGAGGCGCGCTATGCGGGCCGCGAAAAGCGGGTAGGGTACAGGGCGCGGACGCCCGGGGCGTCCTTCGCCGCGTTCCTTTTTCAGAAAAAATACGTTGAAATAGCCGGCGCTTCAGTCGCAGTTTTTTTCGAAGTACAAGCGCCTGTTTTTCATGTCGAAAGCGCACAAGTGTCCGAGGGTGCTTGCATCTATTTTCGCATACTTATGGGCAAAAACACAGCCCGCATCAATGTCGAGCCATTGTTGGGTGTCGATCACAGACAGGC
>JBKBLI010000012.1:21822-26756 GCA_046296435.1 Saprospiraceae bacterium | reverse complement strand
ACTGCGCGCAATCTCTCCCCGCGAAGTGGGCGTGTGGCCATGCACCACAATACGCCCAGCGAGCCATTCATAGCGGATGTTCGAATGCCACATGCGAAGCCAGCGCATGGCCCGCTCATCGTCAAACGGATTGGCAATCTCAAAATTCAGTCCGGCGTGAACCAGAATGAATCCATCCACTTCGATCAGGTTGTGCAGCGAGTGGAAAAAGCGCTGATAGACCGGCGCCAAATCACAGGGATCCGATACCCCAAAACTCATGAACGTTTCTGCGCCTTCGACGCGCATCCACGACTCTCTGGCCTGACCCGTCGTAAAAGCCTGGGTAACCAGTTCTTCGTGGTTGCCGCGCAGACAATTTACCTGATATCCATCGGCCTGCATCGCCAGGATCGTGTCCACAACGCCCCGCGAGTCCGGTCCGCGATCTACGTAGTCGCCAAGGAGATACAAAACATCGCCCTTGCTCAAGGCGATGGTATCCAGCAAGGCGTGAAAAGTTCGGGAGCAACCGTGTATGTCGCTTATCGCAAAAGAACGCATGAGAAGATTAGCCGGTTTGGCGGATCATGTGAATATGCTCTATACCGTCTTCCAGATAGACCTGCCCTACAGGATCAAAGCCAAATGAACGATAAAAATCGACAAGATACAACTGGGCGCCGATCTTGATCGCCTCGCCAGGGAACAAGCGCATGCACTGCTCCAGGTTGTACGCCATCAGCCGACGACCTTCGCCGCTGCGCCGGATGCTGGCTGAGGTCATTACCCGACCGATAGAGGGGTAGTCCGGATATGCCGAACCGCGGGGCAACAGCCGGCTGTGCGCCAGCACAGCGCCGGACTCGTCCAGACCAATCACCTGCCAGGACTGGTAATCCAAACGGTCGGCGTCGAGATAGCAACATTGCTGCTCAACCACAAACACCTCCTGACGGAGACGCATGATCTCATAAAGCGTACGGGCATCTACTTCGGCGAATGGTATGCAGGCGTAAGTCAACATGGTTAACAAATTAATCCTCAAAGGTACGTTTGCGGTCGCATAAGCGGCATAATTTAAACTTTTTGCCCGACAGCGTGTTTGGGACTCCAAAAAACAACATATCATGTTCAAACACTTATTCATCCTTTGCTCTTTGTTATCCCTCTCAGCCGTCGGCGCGCAAGCCCAGATCAAAACACCCCAGCCCAGCCCGAGCGCTAAAATCACACAGGACGTAGGCCTTGCCAAAGTGGAGATTGAGTATTCCCGCCCCAGCTCGAAAGGTCGTAAGGTATTCGGCGATCTGGTCCCCTTTGGCGAAATGTGGCGCACCGGCGCCAACGCATCTACCAAGATCACCTTCTCCGACGACGCTAAGTTTGGAGGCCAAGACGTAGCGAAGGGCACGTACGCGCTGTATAGCATCCCCGGCGAAAAAGAATGGCGCCTGATCCTCTATAAAAATACCTCATTCTGGGGCGTGCCCGGCAAAAACTACGACGAAAACGACGTGGCCGCCGCCGTGACCGTTACACCCGTCGCGCTCAGAGACCGCGTCGAGACCTTCACGATCGAGATCGGCAACCTTCGCAACAACGGCGCCGACCTTATGTTGAGTTGGGAAAATACCCGCGCGAGCGCGCCCATCACCTTCGATGTGGACACCAAAGTAGAGGCCGATATCAAAAATCAATTGGCCGGCCCCTCTGCCAGCACCTACTACCAGGCCGCCCGCTACTACCTCGAGGAGAAAAAAGACATGAACAAAGCCCTCGAATGGATCAACCTATCGCTCGAAAAAGGCGGCGAAAAATTCTGGATCGTCCGCACCAAAGCCCTGATCCTGGCCGAAATGGGCCGCTACAAAGAGGCTATCGCCACGGCAGAGCGCAGCACCGAACTGGCCAAAGCCGAAGGTAACGCTGACTATCCGCGCATGAACGACAAGTCGATCGCGGAGTGGAAGACCAAAAAATAAGCGAAAGCATGCGCTTCCCGACGCTCAGCCGGGCATAGGGCGCAGCGTCCATCGGTTGAAAAAAATGGGAACGGGCAGGGCGAGCCGTCTTAAAGCGCATCCTGCCCGCTCCTGTCTTTGCAGTCGCGCTTTTTTCAAAAAGAAGCAATTGCCTTTGCGCAAGCCCGCAAAGGCGAATTTCAACTTTTTATGCCAAAAAAGGAGAGATCTGCGAAAAAAAGCGAAGGCGCGCCCGTTCCACAATCTTGCAAAATATCTGCCTATCTATTGATCGCGCGGCTACAGTTGCGCACACACCCTTAGCCACGGTTGAGTTTTGGACAAAAAAAAGTGAGAAAGACAGATCCAGACGTACCCCCCACAGCCTGGCGCCTTTCCCACAAAGTAAACTCTTCGATCACATTTCAGAGCGAGAAAGGAAGACCAAGCCTACCCCCCTATGGACCAAGTCCCCTTTCCCGCGTATTTCCAGTAGTAATTTGTTTTGCTTGTTTCCGGCGACAAAGATAATGCTATTCAGGCGTTGCGTGTCAAGTGTTGCGCCATATTTTTTTAACAATTTCTTAATATAGCCGTTTTTTGCTCCTAAACGCGGCCATATTTGAACGCATGCGACAAATTGTCAGTCGCCGATACGCTGGCATGACGTTTGAAACAATGTTCAAAAACAACCGTCAGCAGTATGCAAAAAGGAACTATCTCAGTACAAACGGAGAATATTTTTCCGATTATCAAAAAATTTCTGTATTCTGATCACGAGATCTTCTTGCGCGAACTGGTGTCTAACGCCGTGGATGCCACAGCCAAACTCAAGACCATGGCCGCCAAAGGCGATATCGGCGCAGAAATAGGCGATACCCACATCGAAATACTACTCGACGAAGACGCGCGCACGCTCACCATTCGCGATCGGGGAGTGGGCATGAGCGCCGATGAGATTCAACGCTATCTGAACCAGATTGCATTTTCAAGCGCGAGCGAATTTCTCGAAAAATACAAAGACAGCGGCATCATCGGACATTTTGGATTGGGTTTCTACTCCGCTTTCATGGTAGCCGACAAAGTAGAAGTCGTATCCAAATCCTGGCGCCCGGAAGAGCCGGCCGTAAAGTGGACCTGTCACGGCGATCCGGAGTTCAGCATCGAGCCGGCCGAGAAGACCGAGCGCGGCACAGATGTCACCCTTTACATCAACGAGGAGAACAAACATTTCGCCGAAAAGCGACAAATCGAAGACCTGCTTCGCAAATACTGCGCCTTCCTTCCTGTGCCGATCATCTTCGGCTCTTCCACCGAAACCTACACGGAAGGCGAGGGAGAGGAGGCCAAAGAGCTGACTCGCGAGACGCCCAATCAGATCAACGACACCCATCCGATCTGGAAGAAATCGGCCTCCGAACTTACCGAACAGGATTACCTGGACTTCTATGACAAGCTGTACCCCTTCAGCGCCAAGCCCCTGTTCTGGATACACCTCAATATCGACTACCCCTTCAATCTGAGCGGCGTGCTCTACTTCCCGCAGTTGAGCAATGTGGTTGAGAATACCCGCAACAAAATACACCTCTACTGCAATCAGGTCTATGTAACCGACGATGTGCGCAACATCGTGCCAGAGTGGCTCCAACTCCTGCATGGCGTTATCGACTCGCCCGATATTCCGCTCAACGTATCCCGCTCATACCTGCAGAGCGATGTCAACGTGCGCAAAATCAGCGAATACATCACTCGCAAAGTGGCGGACAAATTGGGCGAACTCTTTCGAGATGACCGCAAAGCGTATGAGGAAAAATGGCGAGCCTTGGGCGTATTTGTCAAATACGGCATGGTATCCGATACCAAATTCAACGACAAAGCCATGGACTTTGCGCTGGTCGAAAATACAGACCGCGAGTTTTTCCTGCTCAAGGATTACAAAGAGCGCGTCAAGGCAGCCCAAACCAACAAGCACGACAAAACGGTGTTCCTTTACACCCACAATCACGAAACCCATGCCCCGCTGATCAAAGCGGCCAAAGCGCGCGGTTACGATGTGCTCCGCATGGATACGCTGCTCGACAACCACTGGATGCAGCACATCGAATACAAAACGGACTTGAATGTCCTTTTTGCGCGCATCGACTCCGATACCTTGGATAATCTGGTGGAAAAAGACGAAAAACGCGAATCTGCCCTCAGCGAGGCGGCGCAAACAGAGGTGAAAGATCTCTTTGCGAAGGTGGTGAGCGACCCGTCGTCTATCCGCTTAGAGGCGCTTAGCCCGACAGATATGCCCGTGCAATTGACCATGCCCGAGTTCATGCGCCGCTTCAAGGAAATGCAAATGCTGCACCAGCCCAACGGCGACGATAAAATGCCCGACATGTTTCAGGTCACCGTCAACACCAACCATCCGGCGGTGGCCTCCAAACTGCTTGCGTTAGAGCCGGAGGCCCGCGAGTCGGCCGCGCGCTATCTGTATGATCTGGCTCGCCTCCAAAGCGGCGTGTTGACCGGCGACGACCTGGCGGCGTTCATCGAACAAAGCCTGGCCCGCGCTATCGAGTGATCGACGGCAAAAAGCGCGGGTGCTGGTCGAGGGGGTCGGGGAGAGGAGCGCGGATTGCGCGCCCCGCCCCGGCCCCCTCGCGCATCGTACGCCGACCCGACCAAAATCGCCACCCCCAAACGCCACTATTCCCTCCGGATGCATCTAATATACTGTTGAGCCGTACTTTATGGAAAGTTCGACAGCAGTCACGCGATGATAGATGAAGCATTTCTGGACGGGTTGCGCGCGCAGCACCCGCCGACACAGAGACGCCTGTACGAGCGCTATTCCCCGCTTTTGTACAGCGTATGCAGGCGTTACCTCAAGACCCCCGAGGATGCGGAAGAGGCGCTGGTCAGCGGTTTTTACAAAATCCTGTCCGAGGTGGCGTCCTACAACGGCGTGGGCAGCTTCGAGGGTTGGATGCGGCGTATTGTAGT
>JBKBLI010000012.1:18741-21724 GCA_046296435.1 Saprospiraceae bacterium | reverse complement strand
GCTGCAGGAAAAGCCGCCCGAACGCGTATGGCGCCAGTTGGAAAAACGCCTCAAAACCAGGCGGGCGTCCCCACGCAAACGCATTCCATTCTTGCGCTTATCCACTTTGGCCGCCATTGCGGTAGCCCTCTTACTTGCGGCATTTCTGGTCTGGTTTTTTGTCTATTTTTTCTGAATCAAAATGGACTTCCGCATGCGGCGGAGTCCGGGCGCTCAAGTTTTTTTTGCGCATTTGTGTCCGCTAACGTTGGATTGGCCTACCTTTGCGTCGTTTTCAATAGCATATGATGGAAGATACGCAAGGATACGTGCGCATAGAGACAGGGCCGGCTGGCGCCGCCGAAGTGCGCTTTTACCATCCGGCGCACAACAGTCTGCCCGCCACGCTGCTCAAGGCGCTGACCGAGGCTTTTGAATCTCTGGGTGGGCGCAGCGACGTGCGGGTAATCATTTTGCGCAGCGATACGCACAAAACCTTCTGCGCCGGCGCCAGTTTCGACGAGTTGGTCGCTATCGACGACGCACAGACGGCACACCGGTTTTTCAGCGGCTTCGGATCCGTAATCAATGCCATGCGGCGCTGCCCGAAGATCGTGGTGGGCCGCATACATGGCAAGGCCGTCGGAGGCGGGGTAGGGCTTGCGGCTGCTACCGATTATTGCCTGGCTTCTCAGTATGCCTCCATCCGATTGAGCGAACTGGCTGTGGGCTTCGGGCCTTTTGTGATCGGCCCAGCCGTCGAACGCAAAGTTGGATTGGCCGCCTTCAGCCAAATGGCGCTCAACCCCGACGAGTGGCAGACTGCCGAATGGGCCAAAGGTAAAGGGCTTTTTCAGGAGGCTTTCGAGAGCGTCGAACAATTAGACGCCTATTTGGAGTCGTTCGTACGTCGCCTCTGCGGGTTTAGCCCGGAGGCCTTGGGCGAACTTAAGCGCATCTTTTGGCAGGGCTGCGAACATTGGGACGCCCTGCTGGACGAGCGGGCTGCTATCAGCGGCCGACTTTCGCTGTCTGATTTTACAAAAAATGCAATCGCTCAATTTAAAGCTAAATAGTTTGCGGCCGGCCTCAGCGCCGTTCACTTGGGCGCGAGTAAGGGGCGATGGGTCGCGCGACCCGCGCCTCCAGCCCCCACGCCGTCACCTCCCCCTTTACCCATGCCTTTTTCCCGAATAAATATCTGCCGGGCGACGCGTATAGCCGGCGGCAGGATCCGGGATACCTTTTTTTGACAAGATAAAAATAAACAGCATTGTACACGCCTTCCAGCATCGAAGAAAAATGGCGCGTCCGTTGGGAACAAACGGACCTCTATCGCGTATCGAACCGCAGCGACCGGCCCAAGTATTACGTTCTGGACATGTTCCCTTACCCCTCCGGAGCGGGGCTACACGTTGGGCACCCCCTGGGCTACATTGCCAGCGACATCCTGAGCCGTTACAAACGCCTCTGCGGATATAATGTGCTGCACCCTATGGGTTTCGACGCTTTTGGGCTGCCGGCCGAACAATACGCCATCGAAAACGGGATACACCCTGCCGTCTCCACGGCCGAAAATATTCGTCGGTACAAATCCCAGATGCGCTCTATCGGCTTTTGCTACGACTGGAGCCGCGAGATCAGCACCTGCGCCCCGGATTACTACCGATGGACGCAGTGGATCTTTCTGCGCATGTTCAATAGCTACTACGATCAGGACCTGAACAAGGCGCGCGCCATATCGGAATTGGTAGCCGAATTTGAGCGCTACGGCAATACGCGGGTGAAGGCTGCGAATAGCTGCGACGCGATCTTCGACGCCGCGCAATGGCGAGCCATGAGCGCCCGCGAGCAAGCCGAGACGCTGATGAATTACCGCCTGATGTATCGCAAGGTGAGCTATGTCAACTGGTGCGAGGCCCTCAACTCGGTGCTCAGCAACGACGAGGTGGTCAATGGCGTGAGCGAGCGCGGCGGCCATCCGGTGGTGCAGCGACCCATGTTGCAGTGGAGCATGCGGATCACGGCATACGCCGAACGCCTGTTGGAGGGCTTAGAGCGGGTGGATTTCCCGGAGGCGCTCATCGCGATGCAGCGCAACTGGATCGGACGCTCGGAGGGCGCGCAGATTTTTTTCAAAATAGACGGTTCCGACCAACTCCTCGAAGTCTATACCACGCGTCCCGATACGATCTTCGGCGCTACGTTCATGGTGCTGGCCCCCGAGCACGATCTGGTAGCGACGCTCGTCGCGCCCGAACAGGCGGCCGAGGTAACGACCTACTTAGACTGGGTAAAAAGCCGCACAGAGTTGGAGCGCAAGTCCGAAAAAACGGTCAGCGGCGCATTTACCGGATCCTATGCCCTGCATCCGTTCACGGGGGCGAAGCTGCCGATCTACATCGCCGAGTATGTGCTCAAAGGATACGGGGCGGGCGCCATCATGGCGGTGCCGGGCGACGACGAACGCGACCTGCGTTTTGCCGAAAAATTCAACTTGCCCGTGCTGCAAATTGTGGACAAAAGCGGGTACGAAGGCGCGGGAATAGGCGACAAGGTGGGGCGCATGATCCAATCGGACTTCCTCGACGGTCTGGAGGTCAACGAGGCCATCCGCGCGGCTTGCGCCCGGATAACCGAAATGGGCATCGGAGCCGTGCGCGTACAGTACAAACTGCGCGACGCCAACTACTCGCGCCAACGCTACTGGGGCGAGCCATTCCCGATCGTGTACGACGCCGACGGCGTAGCCCATGCGCTACCCGACGCCGAGTTGCCGCTCGAATTGCCCTACACAGAGGACTTCAAGGCGGCAGGCGGCAAAGGCCCCTTGGACAAACTGAACGACTGGAAAACGCTGCAAAGCGCTGAAGGCAGGACCCTGCTGCGCGAGACGGATACCATGCCCGGGTTTGCGGGATCCTCTTGGTATTTTTTGCGCTTCATGGATCCGCGTAACGACGAGGCTCTGGCCTCTCCAGAGGCCCTGAACTATTGGCGGGAC
>JBKBLI010000012.1:12408-18643 GCA_046296435.1 Saprospiraceae bacterium | reverse complement strand
CGTGGATTTCTACATCGGCGGCGCGGAGCACGCGGTCGGTCACTTGCTCTACTCGCGCATGTGGCACAAATTCCTGTACGATTGCGGGATTGTCCCTACCGACGAGCCTTACCGCAAATTGGTCAATCAGGGCATGATTCAGGGTATAGTGACCTCCGCGTACATGCGCAAGAGCGACAAGACCTTCCTGAGCGCTGAGTTGGCGCGCGACGCCGACCCCGCCGATCTGGCAGAGGTGCTGGTGCACGCCGACTTTGTGAGCTACGTAGGCGATGCGCGCCAGGCTTGTCTGGACGCCGAGGGCATAGCCCGTTTCAAAACCTGGCGTCCGGAGTACGCCAGTTCGGCGTTTCTGAAGTCTGCCGACGGCGCGCCTTTTTACCTGCGCGCCGAGGTGGGCAAGATGTCCAAGTCAAAATACAACGTGGTCAATCCGGACGATGTCATCGCGCAATACGGAGCGGATTGTTTCCGCATGTACGAAATGTTCCTCGGGCCGGTAGAAGCGAGCAAGCCCTGGGATACCAAAGGCATTACGGGGGTTTACAATTTTCTCAAAAAGGTCTGGGCGCTTTACATGGACGATACCGACGCCTGCAGGGTCAACGACGACGCCCCCAGCCCGGAAGCGCTCCGCGCTCTGCACGGGGCGATCAAACGCATCACCGCCGACATCGAGCGCTTTTCGCTCAATACTTGCGTGAGCAGTCTGATGATTGCCGCCAACGAACTGGCCGCCGCCAAGACCTGCAGCCGCGCCGTGTTGGAACCTTTCGCCATACTGCTCGCGCCTTTTGCCCCCTTTGTGGCGGAGGAGTTGTGGGAGCGCATGGGCCACTCCGCAAGCATCTTCGACGCGGCATGGCCCGCGCACGACGAGGCATACCTGCACAGCGATACGGTCAACTATCCGGTGCAGATCAACGGCAAGCTCCGCGCCCAGCTCGAGCTACCGGCCGACGCCGACGCCGCGCAGGCAGAGTCGGCCGCTCTTGCGCTCCCGCAGGTTCAAAAATGGCTGGAGGGCAAGCCTCCGAAGAAGGTGGTGTTTGTCCCCAAGCGCATGATCAACATTGTGGCTTGAGATGAGCCGCTTTGCGCCGGGCGCAGCCTTGTCCATGCAGGCGTATCAATTGATGCGGGTGGGGTCGGCCATCGGCGTCAGCGTACTGCTGGCCAAGTCAGGCTTGAGCGCCGGCGATATTGGCCGCTACGAAGCCCTGCTGTACGTCGGCTCAACGCTCAGCGTGTTTGTCGTCAACGGGCTGTTGCAGGCCATCAGTCCGTTGTATGCGCGCCTGGACGAAGCGGAGCGTCCGGCCTTTTTGTTTCAGGTATTTGCCCTCTTTTGCGCGTTTGCGGCGGCCTTGTATGGGGTGTGGATGGTGGGCGAAAGATGGATCACGCCTGCCCTGACCGGCGTAGAGCGCTTGCCGTATTTCCGTTTGTACGGCTTGTATCTGTTGTTGCACTTGCCGGTGTATCCCATAGAGTACGTTTTTCTGCTGCGGCAAAGGCATGGGGCGCTTTTGCTTTGGGGTGCGACGGGGTTTGGCTTGTATGCCATAGCCGTTTTTGTGCCGGCCTATGCCGGATATGGGTTAGCGGGCAGCATTGGCGCGCTGGTTGCGCTTGGGGCGCTGCGCTTAGTCTGGGCGGCTTGGGTCGTGTTGCGCGATGCGCGTCCGCATCTTCCGCCTTTTGACCATTGGGCCGCTTACCTGCGTTTTGCGTACCCCCTTTCGCTCAACATGCTGGCCGGTTCGGCTGTGCTTTTGTTCGACCTGTGGTTGGTGGCCCAGCACTATCGCGACGAACGCATCTTTGCCGTCTATCGCTATGGCGCGCGCGAGTTGCCGTTGGCTTTGGCCCTGGCGACCGCTCTTGGCGCCGCGCTCATCCCGCTGCTGAGCGAGCGTCTGGACGAGGGCATGGCCGAGCTCAAACGGCGGGGACGCCGTCTGATGTTGGTTGCGTTTGCTTTTGCCATGTTTTTGATGCCTTGGACAGATACGCTATTTCGGGCGGTTTTCAATCCTGAGTTTGAGGAGTCGGCCCCGGTGTTTCGGATTTGTCTGCTGCTGACGGCCAGTCGGGTGTTGTTGCCCAACGCAGTGGTGTTGGCCATCGGGCGTCCGCGCTGGATTTTCGGCGTCGGCCTGTTGGAGTTGGGCGTTAAGGTAGCGCTCGGTTTGGTTTTGATCAGGATTGCCGGGCTTCAGGGAGTCGCCTGGTCGATGGTCGTCGCTTTTTTTGTTGAAAAAGCGGGGTTGATCTGGTTGCTGGAAAAGCGCGCCCGGGTGCGCACGGGCGATTGGTTGGATATCCGTCTTTACCTCTTGCTGAGCTTGGCCCTGCTGGGGGCGTATGTTTTTACGCAGGGTTAAGACGCGGGTTTGGGGGGTAGGCGCGTATGCCGCCATATTTTTGACAAAAACGCTACTTTTGCGCAATTTTAGACCCTTGATCCGATTCCCCGGCTTGCTCCGGGGTAGTTTTTCAATCTTCGCTTTTTTTTTGCCATGAAAAAACTACTTGTCATTGCGCTCTTCGCCATCATGAGCACAGCTTTGAGTGTCGCGCAAACGCCCCTCACCTACCAAACGCCGCCGCCAGAGATTGCGCGTCTCGTTGACGCGCCGGCTACGCCGGGCGTAAGCGTCAGCCCCGACCGCAGCGCCCTTTTGCTGCTTGAACAGCCCGGCTACCCGCCGATTGGCGAAGTGGCGCAGCCCGAACTGCGGCTCGCCGGTATCCGCATCAATCCGCGGACCAACGGGCCCAGTCGGAGCGTCTCTTACAACGGGCTTACCCTCATTGACATCGCCGATGGGCGCGAGCGAAAAATACAGGGGCTGCCGGCCCAACCGCAAATCCAGTACCTCAGTTGGTCGCCCGACGGGAATCGCATGGCCTTTATACATACCGCTCCGAACGGCGTCGAGCTCTGGGTGGCCGAGGTCAAAACGGCCAAAGCCCGCCGCATCGCTACCGAAGTGAACGCCGCCATGCCCGGCGCGCCTCACGTCTGGCTCGACAACCAACGCCTCGCCTGTGCCATGATCCCCGCCGGTCGGGGCGCTCCGCCGCAGGCCAACCCTACGCCTGTCGGGCCAATCGTACAGTTCAACGAGGGCAAAGGGGCGCCCGTCCGCACCTATCAGGATCTTTTGACCAACGCGCACGACGAGGCCCTGTTCGATTACTACGCCCGGGCGCAGATGGCCCTGATCGATGCCGGTTCGGGCAAACGCGTCAATATCGGCCAGGTCGGCGTCATCTCAGGCTTCAGCGCTTCGCCCGACGGCCGTTATCTGTTGGTATCTACGCTGAGGCGACCGTACTCATACCTTGTGCCTGCCTCTCGATTTCCGGAGATCACCGCCATTTGGGACCTTAAGGGGCAGGTGGTCCGCGTGATTGCCGAGCATCCCCTGTTGGACAAAATTCCGCAGGGCTTTGACGGCGTACAAACGGGGCCGCGGAGTTTTGCGTGGCGCGCCGACGCGCCCGCCACGCTTTACTGGGTCGAAGCGCAGGATGAAGGAGACCCGCGCAAAGCCAGCGAAATCCGCGATCAGTTGTTCAGTCTGTCGGCTCCTTTTCAGGGGCAGCCGCAGCCGGGCCCTGCTTTGCGCCTGCGCTATCGGGGCGTAACCTGGGGCGACGACCAACTCGCCCTCGTCTATGAAGGCTGGTGGACGAACCGCCGCCAAATCACGAGCATCTGGCGGCCCGGAAGCCCACAGTCGGGCATCGAAACCCTCTTCGACCGCTCTTCCGAGGACCGCTATAATGATCCCGGAACCTTCGCAACCGCGCCTAACCGTTTCGGGCGCAGCGCCCTGCTTGCCGACGGTGGCAGGCGCGTCCTCTACCTCATTGGTCAGGGCGCCTCGCCGGAGGGCGACCGCCCTTTCTTCAGCGAATTCGACCTGAGCGACAAGTCCATCCGCGAACGCTGGCGCTCGCAGGCTCCGTATTACGAAACGCCCGTGGCTCTCGTTGATCCCGAAAAGGGACTTCTGATCACGCGCCGCGAATCGACCGAAGAACCGCCCAACTACTGCGTACGGCAGGCGGGCGTCGATACGCTGCGCGCCCTTACCCGATTCGAAAATCCCTACGCCGGGTTGAGCAAGGCCTCCAAAACTCTGATCCGCTACCGACGCGCCGACGGTGTCGAAATGACCGGCACGCTCTACTTGCCCCCGCACTACGATCCGGCCAAAGACGGGCCGTTGCCCACGTTCATGTGGGCTTACCCCCGCGAATTTAAGAGCGCCGACGCCGCCGGGCAGGTTGCCGGATCGCCCTACCAGTTCATCCGGCTCAATTGGGGTTCGCCCCTTTACTGGATTGTGCGCGGGTATGCCGTGTTCGACAACTTCAGTATGCCCATCATTGGCGAGGGCGACGCCGAACCCAACGAGACTTTCATCGCCCAACTCAAAGCCAACGCCCGGGCTGCGGTCGATACGCTGGTGCGCATGGGCGTGGCCGACCCAAAGCGAATTGCCGTCGGCGGCCACTCTTACGGGGCGTTTATGACGGCCAACCTGCTGGCCCATACGGATCTGTTTGCGGCGGGTATCGCCCGAAGCGGAGCTTACAACCGCACGCTGACGCCCTTCGGATTCCAATCGGAGGAGCGCACCTATTGGCAGGCGCCAGAGGTATATTACACCATGTCGCCCTTCAATTTTGCCGATCGGATCAAGACGCCCATCCTGCTCATTCACGGCGAAGCCGACAACAATTCCGGCACTTTCCCGATCCAAAGCGAACGCTTTTACGCCGCGCTCAAAGGACACGGCGCCACCGCGCGCTATGTGGCGCTGCCGGCCGAGAGCCACGGATATCGCGCCCGCGAGTCCATCATGCACATGCTCTGGGAAATGGATCAGTGGTTGGAAAAATACGTCAAGAACGCGCAATAAACCCCTGCGATCCGGGTTGTGCGCATACCCACGACGCCCATTTTGGGATGGAGAAAGGGGCGATGGGAGCGGGTTGAGGGCGCGCGTTCGAGACGGCCGCGACCTCTCGGCCTTTTTTTTTCAAGAAAAAGCCGTGTATCGGCCGCGCCTGCGCCTTTGGCTATTTTTTTTAAAAAGAGCGGTGGGAGCGGGTTTGAGGGCGCGTGTTCGAGACGGCCGCGCCTTCTCGTCCTTTTTTTCAAGAAAAAGCAGAGCGTATCAGATTTGAGCGAGCAAAACGACTTCGGTGGGCGCGGGGCTTCCGCCCTCGGGTTCCAGCGAAATGGCAAACGCCTGGGCCTCAGCCACGAAATCGATGGGGGAGAGTTCGCTTTGTTTGACCAGCACGCCCATGCTCTGCGGCGTACCGTTGACGATGGCCCACAATTGCCAGGATTTGCCCGCCGGTGCGGGAGGCAGGTCGGCGGTGTTGATCAGCGTATAACCGCCCTTGGGGTTGTGATAGACCCAGGCCGTCCACTCGGGATTTTTGTCGGGAAGGGGCGAGAGGCGAAGGGCGCGGGTGTTGCGGTCGCCGAGAGCGGCGATATACTGTTGGGTTTGCTGCAATTGCCGGCTTTGGGCTTCGCAGTCTTTGACTTGTTTTTCGAGGCTTTGAATGCGCTGGCCGGTCTCCTCGCGCAGCGCTTCGTAGCGTTTTTGTCCGAACCACACCGCGAAAGCCGCCGCCGTGAATGCCAGTGCGATGAAGATGGCAGACGCTGGGTTCAGGGCTATTTTGCGGGGCGGCGTGCTTGCGCCGGCCTCGCGCTTGATGCGGTCGAGGATGCGGGACTTGAGGGCTGGCGATGGATCGACAGCTCCGAGTTGGGCCAGGCGTTCGACATCGGCGCAGGCAGCGTTTAGGGCTTCTTTGATCTCCGGGTGCGTTGCGGCCATGCGTTCGACTTCGGCGCACTCGTCATCTGTGCATACGCCGAGCGCGTATGCTTCGAGTATTCCGGATTCGATATATTGACGAATGTCCATGTGCGCTTTGGTGTGTTAATTGAACCAGTTGTGGCCGATCATTGCTAAGCATGCCCATTGGGTCAGGTGGCGTCGCAGGAGCTGCATGGCTTGCCGCATACGCGTTTTGACAGTGCCTAAGGGGATACCCAATTCTTCTTCGAGTTCCTGCTGGGTGTAGCCTTCGAAATAAGCTTTTTCGATCAGGATCCGATACTTTTCATCCAACTTGCCAAGCGTCTCGCGCAAACCGATATGCTCGGGCTGAAAACTCGATTCGACGGACT
>JBKBLI010000012.1:0-12309 GCA_046296435.1 Saprospiraceae bacterium | reverse complement strand
CATATACGAGTGATTCGGCGTCGCCGGTTTTGCGGCGTTGTTTGAATTGTGCGCTGCGCGTGGCGTCGATGGCTGCATTGCGGGCAATGCGGTTGAGCCAGGTGAAGATTCCGGACTTGTCGGGATCGAAAGAAGCGGCTGATTTCCACGCTTTGACAAACACGTCTTGC
The DNA here is from genome assembly GCA_046296435.1 of Saprospiraceae bacterium. GTDB lineage: Bacteria > Bacteroidota > Bacteroidia > Chitinophagales > Saprospiraceae > M3007. The sequence goes on along the minus strand of JBKBLI010000012.1, from coordinate 12,139 downwards.
AGGACATTTTCGGCCATTTCACGGTCGCCTACAATGCGCAATACTACGCCGAAAAGAGATCGTGCGTAACGGTCGTACAATTGACCGACGGCTTGCGGGTCGCCTGCTTGAAGGCGTGTGATCAGTTCGTCGCGCATGGGCAGCTTTTGACGCTGCAAAGGTAATCAAAATCTATCATCGACGCCGTTTCAGGCTGTTTTCGGCAAATTTGGAAGATTTTCGTGGACAACGAGCGCTGCTCCGACGCTTTCGCTTTTTTTTCGAAGATAAAAAAAATGGCTCACTTCAGCCAACTGAGTACGTTAGCCATGCGCCTGATGGCCTCGCGCAATTGATCTTCGGAGGCGGCGTAGCTCAGGCGGAAGCAATTGGGGTCGCCAAAGGCGGCGCCGGATACCAATCCTACATAAGCGTTCATCATCACAAAATCGCAGAAGTCGTCGGCATTTCGGATGACGGTATCGCCGTATTTTTTTCCAAAATAGGCGCTGATATCCGGGAAGGCGTAAAATGCGCCGTCGGGGAGATTGGACTTGACGCCGGGAATTTCCTCCAGCATGGAGAGGACAATGTCGCGGCGCTCGCGAAAAGCTTCGCGCATGCTCTCGGTCGGCCCCAAATCGGAGTTGAGCGCTATGGCGGCGGCTTTTTGGCCAAAGGAAGAAGCGCCGCTGGTCACCTGGCCCTGGATTTTGGCGCAAGCATCGGCGATGTATTTAGGGGCGCCCATGTATCCCAGTCGCCAGCCGGTCATGGCAAAGCCCTTGGCAAAGCCGTTGACAGTTACGACCCGGTCGCTCAATTCCCGGAAGCTGCCGATGCTGACGTGTTCGTGCGTGAAATTGATGTATTCGTATATTTCGTCGCTGATCACGATCAGGTCATGGTAACGGGCGAAGACTTCGGCATAGGCCTGAAGCTCGCGGCGCGAAAAAACGGAGCCGGTTGGATTGCAGGGCGACGAATAGAGGACGAACTTGGTGCGGGGCGTGATAGCGGCCTCGACCTGCTCGGGCGCAGGTTTGAAATCGTGATCCACACCCGCATATACCGGCACAGGTATGCCGCCGGCCATTTTAACGATTTCGACGTAGGATACCCAATAGGGCGCGAAAATCAGCGCCTCGTCGCCCGGGTTGAGCAGGGCCTGACAAAGGTTGTAGATGGTCTGCTTGGCGCCGTTGCTCACGACGATCTGCTCGGGCTTGTAATCCAGACCGTTGTCGCGTTTGAATTTTTCGCTGATGGCCTTGGTCAGTTCGGGCAAGCCATTGACCGGAGTGTATTTGGTGTATCCGTCTTGCAAGGCCTGCCAGGCGGCTTCTTTGATGTGTTGCGGGGTGTCGAAATCAGGCTCGCCGAGGCTCAGGCTAATAACGTCGTGTCCCTGGGCGCGCAGTTCGCGGGCCATACGGGCCATTTTGAGGGTCTCGGATTCGGCCAATCCTTCTGCCAGATTGGAGAGGATGCGCTTGCTGGTGTGTTGCATAGTGAACGACTATCGAATAAGGCGGCGCAAAGTTACATTTTCCGGCACGCAGATTTGCGCTGCGTTGATTTTTTGTGAAAAACCGGGTCAAACGCCTGCAAAATTGCGCCCTTGGCGCCGCGTTCCTGCGCGCAAATCGCTTAACCGGAACGCTTATCCGAACGCTTTCACTTTTTTTGACGTATCTTTGCGTCGTTTTTTGATTCAGATCGCTCATGTACGACAACAATCCGACCTTGGAAGGTCTAAAGACGATGGAAGAGGCCCGCCAGGGCAGCGTTTTTTTCAAACCCGGGGCGGACAGCGAACACGCCGCCGGGGGAAAGAAATTCTACATCGAGAGCTACGGCTGCCAGATGAACTTCAGCGACTCGGAAATTGTGGCTTCGATTCTGGCTGAGATCGGGTATTCGCCCACGCGCCAAATGGAGGAAAGCGACCTGATTCTGATCAACACCTGTTCGATACGCGAAAAAGCCGAAGAAACCGTTCGCAAGCGGCTCAAGGCTTTTGAAACGGTCAAAAAACAGCGCCCTGACGCCAAGATCGGCGTACTGGGCTGTATGGCCGAGCGCCTCAAAAAGAAGTGGCTCGAAGAGGAGCGCCTCGTGGACCTGGTGGTCGGCCCCGACGCTTACCGCGATCTGCCCAAGCTCATCGACGCGGCCGAGGGGGGCGCCCGCACCATCAACGTGCTGCTCAGTCGCGAGGAGACCTACGCCGATATCAGCCCCGTGCGTCTGGAGTCCAACGGCGTCGCCGCATTTATCAGCATCATGCGCGGTTGCGATAACATGTGTTCGTTTTGCGTAGTGCCCTTCACCCGCGGACGCGAGCGCTCGCGCGACCCGTTCAGCATCGTGGCCGAAGCGCGCGATTTGTTCGACCGCGGTTATCGCGAAGTGACTTTGTTGGGCCAAAACGTGGATTCTTACAAGTGGGACAATCCCGACTCCGGCGCGCGTACCGATTTTGCCGATTTGCTCGAAATGACCGCCCTGATTCACCCCGACCTGCGCGTGCGTTTCAGCACCAGCCACCCCAAAGACATGACCGACAAGGTGCTGCATGTCATGGCCCGCCACGAAAACATCTGCAAATACATCCACTTGCCTGTGCAATCGGGCAACAGCCGCATACTCGAACTGATGAACCGCACCTACGATCGCGAGTGGTACATCGGCCGCATCGAGGCCATACGCCGTATCCTGCCCGACGCGGCTGTATCCAGCGATATCATCGCGGGCTTCTGCACAGAGACGGAGGAGGAGCATCAGGATACTTTGAGCATGATCGAGTGGGCCAATTACTCCATGTCGTACATGTTTTTCTACTCGGAGCGCCCCGGCACCCTGGCCGCCCGAAAGTACGCCGACGATGTGCCTGAAGCGGTCAAAAAACGCCGCCTTAACGAGATCATCCGGCTCCAGAACGCCGTCAGTTTGCGTCATAATCAAGCCGACATCGGCAAAACCTTCAAAGTGCTGATAGAGGGCGACTCGCGGAAAAGCGACCGTGATTTTTGCGGACGCAACACGCAAAACAAAATGTTGGTTTTTCCGAAAAAAGAGGGACTAAAGCCCGGCGATTACGTCATGGTCAGGGTGAAGGACGCCACGGCAGCCACCTTGCTGGGCGAGATCTGCGGCTGAGTCCTGCGCCTGCTTGCGCATCCCGCTCCCGGCGCCCGATTATTTAGCGGGTTAATTCAGCTTGAGGCTGGTTGTACGCTTGAAAAAGTTAACAGAACTTTAACGCGTCGATACGCAGATCTTTGTGAAAATAGCCTCGCCTTTATTTCGCTGTCCGGGTAGATAGCGCCAACTTGTGTTTTTGCCAAAAAAATTTCATGCATGAAAAAGTTTTCCACTTTCTTTTCCGCATTTTTTTTGTTCTCTTTGATTGGACACGCGCAGGCAGGTATTTATGTTCGCCCAGGACTTACGGCGCAAAAACGATTTGTCATCGCCGATCAAACCAAAGTCTCAGAAGCCCTGGAAGTTGGCGGGCAGTTCGGCATGGGGCTTAACTATTTATTTCGTCAAGGCGAATCTTTGGTTTGCGCTTAGCCTACGGGCTGTCGTTTGCAACATCTGATTTAGGCGGAGGTCTAAAGGGGCGTCACTATGCCATGTGTGGATTGGAGGCGCAGCGTCAGGATTTTCGCTCGCCAGACGCGGTTAGAAATGTCCCAATAGTTTTTAACAACATTTATTATGTCGAAGAAGGCGAGGCGGGTTACAGCCGTGAGTTGAGTTTAAACTTTGGCTATCGGTTTGTGGGCGAGATCTCGCGTCATTTTTCGCTTTTTGTCGGCGCGCAGGCGGCCGCTTTGCATTTTGCGGATGTTGCGCTGCGGTCAAATAGCGATACCCCACAGAGAGATCGCCGCACGCAATTTGCTTCGCGGGCGGGCCTTGAGACAGGGGTAGTATTCCGGCCGGCGCGGTCTGTTGCGGATTCGAAGCGGATGCAGTAGGCGAGCAGGGACCAGCGTTTTTCGCCGCATTGTCAAACAATTTATTCAATCTTGTTGTTTTTGCCCCGAAACGTATAAACGAGACAAAAAATAAATTGCTTGGGCATTGTCTAACAACCTGCAATCGATCAAAGCCCGCTTCGGCGTTATTGGCGCTTCCCCGTTGCTCAACGCGGCTTTGGCGACGGCTGTCCGCGTGGCGCCTACCGATCTCAGCGTACTGATCACCGGAGAGAGCGGGGTAGGGAAGGAGGCTTTTTCAAAGATCATTCATACGCTCAGCGCGCGCAAGCACAACGAATTTATCGCCATCAACTGCGGGGCCATCCCGGAGGGTACTATCAATTCGGAGTTATTCGGCCACGAAAAAGGATCCTTCACCGGCGCCGTGGGCGAGCGCAAAGGCTATTTTGAGACGGTCAACAAGGGGACGATATTCTTAGATGAAATCGGCGAAATGCCCTTAGACACACAGGCATATCTGCTGCGCGTGCTTGAAAACGGCGAATTCATCCGCGTCGGATCCAGCAAGCCGATGAAGACGGATGTGCGGGTCATTGCGGCCACCAATGTGCAGTTGGAGGAGCGTGTACGGCAGGGCAAATTCCGCGAAGACCTATTCTATCGCCTTAGCACGGTGCCCATTCGCGTGCCGCCGTTGCGGGAACGTCGGGAGGATATTTTGCCCCTTTTTCGCAAGTTCTCGCACGATTTTGCAGAAAAATATCACGTCGATGCCGTGAAGCTATCGGATTCGGCCGAGCAAATCATGCTCAACTATCGCTGGCCCGGCAATATCCGCGAACTCAAAAACGTGGCCGAACAACTCGCCGTGTTGGCGGACGATAGGGTAGTGGACGTCGAAACGTTGCGTCGTCTGATGCCTCAGTTGTTCGAGCGCAACCTTCCGGCGCTGGTAGCCCAACAAGCTGCCCAAGGCACAGGCGAAGTGTTGCAAGAGCGAGAGTTGCTGTACAAAGTGCTGTTCGACATGCGAAAAGATGTGAACGAACTCAAAGGGCTGATTGTCGATTTGGTCAGGCGCAACAACCTCAGTATGCCCGAAACCCGGCTGCTGCGCGCGTTGCCGGAAAGCGCGCCGATCTTCGCTGCAGAAAGAGAGGCGCACGACCCCGACGAGGGTGTGATTTACGATGCGGACGCGCGGCATTGGTCGCCCCCGCCGGCTATCATCATCGACAAAAAACCGGCGGCGTCCGCCGAACCCATAGAGGAGTCGCTATTGAGCATGGAAGAGATTGAAAAAGCCGCCATCCAACGCGCGCTCAAGAAGTACAACGGCCGCCGTAAAGAGGCCGCGGAGGAACTGCGTATCTCCGAGCGCACTTTGTACCGAAAAATTAAGCAATATGACATCTGAAATCTGCAGCAACCCATTCGATGGCATTTTTGCGATGTACAAGGCGCAGGCCGCTATCAGCACGCTATTGTGCGTTTTATCCTTTAACCGGTAAGCCGTGGGCCATTTATCGTACCTGAATCGCTATTTTTGGAAATACCGCGGCCGTTTTTTACTGGGTATTCTTTTTGTGGGCTTAGCCAATTGGTTTAGAGTGAAGCAGCCGCAAGTGATCCGCGATGCGATGGATGCCGTCGTGGACAAACTCCGTTTTTTTCGTGAAAACGGGGGGATCGAAGCGCATCCGGAGGCATTGAACCAAATTGGCGCCGAGGTTGGCCAATTCGGCTTGCTACTCATCTGCCTGGCGTTGTTGATGGGCGTATTCATGTTCTTCATGCGGCAGACCATTGTGGTGATGAGCCGCCTGATCGAATACGATTTGCGCAAGACGCTGTACGCGCACTATCAGCGTTTGGATACGGCTTTTTACAAGCGCAACAGCACGGGCGACCTGATGTCGCGCATCTCTGAAGATGTATCCAAAGTGCGCATGTACCTCGGCCCGGCGGTGCTGTATGGTATCGACCTCGTCTTTTTGTTTGGGCTGACAATCACCTCTATGCTGCGCGTCAGCCCCACGCTCACCCTGTGGTCTCTGGCGCCCTTGCCGCTTCTGAGTGTGTCGATCTATGTGGTGAGCAATATCATCAACCGCAAGAGCGCTAAGATTCAAGAACAATTGGCTGCCCTGACATCAAGCGCGCAAGAGGTGTACAGCGGCATCAGGGTGGTGAAAAGCTACGCGCAGGAAGACGCCATGAGCCGTTGGTTTGCCGATCAAAGCGAGGCGTATCGCCAAAAATCGCTGGAACTGGTGCGCGTCGATGCTTTTTTCTTCCCGCTCATGATGCTGATGATCGGATCCAGCATCATCATCACGATTTATGTGGGCGGCTTGCAGGTCGTGGCCGGCAATATCACGCCGGGCAATATCGCCGAGTTCGTTATTTATATCAACATGCTCACCTGGCCCGTGACGGCCATTGGCTGGATCGCCTCCATCACCCAACAGGCGGCGGCTTCGCAAAAGCGCATCAACGAGTTCCTCGACGCCCAACCCAACATTGTCAACCCGCACCCCGATCGCGACGGGCCTTTGATAGGCCATATCGTGTTCGATAATGTTTCCTTTAGGTACCCGGACACAGGTATCCTCGCCTTAGATCAGGTATCGTTCGTTCTGAAGCCCGGCGAAAAAATGGCTATCGTTGGGCGCACCGGAAGCGGTAAAACGACCATCGCCGAGTTGTTGACCCGCATGTACGACGTGAGCGCAGGACGCATACTGATCGACGGCATCGACCTGCGCGAACACAACACAGATAATCTGCGCCGACGCATCGGGTATGTGCCGCAGGATTTGTTTTTGTTTTCGGACAGCGTGTTGGGCAATATCGCTTTTGGCAAAGACGGACTGCGCCCCGAAGAGGCCCGCTTTTATGCTGCGAGCGCTGCCATCCACGACGAGATTGAAGATCTGAAGGACGGATACGACACCATAGTGGGCGAACGCGGCGTCACCCTCTCGGGCGGGCAAAAGCAGCGGATCAGCATCGCGCGCGCCTTGGCCAAGCAACCCGATATCGTACTCCTGGATGATTGCCTATCTGCCGTCGATACGCGCACTGAGGGTCAGATACTGGGCTATCTGAACGAGGCTCTGGCCGACAAAACAGCCATAGTGATTACCCACAGGATATACAGTTCGCTGCAATTCGACAAGATCATCGTGCTCGACAAAGGGCGTATTGTCGAAAACGGCGCGCACGACGAACTCATCGCCCGACAGGGTTACTACGCCGAACTGTTCGAAAAGCAGACCGTCCAAAGGACTTAACCCCATTTCATCCGTTTACGCGCCATGCACGAAAATCCTCCGTCGCTCTACGACTGGGCAGCGCTAATCCTTCTGGCTCTGGTCTGGGGCGCCTCCTTTTGGTTTATCAAGCACTCGGTCGAGGTGTTCGCGCCCTATCAGATGGCCATGTGGCGCATGGTCCTGGCCACAGTGTTTTACCTTCCGGTGGCCCTGGCCTTCTGGTCGCGAATCGACTGGACCAAGTGGCCCTATTTACTGGTGGTCGCCTTTTTTGGGTCGGCTATCCCCAATTTTCTTTTTGCCGTAGCGCAGCAACACGTTAGCAGCAGCCTGGCCGGCGTACTCAATTCGCTGACCCCGCTGTTTACCTTGCTGATAGGCGTCAGTTTTTTCAAGATGCGTTTTTCGCTGCGCAAATTGGCGGGAGTGGGTATCGGGTTCGGGGGCGCGGCCCTGCTCATCGCCTTCAACCAAAGCGCAGGGATGTCCGGCAATGGGGTATTTGCGCTGCTGTGCGCCCTGGCCGCGCTCTGCTATGCCGTCAACGCGAATATAGTAGGTCGTTTTTTGATCGGGCAGCATCCCGGCGCCATCGCCGCCGCATCGTTCATGCTTACTTGCTGGCTATTTTTTGCGGGCTTGTGGCATTCGGGCGGCGCGCATGCCCTTGCCCAAGACGCCTCGTCCTTCTTGCCCGCGCTGGGCTATATCGCTTATCTGGCCGCCATCGGTACGGTGGGCGGCTCTATCCTCTACTTTTGGCTCCTGCAACGCACGGGACCGGTTTTTGCGACCTCCGTCACTTACTTGCTGCCGGTGTCGGCTCTGCTGATCGGTCTGCTCGACGGCGAGTCGGTCGCCCTAAGCGACCTGCTCGGCGCCGGGGTCATCCTCGCCGGAGTCTATGTCATTCGCAAAAGTTAATCAGCCGACACATGCGCTACAAAATCATCCTTGAATACGACGGAACTCGCTACTCCGGCTGGCAGTACCAGGCCAACGCCCGCAGCATACAGGGCGAGCTACTCCAGGTGTATCGCGAGGTGTTTGGGACGCCCGCCCGCGAAATATACGGCTCAGGCCGCACCGACGCCGGCGTGCATGCCCGCGGCCAAGTCGCGCATTTCGACGCGCCGCCCGCCGCCCGACTCTCCGCCGACCAGATCATGATGCGCTTCAACGACGCCCTGCCGCACGACATCAACATCCTGAGCGTATCGCGCGCGGCCCCCGATTTTCACGCCCGCTACGATGCCAAACAACGCCATTATACCTACCAAATATCCCTCCGACGCGATGCCTTCGGCAAAAAATACGTCTGGTGGATCCGCGACCCGCTCGACCGGGGCGCAATGCAAAGCGCCGCCGTTTTGCTGCGTGGATTTCACGATTTCGTCTCCTTTGGGCAGCACGACAAAGAAAAACAATCCACGCAGGTCAACCTGACGCGGCTCGACCTCGAGGAGGCCGACCAGCGGCTGCTCATCCGCGTGTCCGGCTCGCATTTCCTGTGGAAAATGGTGCGCCGCATCACCGGAGTGCTCGTAGCCGTGGGCCGGGGCGAACTCAGCCCCGCCGACGTGCAATCTTTTCTCGAAAAACCCTCGCGCGAACCTGCCAAATACACGGCTCCGCCCTCGGGCCTGTTTCTGGAAGGCGTGGATTATTGAGATTGGGGGGATGGAGTAGGGTAGGGGCGAGATTTTGGCGTAATCGGGCAACCAATTCGGGTTGCTACCTAACATGCAAATAGCACGGAACCTCCGCCCTCATTCTCCAGTATCTGCCAAATCCTTCCGCACTCGCTGCAATTAAACGCTGGAATTACAGATACCTGGCGCATCGCTATCTGATGAAAAACACCCGTTAGAAAAGGACGCCGCCCCCGCAGGTGTGTTTCTGCGGGGGCGGCGTTTGGCGGTTTTGGGACCTTGGAGGCGCCACGATAGCTGTACTTTGAGGGTTTTACAAGCGCACATCACCGCATGTCCTTATCAAAATTTTATCACACACCTCGGCAGTAAGTGCTTGATTTTTGCTATCTCTGCGATTGGGATAGGATTGACCCTCAAATCCAACCACGTCAATTTGGTCAATTTCCCGATTTCGGGCGGCAATTGAGTCAATTCGTTGCCACTCAAATACAACGTCGTCAAGCTGGTCAAATACCCGATTTCAGGCGGCAATTATCCGCCGGGAAGACCTTGGATTTTAAACACATCGGAGGACTTTTTGAGCACGATAGGCTCATAAGCCGTCGCGTCGCAGGGTATGACGGAAGGCTTGCAGCACGGCAAATATTTCCCCCAGAGCTGTGGCAAGCACCTCGGTTCCAACGCTGTAGGAGGTATCTACCACGCAAGCCACGCGTGCCGAGCGGTCGCCCGAAAAACTGGGTTTGGGATATCTAAACTGAGCAGGTAGCAAGCCAGGGAAGGTCTTGGGCATGGCGAAAGGCTCCCAGATGCCGTCGTTGTGAAGCCGACCCCGTCCGGTCGGCTTGCGTAGGGGGAGAGGCGTGCACACCGAGGGCACAGCAGTTGACAAAGCCAAGGAGTTCGTGCAAAAAAAGCCCCCGCTTGGGCATTCAAGCGGGGGCGCGTCAGTCCATTACAATTCATCCCACGATAGATTCTTGATCATTTTGACCATTGAGATCCTATCGGTTTCCATGTGTTTCATCACATCGAAGATCTTATCCGAAAACCCTGCCATCAAGAAAGTCTTGTTGTCGGGTAGTTGGATGGTGCCATAGCCCGTCAAGTCAAACGAATACACGTAAGGACTGGCTTTGTGGGTCCTTCGGTACTCCTCAAAAGTAGCGTTTGGCGCGTCACTACCAACCCAGCCTTGCATATCCGACAGGATGATGATACGCCTGTAAGCTTGGTTAGCGCACTGGAAAATGGAGTGGAAGTTCGTGCCGCCTGATCGAGCGTTTTGGATCAGGTATTTAACCAATTTTACAAATTTTCCATAACCCCTTTTAACATGCGCTTTCACGTAAGAGGCGTTATCGGAAAAGCGCATCAAGTCAGCATCGTTGGCATGTACCAAAGCCGCTGCAAACAAAGCGCCGATCTCGATGCAGGTCCGACTGCTATAATTTTTGCGCATTTGGCAAGTCATAGAGCCAGAGTCATCCAGCACCACCAGCGTTTTGCCATCGAATTTAGGCACATTGCTCAGGGAGATTTCCATCGCTTTCCCGATCGCTCTCAAGAGTATAATCCTGGTGTCTGGTCGCTTAACTTTGCGTTTTTTCCGCATTTTCAAATCGCTCTTATTGCTCGCCAAAAGAAATTCTTCAACAACCTTGTAAGCGGTGAAGATCTGAAATGGCATCACCAAAGAGCCGCGGATAGCCGCCTCGTTAGTCAGCGCTTCTGCTGCCAGCGGTATCAATTTGACATCTGCATTTAGTATGTTGCGCAAGTTGCGCAGCAAAGCCAAGTAGCCCAAGCGACCCTCAGACAGCAAGCTGCGCCATGCTTCGGCGTTCATCTCTGTTTTTTGAACTTCGTTTTCAGCGCTTTGACCCGCTTTGGTCAGCATAGCCTCCCAAGTCTTTGTATTGCGCAGTTCATCCGCCATGAGTGCCTTCAAGGCTTTTACATTTTTTATCGTGGGTTTGGGATGTACCAAGTTGACAATATCCACCAGCTTGATTTCCCTATTCACGCCGCGGTATTTTGCCAGTTGGTAGCTGTCAAAACGGTCAAACGCTTTGGCAAAGCCTTTTTTCATGGCGTTGGTGGGGTTTAAACTGCCGATGGCTCTGAAAGCTGCCATGATCTCGAGCATGTCGTCCGGACGGCGCACGATACGGTCGTAAAATTTGGCGCCCCAAGCCTTGCCGCTGGCGGCAGCCACCATTTCGGCCGCTATGAAATGCGTTACAGAACGCAAACCAAACTCTCTGCGCGCATAAACAGCCGCTTTGGCAACAAATTCAGGATTTACGGGTATCAGCAATTTGACTATACGCTTCATGGTGTCCTCAGCGCTCCGGTAAAACTGATCATCCAAGAAACAATTCAGCAGGATGTTGACCAATTCAGCCTCGTGCGACATGCGGTATGCTTGTCCGCCAGCCAGGTTCTCTGTTTTACTTGTTGAGGTTTTAATTGCATTAAAGCGTGCCATGTTACTACGGATTTTTGTGAGGCGCATGCCTCGATGAAAAAATAAAAACCGAGAAAAATAATCGGGGAAAATCCCCAAAATGACGCTCCTTCGAGCAGCCTTTGTGTGGAGAACAGGAATCGAACCTGTACCTTCTCGTCTTCGGCGAGACGCGCAGACCAACTACGCCATCTCCACAAAAATCAAGGCAGAGAAAAACCGGATGCGTAAAGCCCGAGTCTCAGATTACTAGTCCAATTCGAAGTAACGCATGCCATCACTACTGCCTTGGTTGTACGGGCAGGCTTCGAACCTGCATCATCGGCTCTCAAAGAGCTGCGTGTTGCCGATTATACCACCGTACAGGGTTTTTTGGGGTTCGTCTCTTTTGACGCTGCAAAGATGTCAGACCATGTGCGCAGCCAATTTGCGCAGTTTTTTACCTTTGCTTTTTTTTTCAAAAAAAAATTTAAAATCGCGTTTTCGCCTCAGATTTATGCCCGTCAACAAGAATGCGCTGTTGCGCTACACCACCATAGACCGCTGCCTGAGCAACCGGCAGCGGCGCTGGACTTTGCAAGACCTCATGGAAAAATGCAGCCAAGCCCTGGGCGGCGAACCCGACGAGCCGCTCTTGGTCAGCCGGCGCACCCTCCAAAACGACTTGGAGATGATGCGCAGCGGAAAACTCGGCTACGAAGCGCCCATCGAAGTGGTAGAGAAAAAGTATTATCGCTACGCCGACCCCAATTTCAGCATCAGCCGTGTACCGCTCAATCCCAACGATTTGAGCAAATTGTGGGA
>JBKBLI010000011.1:45195-71752 GCA_046296435.1 Saprospiraceae bacterium | reverse complement strand
CTAACAACTAACAACTAACAACTAACAACTAACAACTAACAACTAACAACTAACAACTAACAACTAACAACTAAAAATCGGCGCCCAAGGCGAGGTGTAACATGGGTTTTTGTATCACGCGGGTTTCGATGCCCCAGGCGTAATCCAGCCGCATGTACATCCCGAATACCATGGAGCGTACGCCTACGCCGTAGCCGGCGACCAGCGGATCGCGGAAGTAGTTGACTTTCATTACTACGGTGGGGGGATTGGTAAATACGAGCGTGTTGAGCGGATTGGTATCGCCGACATAACGGGCGGGCTGCCAGGCCGATCCTGCATCGAAAAAGCCGATCAGTTGGAAGTTGCGCCAGAAATTGCCCAAAACTGGCTTGTCGTTCATCAGGTATTTAAATATCGGGACGCGGATTTCTGTGTTGAGGAGCGCAAAATTGCTTCCGTTGCGGATATTTTGCCGGAAGCCGCGCAAGTTGGCCGCCAAGGTGCGAAAAGCAAAGTCTGGATTGTCGGGCACGGGGATGCTGTTGTTGAATTGCGGAATCAGCCAGTTGTCCACTCCGCCGAGAAAATAGAGGATGCGTTCGGAACCAATAGTGGACGCTCCGGCCAGTCGGATGGCAAGGATAGAGCGTTTGTCCAGTAGGATGTAGCGCCGCGCATCCAATCCAAAGACGGTCATGAATCCTTCGTTGAGGCGCAAGGACCATACCGGTTCGGTGTTGAATGCGAAGCGTTTGACCGTTTCGACAAAAATCCGCGCTTTGGTTCCGCTTCGGATATTGAGGTCGATATCGACGGCGTTGTCGTACACCAAGGTAAGGCGCAGGGCGGCGCGCTGCTCGGCGTAGTCGGGCGTCTCGAGCGAGTTGCGATTAGAACTGAGCCGTATGGTGCGGTCTTGCCGAAGCGTGCCGGTAGCCCTCAGGCTCAGAAAGGGGTCGAGGGGGTAACGCAATTCATACTGGCCCAGCAGGGTGTTGATCCGGGCCTGGTTAGGCAGCGCGAAACCGGGCGAGATCTGATCCACATTTTGGACGGTAGTGCGGCGGTACAGGGCTACGCGGCGGTCTATGCGTCGTTTTTTGTTGTCGTACCAAAGGTAGTACTCCATACCGTTGAAGGTGGTAGGCAGGCGAAAGCCTGCTTCGAGCACGTGGTTTTCGAGCAGGTCTTTGAAGTTAGCTTTCATCAACAGTCCCGGCGGCGGAGTCCGGAAAGGGGCGGGCGAACCGGCAAAGCTTTCCAGGCCGTCGAACAGGAGGTTATTGTCCACCGAAGTATTGAAATAGTCCGTTCGGAAATGCAGGCGATAGGGGATGATTTTGAGCGTATTGAAGGCCGATGGCGAGCGCTTAGGCTCAAAATCGGATACGCTCAGTACAGGGCGTATCAGGTATTGGGGTTCGGTTAGGACGCTCAGTTCGGAAGGCCCGTAGGCGGCGGTATCTGCCTGCGAAATAGCTGGCAAGGGCGGAGTTGGAGTCGGGGGGGGGGGGGGGGGGGGGGGGCGCTCTTCCTGCCAGCGCGCCGGCATTCTGAATGTCCAGGCGTGGGGGATGGTATCGATTTTGAGCGGCTCTGGCGACTCTGGCCGTGCGGGGGTAAGCGCGGCTTTGGCAGGGGCCTCTGTAGCCAGATGGCTCAGTTGTTCCGGGCTGACCCGCAGGATTCGGTAGTAAAGGGCTTTGTAGCGTGTCAGCACAGGTTGCACATGCAATTCAGTATGGAGCGGAGCTGAGTAGATCCGATCCCTGTCACCGCGCCTCATGGTCCACAGGCTTTTTCCGCTGCGCGATACGGCGTGCAGAGCAAGGACGTTTCGGTCGTAGTTGCTGGCATTCCAGAGTTTAGATTTTTTCTTCAAAAAAGGGCGTCTAACGATACTGTCTATCTGCAGACTGTCGATGTTAGGCAGCACGCTGTCCAAAGGAGCGTAGAGGCGCAGGGCTTTGTCAAGGGGCCATTCGCCGGGATGTTGCACGTCGATGGCGCTTACCTCGGCCCCGTCTTTGAGGTGAACGACATAAGTATTGAACGCGACGAAGGGTTCGAGCTTGCCGGATCTGATGTTGACAATACCCGACTCATTGCTCAAGTAGGCAAAATGAGCGCTATCGGCCCATACGGGGCAGCGCTCGTCGGCCCAGGGGGTTCGGGTGAGCCGGATGAGTTCGGGCGAGCGGGTCTCCATATCGTACCAGAACAGGTCGAAGGCGCCCAGCGGCATGATGCTGTCAAACTTGGCGACGCTCAGCGTATCGCTGAGGCGATTGCTGCTGAACAATACCCCCCTTTTGCCGTCCAGCACGGCGTAGCTCGCGTCCAGGTCGTCCCAGAAGTCGTGCGTCAGGCGCTCGCTTTGATTGGTGAGCAGGCGATACAAAAACAGGTCGGAGTATCCGCGTACGGCCGCCGAAAAAATCAAATCGTTGACGCCTGCGTAGTCCATGCTGAATATTCGTTGGTATTCAGGCGCGAGCGGGCGGCGGGTAGTCTTGTATCGGTCAGTTTCGATATGCGCCAGCATGACCACGTCCCTTCGCTCGTAGATGACGGACAGTCGGCGGTTGTCGGGCGTCCAGGCCAGCAAAGGGTAGTTGTAGTCGGTAGCCTGAATGGCGTTGCGCTGTCCGCCTTTGAGCAGCAATTTCCGTTTTCCGGTTTTGATATCTTGTTCCCATACCCGCCAGCGTCCGATATCGTTGAGGGCGTAGGCGATGCGTTTGCCGTCGGGGCTGAGTTTGACTTGGGTGAGCCGATGGTTTTTTCGATTTTTAAAAGCGACTTCTGCGCTTTTGGCTGGCAGCGTGAAGTTTTTTTGCTCCTGTTCGTAGCGTTTGAGGTAGTATTGCATCATTGAGGCGGTGGCGCGCTTATAGCCTGCGCCCAGCACGTAGAGGAATCCGGCGTCGGCGCTTCGGTTGATGCGGGTGAGGTAGAGCAGGTTGTTGACGGCGCCCTTGCCAAAGTGCAGAACGATGTAATTCCAGAAGGCTTGTCCGGCCAATCGAGGGTGTTCTTTGGCCAGTCGGTCGAAGTTTTTGTAGCGGCCGGTCAGCAGGCGGTCGCGCAATTGATCGTCCAGAAACACGTTCCAATCTTCGCCGCAATAACCTACGATGCCTTCGGTGTACCACGGGGGAAGATTGAGCAAGATGGCGTTCTGAACAATCTCCTGCAAGTTGCTGCCGTACAGCAAGCCGTTGATCAGAACGCCCGCGATACCTTCGCGGATCTGGACGCGCAGGTTGTTGTGATCGCCGTCGAAATAGACAAATATCTTATTGCCGATCACCTTCGCCTCGCCGGCGCGCATCCTGAACAATTCTTCTTCGCCAATATTGCTTTGTTTGACGTCGGTGATATCGGTAAATACCAGCATTTCAATTTTTTCGGGAGGCTGGTATTCGAGGATCTGTTGCAACTGCCCGAAATCGTATTCGGCGATCTGAAGCGCCGTTTCGCCTACAGGTCGCGCGTCGCCGTACCAATAGGTGATCATTCGGGGCGTTTCATACTTGAGCCAATCGTCGAATTGGCGATGGTACTGAACCCGATTTTTGCCGAACGCCGTCTGGGCCGTGGTCTGGGCCTCGAGCGCAACTGCGCTGAGAGCCAGCGCGGCCAGCGACAAAATGCATTGCTTTGGTTTCATAACACACAAAATTACGATTGTCTTTGCAACCGCACAACAACAACGTTCGAAAGCGGGTTTTGCTTGCGCGAAGCACCGTTTGAATAGCGTTAACACACGCAAGGTTAATCTTTGTACGTTTTTCTACGTCAAATGGATTGTTTATCATTTTCTAACAATACACACATAAGCATGAACATGATCAAAATTGCGGCGCTGACGCTGGCGCTGATTTTCACGACAAACCTGATTTTCGCCCAAGGCCCCGCCCAAAATAAAGCCCAACGCGATGCCAAACGCGCTGAAATGGAAACCCGCCGTCAGGAACGCATCGACCGGTTGGCCGCCGAGTTGAACCTCAGCGCCGAACAAAAAGCCGCGTTCAACAAAGCCTACGACGAGGAGAAAGCAGCCCGCATGGCAGAACGCGAAGCGAACAAAGCGCAGGCCAAGGCGCGACGCCAGGAAGCGCAAAATCGCCTCGACGAAAGGATGAAGACCATCCTCACTCCCGAGCAGTACGCCAAGTGGCAGCAACGCGGCAAGCGCGACGAAGAAGGCAATAAACCTCAAAAAGGCGGTAAAAGCTCAGTGAAAAAAGAGGGTACGCAGAACGGCAATCCCAAGCGGGAAATGCGCCGCCAAGGCGAAAAGCAGTAAACGCGCTTTGTAGCCCACACATCGGCGAGACCGCAAAAGTCTCGCCGATTTTTATTTTTGGTCCCCCGGCACGGCGCGTGTGCGGTAGGGTACGGGATAAACCCACATTCCGCTTGTGCGCGCATATTGTTTTTTTTGAAAAAAAACGCGGATAAAGGCTCAGGCGTGCCCGCTCTCCAGTCCCGCGTCTGCGCCTCAAGCCCATGCGCGCACGCCCGCCGTCTGTGGTCCGTCGCACAGGCTTGAAATGGCGCGCCCCAGCCTGCGTCATCCGGAACGGTTGAGCATGTCGGGTCGCTCGAGCGCAGGGTTATCCTTTGGATCGTTGGACTTCAAAAACGCAGCCTGTTTTTGGTTAGTCATACGCCGCCGCCGCGTGCAAAACGCTTCAAAATCCAACAAAAAAAGCCCGCTTCCACGGAAAAACGTACTTTTGCCCATTGAATGTCTCGCCCCAATCGATTTCGAGACAGTTTTGCGACACTTATGGCGAAAGGAAAACGCGGACAATTGAGCATGAACTTCGACGCAGAGCGCATTTGGAAACTG
This sequence comes from Saprospiraceae bacterium, assembly GCA_046296435.1. Classification (GTDB taxonomy): domain Bacteria; phylum Bacteroidota; class Bacteroidia; order Chitinophagales; family Saprospiraceae; genus M3007. The sequence continues at coordinate 66,909 of JBKBLI010000011.1, read as the reverse complement.
CTGGGCGTGTTCATGCTTTTTATGTCTTTTTATTTGTTTGTAGCCTTTACTTCGTATCTCTTCACCTGGAAGAACGACCACGATGTGGTATTCCGCTTCTCCTGGGAGGTTTTTTTCAGCAATGTGCAGGTGGACAATATACTTGGTCGCCTTGGGGCTTTCTTGTCCGACGGCGCCATGTACTGGGGCTTCGGCATCGCCTCTTACGGTTTCGTTTACTTGCTCTACCGCTACGGGCTGGCGCTGATACGCCGGACGCCGATGGGCTATATGACGGCCATTTTGCGCCGTACGGCCATTTACATGTTGTTGGTTTCAGTGTTGGCCTCATTTTTTCTTCAAACCTTTGAATTTCCGTTTGGCGGGGCCTTTGGGGCCGAGATCAGCGGTTACTTGCAAAATTTTCTCGGTATTCTGGGTACTATCGCGTTGATGCTCTTTGCGCTGGTGGCCACTTTCGTATGGTCTAACAATCCCAATATGGAGGAGTTGACCTGGCGTCGCCTGTGGTACGAAACCAAACGCGCCTGGGATGACTTGCTCACGGGGCGTTACGGGGCCGCGCGCGAGAAACCCATTGCGCCCAAGCTTCGGCGTCGCCCGGAAGAAGGGGAAGACTCCGCAACCGATTCGGCGGAAGAGGAGCCTGAATTTCAACCTGCCGCCGCCGCAACGGTCAGCCAGCCTGCCGGGCCGACGCCTATCGATCTGAGTAGAAAGAGCGTTCTGTTTGCCGATCCGGAGCCGGAAATCCTGTCTCCCGACGGCATAGCCGAATTGGAAATCGTACCCGCCGCGCCGCCCGACCCCGTCGGTCCCGATGAGTCCGAAGCCTATAAGCCGCCCGTGGTCGCAGTGCAGGAGGACAATCCGGACTCGAACGAACCCTACGATCCGACGCTGGAGCTCTCGTACTACGAGCACCCGCACCTCCAACTGCTCCGCGAGTACGACCAAGGCCATCTGGAGATCGATCGCGACGAACTGGAAAGCAACAAAAACCAGATCATTCAGACCCTGCTCCATTTCAAGATCGAGATCGAAAAGATACGCGCCACCATAGGCCCTACGGTTACCCTTTACGAAATCGTGCCGGCGCGCGGCGTGCGCATTTCGCGCATCAAAAATCTGGAGGACGACATCGCCCTCAACCTCTCCGCTCTGGGTATCCGGATCATCGCTCCTATCCCGGGCAAAGGCACCATCGGTATTGAAGTGCCCAACAAGAACCGTCAGATCGTGGGCATGCGCGAGGTGCTCATGAGCGAGCGCTTCAAGCGCGCCAAGATGGAACTCCCCATCGCATTAGGCAAAACGATCCAAAACGAGGTGTTTGTCGCCGATCTGACCAAGATGCCCCACCTGCTCATCGCAGGGGCCACGGGCCAGGGCAAGTCTGTGGGCATCAATGTGGTGCTCATGTCCTTGCTCTATAAAAAACACCCCTCGCAGGTCAAACTCATCCTGATCGATCCCAAGAAGGTCGAACTATTCCCGTACGCATACCTCGAAAACCACTTCCTTGGCTTCCTGCCCGATCAGTCCGAACCCATCGTGACCGACACTACCAAGGTGGTGCACACGCTCAATTCGCTGATCATCGAGATGGAAACCCGCTACGATTTATTGAAAAAAGCGGAAACCCGCAACATCGCGGAGTACAATGAGAAGTTTGTAGCCCGGCGTCTCAATCCCAATAAAGGGCACCAGTTCCTGCCTTATATCGTGTTGGTGATCGACGAGTTTGCAGACCTGATCATGACCGCCGGCAAAGAAGTAGAGTTGCCTATCGGGCGCCTCGCCCAACTGGCCCGCGCCGTTGGCATACACCTCATCATTGCCACCCAGCGCCCCTCGGTCAATATCATCACCGGCGTGATCAAGGCCAACTTCCCGGCCCGTATCGCCTTCAAGGTTGCTTCCAAAGTGGATTCCCGCACGATTCTCGACGCCGGAGGCGCCGAACAGCTCACCGGCCGCGGCGATATGCTGTTGAGCGTAGGCGGCGATATCATACGCCTGCAGTCGGCTTTTGTGGATACCCCAGAAGTCGAACAGGTCATTCAGTTCATTTCTAAACAACAAGGCTTCCCCGAACCTTTCTTCCTGCCCGAGTTCCACCCGGACGACGACGGCTCCGGAAGCCCTGCTAAGGAGTTTCGTCTGTCAGAACTCGATGATATGCTCGAGGACGCGGCGCGGCTGGTCGTCGAAACCCAACACGGTTCTACCAGCATGATCCAACGCCGCATGAAACTTGGCTACAACCGCGCCGGACGCATCATGGACCAACTCGAAGCGCTCGGAATAGTAGGGCCTGCGGAAGGCTCCAAACCCCGCGAAGTGCTCTACCATACTATGCAGGAACTCGCGCACTACCTCGCCGAGTTGCGCAATAGAAAATAATTCACCCCCCCCTGTACGGGTTCAGCCATACGCACCCCCGCACCCCCTATTTACTCCATTCGAATGGCCCCATTGCCCTCAAAACGGCGGTTTACAAAATCTTAACGCTTGGTTTGCTAAAAGTTTTAACTTTTTTTTAACTTTTTTGTATTTTTGCGCTGTCTAAAGCAGTCGTTGTCGGCGCTTTTGACGAGCCATATTGTTGAGCATGAGGGACAAACCTTCGGTATTTGTGTTGATTCCCGCCTGGAATGAGGAAGAAAGTCTGCCCCTCGTGCTGCGCGATATTCCCAGGGATTTGGTCGATCGCGTCATTGTGTGCAACAATGCGTCGTCCGACCGAACCGTGGAAGTAGCCCAACGCGCGGGCGCTGTGGTGGTTACATCCCGGCGCAGAGGATACGGCGAAGCCTGTTTGTCAGGCATGCGTTACATTCTGGGCTTGCCGGCGTCTGAACAGCCCGACATAGCGGCCTTTATCGACGGTGATTATTCGGACTATCCGGAGGATTTGCGCAGCGTGGTTGGGCGGCTGATAGCAGACGATCTGGATTTGGTCATCGGCTCCCGGACGATCGGCCCTATGCAAAAAGGCGCCATGACGCCTCCGCAACGATTGGGCAACTGGCTGGCTCCGGCAATGATCAAGTTGTTGTTTGGCGTGCAGTTTAGCGATCTGGGGCCTATGCGCGCTGTCAAATGGCAAAGCCTGCTGGCCATGGATATGCAAGATCGCACCTATGGTTGGACGGTAGAGATGCAAGTCAAAGCGGCCAAAATGGGCATGCGTAGCGGCGAGGTAGCCGTGCGCTACCGCAAACGGGCGGCGGGAGCGAGCAAGGTGTCGGGTACGATACGCGGAGTCGTCTTGGCGGGTTGGAAGATTGTGACCACCATACTCCGCTTGTGGATTGCGCGCTAATCTTCCCATGAAATCAACAGAGTTTGTCACTTTTTTTAATTGAACATATCAGAATATGTACGGCATTTATTCCTTCTTTGAAGCGCTTAAGTATCAGGCTTTTGTGGACTTCGGCTACCTTATGCTGTTGATCTACTTTCTGGCCATGAGCGGCGTGACCATTTACTGTATCCTGCAGTTTCACTTGCTGTACCTCTACCGCAAGTACCACAAAGAAAATCCGCAAATCACCTACCGACAGTACCCTGCAGACAGGCAAGACGTTCCTTTTGTGACCATTCAACTACCCATGTACAACGAAATGTACGTGGCCGAACGCATCATCGACTTCGCCTGCGCTCAAGAATATCCCCGCGACCGCTTCGAAATACAAGTCCTTGACGACTCTACTGACGCGACCGTCGAAATCGTATCCCGCAAGGTAGCCGAGTACCAGGCCAAAGGATTTCAGATTACACACATTCACCGCACGAATCGCCAAGGTTTTAAGGCCGGAGCGCTACAGGAGGCCATGCCCTTGGTCAAAGGAGAGTTCATTGCTATATTCGACGCCGATTTTACGCCGCGCCCCGACTTCCTGCGCACCACCATCCCATACTTTGAGGATCCGAAGATTGGTATTGTACAAACCCGCTGGGGGCACATCAACGCCGATCACAGCATCATCACGCGTCTGCAAGCCCTCCAACTCAACGTCCACTTCACCGTCGAGCAGGCCGGTCGCTCCTACGGCAACCTCTTGCTGCAGTTCAACGGCACAGCCGGCGTGTGGCGCAAGACGGTCATCGAAGCCGCCGGCGGCTGGCATAGCGACACCCTTACCGAAGACCTGGATCTCAGCTTCCGCGCACAGATCATGGGATACCGCATACAGTACCTCGAAAAACTGGAAAGCCCCGCCGAGCTTCCGATCGAGATGAATGGTCTGAAAGGCCAGCAATTCCGATGGAACAAAGGCGGCGCCCAGAACGCCCGCAAACTCCTGAAATTGGTTTGGAACACCGACAAGTTAACGCGGCTTCAAAAGTTGCATGCCACCAGCCAATTGCTGGCCTACGGCGTGTTCCTGTGGGTGTTTATCGCAGCCCTTAGCAGCATTCCGCTGGCTTTTGCCTTCGAAGAGTTGGGTATCTCCACGCACTTCTTGTCGTTTTCGGTGCTGGGCTTATTCTCCATCGTCGGCATTTATTATACCGCCAACGTAACCGGCAGGCTCAACCGCAGCACGCCCCCAACTTTTTGGGAAAAAGTGCGCTTCGCCGGCTTGTTCCTGTCGTTCCTACCCATTTCGATGGGGTTGTCGTTATACAACGCCATCGCGGTTATTGAAGGCTACATGGGCAAAGCGTCCTCCTTTGTGCGCACCCCCAAATACGGGGCCGCTGCACAAAAACCCGGCTTGTCGTTTAAAAATGCCGCTTATGTCGCCCGCAAAATATCCTGGGTTACCATCGCTGAGGGCGCCCTTGCCCTTACTTTCACCATATCGGCCGTTGTCGGTGTTGTCACCGCAAACTACGCTTTTGTGCTTTTTCACTCCATGTTAGCCGTTGGCTTCGGCACAATTTGCTATTTCTCCATCAAGCACCTGCGTTACAGGTAGTTTTTGCAAAAAAAAAGGAACAGGGCGCGTGTTGTTATGTGACAAGCGCCCTGTTTTTTTTTAAATGACCATGGAGCATGAGTGTAGAGGGCGAGCGCCGCTCATATTTTTTTCTGAAAAAACGAGGCTCAGGGGGGTGCGTAGGATTTGAGCGCGCGTGCAAAGCGCTACGTTGAGGAGCGCCGCGCCGGCAAACCGTCCTTTTTTAGAAAAAGGAAAAGCCAGCCGTGCGTCTTTCGGACCGGGCAACTTTTGCAAATCGCTATTTGCTTTTCTTATCGGGAATGTTTCTTTTGTCGCAACCGCGCCACGGGCAGTGCCGGCAGCCGCTTCCGCAGCAAAATCCGCGCTTGAGATGGTATCGCTCCGTGAACACCATGTAGCCCGATTCCATGTAGTAATCTTCGCCGGGCGCCAGCGGTCGCGGATCAGGAGGCGTGCTGGATTTAGACATTCTTTGCCGTATTTGTGAACCTTAAACGCGATAGGCGCCGAATTGTTCAGCTTCCGAAGCGCTCAAGCGCTTTGCAGGCCATACGCTTTGGAAGTAGCCCGTGCGGCGTTTGCGGCGTCCTGCGCGCTTAGCTTTCGCCCCGGCCGCGCTCCTTTGATCCGGTTAGGGCAATACGCAGCGTTTCGCTTGCGGCATTTTCGGATGCGTTGTCGGCGCCGAGCAGGTAGCGAAGCTCTGCATAACCGGCGCAGATCCGTTCGGTCTCGTCAGGTTGGAGGATGTGAGCGAGGGCTTCGGTAAGGGCTTGGGCATGCAGTTCGTGTTGGATCAGTTCGCGCACAAGCGGGCGATCCAAGATGAGGTTGACCAGAGCGATGTAGCGCGTTTTTACGAGTCGGCGGGCAATCTGATAGGAGATGGGATTGCCCTTGTAGCATACTGCTTGCGGCGTATTGCAGAGCGCTGTTTCGAGCGTTGAAGTGCCAGATTTGACCAGAGCGGCGCGGGCGCTCTTGAGCAGCGCATAGGCATCGCCTCGGTAAAACTGAACGTTGGGCGCTTTGTGGCGCCACGGATCGTACAACGCATCGGGCTGCGCCGCCGCGCAAAGCACGACGAAGCGGTAATCGGGCATGGCGGCCGCCGCTTCGACCATGGGCGGCAGGATGGCGGCGATCTCCTGTCGGCGGCTGCCCGGCAGCAGCGCAATGAGTTTTTCGCGTTGGGCGGGTGGGGGAGCGTCGTCGGGGATGCGCTCCATGAGCGGATGCCCGACGTAACGCGCAGGGATTTGATTTTTTTCAAAAAAAGCCTGCTCGAATGGCAGGATCACCAATAAGCGGTCGATATCGCGCCTCATGGCGGGGATACGGGACTCGTGCCAGGCCCAAACCTGAGGGGCAATGTAATATACCGTTGGGATGTTTTGCTTTTTGGCCCAGCGGGCGATGCGGAGATTGAATCCCGGATAATCAATCAGCACGATGGCGTCGGGTCCGAATGCGAGGATGTCTTTTTTACAGAAGTTCAAGTTGCGGAGTATAACGCGCAAATTGCGGAGCACTTCCCAAAAGCCCATAAAGGCCAGATCGCGATAGTGCTTGGCCACGACGCCGCCCGCCTGCGCCATGCGATCGCCTCCCCAACATCGGATTTGGACGTCTGGCTTCAATCGACGCAGGGCCTCTATGAGCGCCGCGCCGTGTAGGTCGCCCGAGGCCTCGCCGGCAATCAAATAAAAGCGCATAGCTGCGTTTTAGGCTTCAGGATTGATCGGATCGCGCTCGATGGGGCATGTCATACAATGGGAGCCGCCCCTTGCGCGCGACAATTCGTTGGAGGGAATGGTAATGATGGTATTTTCAACGCTTTCGGGAGTGATTTTTCCACTTTCAATATCTTTGATGATTTTTTCCGCTTTAATCACTTTGTAGCCTATTTCTTTGAATGCGCGTTCAGTGACTGGGTTGCGGTCGTAAGTGATGGCCACTCCCGGCTTGAGCGCTACCAGGTTACAACCGTCGGTCCATTGTTCGCGCTCCTGATAGGGGCTTTCGCCGCGCCCGGCCCAGATGAACTCCATCTTCGGATTGATTTCGTTGAGGAGGAAGTCCTTGAGGCAAGGATATTCTATTTCTTCGCCCGTGTGGCGATATACATCCACGAAGGAGCCGAAGCCGTCCTGCACGATGGGTTTGAACCCGACGAGGTGGTTGGCGTTGATTTGGGTGAACACCGTATCGATGTGCATGTAGGTGCGTTCGGCGGGAATATTGACTTGTACGACATTTTTGATGATCCCCCGGTCGAACAAATGATCCTTGATCAGTTGCAACGCATAGTTGTTGGTTCGCTCCGAGCATCCGATCAGCAAGTAATCGGGCGTCAGCATCATCACATCTCCGCCTTCGATGCTGATGGTTTCGCCTTTTTTGGAAGGCGGGAATTTGTCCACGCGGTTGAGGTTGATGGTTTTGCCGTCGGCTTTGAGCTTGCGAAAGACCGGGTGGCTGCTGAATATCAATCTGGTGAGGAAGTTTTCGCGAAATCGGGCCGATTTGGCCGCCTTGGTGATCAAAACATAGTCTTTGATCGTCACGGCAATATCTCGCGTAAATATCAGGTTGGGTATGGGATCGAAGAGTATGCGGTCTTCGGGTTCGAGATAGCCGGTGATCAGCGTGTCGGCCAGTTGCTCGGGCGAAAGTCCGGCGAGTCGGGGGATAAAGGAGTAAGGCAACTCTTCGAAATCGGTAATTTTGTTGATCACCTCATACTTGCTTTCTTCGTCCCGTGTACTTTCGGCGAGCAAGTCGTGTACTTTAAGTACATTTTCTTTGCCTAAAAACAACTCCAACACTTTCACGAACACGTCATGCTCTTCTTGCATGTTGGGGAGGTGCACGATATCGTCAAAGAGCAATTCGCCTGCGCGTTTGGGCGTAATGCGGGCAATACCTTCGTCGGGTCGGTGAACGATTACTTTTCGAAGGCGTCCTATCTCAGAATCTACGTAAATACGTGCGTTGGCATCCATAAAAATTGGCGATGGTTAAGTCTTGTAATGGCCGCGAAGGTAAGACTAAAACCGCGCCTCGCAGAAAAAAACAAAAACCTACTTGTAAAGTCATGAATCGCTTTACCTTTGCCGCGCTTTTTCTGGCGCCTTTGTCAGGTGCGATGGCGAAAAAACGCAAATAGAATTCGTCTAAATAATTTACGCTTTTAACAAATCGCGCCTGCAATTGTAAAAGTCGTGATACTTTTGCGGTGACAAAAATATGACTTTGAGTTTTCAAAATTTTTTGTCCAATTGATCCAAGCCGGATACAAAAAATAATATTTGTCTGATTCATATGCTATTCAAACGCATTTTTGGGGTTATTGCGCTACTTTGTGCCTTTTCGTTTGGCGCAGTTCAGGCGCAGCCTTCTGCTTCAGAGGGTAAAGAATTGTTTGCCGCGAACTGCAGCGCATGCCATGCGCGAGACATGAAGTCTAAGTTGACCGGACCTGCGCTTGCAGGCACGGAAGAGCGTTGGGCTGCATTCCCTCGCACTGACTTGTACAAATGGATTCGGCAGTCGCAAGTGATGATCAAGGAGGGTCATCCTCGCGCTGTTGCGCTATGGAATGAGTGGAAGCCCACCATCATGAACAACTTCACGGGATTGACCGACAATCAAATCGAGAGCATCCTATTGTACGTGAACGAGGTCGCTTCCGGGGCCGGCGCCGCGGCCGCAGCCGTGCCGGGCGGCGCAGCCGGAGATGTAGCCGCTCCGCAAAAAAGCAACAATTACTGGCTTTTTGTCGGTTTGGCCTTTGTCTTGGGGATGTTGGCTTTCGCTTTGATGCGTATTGTTGACAACCTCAACAACATTGCCCGCGTTCAGGCCGGCGAGCAGCCCATCAATAAGAGCTGGGTTGATACTTTGAGCAGCAAAGGCTTCATTGCTTTTTTGGTTTTTGCAATGACCCTGCTGCTTGGCTATCGCACCGTGGACAATGCGACGCGTATGCAGCGTCAGCAAGACTATATGCCCGATCAGCCAATCTGGTTCAGCCACAAGATTCACTCCGGCCAAAACAAAATTGACTGTCAGTATTGCCACGACTCGGCACGCCGCTCAAAGCACTCGTCCATCCCCGGAGCCAACACTTGCATGAATTGCCACTCGGTGGTGAAGGTGGGTCCAAAGTCAGGCACCTCCGAAATCACCAAAATATATGCTTCGATCGGGTTCGATCCCATCAGCGGCAAATACATTGAGGATTACGAGAATTGGGATGAGCAGAAAATCGAAGAGCTCTACAAAAAGTGGATCGGGCAAGCCTACATGGAAGAGAAAGGATTGACCGCCATGGACGACAATGGTCGCGTGACTATGGAAACACAGTGGGAAGGTATTGTCAAGGCGCTCAAGAACGATTCAAACGGTAAAATTCAGGGGCCAATCGAATGGATCCGCATTCACAATTTGGCTGATCACGCTTATTTCAACCACGCGCAACACGTAGCGGTGGGCAAAGTTGAGTGCCAAAAATGCCATGGTCCTATCGAAGAGATGGACGTCGTTTATCAATATTCTACTTTGGGTATGGGCTGGTGTATCAACTGCCACCGCGAAACGGAAGTGAAATTTGCCGACAACGGTTTTTACAAGGACTACAATCCGGAATTTATCAAGATGCACAAAGCCTCTGTGGGTAAACCGGAATCGTCGTTGGACAAAATTTATGTAGAAGATATTGGCGGTCTGGAATGCCAAAAATGCCACTATTGATTCCGTCGAAAAGAAATTTTGCAACAAGCATTCAACTATCAACGAACGATATGAGCCAAGATAATATCTGGATTGGTTCTGAAGACTTGACCCGAGATGAAAATTTTCTCAAGTCGGCAGGGCAAGAGTTTCAACTCGAACATATTGATGAAACGGACGGTCAATGGACTGCCAGTCGCCGCGATTTTCTCAAATTGCTTGGATTCGGTTTGGGCGCCGCAACAGTAGCTGCTTCCTGCGAGATCCCGGTTCGTCGCGTCATTCCATACGTGGTCAAGCCCGACGATATCGTGCCCGGGGTAGCCAATTATTACGCCTCTACTTACGTAAAAGGCGGCGATTATTGCGCTATTTTGGTGAAAACCCGCGAGGGTCGTCCGATCAAGATCGAAGGAAACTCGCTTAGCGGCGTTACGCATGGCGGCACCAGCGCGCGCGCTCAGGCATTGGTACTGAGCCTGTACGACAACCGCCGCACCCAAGGACCGGGCATGCTGGCCGACGGTGAATTGGATCGCAAGAAATGGGACGATCTGGATCGCGAAATCAAAGCCAAGCTCGCCAAGGGCAATACCCGCATCATTATGGGTACCAACATTAGCCCAACGGCTAAAATGGCGCTGGATGAGTTTCTGGCCAAGTATCCCAATGCGCGCGCCGTGGTTTACGATCCCGTCAGCGCGTCGGCTATGCTGGCCGCCAATCAGCAAAACTTCGGCATTCGCGCCATTCCCTCCTTCAAGTTCGAGCAGGCAGACGTGATTGTTTCTTTTGGCGCCGATTTTCTGGGCTCCTGGATTAGTCCGGTCGAATACGCCCGCGCATACGCTGAGCGTCGCAAGATTAAGGATGTAAAAAATCCGCGCATGTCGCGCCACTATCAAGTGGAGAGCGCCATGACGCTCACCGGCTCCAATGCCGACAACCGGATCATGGCACGCCCCAGCGAAATGGGCGCCGCCATTTGCGCCCTGTACAACGCGATCGCTTCAGCGACAGGCAATGCCGGCATTGGCGGCCCCAAGCTGAACGACAAAGCCGCAAAAGGCATTGCCGCCGCCGCCAAAGATCTGCTGAACGCCAAAGGTAAGTCGCTTGTCTTGTGCGGGACCAACAATATCGCCGAGCAAATGCTCGTCAACAAGATCAACGATATGTTGGGCAATATCAACGCCACGATCGACTTCAGCGAGGCATCTTACCAGCGTCAGGGCGACGAGCGCGAAATGATGCGTCTGATCGAAGAAATGAACGCCGGACAAATCGCCAACGTCATCATCTGGGAGGCTAACCCGGCATATGAGTTGCCGAATGCCGATAAATTTGTCGCCGCTTTCGCTAAGGTTGGAACCCGTATTTCGCTATCCGGAATCATGGATGAGACCACGGCGATGTGCAATTATATCGCGCCTGACCACCATTTGCTTGAGTCCTGGGGCGACGCCATGCCCAAAGATGGCCATTACAGCCTCATGCAGCCCGCCATTGCGCCTTTGTTCGATACCCGTCAAGCGCCGCACAGTTTGCTCGAATGGGCCGATAGCGCAAATCTGAATCGCCAGGACGATCAACCCTATTACCAATACCTCAAGTCCCATTGGGCGAGCGTATTGTTTTCAAAACAAAACAAGTACGTTACAACCGCAGCCTTTTGGGATATGTGCCTGCACGACGGCGTGCTCACGCTCCCGCCTGCGACCCGCACGGTGAGCTTCTCCGGTTCGGTCAGCGCCAACGGCGTGACGCAGCCTTCGAACGCCGAGGTTGAAATCTCTTTTTACGAGACCGTAAATATCGGCAACGGTCAGTTTGCACACAACCCCTGGCTGCAGGAGATGCCCGATCCGGTAACCCGCACGGTCTGGGGGAATTACCTCAATATCCCGGTAGAGTGGGATGGCGATAACCATATATACGGTTGGAAAAAGTTGAAAGATGGCGATCAAGTGGATGTGGAAGTAAACGGCAAAACGCTTCGCTGTACCGTCGTCAAGACTTTTGGCCAGATGCCCGGCACGGTAGCGATAGCGCTGGGCGGCGGTCGTACGTCGGGGGGATGCGGAGTGGGTTATGGCGTGAACGTCAACCCGTGGCAATCGGTCGATGGCGGTTTGATTCAATACTTTGCCAAGGAGGCCAAAGTGTCGGGCAAGGTTGGAGAAGACAAGTACTTCGCCTGCGTGCAGCATCACCACACCATGGGCGTTGCCGGCGTCAACAACAAAGGCGAAACGGTTAACGCCGACGAGCGTTCTATTGGCTGGAAAGGTTTTGAGGGCGCACTGACCGATCGTTCGATTATCTTCCAGTCGCACGTCAAGGACTTGAAAGATTTTACCAAAAAAATCGAAAAGTTCCGCGCCAAATCCGCCGAGCTTAACAACGAAACCTTGTACCCGGATCGGACAGACTACTACAATACGGGCATACACTGGAGCATGTATGTGGACATGAACGCCTGCATCGGGTGCGGCGCTTGTCAGGTAGCTTGCGTGAGCGAAAACAACGTTCCTGTAGTAGGTAAGAAAGAGATCAATCGCCACCACGAAATGACCTGGTTGCGTATAGATCGTTATTTCTACGGCGATTTTGAGAATCCGCGCGCAGTGTATCAGCCCATGATGTGTCAGCACTGCCAGAATGCGCCGTGCGAGAACGTGTGCCCGGTAAATGCAACCAACCACTCGATGGAGGGGCTGAACCAAATGGCGTACAACCGCTGCATCGGCACGCGTTATTGCGCTAACAACTGCCCTTACAAAGTGCGCCGCTTCAACTGGCTGGATTACACGACCGCAGACCTGTTTGGCTCCAACGAAGAGCGCGTATTCCACGCGGCCGGCGACGACAAACCCTTCTATGCAGACAATCTCGTGCGCATGGTGCTCAATCCGGACGTTACGGTTCGCTCGCGCGGCGTGATTGAGAAGTGCTCGTTCTGTATCCAGCGCATTCAGGAAGGTAAGCTAACGGCCAAACGCGAAAGCCGTACGATCGAAGATAACGACGTGCGCACGGCTTGCCAGACGGCTTGTCCAACCGGCGCTATCATTTTTGGCAATGTCAACAATCCAAACAGCCAGATCAGCAAGATGAAAAATGGACCATTGAACTACACCGTCTTAGAAGAGATCAACGTGCGCTCTAATGTGGACTACTCTGCCAAGGTGTATAACAGCAACGAATCGCTGCTCTCTTGATCAAACTTTTTTTGAAAAAAAAACATACAGTTCAATATGTCTCAACCAGTAGCGCCTGTAAGGCACGTGTTGATTGAAGGCGGCAAGTCTTATCATCAGATTACGGAAGACTTGTGCTCGCCGACCGAGAGAGCGCCCTCCCGCGAGTGGATCATCGCTTTTTCGGTGGCCTCAGCGTTTTTAGGTCTGTATTTGTTCACGGTGGTTTGGCTCATCTGGAAGGGTATCGGCGTGTGGAATCTCAACCGCACCATCAACTGGGGTTGGGACATCACCAACTTCGTTTGGTGGATCGGTATCGGTCACGCTGGTACGCTGATTTCTGCCATCCTGCTTTTGTTTCGTCAACGCTGGCGCACGGGTGTTAACCGAGCAGCCGAGGCTATGACCATCTTTGCAGTAATATGCGCCGGACAGTTTCCAATTCTTCACATGGGACGCGTTTGGCTGGCTTTTTTCATTTTTCCATTCCCTAATACTCGCGGCCCGCTGTGGGTGAATTTCAATTCGCCGCTGCTTTGGGACGTATTTGCTATTTCGACATACTTTACGGTATCCCTGTTGTTCTGGTACACCGGTCTGGTGCCTGATTTGGCTACCGTTCGCGATCGCGCCACCGGTTTTCGCCGTAAGATGTACGAGACATTTTCGTTCGGCTGGACGGGTAGCGCCAAGCACTGGCAACGTTGGGAGTCCCTTTCGCTCATTCTTGCCGGCATCTCTACGCCGCTGGTACTTTCGGTGCACACCATCGTATCTTTTGACTTTGCGACTTCGGTTGTTCCGGGCTGGCACACGACCATTTTCCCACCTTACTTCGTGGCGGGCGCTATCTTCTCCGGATTTGCGATGGTGCAGACATTGATGGTAATCACCCGAAAGGTGCTGGGCTTGCAGGAATATATCACCATGAACCACATCGAGTCGATGAACAAGGTCATTGTACTCACCGGAACCATTGTTGGCGTTGCGTATTTGACCGAATTGTTTATCTCCTGGTATTCCGGGTTCATTTACGAGCAGTTTGCCTTTTACAATCGTGTTTTTGGTATTTACTGGTGGTCTTATTTTGGTATGATGTTCTGCAACGTGGTAGCGCCGCAGTTATTCTGGTCGCGCAAGATTCGCCGTAGCATTTGGTGGACCTTCTTCCTGAGCATCGTCGTAAATATCGGTATGTGGTTTGAGCGCTTTGTTATCATTGCTACGACCCTCGCCCGCGACTTCCTGCCCTCATCCTGGAGCTATTACAGCCCGAGTTGGGTAGAGATCTGTATGTTCATGGGAACCATCGGTCTATTCTTTGTGCTGTACATGATTTTTACCCGCGTGGCGCCGGTGGTTGCTATAGCCGAGGTAAAATCAATCCTCAAAGTAGCCGGCGACCAGTACATCGGTCCCAAAGCCAGAAAGCACGCTCACGAAACGCAGAGCGCTCAAGTGACGAAACCCGAAGAAAACGCCTGATTCACCTGCAAATAATTGCGCAACAATAGAGCATATACTATGACCGCAGCAAGCACCAAGAAAGTCCTGTTTGGGCTTTACAATGACGAAGAAGACCTCAAAGGCGCCGTAAAGCGCGCCAAGGAGGCCCATTTGGATATCATGGACGTTTACACGCCCTTTCCAGTTCACGGTTTGGATCCGATTCTTGGATTGTCCGAAAGCCGCTTGCATTACCTCGGGTTTATCTTCGGAGCCATTGGCGCTACTTTTGGATTTTTAGCCATGACCTGGATCTTTACCCGCGACTGGCCGACCATTTTTGGCGGTAAACCATATTGGGCGGTGCCCTCGTTTATCCCCATTACTTTCGAAATGACGGTGCTCTTCGCCGCCTGGGGGATGACGATTACCTTCTACACCGTATGCGGAATGTGGCCGGGCATGAAACCAAAGATCCTGGATAATAGAATCACCGACGATAAGTTTTGCATCGCTTTCGACGTGTCAGAGACCCCCGGATCGGAGGTAGATGGTCTGAAAAACTTCTTCGGAAAAACGGGCGCCGCCGAGGTGCACGAAAAAGAAATCTGATCGAAAAATTTTGGCCGGCCTTTCACAGGTCTGCTCAATCACGATAACAAACAAGCATCTATGAAATACGCACTTGGCGCGCTTGTTGGCATAGCGCTTTTGGCTTGGTTCTTTTCGCTTTGTTCGCCGGCATCCGGCAACAAAACGGGTCATGAATATATGCCCGATATGGCCCACCCGATCACTTACGAAGCCAATACGCTCAACGATTACAAGTACAATCATTGGAACAGTCCAGAGGATAACATTTTTTCTAAGGCTGAGCTTTCCCGTCCGCGTTACAACGTAGAAGGGACGGTGCCGCGCGGCTTTACAGGCGTGCAGTACGGCGGCGCTGAGGCGCTGGACGTTGTGCGCGGTAAAAATGCGCCCAACGCCGTTGCCGCGCAGGTCAATCCTTACGCCCCTTTTTACTATGAAAATAACGAGGACGATCGCTTGCGCTGCGAGATCGAAATGAAAGACAATCCTTTCCCGATCACCCAGGCGGGACTCGAACGAGGCAAAGAATTGTATAACATTTACTGCGGCATCTGCCACGGCGAAAAAGGCGACGGTCAAGGTTGGTTGGTGACCATGCCCAATTCCCGTTATCTCGCCGGTCCGAAGAGTTTTATCATCGACGAAATGGTCAATGCCGGTAACGGGCGGTACTATTTCTCTATCATGTACGGCAAAAACGTGATGGGCGCTTACAAGGAAAAACTCAATTATGAAGAGCGTTGGCAGGTGATCCACCACATTCGCGCCCTGCAAGCCCAAAACAACAAAACCGAATACAGCGAGACGGCTAACACGTTGAGCAATGTTGAAAAACCCGCGCAAGGCGTAGCAAGCGGCCCAGCCCGCGTTCGCGTCGTGCAATAACTCAGACTTTTAATTGCAAAAAAATATGAATCTGAACACGCGATTCGAATTTGACGGCAAACTCAAGACCGTGCTATTTGCAGGAATGGGGCTTGGCGTACTCGGTCTTCTAATGAGTTTCATAGGAGACGACCAGTTTCATACCCGCTTTTGGACAAACTGGCTGCATAACTCCTTGTTTTTTACTGGGATTGCGTTGTTTATGCTTTTTTTCCTGACTGCTCAGATTACGGCTTTCGGCGGCTGGAATACGGTATTCAAGCGCGTTTGGGAAGCTATGGGAGAGTTCTTGGGCATCGGCGCCATTCTGATTGGGGTGCTCACGTTGGGCGTGTGGGCGCATCTGCACCATTTGTATCACTGGAATGTGCCGGGCGTCAACGATCCGGCAAGCCCTGAATACGACGAGATCATCGCAGGTAAATCCGGATTTCTGAATCCGGTGTTTTACACGGTTTCCACGATTGGTTTCATATTGCTTTGGTATTTTTGGGCAAAAAATTTGCGCAAAGCCTCCATCGAACAAGATACTAACGAGACCGAGTCGTTTGACTACTACAAAAAGCAGCGCAAGTGGTCGGCTTCGGCCTTGCCGATTATTGGTTTTTTAAGCCCGGTATTCATATGGCAGGTGCTGATGTCCATCGATACGCACTGGTACAGCACCATGTTCGCTTGGTATACTTCGGCATCGCTCTTCCTTGCCGGCCTGTCTTTGACCATCATGGTCATCATCTTCATGAAGTCGCAGGGATACATGGAATACGTGACCCGCGAGCACCTGCACGATCTGGGTAAATATCTATTCGGTATCAGCGTATTCTGGACCTATCTTTGGTTTGACCAATTCATGTTGATTTGGTATGCTAATAATGGGGAAGAGACTGTGTATTTCAACGAGCGCATGACCAATTATCCGGTATTGTTCTGGGGGAATCTGTTGCTCAATTTTGTAACGCCGTTTTTCATATTGATGCGCAACGACACGAAGCGCAAGCTGGGGACGATGTTTTTTGTGAGTCTGGTTGTGTTTATTGGTCACTGGTGGGATGTGTTCCACATGGTTAAGCCAGGCGCGCGCCTGGCGGCCATGCATGCCGAACACGGCGCTCATCATAGCGACGCCTCTCATCACGACGACGGGCATACCAAAACGCTGACTGCCGCCGATATGGCTCATGCAGACGACTCGCACGCTCATGACGCGCATGGCGCAACGGGCGAAAGCGATGCGCATGGGCAAGCCGCAGGCTCGCATGCAGCCGCCGTTGAGACTGCCGTTGCATCGGCCGCCTCCCATGAGGGCGACGGCCATGGCGAAGATGCTCACGGCGCCGGCGCGCACGGGGGCAAATTGCCTTTCAAGGCAGGCTTTACCTTGCCGGGATTCGCTGAAATCTTTGTGTTTATCGGCTTCTTGAGCCTCTTCCTCTTTTTCCTTTTCAATAAATTAACCTCCGCCTCGCTTGTTCCGCTGCGCGATCCTTTCCTGGAGGAAAGTTTGCACCACGAGACAGGCGTTTTCCCGGAGGGCGAGGAGCGCGGCGACGACCATCATTGAATATTGTCTGGAATCAATCTAAACAATATCTCCCTCAAAACAAGAGAAGGCCAAAGAAAGTTAAATGACAAAAATTGTCTTAAAATGACTGGACTTATCATCATACTTTGTGTTATCTTGATCTCCATCGTATTGGTGCAGATCGCTAAGGTGACGGAATTAACTGCGCAAATCAAAGGAGAACTCGCAACCTTGCGCGACAACAGCAAGTGGAATGCAATTCTCTCGTTGGTATTCTTGGTGGTTTTTCTGACCGCAACAGTTTTGTCGGCTTACATGTACCGAAATCAGATGTTGGGATATGGTCCCCTCAAAGCGGCTTCGGCTCATGGCAGCGTACTGGATAGCATGTTCAATATCACGCTGTTCTTCACGGGTATTGTGTTTGTCCTGACGCACATCGCATTGTTTTGGTTTGCCTACAAATATCGCTGGCGCGAAGGCCGTCGCGCGCAATTTATTGCGCATGACAACCGCTTGGAAATCTTCTGGACGGCGATCCCCGCGGTGGTCATGACCTTCTTGGTTGTACGCGGGCTGAATGCCTGGAACGAGGTAATGGCCGACGTCAATCCCGACGAAGAATTTATTGAGATTGAGGCTACCGGACAGCAATTCAACTGGATTATACGTTATCCCGGCCCCGATGGCAAGTTGGGCGCCCGCGATTACAAACTGACTACCGGCGGCAATCAACTGGGTATGGATTTTCGCGATCCAGATGGTCACGACGATATTTTGCCGGGACAGGAAATCTACTTGCCGGTAGGAAAAAAGGTGCGCGTGCGCATCACCGCCAAGGACGTGTTGCACAATTTTTATCTGCCGCACTTCCGTGTGAAAATGGATGCCGTTCCGGGTATGCCTACATACTTTGTATTTACGCCTGTTAAAACGACGGCGGAATTCCGCAACGAATTGCGCAAGTATCCGGAGTACAATACGCCTTTCGATCCCAAAGACCCAAATGGTCCGAAGCGATGGGAAAAATTTGATTACGAATTGGCCTGCGCAGAGTTGTGCGGTAAGAGCCACTACGCCATGAGGCGTATTTTGCGCATAGTACCTCAGGATGAATACGATGCCTGGCTCAAAACGCAGGAGTCGTTTTATCTGGAGCAAATGCGCAATACGGACGAGGATCCGAACAAGGGTAAGATCCTACCTATTGAAGTGGGTATGCGCGCCAAGGAGTTTAGCGACAACATAAAAAAAGCTGTTGAGTCAACAGACCAGGCAGATAAGACGCTTACCCTGCAGTATGTCAACTATGAGACGGGATCGGCTAATCTGACCGCCGATAGCCGATACGAGTTGGACAATCTTTTGGAAGCGCTCAAAATGTATCCAAAGATGGTTGTCCAGGTAGCTGGGCATACGGACAACACAGGCGATGCGTCCGCCAATTTGACACTTTCGCAACAGCGCGCGGCAGGCGTGGTTAATTATCTGGTTTCGAAAGGTATTGACGCCTCGCGATTGCGTGCGGTAGGGTATGGACAAACGCGGCCATTGGATACCGCAGACACCGATGCGGCCCGCGCGAAGAATCGCCGCACAGAGTTTACTATTGTTTCGCAATAAATCCGAATACTCCGAGAGAATATAGCTTAAACACCTTTTACCCGAGGTTTTTTCAACATTCACACACAAAATTCAAACTTGGTTATGGCTAACGTAATTAATGCCGTTGAAACCTTAGAGGAAAAGCTAACCCAAGAATTGGGCTACGACGATCATTTCCATGAGCATCATCATGGCGACAAATATCAGTCAAATTTCTTGACGCATTACATCTTCAGCACCGATCACAAGATGATTGCGCGTCAATTTTTGATGACGGGTATTTTCTGGGCCTTCATGGGCGCCGCCATGTCTATTGTTTTCCGCCTCCAATTGGGCTTCCCCGAGGCTGATCTCGCCTGGCTCAAGCCAATTCTTGGCAAGTGGATTACGGTAAGCGCTGAAGGCGTTGGAAAACTCGATCCGGAATTCTATTATGCGTTGGTGACCATGCACGGTACGATTCTGGTATTCTTTGTATTGACGGCCGGCTTGAGCGGTACGTTTTCGAATTTGCTCATACCCCTTCAACTGGGCGCGCGCGACATGGCTTCCCCCCTCCTGAATGCCTTTTCTTATTGGGCATTTTTCCTGGCGGGCATTGTGATGTTCTTGTCGTTGTTCCTGAGCACGGGGCCGTTTTCGGGTGGATGGACGGCATATCCTCCATTGAGCGCACTGCCCCAGGCGTCGGAAGGGTCCGGCACAGGTATGACCATGTGGATCATCTCGATGGCTTTGTTTATTGTTTCAGCCCTGTTAGGCGGGATCAACTATATCACCACGGTGCTCAACCTGCGCACTAAGGGGATGAGCCTTTGGCGTATGCCGTTGACCATCTGGGCCTTCTTCATTACGGCTATCATCGGCGTTTTGTCATTCCCGGTATTGCTTTCCGGCGTTTTGCTGTTGGCGTTTGACCGCGGGATGGGCACTTCGTTTTATTTGAGCGAGATTGTGGTTGGCGGAGAGATTTTGGATCGCATAGGCGGTAGCCCGATCCTTTACCAGCACCTGTTCTGGTTCCTGGGTCACCCGGAGGTATATATCATTATTTTGCCGGCTATGGGCATCGTATCCGAGGTGTTGTCGGTGCACGCGCGCAAACCCATATTTGGGTACCGCGCCATGGTGTTTTCCATTTTGGCGATTGCTTTCTTGTCGTTTATCGTATGGGCGCACCACATGTTTATGTCGGGCGTGAATCCATTCATCAGCAATTTCTTTGTGATCTTCACGCTGATTATTGCGGTGCCGTCCGCTGTGAAGGTGTTTAACTGGATCAGTACGGTTTATGGTTCCAATTTCCGCTTTAATTCGGCGAGTTTATTTGGAATAGGTTTTGTTTCGATGTTTATTTCCGGCGGTCTGACAGGTATTTTCCTGGGTAATTCCGCCATTGATATACAGTTGCACGACACCTATTTTGTTGTGGCTCACTTCCACATTGTGATGGGGGTTGCGGCTTTCTTTGGCATGTTTGCAGGTATTTACCATTGGTTCCCGAAGATGTTTGGCCGCTTCATGAACGAGACGCTGGGCAAGATTCACTTCTGGGGTACGCTGTTTGGCGCATATGCAGTGTTCTGGCCGATGCACTACACGGGCATGGCCGGCGTGCCGCGCCGTTATTACAGCATGGATGGTTTTGATGCGTTTCGCCACTTTGTCGATCTCAACCAATTTATCACTGTTGCAGCGATCGTTGTGTTTTTCTTGCAGGTTCTGTTTATCATCAATTTCTTTTACTCGATATTCAGCGGTCGCAAGATGACAAATCCCAACCCGTGGGGCGCCAGCACGCTCGAATGGACTACGCCTATTGAGCCGGGTCACGGCAACTGGCCCGGTAAAATACCGACCGTTCAGCGTTGGCCCTATGATTATGGAAAGGACGGGAAAGAATACGTGCCGCAAGTTGTGCCGCTTGCTGAAAACGAGCATGATCACGGCCACTAAGCGAACTTTCAATTGCTCCCGGAGCGGGTGTGCGCGCGTTGCGTCTGCTCCCGCTCCGGGGACCAAAATCACTTCAAGGGGATAAACAAAGCATATGTCAAAAGTGCAAGTCAAAACGCTTGACGAGAAGTCAGCGAAAAAAGCGGGCATCTGGAGTGATTTCCAGTTGCTGGTCAAATTTCGTCTGACCTCTTTGGTTTTGTTTTCCGCAGTGATGTCATATGCTATTGCCGCCGGCTTTGCTTTTGATCTGGGGGTAGCTGCAACACTTTGTATAGGCGGTTTTTTGGTGACGGGCGCCGCTAATGCGCTCAATCAAGTTTTGGAACGCGAGTATGATTTGATCATGACCCGCACGGCCAATCGCCCAGTTGCAACCGGGCGAATGAGCGTTTCGACGGCGGTATTGATTGCCGGTATGATGTCGTTAGTCGGTTTAGTGATGTTGTCTGCCATTCATCCATTAGCCGGTTTTTTTGGGGCTTTGTCGCTCATATCGTACGCTTTTGTTTACACTCCGCTAAAGCGAAGTACGCCATTGGCTGTAGCCGTTGGCGCGGTACCCGGCGCATTACCCCTATTGATCGGCGTTGTAGCGGCTAATGGATCTTTAGCGCATCTGGCCTTTATGCTTTTTGCCTTACAGTTTCTATGGCAGTTTCCGCATTTTTGGGCTGTAGCCTGGTTGGCCGACGACGATTACAAGCGCGCCGGGTATCAGTTATTGCCATCGAAAAATGGTCGAAAAGATGCGAGCGTAGGATTAGCTTCGTTTTTATTCTGCATTTTTCTTGTTTTGAACGCATTGGCAGGATACGCCTACGGGCTTTATAGCATATGGGCCATGATTGGA
>JBKBLI010000011.1:23284-45095 GCA_046296435.1 Saprospiraceae bacterium | reverse complement strand
TGAATGCGCTTAATTTTTACTTTGCCTGGCGGTGCTGGGCGCTATATCGCTCGTGCGATCGCGAGGCGGCTCGTGCGCAAATGTTTGCTTCATTCATACATTTGCCTTTGTCGCTGATTGTGATTTTGGTAGATCGATTGGCTCACGCGCAAAATTTGTTTTAATTATGGAAGCTGTCACTTCAGAATATAAGAAAAATAAAATTCCCCCGCTCAAGTTTGCTCTTTGGGTCGGTATAGCCAGCATAATCATGATGTTTGGCGCATTTACCAGCGCGTATGTGGTACGCCGCGCAGCCGGCAATTGGCTGGAGTTCAAGCTGCCGGACGTCTTTTTCCTAAGCACGCTCGTGATCTTGGCCAGTAGTTTTACGTTGCATTTGTCCTGGCGGGCTTTCAATCGCTCACAGGAACAAACCTACAAGCGTATGCTTTTGGCGACCTTTGTATTGGGTCTTTTGTTTGTTGTTTTGCAATACAAGGGGTGGGAGGCGCTTAATAGCATGGGCGCTTCTTTTACCATCAATCCATCGAGTTCGTTCATCTATGTCATTTCGGGCTTGCATGCTGCGCACGTTTTGGGCGGTGTGGCGGCTTTGGTTATGGCGATGATTCACGCCTGGCGCCTTCCTTTCAGGCCTACTCCCAGACGGCGCCTACGTTTCGATCTGGTTGTACAATACTGGCATTTTGTGGATGCCCTCTGGGTTTATTTGTTTGTTTTTTTCCTCCTTCAGACCTCTTGATCCGACGCTTTTGAACTGAAAATCTCCGTTAACTCGAACTATAATTAACAACAACGATATGGCAGAATCCTCTGTAGCTCACGCCCACGAATCGCACGAGATTGAGCAGGCAAATTGGGAAGGCGCGGCAGAGCCTTTTAAGGCGAGTTATGGCAAGTTGATGATGTGGTACTTTTTGGTATCCGATGCGTTTACTTTTGCCGGTTTTCTTATCGCCTATGGCGCGCTCCGCTTCAGTATGCCCACTTGGCCTGAACCAGACTTCGTGTTTGCTTCTTTTCCATTTGTGAAAGCGCACTGGCCGCTGGTTTTTGTGACTTTGATGACGTTTATCTTGATATTCAGTTCGGTTACCATGGTGCGCGCCGTTCAGGAAGGGCATCGCGAAAATCAACGCGGCGTTGTTTTCTGGATGTTTCTCACCATTCTGGGCGGGCTGTCGTTTTTGGGTTGTCAAGCGTACGAATGGACTACGCTGATCGCTAAGGAAAACATGACCTTAAGCCGTAATCCTTTTGGCCGGCATCCCTACGACGGCGTAGAAATCATGCCCGACGGAACTGAAAAAGCCTTTAAAAAAGGAGACAATTACCTTATTCACGGTCACAGCGTCGTACAAAATGGTCGCTCTGTGGTGGAGTTTGACCGCCCAAAAGTCCGCTATGCGGAAGGCGTAAATAAAGGCAAAGTGGTTGAAGCGGAGTTTGGTCCAAAAGCCTTCGGCGGTTTATTCTTCTTTATCACCGGCTTTCACGGCTTTCACGTATTCTCGGGCGTAGTATTTTTGGCAATCATTGCCATCAATGCGGCCAGCGGACTCTACGCGAAGCGGGGCAATGGCTACGAAATGGTAGAAAAAATCGGTCTTTACTGGCACTTCGTAGATCTGGTTTGGGTTTTTGTGTTTCTGGTGTTTTACCTTCTTTGATTCAAAAGCGTTTTTATTCGACAAAAAAATATAAAGCAATCATGTCTGGACATCAAACATATGAAGAGCAGAAAGCGCTGGTTTTCCGCGGATTGATGCTGCTCGGGATCATTACGATTGTAGAAGTTGCTGTAGCATTGTTCGCCAAAGGTCATATCGTGCCGAGCATAAGGTTTACCGAAGGATTTGGCCATGTGCTTTACATGCTGCTCATGATCGGTTTTTCTCTGTACAAGGCCTACTTCATCATCTTCTATTTCATGCACATGGCGTATGAAATAAGGGGACTCGTGGTCAGCGTGTTGTTGCCCACATCCCTGTTAATTTGGGCAATCATCGCGTTTTTCCAGGAAGGCGATTCCTGGCTCAAGCGGCGTGAGCAGGTCAAAAAAGAGATACCGGCCGAACTTGCGCCCGTATCCAAAACGCAGGGTTATCGCATTCAGCCTGCCGATATTCATCGTGGATGA
Organism: Saprospiraceae bacterium; assembly: GCA_046296435.1. Taxonomy (GTDB): domain Bacteria; phylum Bacteroidota; class Bacteroidia; order Chitinophagales; family Saprospiraceae; genus M3007. The sequence goes on along the minus strand of JBKBLI010000011.1, from coordinate 42,952 downwards.
GCGCGAGCTTTGCACCGTGTTGTGTGAACGTAAGAAAAAACAATCTGGCGAAGCAACTTTGCTTCGCCTTTTTTGTTAAAACCAATACATTTTTGTTGTATTGTATAGAAGGTCAAGCGCTGCAAATATGCAGATTTCGGCGCGTATGGTCTGATTGCTGACAAAAAAATATTGTTCTTAGATGAGCGATCAAAAAAAGTGGACTCCGCGAAAGTGGTTTGTGTTCGCGGCCTTTATTGTCTTATTTGCAGGGCTTCCTGCTTTGAGTTGGTGGTACCTCAAAGGAGGTTTGGAATGGCGAAAAGAGGCAATTGCTGAATTGGGGAATTATGGTAAAGTGCGTAAGGCCCCCGTTATCTACGCCGACGGAACAAAAGAGGACTTGCTGGCTGGTAATGTTGGCGTGATTTACAATTTTGGCGTCAGCCCCGATTTGACCGCCGCTAACAAGCGCGCTTTTGATATTGCAGAAAAGCTGTACGATCAGTTTGCCAAATTGAAAAGCGGCGGGATTCATCCGCATTTTCGTTTGGTCATGATCTCTGAAAATGGGACCAGCGAGTTCAGGTCGCACATGCAAAAGATACCGACCTATGATTTCGCTGCATGGATCTGGATGGGCGGCGTCAACTCCTGGCGCACAATACTCGAAAACGGCATCGATGCATATTGTACGCATCGCCAAATAGCGCCTTTCCCGCACTATTTTGCGCTGTGCGATACAACGGGCGAAATTCGGCGCTTTTATAATGCCGACAGCGATCAGGAGATCGGTCGCATGGTGGAGCATATTGCCATCCTGCTGCCGCCTGCCGAATGATTTTTCTGCGTTTTATCACAAAATAATTAAAGTTTTTGTCTAAAATGGAATTGACTCAGCAAATTCAATTGGAGAAGCGCCTCAATATCGCGGCTTACATTGTGTCTGCGGCAGTACTATTTCTGGTGATGTTGATGCGCCAGGTAAAGATCAATCTTGGCATTGACTTCAGCTTCTTGCCGCCGTTTCATGCAACGCTCAACGCTCTGACGGCAGTGGTGTTGGTGGCTGCATACGTTCAGATCCGTCGCCGCAAGATCGAAAGCCACCGTAGGCTTATTTATCTGGCTATCGGAATGTCGGCGCTATTTTTGTTAAGTTATGTACTGTACCACTTCACGACCGAAGAGACCCGATTTGGCGGTCAAGGCTTCATTCGTTATGTTTATTTCTTTATCTTGATTACGCATATCACATTAGCTGCGGCGATTTTTCCGTTTATCTTATTGACGTTCAATCGGGCATATACCGCCCAATACACACGGCACAAACGCATGGCGCGGTGGGTTTTCCCCATCTGGCTTTACGTAGCGATTACCGGCCCTATTTGCTACCTCATGCTCTTGCCTTACTACTCACATTAAAAATTTTTCTTGCTATGAAAAAATACCGTTTTGCATTGGCGTCGCTGCTTTTCCTGATCGTATTCATGTTGTTTTCGCAGTACGTGGAAGCGCAGTGTCCCATGTGTCGCATGTCGGCCGAAAGTAACTTGAAGAATGGCGGTACGGAAGGACGCGGGCTCAATGCCGGTATCCTTTATCTGCTGGCCATGCCTTACCTGATCGTCGCTTCGATCGGTATCTGGTGGTGGCGCAACCGACGTAAGACCGCCTGAAATAAGTCAACCGACACAAATCAGCCCCCTTCGTCAGAAAGGGGCTGATTTTGTTTTTCGGCGCTTCTCTATATGTATCGCAGTTTTTTTTGCCATAATCAAAAAGCCGGTCGATAAACATCGCCCATGCGCGTTTGTAAATTTTTATGCTGATTTCAAAGATTATGATATGGATTTTGCACTGATTGGGGCAGCCGGCTATATAGCCCCGCGGCACATGAAAGCCATACGCGATTCGGGCGGCCGGTTAGTTGCCGCAGTGGATAAAAACGATTCGGTTGGCGTTATGGACGCATACTTTCCTGATGCCGCTTTTTTTACAGAGTTCGAACGCTTTGATCGTCACATTGAGAAGTTGCGGCGTGAGGGGCATCCCGTCCGTTATCTCAGCGTGTGCTCACCCAATTATCTGCACGACGCGCATATTCGCGCCGGACTTCGCTATGGCGCAGATGTGATTTGCGAAAAGCCCTTGGTGCTCAATCCGTGGAACGCTGAAGCGCTTCAGGAGATAGAGGCTGAAACCGGACGCAGGGTTTACTCCATTTTGCAATTGCGACTCCATCCGGCTATTATTGACCTTCGCGATAAAGTGAATGCCGCTCCTGATAAAATTTGGGATGTAGAGTTGACCTACATCACTTCGCGGGGCAAGTGGTACTATGCCGGATGGAAAGGAGACATTCAAAAGTCAGGAGGCATTGCGACCAATATCGGAATTCATTTTTTTGATATGTTGCAGTGGGTATTTGGGCCGATTGTCGAGCAGCATGTGCATCTGCATACGCATGACCGTGCAGCCGGAAGCCTGATGCTGGCGCGCGCGCGCGTGCGCTGGTTTCTCAGTATCAATTCAGAGACCTTGCCGCCAGCGATCCGCGAATCCGGAAAGACTACTTTTCGGAACCTTTCGCTTGACGGATTGAGTTACGAGTTCAGCGAAGGATTTACGGATTTGCATACGGAAAGTTATCGCCGTATTCTTTCGGGGGAGGGTTTTGGAATAGCCGAAGCGCTGCCATCTATCCGCGCAGTTTGGCAAATTCGAAATGCCAAAGTTGATTTGGAAGCCCCTAATCCTCATCCTTTTGTATATTTGCCGCTTGCTAATCACCCTTTCGAATAAGCTGTTAATCTTTGATTGATTTATGTTGAGATTGCCATTGGCGAAGAGGTTGACCCGGTTGATATTGCTTGTGCTGTTTTGTGTGCTCGCAGGTTGGACTGTTCAGGCCAAGAGGCTGCTTATACCGCCGGGCGATACGCTCCGCGCTGTCTTATCTTCGGACGAGGGCGAGGTGCGTCCCTTCATTACAGACGATTCGCGGGTAGTCGGCGAGCGCCTAGGGCAGTTAGAGACCTGGTGTCGAGCCGACGAGTTGGACTTTCAGCAATGGCTGATCTTTGCATATGGCCCTAACGAACGTCTGGAGATCTCGGCCGGCGGCGTGCTGGGGGTAGAGTATGGTTCTGAGGAGGGCGATCGGAGCGCATTTTCGTATGCGCTGCCCTTGTTGCAAGCTAAGTACCTGATTAGACCCTATGGACACAGGGAGTGGCCGGGCCTTGGAATTGTGGCCGGTACGTTTTTACCTTTGGGCAAAGGCGCGTTGAAGGCCCCCGGATATGGGGCGTTTTCTTTTGCGACGGTGTCGCAGTGCTTTGGCGAACGGGAGGATCTGCTGCTTCATCTTAATCTGGGGCTCAATTATTTGTATATTGGTCAGAAGCACGAATTGCTGCGCACCTGGGGATTTGGCGTTCAGGCGCGCACGTTGGGCGGCTTTCACCTGGTCGGCGAAATATTCTCAGGGGATCCTTACGTTCCCGGTTCAGCGACATCTTGGCAAGTGGGCTTCAGGCATTTCTTCAGCGATCTGCTTCAGATTGATGCGACGATTGGCAAAGGATTTGCGGGTGAAAATCCATTGCCCACGTGGTTTAGCGCAGGAGTGCGGATCGTGACCGAACGCTTTCAGAAAAAATAGAAACTATATTGCCCAGCTTTGGACCAATCGCTCAATTTAAGGCAGTTAGTCGGCCAATATGTGTTCAGATATTGGTACGTTTATTTGTTGGGCTTATCTTTAGCGGGGATTGGCGCGTTTTTGTATCTGCGGTATGCGACGCCAAAATATCTGGTCCGCGCTACAATTCTCATCAAAGATCCAAATGTTTCGGGCGAGTTAGACTCAGAGTCTCAGTTGCTGGATGATCTGGGCTTGGGGCGCCCCTCGCGCAATATCCTCAATGAAATTCAGGTGCTGCGATCGCCGTCGTTGATGCTAGAGGTGATCAAAGAACTGGGGCTGGATGTCTCTTATATCTCGGTGGGGCGTTTTCGAACTTCGGAGGCATATACCCGAACGCCCGTTTTTTTAGAAAAAAAAGATTCTGTAGCGCGCGCCAGCCGGGGCATGCTTCAGATCGAGCCGATCGACGCCAATCGGTTTCGGCTGTTGGACAAAGACAGCGTACAAACACTGACCTATAACCTGCCTGCAGCAACCTCAAAGGGCGTTTTCGTCTTTCGGCGCAATCCCGCCGTGCGGAAATTCGAGTATCCGCTGCGCATTTACTTGCTTGATGCCGAGAAAGTGGCCCGATCTTATGCCCTGGGTATTGGCGCCAAGCGTATGGCTGACTTTTCGAGCGTACTCGAAGTCACCCTCAAAGACCCCAATGAGGAAAAGGCCTGCGACATTGTCAACACCTTACTACAGGTTTACAACAAAGCCTCTATCGACGACAAAAACGCCGTTAGCGCCAATACCCTGAGGTTTATCGAAGAGCGGCTGGTCTTGCTATCTGGCGAGTTGGCTAGCGTTGAGAGGGATATTGAAAACTATAAAAGCGCCAATACGATCGCTTCAAGCGGCAATGAAGAGGCCGCTCGCCTATATACCGAACTTTCCAATGCAGAGCGTCGTCAGAATGAACTTGAACTACAGCGAAGTGTCGTCAGTTACGTGCGCCAATACCTGCTACAAAACCGTAACCAATACGAATTGCTGCCGGCAAACCTATCCCTGCCCAATCCGGAGCTTAACCGTCAGATCGATCTATACAATCAACTTTTGCTCCAGCGCGAAAAAGCGCTGAGGAGCTTTTCGGTGCAACACCCAACCATTGCGCCCCTCGAGGCCCAAATTGCCGATCAGTACCAAAACATTCTTGAAGGCGTACGCCAACTTGAGCTTGAGTTAAACAATTCGCTGGATATCTCCCAAACCAACGTAGGTCGCTACCGAGCGGGTATCAGCGGCCTTCCCCGCAAAGAACGCGAGTTGCTCGAGATAGCCCGCCAGCAGCGCATCAAAGAAACGCTTTACCTCTATCTGTTAGAAAAAAGAGAAGAGACGGCCCTGTCGATGGCGATCTCAACGCCAATCGGGCGAGTAATCGACCCTGCCTATCTGACTGGCGTGCCCATCGAGCCTCAGCGCAATATGATCTACGTTTTGGCGCTGCTGCTGGGGCTGGCACTTCCTGTTGGTCTGGCCGCCCTGTTAGAGGCCTTGCGCGACACGGTCGATAATGAAGAAGAAATTAAGAAAATTACATCCATCCCCATATTCGGGGTTATCGGTCAGCATCCCGAAAAATCCTATGTGGTCGTAAGACCGGATAGCCGTTCGGCAACAGCCGAAATGTTTCGCCTGTTGCGCACCAATCTTCAGTTTGTCCGAGCGGGCAAGGAGGGTCAAATGGTCTTGATCAGTTCGGCCGTGAGCGGCGAGGGCAAGAGCTTCGTAACGCTCAACTTAGGTATGACGCTGGCGATTGGCGAGCAGCCGACTGTAATTGTGGGCTTTGATTTGCGCAAACCCAAATTAGACAGGTATGTCGGACAGGAAATGTTGCAACCCGGACTAAGTCAATACCTGGCCGGGTACTGCGAAATTGACGAAATCATACACCCCAGCGGCTTGCATCCCCATTTGTGGCTTATCCCATCAGGTCCCATTCCGCCTAATCCCGCTGAACTGCTTCAAAGCGAGCGTTTAGAACAACTCATCACTCATCTGAGAAAGCGGTTCGTTTATTCTATGCTGGACTCGCCCCCATTTGGGCTGGTCAGCGATGCCCGTATCCTCAATCGACAATGCGACCGGACATTTTTTGTCGTGCGACAAGGGATGACCAAGCGCGCCTTTCTCAGACGTATAGAGGAGGAGATACAGGCAGGTCAATTGTCTATGCCAGCCATCATTTTCAATGGCGTGAAAAACAAGAGAGGCGGATATGGCTATGGATACGGCTATGGTTACGGGTACTATGATTAAGCGTAGGGCGCTCTGCGGACCAAGTCCGGGCAATAGCTTGCTCACTTTCTCCCGCCCCGCTGTTTTCAATTGCCAGGTCTAAAGCCCTTGGGGAGTTAATAAAGCGTAAGCGCGCTAATCCCTCTTGCGCCCTTGCTAGTTGTCCGCGCTAATCGCTTTGCTCTTATTGACGATTATCTATACGATTGATCATCGAAGTGCAACTCAAGACGGCGTATCATGAGTCGGGTAGTCATTTTTTACTGAAAAAAAGAGTCGACAACGCTATCCCCCTACGATCACCACCTGCTCTGGCTCCAGGAGGGGGAGGCGCCGCATACGGAGATAGAGTTGCGCGGTAGCCAGCACATCCTTTTCACAGTATTTTGCAATGCGATCGAGGTCGCGCTCTTCCCAATAAATACGACCTACGTCGCTGCCGTCGATATCGTCTTTGGGCGAAGGGATGCCAAAGAGGGCGGCGAGCAGGCGGAGCGAAGTATAGTTTTTGACGTCGCCGAATTTCCACATTTCCAAAGTATCAATCAGGTGTTTTGTTTCCCAGGGCTTTTTGCCGCCAATATCTAAGAGTTTGGGCAGGGGTATCTGATTGACCAGCATGCGTCTGCAGATATATGGCACGTCGAATTCGCGAATATTATGCCCGCAAAGCGCAAATTTTTCGGGTTGATTAAAATGCCGGTTGAGCATGTCGCCAAATTCCTCAAGAAGTTTGATTTCATTGTGGTGGGCATAGGACTTGAGACGCATAACTGGGGGTTCGCCGTTAGCGCCTCTGGTCATGAAACCAACGGAGATGCAAATAATTTTGCCATATTCGGCAAAAATTCCTGCACGCTCTTTGTAGGTAAATGCCAATTCGTCGAATTCAGGTTCGTGGTCCGAAGGCAATCTGAGGATTGATAAGTGTTTGCGCTTCCATAGCTCCTGCATTTCAGTGGACAGGTCTTCAAAATCAGCCTCGGCAGAAGCTGTTTCAACATCTAAGAAAAGGATGTTATACAAATCAAAGTGGTCAAATTGCGACATGACGCTCGTATTGCAAATGATACAACGATGCAAAGATAAGGCCGCTTCCGCGAATGTGTCCGGCATAGATCAAATTCACATTTTTTTGCGAAAAAAGAGGATTTAGCTTTTTTTTTAAAAAAAATCTGCATCTGAAGCAATAAGGGCAAGGATCATGGAGTTTATTGGGCGTTTCTAAAGCAATTCCGTAAAACATTTAGGCCAACCAAGCATCTTTGCCGCTTATGATGATATTTTGACATATTGTTAAACCTTTCATCAAAAGTTTCTTTTCTATCATGAGCACACCTGCAAATTATAATCCCGGCGGCGCCCCGAACTTCACGCCCAACGAACCCAAATCAAACAACATGACAACCATCATGGGTATTGCGATTGCCGCATTGCTGGGCTTGTCTGTTTTTCTTTTGGTAAGTAAGTACAAGACTTCCAAAAATCTGGAAGCCGCCCAGTTTGAACTCTCTGCCAAAACGACCGCTCTGGAAGAGTTGGACGTAAAGTACAACGACGCCAAACTACAACTTGAGCAGCAATTGGGCATCAATCAGGAGTTGGATGCCAAGATCAACGAACAACTCCGCGAATTGGAAAGCTCTAAATCGCAGATTGCGCAATTGATCCGTCAAAACAAAGATTACAAAGCCGCTATGGCCAGTTTTGAGCGTCAAAAAACACAGTATTTAGCTGAAATTGATGAGTTGAAACAAAAGGTCGGCCTGTTGACGGAGGATAATACCCGCCTCGCCAACGAGAACCAAAACCTGAGCGTATCGCTGACCGAAACCCGCTCCCGTTTGGATGAAGAAAGCACGGCAAAAGCGGCTCTGATCTCTGAAAAAACGCAACTGGAATCTGAGCGTAAAGTTTTGTCGCGCAAAGTAGATATCGCCTCTGCCGTACGGGTGAAAAACATCACGGTCAAAAGCGTAGATGTGCGGACTAGCGGTAAAGAACGCACCAAATCCCGCGCAAGCAAGGTGGACAAACTCAACATTTGCTTCACAACCGAACCCAACGAAATTGTGCCGGCAGGTGAAGAGGTCTTTTATATTCGTGTAATTGATCCGACCGGCGCTCCTCTGGCCATCGAAAGCTTAGGATCCGGTATATCTACCGACAAACGCAACGAGAGCGAGTTCCGCTACACCACCACAGCAATTGGCAACTACAGCAACGGCGAATCAGATTTCTGCGGCGCCTGGCAGCCTGGCCAGAACTTTGTGAAAGGCAAGTACAGCGTTGAAATCTACAACAAAGGTTACCTCGTTGGTACCGGCGCCTTCAATCTGAAATAAAATACAGCATATTTTTTTATACAAAAAGCCGCTTTGCACACATGTAAAGCGGCTTTTTGCATTTTGCGTCATTTATTTTTGAAAAGTATTGCATTGTTAAAATAATGATTACATTTGCTGCTAAATCATTGCCTTTTCGCACATTGACAACTATGGAAAAATACATCGATCTGTTGATAAAAAATAAAGAATGGGCCAAACGCATGGTCGAACTAGACCCTAATTTTTTTGAACGATTGGTCAATATTCAGGAGCCGGAATATCTCTGGATAGGCTGCTCGGATAGCAGGGTCCCGCCCAATGAGGTAACCCAGACGAAGCCTGGCGAAATATTCATACACCGCAATGTGGCCAATATGGTATTGCATAGCGACATGAACGTCATGAGTGTGATGCAATATGCCGTAGAGGTGCTCAAAGTAAAGCATGTGATCGTGTGTGGCCATTACAATTGCGGGGGTGTTAAGGCTGCCATAACCAGCCATTCGTATGGACTCATCAATAAGTGGCTACGCAGTATCAAGGATGTATATCGACTGTATCAAAGCGAAATTGAGGCTTACGAATCCGAGGATGACAGGGTCAATAAGTTGGTCGAATTTAACGTCATCGAACAGGCCTATCACGTAGCCGAAACCTCAATTGTACAAAAAGCTTGGAAGGAGCGCAATGCCCCCCATATACACGGCTGGGTTTACGACCTTCGGGACGGGATCATCAATCCAATTTTTGAGTTGCCCGCGCACTCTAAGCTGCCACACAAAATATACGAATTTGACGATATTGTTTTTTAGCGTTTGTACTCCGGCTACGTGTCGGGAAGCAGGCGTTGGCTGCGGAAAGCCAGCGCTTGAAGATGAAGTTGCGGCTGCCGATAGCGGATGCTACATACTCAAAGCGCCCCACAGGATTCCTGTGGGGCGCTTTGAGTAATCGTCCAAACTGTAGTATGAGTCTATCAGAACTTGATCCACTGGATTTGCGCGATACCCTCAGATCCTTGCAGGGATACGCGATAGCTTCCGGCAGGCAGTCGGGCCCCGTCCAGATGAATTACGTGAGCGCCTTCGTTCAGCAGACCGAGGCCGCGCATTTCAACCAACCTGCCGTCCGCTCCGAAGATCAGCATATTCAAATCCTGAGCGCGGTCGAGCGAAAAGCGCAGTTCGGAGGCGCCTGCCGAGGGGTTGGGCGCCACCATCAGGCTTGTGAACGCCTCGGGAAGGTTCTTCGCGCTCACCGAAGTGGTCAGCGCAATATTATCGACGTACAAGCGGTTGCTATACCCGCTTAAGGCGCGAAAACGAATCAGCAATCCCTCTTGGCCAACGTAATCGTTGAGGCTGTGCTCGGAGAGGAGCCATTGCGTAGCGCTGGGGACAAAGGCGCTGGTAGTGGCAGGGGCGGTGGTCAGCGCAGCGCCTAACTTGTCAAACAGCGGCGTCCAGGAGGAGCCGCAATTGGTAGAGATTTCGACAATTAGACGATCGCTATATTGGGCGCTATACTGGGCATGCGCATACTCAAATGAAAGCTGCGCATCGTACCCATCCTCTAACTTGAACTTAGGCAGCACCAGATCAAAGGTCTTGCCGGCCGTGTAATTATAGAAGTCGGCAAACATTGAGCTTGAACTGAGTCCGAATCCTCCCGCTGCGTTGGTAAGCTGCCAAGCAGAGCCGGTAGCGTCGTCGCGCTTACCATATCCTGCAGGTGGGAAACTGCCGATCTCGAAGTCCTGAATAATAGGCGCTTCAGCAGATTCGTCTTTGAAAACGTCGTAAGCGATACTGCCGGAACCGTCCACCTGATTGAGTTGCCTACCCAGATTGGTGTCTTTCACGCGGATCCAGAAGCGGTTGTTCACGTAATTGCTATCAAATGTAATCGTCGGGAAGAGAATGGAGGTAGTGAGATTGGCATTCAGATTGCCCGTCCATTGATGCTCCAACCAGTTCTCATTGTCTGTGCTATACAGGAAATTGATTTCGTTGAGCGCTGCCGTACCGGCATTGCGAATCAACATGGCGGGCGCTACGTTATCATTGCATAGCAGGCGGTAATTGTTAGCATTGGTAATCATTAGGCGAACGTAGTTGCCGCCTACCAAATCGGTGTTCGGTTCAGCGTAAGCTGATTGCCATACTTCTTTAGTAGCGTCATCCTGGATCCATGAAGCTACGGCAATGCGGTTCAAATTGTAGAAAAGATTCGGCGTCCATTCAAATTCGAATACCAAGGTATCGCCGGCGACTAATCCGTCGGGCAATTCTAAACCCTCGGCGGAAGGCAACATTTTTTTCATGACTTTGTGGAAGTCTTTCTCGCCATTGGTTCCGGGCGCCGTTTGGAAATTGATTTCGTCTTCGAGGATGGCAGTACGCAGTCTGAGCGGCTTGAGTATGTCCTGATCAGAAAGCAGGGTCACTTTTACATGCACAGACGAAATGTCATCGCTGACCGTATGTTCCAACCACATCTGCACCGGAGTCAGGTTGTTCCAGGCATTTTGGATCATGGTGGCGGAGTAACTTCCTACGCTGAAAGTAGTAACGCCATTCTGTCGGCCGGCTGGGACGCCAGTGATTCCGTAATAATTAACGCGGTTCTGAACGTCGGACACATTGTGCAGGTGCATGGGATCGAAACCGGGCCACCAGACCTGGTATTTAATGGGCGTGACAAACTCCGCATTGGCTTTGATGGTGGCAGTATAGGCTGGGTTCTGACTGGCGCAAGGCGGGCAAGAGGCGTTGCTATAAGCCTCGCACAGCACACGTCGATTGTACTGCCCGAAAGCAGCCATGCACAACGCGGTAAAAAGAAAGAAGAGTACAATTTTTTTCATGTTAAAAAAGCAGTTATGATTGAAGCAAAACAGGTTTAAGCCCAGGCAGGGCGATTAAAAATTTCGCAATAAAGGTAGCACGAAGCACATTTTCGGATCTCGAAAAAAATAACAATTTGCTAATTATGCCATTTTTTACAAGAAAAGCCGTCCTTGCTATAGCAAAGACGGCTTTTTTCTGAGTAGTAACTGACAAAAAGAATCTTAGTCGAAGATGTAGCGGATGCCCAATTGCATGGTCCACACATCAAACGGCGTAGCCCTTCTGACCAAGTTGTCGCCCAGCAACTCGGGCACATTGGTGCTGGCGTCGGGCGTGTACGTTACCATGCGGAAGACCGGCTCGTTGTTTGCGTTGATTGAGCGGTAGCCGAGCGGGCTGGTTGCGCGCAAACGATAGCCTACGCCCCAATCGCTGTTCAGCAAGTTGCCAAAATTGAGGATGTCGGCGCGGAGTTGGATGGTGTTGCGCTTTTTACCTGTATAGACGAACATCTCTTGCACCACAGACAAATCCAACTGGTGCAGCCACGGCAACAGTTTGCCATTGCGTTCGGCATATTGGCCGCGGCGGTTGCGCAGATAGTCGTCGTCCTGAATGAACTTCTCGAAAGCGGCTTGTTGATCGGCAATGGTGAAAGTCTTGGTCTGGTTGACGCCGTTGGCATCGCGATAAGTTTGGTTGAACTGCTCGAACTTGAACGCGCCGCTCGACAACTCCTCTGCCGTTGGGATGTAGATCAGGTCGTTGCCGTTGATGCCGTCGCGGTTCATATCGCCGTTGTAAGTGTAGTTGATACGAGCTGATTGCGTGCCTACGTAGCCTAAAGAGATCTGCGTAGCGCCGCCGAAACGACCGCCGTACTCCAAGCGATAGCCCAACAGACCGACGACGCGATGCGGGATGTCGTTGTCGGAGAAAGCCAGATCAGGGAAGTTGTTGCCGCGGACAGAACGGATACCCGTCCAGGAGCCGGAAGCGATTGAGCCTGCGCTTTGGATATCTTTAGCTTCGCTGCGCGTATAGGCTGCCATGGCATAAACGCCGCGCGTGCTGGGCAATTCCAGTTTGAAGGTAGCTGCCTGGTAGTAGCCTTCGTTGGTTGTGGTCAGTACGGCAGCGCGCGATACGTTTGCGTTGATGCGGTTGTTGTTGGCCGATCCGTGGAATTGCGGACGCTTATCCACGCCGTCGAAGTTTTTCAGAGGCTCTTTGGCGTTGGCATCGAAGTAATTCACGGCGTTCACGTTTTTGTTGTACATCAATTCAACGCTGGCGATAATTCCTGCCAAGGGCAATTTCTGATCAACAGCCAATACGCTTTTCCAAACTTGCGGGAATTTGTAATTGGGATCGACGGTAGCGATGTCGAATGTACTGGGCAGGGTAGGGGTCTCCGGGCGGAAACGCGTGGGATCCGGCGTGAACGGATACAGGTTGGTGTTAGACTGATCAATGAATCCGGTCAATACGCCGTTGTTGCCGATGGCGTTAGATACCCACACATACGGGGGGCGTCCCGTGAAAATGCCCGTACCGCCGCGAATTTGGGTTGCCTTTTTACCTTTAACATTCCAGTTGAAGCCCAGGCGAGGCTCCCAGAGCACATTGGGCTTGGGCATCGCGCCCGTGAAAATGCGGTAATCGCGGTTCGTAGGATCTGCAAGACGCGGATCGGTGTATTGCTGATCGTCAACTACCGGATTGGAAAGGCCGGTATCTTCGAAATTGATGATGCTGGCGCGCAGGCCCAATGACAGGCGGAAATTGCGCGTGATCTGGTACTCATCCTGAGCATACAAGTCAAATTTGTGCGCTTGCAGCACTTGCAACGGCGATGCAAATTCCGGAAGTGCCGAATAGCGATACTGGAATCGTGCGTTGACCGGCGATACGGTAGCGTTCGGCGCATTCAACGCAGTTTTGGCATCTTCGAAGGAATTGAAGATCCAAACGCCATGCGAGCCGGGGAAGAAGTTGTTGTTCGACTTGTAGTACTCATAGTTGGCTCCGAATACAAAGGTATGGTTGCCTTTATAGACCGACACGTTGTTCGTCACGTGGAAGGTGCCATAGTTGAGCTGGTTTTCGGGCGTGAAGGGGTCCATGCCCGCCGAGATGTATGTAGCGCCATCCTTCAAAATGTCGATGGTCGGAAACAGGCCGTTACTGTTGCCCGGGTAGTTGTACTTATATTGACGGTCTTCGTTTTGCAAGTCGTAGCCGATAATAAAGTTATTGTGCAGATTTTCGCCAAAGGTGGAGTTTAACTCGGCAACAATCGAGCGGGTATTGTCGCCAATGAGGTAGCCCGAGTTTTGATAAGACATAGACTCAAATCGGGTGCGGCGGTTGCCGCTACCCAGCGATTGGCTGTTGCTGATCAGCACGTCGGCCACCGAATTGTGGTGCGTGTAACGCAGGGTCAGGCGGTTGCGGTCGTTGATGTTGTAATCCAAACGCGCCATGAACTTGTCCGAGTTGGTCGCATTGTCGAACGCCTCATAAGGACCGGTTTCGTAGCCAAAATTGCGGCGCAGGATGTCGCTCAACTCTTCCAGATCCGCTTTTTCAACGCGGGTGACTTGCCCCGGGTTGGTTGAGCCATTCGCTACCCAAGAAGTAGCCGGCTCCGTTTTGCGGACTTGTTCGTAATTGACAAAATAGAACAACTTGTTCTTGATGATGGCGCCGCCCAAGCGCGCGCCCAAGATGCGCTCCTGAAACTGACCAATATCCACCGGATTGCCCGCGGCTATCGGATCTTTTGCGAAGTGCGGCGGTTCGTTGTTGCGGAACATGTAATAAACCGAACCCTGCAAATCGTTGTTGCCGCTGCGCGTAATGGCGTTGATACCAGATCCAACAAAGCCGGATTGGCGCACGTCAAACGGAGCCACGTTCACCTGCAACTCCTCAATAGCATCCAGCGAAATGGCCGTCGAACCTGTGCGGCCGCCCGCTTGAGACTCGCTGCCCAGACCAAAACCATTGTTGAAAACAGAACCGTCGATTGTGAAGTTGTTCAAACGGCTATCCTGAGCGCCAAACGAACGGCCGTCGCCGTTGGGGTTGTACTTCGTGATGTCGTTAATCGAACGGCTGCCGATGATGGGGATAGAGTTGACCACTTCGCGGCTGAAAGTCTGCGCCGTGCCGGTGCGGTCCGAACTAAAGATGTCGTTGCGCGAAGCAACTACCGAGACCTCTGACAACGCGTTTCCGGCCTCCAGCATCTCAAAATTAACGTTTGTCGCTACGCCAAGATTCGTCATGATGCCTTCGCGGGTAACGGATTCGTAACCTGTGTAAGTAGCCGTTACAGCAAAGGGACCGCCAACGCGAACGGCCGGAATAAAGTACCGTCCGGTTGCGTTGGTGCTGGCGCCGTAGCGCGTGCCCGAAGGCAAGTGTTCAGCTACGACAGTCACGCCGATCAATGGCTCGCCAGAGGGATCGACTACTAAGCCAGAGATGGATGAAGTAGTAATCTGAGCAAAAGCGGTTGCCCCGCTCAAAAGCAACAAAAACGCAAAAAATGCCTTAACAGACACAAACTTGCGCGATGTGCAAGTAAAAGAAATGCTCATACAATGATGAATTTAGTGATGAATAGTTAAAATTCGAGGCAAAATTACAAGTCGATTGTTAAGCTCAAGTTAATTTTTGCTGGGTTAAAGATTTTATTGCGGCGTATGACGGTCGATCCATACTTGTTATGCCCAGATCTGCCTCCGACAATGTTAACAAATTGCGATACATGCAATTTAAAAGCTTGTTTTGACTTTTTAAGGTACTTTTGCATACGTTTAAACTTGCGACTCACTTTATGAAAAAAGCATTTCAACTTTTCGCCCTCATCCTTGTGGCCCTCAACCTCAATGCCCAGATCGTCATCACCGAAATCATGTACAATCCCCCCGAGCCGGGCACAGACACGCTCGAATTCGTAGAGTTGTTCAACAACTCGAATGATCCGGTTGACGTTAGCAACTGGACTTTCACACAGGGTTTCGATTTCACTTTTCCTACCGGTACGGTAATGCCGCCAAAGACATACGTCGTCATTGCCAAAGATGCGCCATTTTTTCAATCAAAATTTGGCTTTTTGCCTTTTCAGTTCACCGGCGCGCTGACCAACAATCCCGGCGAAGACATCGAACTGCGCAATGCCAACAACGTGGTCATTGATTACGTGGATTACAAAAACTCGGCTCCGTGGCCGCCTGAAGCCAATGGGAACGGCCCCTCGCTCGTGCTTTGCGACCCCAATAGCGACAATAGCCTGCCTGAGAACTGGATTGCAGCTACCACGCCAACCGGTATTTTCATGGGCGGAAAAGAAGTTTTCGCTAATCCGGGAGCGCCCTCGCTGTGTCCTACCAGCATTCAGGCCAATAACGATGTCGCTACAGTTATCACCGGCAATACGGTTAGCATCGACGTTTTGCTCAACGATTTCAGGCCCAACCCCCTTACTGCCTTCCAAATCATCGGCGCGCCCGCCCATGGCGTCGCCGCCATCGTCAACGACAAAATTGACTACACTCCCAACGCCGGCTATTGCGGACCCGACCAATTGATTTATCGCATCTGCGACGCCAACGCCTGCGACGAGGCCGTGGTCAACATCACCGTCGAGTGCCTCAACCTCTGCGATATTCCAACGATCAAAGCCGTCGATGTCAATGGCGTCGCACTCGCTTTAGGACAACAGTGCATCGTGGAAGGGGTGACGCATGGCGTCAACCTCCGCCCCTCCGGCTTGTCTTTCACCATTATTGACAACAATAATAACGGTATCGCCATTTTCCGGAATTCAGGCAATCTGGGTTACACCGTCACCGAGGGCGACCGCATCCGCGTGACGGGTACGGTAGGTCAATTCAATGGTCTGGTTCAATTGGGACCCGATATGATCGAACTCCTCTCTACGGGCAACCCACTCGCTACGCCGACCGTAGTGACCAAACCCACCGAGGCTACAGAGTCCAATCTGATTCGCATCAACAACCTGAACCTGATCAATCCCGCGCAGTGGACGCCGGGAATGGGATCCGGCGGTTTCAACGTACTGGCGGTATCGCCCAACGCCCCGGGCGATACGGTTTTGATCCGCATCAATAGCAATGTGGAGACCTACAATGCGCCCGTCCCGCCGCAGCCCTTCAACCTGACCGGCATCGGCAGTCAGTTCGACAACTCGCAGCCTTACACCTCTGGTTATCAAGTGCTGCCACGCTACAACAACGACATCAGCACCCTGTCGTCCGTCAAGCGCGCCGACTTTAGCAGCTTCGTGAAAGTATCGCCCAATCCGGTATCCAACTGGCTTTCGATACAAAGCACAGAACAGATTGATGCGCTGCAATTGTACGACGCCAACGGTAAACTGTTGCTGAGTACCCGCAAGCCTGATCGCGACGAGCATATTTCGTTTGCGGGCTTGCCGGCAGGGACTTATTACTTACAGGTGTTTCGCCGGGGCGAATTCTGGACAACCACAGTCGTGAAAAACTGAATGAAAAAAAGTTAAAAAAAAAAAGCGAATGGCGCTTGCGGCATTGCGCAAGCGCCATTCGCTTTTCAGCGTAGGGAAGAAAAGCCTTCAGGCTTCTATTTCCTCTGCCGGCGCGCCCACGTCTTGAAGCGCTTCGCGAAGAGCGGCATCGGTCAGACGCCCTTCCAGCATATCGGCAAAGGTCTCCATATAAAGCGCCGCATCTTCGCGGCGGTTGTGGCGAAGATGGCGGAATCCATTGGGCAGCGCGCGCAATACCTCGCGGTCGTCGAGTCGTTCGAGATGACCGATATCCGTTGGCGTCAGCCCCAGATCGATTAGTTGCCGAACCAAATAGTCCACCGGCGCATTAGAATGAGGGCACCATGCTTCGGCCATCTCCGACCATTCGCCCGATCCCGTGTGCGCATATTGAATGATTTCGGAGGGCGTCCAGGAGGTGACGGTCTGAACCAAATGTCCGCAATTACATGAACCGTGGTGCCCCCAGGCATATTTGACGTTTTCATCCTTGATGCGCTGTGCGGCGCTTCTGAGCGCCGCGATGAGTTTGCGGTTTGCGCGAGCCATACACAAGAGTAGTTTTTTTTGAAAAATAGGGGAATTTGCCTGGCCAATGCACTCCGAAAATCCCCACTTTCACAAACATCATCCTTTGCGCAAGGTTCATCGATTGGCAAAAAAAGTTAACTGTCGCCCTTTGGATGCACGCCAAATTCCCACCCGCCGCAGTATCGCTTGCAATTGATTGAGGACGCATCGAAAAAGGGTATATATCTTTGCGGCGATATTTACCCGTGCCAGATTTTTATTTTTTGCTTTTGCATGACGACATACGCTTTGAGCGAAACGCACTTCGCCCTCCCGGGACAAATCTCTTTTTATCGCGGGAAAGTGCGCGACGTTTATACCCTCCAAAACAACCGTTTGGTAATGGTCGCCACCGACCGAATATCCGCATTTGATTGTATCTTGCCCAAACCCATCCCGCACAAAGGCGCGGTGCTCAACCAGATTGCCGCTTACTTTCTGAGGGCCACTTCCGATATTTGTCCCAATTGGCTGCATGCTACGCCGCACCCCAACGTGTCGATAGGAGCGTTGTGTACGCCTTTTCGCATTGAGATGGTCATACGCGGTTACCTCGCCGGGCACGCAGCCCGCATGTATGCCGCCGGAGCGCGGACCCTCTGCGGGGCAGCCATGCCGGACGGACTTCGCGAAAACGATCCATTTCCGGCGCCGATCGTCACGCCGAGCACAAAAGCAGCATCTGGACATGATGAGGATATCAGCCCGGAAGAGATTGTCGGGCGGGGACTGGCGAGCGCCGACGATTACGCCCAGATGGAGGCTTTCACGCGCGCTTTGTATCAACGCGGCGTCGAAATGGCGGAAAAGCGCGGTTTGATTCTTGTCGATACCAAATACGAGTTTGGCAGATTGCCAGATGGCCGTATCGCGCTGATGGACGAAATTCACACGCCCGATAGTTCGCGCTATTTTTATGCCAATACATACGCAGAACTTCAGAAGCGCGGCGAGCGTCAGCGCCAGTTGAGCAAGGAATTCGTTCGGGAATGGCTGATGAGCAATGGTTTTCAGGGTAAGAGCGGCCAGACGATGCCCGAAATGCCCGACGAATTTGTGTCGCAAATCAGCGCGCGCTACATTGAGTTATATGAAAAAGTCACCGGTCAGACATTTGTCTTGACCCCCGACAGCCAATTGGCTGAAAGGGCGCTTGAAGCGATATTGATTGCACTCGGCCCGGGTGAATAACACAGTTGGTCGCCTCAGTGTTACTAATGTCCTGATTTCATCTAATAAAGCCGCGTTGAATCATTGGGCGCGCCTGTCCTGCCGGCCGGCAAAACGGATCTTGACGATCTTGCGGGGGACGGTACGCGTTGTGTTAGCGACGCTCCTTCAGAGATGCGCCTCAAGCATGGCAACACTTTTAAATAGACGGAATTTGTATTGGGGAATTGAACACCTTGTTGGGTTCAAGGGCGTTATCCCATTTGCGGAAGCGTGGGCTGGAGCAGATGCGTTGCAGGGTTCCACTTGTTTTGGAGCCAACAAGTTTTTTATATTTGTCTTGCGCTTGACTATTCACAGATCGCACCTTTAGTCGCCGGCGCGAGTTAGAACCGGCAAGCGCTGCGCTTTTATTCTTCGGCATTCATATCAGGCAGCATGACGATGGCCAGTGCGCCATGTTGGTCGTCGCTGCCCAAGGTGCTGCGGTCATGGACGGTGATCCATTCGCGCGGGGTTCTACCCATGCGCTCGTGTAGGAGTTTGAGTCGCTCAAGGGTAATTTCCATGCCTCTGGATCGGTGTTCCTGACTTTCGGCGTATTCCTCCTGCCGTCTTTTTACCTCAATGGGTCCGATACCGTCGTCTTCTATTTCGCACACAATTAGGTCGGGATCGGCGTCGTCGGGGAAGACCCTGAATTGGAGCAGTCCGCCTTGTTTAGGTCGTAGGCCGTGTTCGATGGCATTTTCTACAAGGGGCTGCAGAATCATAGCCGGGATAGCGACTTCCTCGGGATCGATATCCGGATGTATTTGGATCTCGTATCGCAGATGCCCCTCGAAGCGCAGGTGGTTGTTCAGATCCAGATATTGCCGCAAAAAAGTCATCTCTTCCTTCAGGCTGAGCGACTCTGTTTCTGAGTAGTACAGCGTCTTACGCATGAGCTTGGAGAATTGGGCCAGATAGGTGACCGCCTCCTTGTGCTTGCCGGTCAGGATGATGCCTTGGATGCCGTTCAGGGCGTTGAACAAAAAGTGCGGATTCATTTGGGCGCGCAGCGCTTTTTGTTGCAGACTGCTGAAATGCAGCTTGATGATGCGGTTTTCCTGTCGGCTTTTTTCTAAATTGTGCAGGGTCTTGAGTTCGTTGCGCTCGCGGTCGAGGAGCTGGCGGTATTCTTTGGTTTGCAGGGCTGAGGCTTTACGCTGCCAGTTATAGGCTGTCTGATAGTCGGATTTCAAAACGGCCATGCCGGCTAAATACTGG
>JBKBLI010000011.1:20293-23188 GCA_046296435.1 Saprospiraceae bacterium | reverse complement strand
TGACACACTTCGAGTTGTTGGGCGGTGTCGCCGCTTTGCTGGGCGTACTCCCATGCGTTTTTGCATGCCGCTTCGCCTTTTGAGTAGTCGTCGGCTTTGAGCCATATTTCGGCCTTCCATATTTCGATTTTAGAAAGGTTTAGCAGGTCTTCGGGTGTTTTTTGGGCGGCTAATTGCTCGGCGACAGTTTCGAACAATTGAATCGCCTGGCTGTCTTTGTTGGCCATGATCAGGGCTGGGGCCAAATTCAGAGCCGCATGGGTAAACGCGACGTTATCAATGGTTCCGGCCAGTTCGAGGGCTTGTTTGAAATACGCGATGGCCCCCATGGTCTGTCCCTGGGCCAGGTTGGCGCGCCCTGCATTGATGTAGTGAAAAGCGCGGCGCGGCGCGAGTTTGTGGGTTTCGATGATGGGGATGATCCTGTTGTAACTCTCCATGCTCTCTTCGCCCATATCCAGGCGCTCGTACAGGTCGCCGAGGCCGCTGAGCGTTAGGGCCAAAAGGTATTGGGATTTGAGCGAGTTTTGGGTATTGGGCATATTCGCCAGCGCCAATTCAGCGCGGAGCAGCAGGCTCAGGGACTCGGTCAAGTCGCCCAGGTGCAACTGTATAAATCCCGCTCTACAGTCCACGTAGCCCTCCAGCCATTTGGCTTTGTCGCTCAGCCGGGGCAAAAGACTTCGCGCATCATCCAGTTGATCGAAGGCTTCAGGCCATTTTTGACAATTGATCAAAACGCCGATGCGGTCGCAGCGCAACTCGATAAGCCGCGTGTTGGAGTGGGGGAGGGCCAATCTGATTTTTTCGCACAAATCTAATCGGTCCAGGGCGCGTTCGTACTCCGCCCACTGGTTGTACAAAAAAGCCTCTACCTGATACAAACGAAACATTTCTTCGGGCGTCATCTCTCCCAATCTGCAATTCAGAATAGACAGACTATTTCTCGCGCTTTCAAAATCGGTGAAGGCTGAAGTTTCCAAGGCGGCAAGTTCCGCCGATGCGTATGTTTCGTTTTTTGACATGCTGATCGCAAAATTAGCTAAATTTCTGTTTCTCTATGGGGCTCATGTATATCTTTGCCGTAAATTCTGTTGCATGCTTCAATTAGGAAAAATTGGCCTGCTTTTCACGCTCATTGCACAAAGCTGTATGCAAACACCCTCTCCGGTTTGGCAAGCGCCGCCCATGCGTCTTGACGGGATCGCCGCGCCCGACGCCCCACAACATCCCAAAACATTAGAAGGGCCGGACGGCGACAGGCGCGACGATCCCTACTACTGGCTCAACGAGCGCGATAATCCCGAAGTGATCGCTTATCTCGAAGCCGAGAATCGGTATTGCGACTCGGTCATGGCCCCGCTCGCCAAACTGCGCCAGACGCTGTACGACGAACTCAAAGCCCGTATTCAGGAGGACGACTCCAGCGTGCCCGTACTGCGCAAAGGATATGAGTACTACACCCGTTTTGAGGGCGGGAAGGAGTATCCTGTATATTGTCGCAGAAAGTTGCAAGATATCAATGCCGGGGAGGAAATTCTGCTCGATGTCAACCAATTGGCCAAAGACCGCGAATATTGCTCCGCATACCCGGTTGCCTTCAGTCCGGACAACACGAAGATGGCTTATATTGTAGATTACACGGGGCGCAATCTTTTTCAGGCTTATGTGCGAGACCTCCCGAGCGGCAAAATCATCGACGGCCCTTTTGAGGTAGGAATTTCAATGGCTTGGGCCAACGACAATGCCACGCTTTTTTACGATACCAAAGACCCCGTTACGCTCCGCAACAATAAGATCTGGCGCCGCAATACGGCAGATCTTTCGCGCCGCGCCGACTTGGTCTATGAAGAAAAAGATGAAACCACTTATGCCTACGTCGGCAAAACCAAATCTGAAAGCTTCTTGCTCATCACAAGCGGATATACTGAAACGGTCGAAGTGCGCATGCTAAACGCCGACAACCCCTCTGGCGCTTTCACGCTTATCAAACCTCGCGAACAGGATTTCTTCTATGACGTACAGCATCAGGGCGATCACCTGCTGATCCGCACCAACTGGGACGCGCCCAACTTCCGGATCATGCGCGCCCCGATTCAGGCGCCGGGTCCCGACAACTGGAGCGCTTTCGTCGAGCATAGCAACGACGTGTTGATTGCCGGGTACGACGTATATCAAGATTTTGTGGCCATCAGCGAACGCCGCGAAGGGCTGAAGACCATCCGCATCCTGCATACCGACCCCGCAAAAAGTCACGGTATAGATTTTGGCGAGCCAACCTACAATGCGGATCTGTTTGGCTTGCCCGATTATGCTTCGCCCATGCTCCGCTACGTCTATTCCTCGCCCAAAACGCCGCAAACCACCGTTGACTACGACGTCAATACCCGTCAAAAGAATGTCCGAAAGGTTGCTCCGGTTCTCGGCGGTTTTGATTCGGACAACTACGTTACCGAGTTGGTTTTCGTCACGGCGCGCGACGCCGCCCGCGTCCCGCTCTCCATTATGTACCGCAAAGGCGTCAAACGCGACGGATCGGCGCCTTGCTTTTTGACCGGCTACGGGGCTTACGGCTTTTCCTATGACCCCGCTTTCAACCGCGACAAGATCAGCCTCGCCGACCGGGGTTTTGTGATCGCCATCGCCCATGTGCGCGGTGGCATGGAAATGGGCTACTACTGGTATCGGGACGGCAAGATGTCTCGCAAGATGAACACCTTCAATGATTTCATCGACTGCTCGGAATACCTCGTACGGGAGCGTTACACGTCTGCAAATCGCTTGTTTGCCGAGGGCCGATCGGCGGGCGGGTTGCTGATGGGCGCCATCGCCAACATGCGCCCCGATTTGTACCGCGGAATCATTGCCGGCGTGCCCTTCGTCGATGTGCTCACC
>JBKBLI010000011.1:3975-20194 GCA_046296435.1 Saprospiraceae bacterium | reverse complement strand
ACCATGAGCGATCCGAGTCTGCCGCTCACCACCGGCGAGTACTTGGAATGGGGCAATCCGGCCAACCCTGAGGAATACCGCTACATGAAGCAGTATTCGCCCTACGACAACGTCAAGGCCCAAGACTATCCGGCTATCCTGGCGCTCACTTCATTTGCCGACTCGCAGGTGCAGTATTTTGAGCCTGCCAAATGGGTGGCCCGGCTGCGCGACCTGAAGACCGACAAAAATCCTTTGCTCTTTTACACCAACATGAGCGGGTCGCACGGAGGCGCTTCGGGTCGTTTCAGCCGACTCAAGGAGCGCGCCATGGAGTACGCCTGGATGCTCTCTTTGCTGAATATGCAATAGATAGAAGCCGCGCCTGCGCCATTTGCCTCTGCGCGATGCCGTTTTTTTTAAAAAGCGCTCAAGCCCTGCTTGCCCCAGCAGACAACGTGGTCTCAGTGCGCTACCGAACAAATTTCGAGCGCCAGATTTTGGTAATGCGCT
Source organism: Saprospiraceae bacterium (assembly GCA_046296435.1). Lineage (GTDB taxonomy): Bacteria > Bacteroidota > Bacteroidia > Chitinophagales > Saprospiraceae > M3007. The sequence goes on along the minus strand of JBKBLI010000011.1, from coordinate 19,702 downwards.
TCGAGGCGGTCTAAGATGTCGAACAGGGCGTCGGGACTGTCCTCGGTGACCAATTGCATGCGCCAGCTTTTGATGTGCGGCAGGTCGCGGAAGTAAGGCGTGTAGTGTCGCCGCATTTCGAGGACGCCGAGTTTGGGGCCTTTCCAAGCTATGCTGTCGCGGAGGTGTTGGCGCGCCGCGTCCACCCGCTCCTCCAAGGTGGGGGGCGGGAGCAAGACGCCGGTGCGCATGTAGTGTTTGATTTCGCGGAACACCCACGGGTATCCTATACTTGCCCGGCCGATCATGATGCCATCCGGGCCAAAACGCTGCCGGTATTCGAGCGCTTTTTGAGGTGAGTCCACATCGCCGTTGCCGAATATGGGGATACGTATGCGTGGGTTTTCTTTGACCCGCGCGATCCAGGTCCAGTCGGCTTCGCCTTTGTACATCTGGGCGCGGGTGCGGGCATGTATGCTGAGGGCGGCGATGCCGACATCTTGCAGGCGCTCGGCCACCTCAACGATGTTGATGGAGGACTCGTCCCAGCCCAAGCGGGTTTTGACGGTGACGGGGCGTCGGGTGCTTTTGACCACGGACTCCGTCAGCTTAACCATGTGCGGGATGTCCCGAAGCAATCCGGCGCCGGCCATCCGACAGGCTACCTTAGCTACCGGGCAGCCAAAATTGATATCGATCACATCCGGATTTTTGGACTCGATGATGGCGGCAGCCTCGATCATATTGTCCAACTGTCCGCCAAAATACTGAATGCCGATAGGCCGCTCGTAGTCGAAGATGTCGAGCTTTTGCAGGCTTTTGATGGCGTCGTGTACGAGGCCGTCGGCGCTGATAAACTCTGTATAGACCATGTCGGCTCCCTGTTCTTTACATAGGCGGCGGAAAGGCGGATCGCTCACGTCTTCCATGGGCGCCAGTAGGAGCGGGAACTCTCCTAATTCGACATTGCCTATTTTTACGCTCATGATTCGAGTGAAAAGTGAGAAGTGGGGCGGGCGGGGGCATTTTTAGAATTTGCCGCCGCCCATTTGATTCATCATATTGCGCATCATTTGGGGGTTGTTGGCTACGGTATGCATCATTTTCCGCATTTCGTTGAAATTGCGGATGAACAGGTTGATCTGCTCGATACTTTGGCCGCAACCGCGCGCGATGCGTTTTTTGCGCGAAAGGTTGAGCAGGTCGGGATTGGCGCGTTCTTTTGGCGTCATGCTTTGTACGATGGCTTCCACGCGCACGAGGGCCTTATCGTCGATATTGACGTCTTTCATGGCCTTGCCCATACCGGGGATCATGCCGATGAGCGATTTGAAATCGCCCATTTTTTTGATCATTTGCATTTGGCCCAGAAAGTCGTTGAAGTCAAATTTGTTCTGCTTTATTTTTTTCTCAACTCGCTTGGCCTCGTTTTCATCGAATTCCATCTGGGCTTTTTCGACCAGCGATACGATGTCGCCCATGCCCAGGATTCGCTGGGCCATTCGGTCGGGGTGAAACACGTCGAGCGCCTCCAATTTTTCGCCCATTGAGACGAATTTGATGGGTTTGCCTACGGTGTATTTGATGCTCAGCGCGGCCCCGCCTCGCGTATCGCCATCCAATTTGGTGAGCACTACGCCATCGTATGCGATGCGTTCGTTGAAGGCGTGCGCGGTGTTGACCGCATCCTGACCCGTCATGGCGTCCACCACGAAGAGCGTTTCTGTTGGGTTGATAGCCTGTTTGATGTTGGCCACCTCGGTCATCATGGCTTCGTCCACGGCCAGGCGGCCGGCGGTATCGACGATCACAACGTGATGGCCGTGGGCCTTGGCGTGCTTGAGGGCGTTGAGGGCGATCTCGACGGGGTTGTTATTCTCCGGCTCGCGATATACCGGCACGCGGAGGCTGTCGCCAAGCACCTGCAATTGGTCGGCGGCTGCCGGGCGATAGACGTCGCAGGCGACCAGCAGGGGCGACAACTTACGCTGCTCTTTGAGGTGTTTGGCCAACTTGCCGCTGAAAGTTGTCTTACCGCTACCTTGCAGCCCGGCAATGAGTACGACCCCGGGACTGCCTTTCACGTTGATGCCTACGCTTTGGCCTCCCATTAGTTCGGTCAATTCGTCTTGCACGATCTTGACCATCAATTGGCCGGGATTGACGTTGCGCAGGACATTTTCGACGCCCAGAGCCTTATCCTTGACGCGGTCGGTGAACTCCTTGGCTATCTTGTAGTTGACGTCGGCAGACACCAGGGCGCGCCGGATCTCCTTAATGCTCTCTGCAACATTCAGTTCGGTAATGCGATTGGCCCCCTTGAGCACTTTGAAGGCCGATTCCAGCTTATCGCTTAGACTCTCAAACATGTAGCTGTTTGTGTTTTTTTGGTGAAAACCCAGGTCGCGCCGGTATAAGGCCGCAGGCCAGGTCTTGATTTCGGATCGCTTGCGCGCTTATTTTGAGAGCGCAAAGTTAAGAAAAAAAGCGAATACGCGTCAAAAAACACGTCGCCTTTCCGGGGCCGCGCTTTGGCCCGCTCTTTTTTTGAAAAAAAGAGCGGCGTTGCGCGTCTCCCGGACAAACGGCAATCCCGGGGCGCCTATCGGTTGCTTCGGACAAACCTGCCGCTGCCGCTGCCTTCGGCCGTTTCTATGCTGTAGTAGTACAATCCGGGTTGGGAGATCTTACTTGCGTCAAGGATAAAGGCTTGCGGACCGCCTTCGCCGATATCGCGGCGTTCGCGCCAGACTTCGCGGCCGAGCTTATCGCTCACCCTGAGCGTGGCGCTGCCAGCCTGGCTTAGCACAAAACCCAGCGCGACAGTCTGCGTCCAGGGATTAGGGGCGGGGGGCAGCAGTTCAAACGCCGACGAGTGTTTTTTTTCGAAGAACAAAATGGGGCGGCTCTCGCGGCCGGCATGATCGTATGTCAGCGCCTGCGTGATTCGGTCGCTCAGGCGGATTTGCTCCCAAAGGATCGGATCATTGGTTTGTAGCAGGAGTTCGAAACCGTCTTCGGAGTCGTGGATGGCCCAGGTGAGGGCGTCGGCAAATCTGCCGAAATGTTGCAGGGTCTGTCTGGCGCCGGGCGCGATCTGGAGCAACTGTACGCCCTCGGGCCATTCGAGCGTGCCCTGCCAGGCGCTGAGCCCGGGGGGCGGCGTCAATCGCAGGCGTGCGCGGCTCTGGTCGCGGGCGTCGGGCGTAAGGCGAGCCGATACCCAACTCACTGCGCGTTCGTCGGATGGCTCGCCGGCGAGGGGCGTCGCGCTGTTGTTTACGTCGCCGACTTTGATGGCGACGAAGTCGAGGTTGTCTAGCAAGTTATTGGGCGTTTCGATTGCGATAAATTCCTTGAACAGCGGGAAGTTGCCGTCCCAGGGGTTTTCAGGGTTGCCGAATACAAAAGATTGCGGCACAAATCGCCATGAAGCGACGTTGGGCAACTCCAAATAAATGCCGAGGATCAGTTTGCGGAGTTCGACGATGTCAAAAGTTGTGATGGTTCCCGACTTGTTAGCATCTGCGGAAATCAGCCTGTAAGGGCCGACGAGCAGTTCCTGACTCAGGATGTGTTTGTTAATCAGCACGAGGTCAAAAGTAGTAACCCCGTTGAGGTGATTTAGGTTGTAATAAGGCGTGAGCCTGAAACTGGAGTTCAAGACCAGGGGCGGCAGATTGGCCAGCGAATAAAATCCGTCGGCGTCGGTGATAGCGTTTAGATTCGGCATATTGGGTACGGGGGGTACGGCGTCGGTGACGCTCACGAGCACCTCCGCGACGTTTTTGCCGTCGGCTGTTCGCACGTAGCCGCCGATCGGGTTATTGGGATCGCAGGCGCCCAAAGGGTCGCCGACGATTATGGATACTTCGCAAAAATCCGCATTATCGACCCGGTCGATAGCCCACAACTCTACCGCCACTGGACCGAGATCGGCGCAGGAGAGAAGGATGGACTGCTGTCCCTCGGCGGGGTTGTTGGCGCTGAAGGGGAATCCCGTACCCATACCTGAGCGGCGTACGCCGGTGCGTATCAGCGAATCGGGGGTACAGTTGTCTGACAGGCTTTGGTACAACTGGTCGGTTGTGAGCGTGTATGGCCCAATAACCGGCAATTCGATTATTGCGCCGGCTACACATTGCGGGACGGGAGCGGCGCAGTCTTTGAGTTCGAAGGTTTGTTCGCAAAAAGCGCTGTTGCCGGCTTCGTCTGTTGCGACCCAGCGAATGTTGTGCTTGCCTGCAGGCAGGAAAAGCGGGTTGAATGTCGAGCCTTCGCGCCACTGCAAGACAACGGAGTCGGCGTCGCTGACAATGGCAAGCTGGATTTTGTCGTCGTCGGGAATGGCCCTGGAATCAATCGTTGCAATTTGGCCGGCGCCGTTGATGTTGCCGAACAGAATAGTCCCCGGAGCCGGCAGGTTGCGCGTATCGATACGGGACTCGGCTATGCCGTCGCCGTTGAGATCTAACGAGAGTATCGCCGCATAAGACACGTCTGAGCACAGATCGGTAGCGCGCGTGGAGAGCGATGCGCCGCCCTCGCAGAGGTTTGAGGCGAAGTTGTGCGCTACATCTCTGAAGAGCGGATCATTCCAAAAGAGCGGATTGTTGGTATCCGAAAAGCAGACAATCTGAAGCGGGATGGGGCACGCGGTCGAGAAAACGGGCGGCACAGTATCGCGTACCACAATCAATTGCTCGTATTGATAGCAGTTGGCGGTATCGCTCCAGTATTGACTGTAAGCTGTGGCGGCGGTGTCGCCCGGCGCTGCAAACAGCACGCTGGGCTGCCAAGGCGCCGCCGCGCTGTCGGGGGCCAGCGTTGGGCCTGTCAGGATACTCGGCAAGCCTGGCAGCGTATCAGGGTTGGGCACTTGGATGCAGGGGATGTCCGGATCATATCGGCATTCGTTGCGCACGGTCCATAGGCGTCTGATGAGCCGGCTTTGGTCGGGGTAGAGCGCAGTGTCGCGGGTATCGGCGTAGCTGATGGCAAACTGCTGACATGCCGCATTGCCGAAGGCGATATCGCCGGAGTACAGCGAATCCTGGCAAGAATAGACCAATGTATCGCTCGGGAAGCGCAAGTAGTAATCATTCGTGTTGACCACTACGATGCGGTCAGAACACAGGGTCTGATTGCCGTGGCAGTCGCGCACGGCGTAAGATCGCGTGATGACGCCCTGATTGCATATCGAGTCGAAAGCGGTGTAATCTGCGCTTCCGCTCACGCCGATGTTGTTCAGGTAGGTCAGGGAGGAGTCTAAGCAGCAGTTGTCGCCATAGACGCCAAGTGGGTAGCCGGCCAGCGTAGCGTCGAATTTTGCACAACTGACGGCGATATCCGGCGCCGGCGTGCAAAATGGCGCTTCTAAGTCAAAGAGCGCCATCCGGCCGGTGGCCGTGCGGGCGTGGGCTAAAAGGGTATCGGGCTTGACGGGGCCAGGGGGTAGCGGCCGGTCGTAGATTCTGAATTCGATATCCAGCGTATCGCCCGCATCCTCGCAGCATATTCGGATGAAGTCGTGGAAAAAAAAGGTGTTCTGGCATAGGGTTGGATGCTTACGCCGCGCTTTGAAAAAGATTTTGGTCCCGCAGTGATCTGAAGATCCATTATCGAACAGTTGAGCGGGGACCTGAACCAGGCTTACCGGTATAGAGTCGGTAAAAGCGTTGAACTGGATCTGCGGGCGAATGGTGTCGTATGCCACAAGATTGAACGAGCACGAAGAGGTCATGCCGCAATTGTCAAAAGCGGTGTAGGTCACTGTATAGTTGCCTGTGGCAAGGGCTTGGGTTCCGGGCAAGGCCAATACTTCAATCGGGGGTAAGATGGGATCGAGTACGGCTTTGTAGCGCAGGGGCTGGGGGCCGCCGCTGAGTTGTACGACGAAAGAGTCGATGCTGGAGCAGTTGCTGCTCACGGTGACCGGATCAAAAGTCAGGTTGTATGCGCAGGCTGAATCCGGGATGATCAGCGTAGCGCTTTGAGGGCAGGCGAACTGTGGCCCATCTTTGTCTTCCAGCAGGATATATTGTGAGAATATGAGTTGCCCCGTGTAGTTCGGATCAGGGTTGAACGGCGCGCAGGCGTCCTCAATCGTCCAAACCCGCGAAACAACCAGCGACCCGTCGCAGGGGCCGGGGATTAAGTTATCTACTGCCATGGCGTTCAGGGAGCAGACATTATTGCCCGGGTGGAGTTCGAGGCGTACGTTCTGAAAAACGATAAAGGGGGGCGTCATAATGTCCACGAAGTTGATGAGACAACTTTCGTTAAGGGAGTCTATCCATTGAAGTTCGTCCAACGCGATACGGCGTATGTAGATGTCTTGGGTGCAGGATGCCGTGGCGCCGTCGCTATCGACTGCCGTCCAGGTGCGGCTGATGTGGGCGGCCAGATTAGGAATCCCGTTGACCACATCCTGACAATCCAATTCCTGATAACTATCCTGATAGCTGAGAATCAGCGATCCTGATCCCCCGGCTGTGGTCGGAAACGAAGCGCTAAGGCCGTATTTTTGAAAAAGTGTATCGGGCGTGAAATCGTTCAAAAGGCAAGGTACCGTCAGTGGGGCGCAGGTGATGGTAATGTTAGCTGGGGTTAGCGGCGCATTGCTTTGAGCGGCGGGCGGTTCGCCGGACTGAGGGTTGGAAAGGAACGGCCATTCAGCCCATGCGCAAATGCCTGTAAACGCTAATGCGAAAAAGGCTGCGTACATTTTCTTCATAATCGTGTTGTTGGCGTAAAGAAATCGGTTTGAGTTTATATTATTCGAAAAAATCCGGCGGCATGCACATCAGAATCGGCGTCGCCCGCAGGCCTGACCTTCTGTCTTCGGGCGCTTGCGTTGACCGGTCCGGAGGCTGATTTTGGGAGTGGCTAAAGCGCGCATCGGACTTTTACTACTATACGAATGAGAAAGAACAACAATCGTGCCGTTCTGGAAAAACGCACAAAACAGCGCAAATAAAGGGCGATTGAGCGCGCCTTGCAATTTTTGCTGAACCATGAGCGGTCAGCAGCGGACAAAAGAGGCGAGGGATTAGCGCGCACGCAGACCACAGGCGCCAGACATGTCTGGAGCTTGCGTTCAGTTCTTTTTTTCGAAAAAATGAGAACCCAATGGCTGAGCGAATGGCTTGTTCCCTTTCAGGCGTGACAGAGATGGTCAATGAACTTGGGGGGAGGCGCGAAAGAGCAACGGCGCAAGCGCGGACGCCTGGCGCTAATCTATGCGTTCGTTGTGGTCTTCTACCTCCATCAGGGTGCGAAATGCGACGAAACGTCCCTCGTACCGCGTCTGATGGGCTTTTTGGAGTTCAGGGGCAAATTCTTGATTGTAGCGCATCAGATCGGCCATGCTGCGGCAGAGATATTGCACGGAGTATATCTCGCTTTCGTCGTGCTCGTGATGCAATAATCGACTGAGCCTGTAGGAGACAAACATTCCGGTGGACATGACGTCCGGTATATGGGTTTCTTTCATCCACCGGAGCCAGTCGTTTCCCCATTCGCGGTCGATCGTCACGGTAACGTTGTACAGGAGCATGTAAAAACTGTGCGTTTTTGGCGCAAAAATAAGACAAAACAAGCGAAGCGGCTTTTTTTTGTCGCTTATCCCCAACACCTGAAGACGTTTTGCGTTCAAATGATATCATTGCGTTTGACCAAACGCGTTCTTCCCGGCAATGAATAACAAAATACTACAGTTTTGTCTGTTACTTGGGTCTTTTTTTGTTGCGCCTTCGTTCTTATGGGCCACGCACAACCGCGCAGGTGAAATTCATGTGCAGCAAATCGGGCCGCTTACTGTACGCATTACAATCATCACCTGGACCAAAACAAGCAGTATCAACGCCGATCGCGACTCGCTCTTACTATGCCTTGGCGACGGTAATTGCAAAATGGTGCTGCGCTCCAACGGCCCGAATAACAAAGGCTTGGCCTTGCCCAACGACATCAAATACAATGAATACATCACAACCCATACGTACGCAGGCCCGGCGCGTTACCGCATTTTCATGACCGACCCGAACCGCAACGGCGGCATTGTGAACGTCAACCCGCCCTCATCTGACAACGTTCCTTTTCACATCGAGACAATCTATCAATTTCAGGATCCGCAGTTTGGGGGCTTCAACACCACGCCATTCTTACTCCAGCCGCCGGTCGATGTGGCTTGCACGGGCCGCGTTTTTAAGCACAATCCCAATGCTTTTGATCCGGACGGCGACAGCCTCTCCTATCGTTTTGTCGTACCGCTGCAGTCTCTCAATTCTCCGGTGCCCAATTACAGTTTCCCCAATCAGATAGCGCCCGGGGCCAACAACCTGCTCCAGATCAACGAGGTGACCGGCGATATTGTTTGGAATAGCCCTCAAGCCGTAGGCGAGTACAATCTCGCTTTTGTGATCATATCCTGGCGCAACGGCGTGCCGATCGATACCACGATTCGCGATATGCAAATCCTGGTGACGGCCTGTCAGAATAATCCGCCCGTTGTGCTAACAGACCAGAATCAGTATTGTGTTGTTGCCGAAGAATTGCTCGAGTTTGACGTCCGCGGGACCGATCCTGATCCGGGGCAACTGGTGCGCCTGAGCGCTTTGGGCGGCCCATTCAATACCAAATACAGCCCGGCTACTTTCACAGCGCCATCCTCTGCCCAACCGCCGGTCGTCTCCGGCAAATTTAGGTGGCAGACCACCTGCGAACACATTTTCGGACAGCCTTATTCGGTTGTGTTCAAGGCTGTGGACTCCGTCAATGCCGCCACGCCTCAATTGGCTGATCTGAGCACTGTGCTAATTCGGGTGGTTGGTCCGCCGCCGGAGGACGTGACCGCCGAAAGCGCCCTGGGCGAAATCGTGGTGACCTGGGAGAAACCTTACGTCTGCGAGGATGCGCGCGACGATTATTTCTATGGATTCTCCGTGTGGCGCCGCGAAGGTTCCAATGATTTTCCGATCGATACTTGTAGCCCCGGACTGGCCGGCAAGGGTTATACCCGACTGACATTTATTACGCTTGAAGAAAAAGACGGGCGCTACATTTTTGTCGATCGCAACGTAGAGCGGGGCCGTACATATTGCTATCGGGTGCTCGCCATTTTTGCACAACTTTCGTTGGGAGGGTATCGCTACAATTTGGTAGAGAGTTTGCCCTCCAACGAAGCCTGCGTCCAACTCAAGCGCGATATCCCGATCATTACGCACGTGAGCGTCGAGCAGACGGACCTGACCGACGGCCAAATCCGGGTAGAGTGGACCAAGCCCCTGGCCGACGACCTGGATACGCTGGTTAATCCTGGCCCCTATCGATATCAATTGTTGCGCAGTCCGGGGCAGGGGGGCGCAGGTTTGCAGCAGATTCCGGGCGCTTCTTTTGTTAGCAATACTTTTTGGCAGGCCAATACCTTGCTGTTTACCGACCAGAACCTGAATACCGAAACGCAGGCATACAGTTATGCTATTGAGTTTTACGCCGGTTCCGGCGCGGCCCCTTTGGGCGTTACCAATCCGGCCAGTTCGGTTTTTCTGAGCGTTGCGCCTACAGATAATGCAAATATCCTCACTTGGACCGAAAACGTCCCGTGGAACAATAAGCGGTATATCGTATTCCGCCAAAACGACCTGAGCGGCGATTTTGACTCTATCGCTTCGGTAACAAACAGGCGCTTTGAAGACCGCCAACTCATCAACGGCAAGTCTTATTGCTATTACGTGCGGAGCGTGGGCAGTTACAACGTGGACAATTTACCCGACCCGTTGCTCAATGACTCCCAGATCGCTTGCGGTACGCCTATTGACGACGTGCCGCCCTGCGCCCCCTTGCTTGAGGTGCGCAACGTGTGTACCCACCCAGAAGAATACGCGGAGGGCCCCCCTTACGTCAACGAGTTACTTTGGAACAATCCAAATTTAGATTGTCCGGATACCGACGATGTGTTATCGTACAACATTTGGTATGCGCCCGACCCGGAAATGCCTCTGAACCTGATTGCCGCCATTTCGGGCGCTTCCAACACCCGTTTTTCGCACAAGTTAGAGGAGGGGTTGGCGGGTTGTTACGCGATTTCGGCCGTGGATTCGGTAGGCAACTCCAGCCCCTTCACCAACCGTATTTGCGTGGACAATTGCCCTGTGTACGTGTTGCCTAATGTTTTTACGCCCAATGGCGATGGGGCTAACGACACTTATCGCCCTTTCCCGGGTTGGCGCTTTGTGGAGCGAATAGAGTTGCAGGTATTCAACCGATGGGGCAATCTGGTGTTTACGACCAGTGATCCCGCCATTCTTTGGGACGGCACATCCATGAACGGCAGTCCTGTTTCCGACGGTACGTACTTCTACGTTTGCAAGGTGTTTGAGCGGCGGGTGACGGGCGTCGTGCTCAGAGACGAGCCGCTGAAAGGCTACATCGAGGTAATACGCTGATCGGCGGCGCCCACTAAGCATCCGCGCTGACTTCCCTGCCTTTGCCGTTGGCATATTTGGGCGGCATGGTATTGAAAATGCGATCCCACAAGGTGGAAGATACCCCAAACGCCTTATCTTCGTGCAAATGGTGGTGCAAATGGTGGTGCGTCCAAAGCCCCTTGAGCCATGCAGGCGCCTTGTAACGATGGATGGCGTAGTGCATCATCGAATAGAAATAGTAGCCCAACAGGAATCCGGCCGAAAAAAACGGTCCTTTCGATCCGAAGATAAGAAGGAATATCCCGAAAAATACCACCGAAATCAAGAGTTTGGGGACAAAGGGCATGAGCGTGCGCGCCGCATCGTTGGGATACTCGTGATGCACGCCGTGGATAATGTACGTCAGGCGCTTGCTGCCTTTGAAGGCCGTATCCGGTAGATGAAAGAGATAACGGTGCAAGAGGTATTCGGCCAGACTCCAACTGAGCAATCCGATCGCCACCCATGCGACGACCTGCTCAGTTCCGATATGCGGCCACAGGGACAGACCCGCCCATACGCAAATTGCCGAAATGCTCCACGAAGTGATGGAAGACTCAAGAGGTGAAGTAAAAGTCAGCTTTTCCAGCCATTTATTCTGAAAAAGTTGAGCGCGGCCGCTGGTTTTGACTTTGTTTCGCATAATTTTATTTGTTTTTTGATTAGCCCTGAATCGCTCTAATAACGTCCGAAGACGCCGAAAATTTTTCGGAGACGCGACTTTGACAGGTATGGCTCTAAATTAAAAAGCCATGCAAATCAGATCGATCTGCATGGCTTTACAAAACGCAATGAAAACGTCGGGCTTTAGAAAGCCCAGCCGTTGGCGCGCAGAAGCGCGGCGGCTACAAGGCGGCGGCGCGCTTTGACGTTTACGGGCGGATACTTGACGAAACGCTTAACCCCCATCAGGAAAGTTTTGAGCAAGTCGCCGTCGGCAAAAGAGGCAATGGCGTCGGTGGCAGCCTTGGCGATGCGTTGCGAGGCGTCATGGAAAAAGACCTGTAACATGGCGTCGTACACTTCCTGAGGCTGCGGCTTGTCCTGCATGTCGGCCAATTTGTGCACCCGGAGCAGCATAGACTCGGCGGCATAGAGGTCAATGAGCATATCGGCGCAGTTCATCAGGATTTCCTGCTCTTCCTTGAGGTTGAGTTTGCCGTCCATTTGCAGTTTGACCGCTCCGCCGGCGGTCATCAAGATGATTTTGCGAAAGTCTTCCACCGCCTTGTATTCTTCTGCGTAAGGCCCCTCGGGGCGTTCCATCGAGGGCATGGAGGCCAATTCTTTTTGTACGGCCCACGCCGGATTGATGATGTCCAGTTCGCCTTTCATTCCGCGCTTGAGGAGTTGATCGATCATCAGCATGCGGTTGATTTCATTGGTGCCCTCATAAATGCGGTTGATGCGGCTGTCCCGATAGGCGCGGGCGGCAGGGTACTCCTCGCTGAACCCGATACCGCCGTGGATCTGGACGTTTTCGTCCACCACGTAATCGGTTACCTCAGAGCCGTTGACTTTGAGGATCGAGCATTCGATGGCATACTCTTCGGCCGCTTCGAGCATCGCCTGGCCATGGCTCATGCCCTCAGCCTGACAGGCGTTCTTTTTGTCCTGCATAAGCTGAGAGGTGCGGTAGGCCATGCTCTCTACGGCGAAGTTGCGAATAGCCATTTCGGCCAATTTGTGCTGGATGGCGCCAAACGAACCGATTGTCTGCCCAAACTGCTTGCGTTCGTTGGCATAGCGCACGGCCATGTTGATGGCCTCTTTGTTGCCGCCCATGCACATGACGCCGAGCTTGTAGCGGCCGATATTCAGCGCGTTGAAAGCGATCAAATGGCCTTTGCCGATCTCGCCGAGCACGTTTTCAGTCGGCACTTTAGCGTTTTCGAAAAACACCTGCCGCGTGCTGGAACCTTTGATGCCCATTTTGTCCTCCTCGGCGCCGAGCGTAACGCCGGGCGTTTTGGCATCTACAATGAAGCCCGTGAATTTCTCGCCGTCTATCTTCGCAAAAACGATCAGCACATCCGCAAAACCGGCGTTAGAAATCCACATCTTTTGGCCGTTGAGAATGTAATGCGCGCCGTCGGGGCTGAGGTCGGCGCGTGTCTTTGCATTCAACGCATCCGAGCCGCTGCCCGGCTCTGTGAGGCAGTAGGCGGCCTTGATATCGCCGCTGCACATACCCGGCAGGTATTTCTGCTTTTGTTCTTCCGTGCCGAAATACAAAATAGGCAGCATGCCGATGCCCGTATGCGCGGCAAAAGCTACGATAAAAGAGCCGGCAGGCCCCATCATCTCGGAAATGACGGTGTTGGTGTTCGTATCCAATTCCATGCCGCCGTACTCCGCCGGTATGTGCGCGCCTAAGAGGCCCAACTCGCCGGTCTTCTTCAGCAGAGCGGGAGCCAACCCAGGCTCCATCTTCTCCACGCGTTCGCGCACAGGATTGAATTCGTTTTGCACAAAATCGCGGCAAACCTGCCGGATCATACGTTGCTCTTCGTTGAGTTCCTCAGGGATGAATACATCGGCGGCAGCGCTTGCGCGAATCAGGAATTCGCCCCCTTTGAGCACTGCATTATTGACAAGCGTTTCGGCCATATTACATTGCGAATTTAAGATGTGAAAAAAAACGTTAGCGAATATTCGCTGCAAATATAACGACCTTTTTCGCAACTTGTTGGACGGGAGCAATTTTTTTTGAAAAAAAGCGAAAATTCGCTGACAAGCATATGCGGTCTATATGCCGCACGCTCGACCCGCTCATCTGCGCGTCGGCGTCAGCGCTGTTGCCGGGGGCGGACAAAATTTGCCCCCTAAGCGACGGCGCTTGCCATTGGACAACTTGCTCCGTATTGCCTGTCAAGGATCCATGCGGACAACTCAATCGGCCAGCAACTCCGGAAAGTTTTTGATCGCCTTTTCGTAACGCGGTATCGAAACGGCGCGCACGTAGCCCTGATTGGGATTGCGGCGTACAAAGTCCTGGTGGTACGCTTCAGCCGCATAGAACGCCATGCGGGGCTTGAGTTCGACGGCTATTTTCGAACGGTACTTGCCCGAGGATTCGAGATCGGCCATGTACGCTTCAGCGGCTTTGCGCTGCGCGTCGTTGTTGTAAAAAATGATGGATCGGTACTGGGGCCCCCGGTCGGGTCCCTGGCCGTTGACCTGCGTAATATCCCCGGAGTGAAAATACACCTTAAGGAGTTGTTCGTAACTGATCTGAGCCGGGGCATAAACTATCTGCACGGCTTCGGCGTGGCCCGTAGCGCCGCCGCCTACCTGCTCGTAAGTCGGATGGGTTTCAGACCCGCCGCTGTATCCGGACACTACGTCGCGAACGCCCCGGATTTTTTCAAAAATCTCCTCTACGCACCAGAAACATCCCTGAGCAAACACGACGGTGTCCAACTCGATTTTTTCCTGAAAACGGAGCGCGCCGCCGTTCATGCAGTATCGCAAGCCGGTGGGCTTGGGGCCGTCGTTGAACACGTGACCTAAGTGCCCGTCGCAGCGCGCGCAACGCACCTCTTCGCGTACCATGCCGTGGCTGCGGTCGATCCGAATGGATACGCTGCGGCCGTAAACCGGTTGCCAGAAACTGGGCCAGCCGGTGCCGGAATTGAACTTGGCGTCTGAGCTGAATAGTGGATTTTGGCAAGCGGCGCAGTAATACATTCCTTCGGCTTTGTTGTCGTTGTAGGGATGCGTAAAAGCGCGCTCAGTGCCTTCTTTGCGCAGAATGTAATACTCGGTTTCGGTGAGTTTGCTTTTCCATTCAGCGTCGGCGAGCCGCAGCGGCTCGTTCCAGGTGGTATCAAAAGCGATATAGTTGTTCGGAGCCGCAAGTTGCGCAGGCGCTTTGCGCTGTGGATTCTGTGCGCAGGATTCGAGGAGGAAACAAAGGCAAAGCGCCGGAAGAAACAGATTTCGCATGCGTGACATAACAGTTTGTTGTTTTCAAGCTATAACGATAAAACTTCCGGGGCGGTTTTGCGGCGTGATACAAAACGCGCAAACGACGTAGCAATTAGCGGCTACAGAGGAGCCTGCCCGCTCCCTGATTCTGCGCTTGCCGCGTCTGCCTGCCCATATCCGCTCCCGTCTTAATTTTTTTGAAAAAAGGCTTAGGCGGAGGGTGCAGGGTAGGGGGCGGGGACGCAAAGAGCGTGCAAAGGGCGCGTGGTCAGGCCTGTGCATGGTGAGCGGGGTAGGCGCAGTCGCGCCCTGCCGCTACAAAAAAAAGAGCCGTTCCAACATCGGAGCGGCTCAGTCATACTTAAAAATCAGTCAGGATTATAAAGCGGCTCATTCGCAGCGAAATCGCCACTTTTTCTTTTACACAAAGCCGTCAACGCCGACGCCGCTTGCGCCGGGGGCCGTAAGCGTTCCGGGAGCGGGAGGCGTGCGCCGCGGGCCTGACCGAGGCGCCCACTGTCGCACCCAGACCACTGAGTAATCCGCCGATGAGGCCCGTGACCTGCATCAACTGCCAACGGCTCAAGCCCTGGAAAATCTCGCCGACCCGGCTGCTCAACAGACTCTGATTGCCCGAGTCCAGGATCCATGCTTGTCCAAACCAAATAGCAAATCCGGCGCCAAACGCCGCGCCAAAGGCCGCCCATAAGCGCATTGGGGCCACAACAGCCGCCGCCAGCCCCCCAATTGCCACAAACCACCACGGGAACACCCACAGGCTCAGGGCAGAAGCGGCGGCAATCGTCAAAGTGTATATGACCGGACGCAACATTGTCAGGATTTGAACTTTTGAGTGAAACGGATGCGGTCGTTCGGCTCGTCGGCTTTTTCCAGGTACAGCAACTCGAAGTATTCGCCCTTAGCCCAGGCGTCGATCATGTCGTCGTAGCGCGGACTGCCGGGGTGACCCGACTGCCCCCCGGGATAAACCCCAATGGCCCTGACGGGCTTGCCCATCTCGACGATCATGCGCCACGACGGGCCGTGATTGAGACCCATGGCGTTGGGCGTTTGTTTGGCGCCTGCCGTGCGCACGTTGAGGCGGCTCAGCGCATCGATCCGGGCGATGTGTTGGATGTTGCAATTGCGGTAAGCATCCCAGCGAAGGAGTTCGCCAGGCTTGCTCAGCGCTTCTTTGGCCATTGTGCGAAAAGCGTCGGCGACGATGTCAGAGGCTGTCTCGCGCTTGGGCGTGTGTTTCAGATCGAAGAAGGCTGAAGTCGTATCCCGCTCTAAGAGTTGGATCAAGCGCCACATCTCCGGGTAGAGTGGGTCGAGTTTGTGGGCGCGCA
>JBKBLI010000011.1:0-3875 GCA_046296435.1 Saprospiraceae bacterium | reverse complement strand
AATACGCCTTGTACGGTGATGGCGATTTCGCCGCCGGCGGTAGCCAGCGCTACATTTTGCGACAGGCAGTCCAGGCCTCGAATGGCGGCCCGATAATCCTCGTAGGTTTTGGCGCCGCCCATCATCAGGAATTGGCCAATACTCGCTGCGGCAGGTTGGTCGTGCGTCGTGTATCGGTAAGCGCAATCGCGCAGCGGGTGCTCAGGGTCAAAATCGTAGGCAACCGGTCCCCATACGGTGTAACGAACGGTATCTAAGAGGGCGGGTTTGCCTTTGATACCGATGGTTTCGATCCGGTATTCGACCGGCCGGGCCTGTCCGTCGAGCATGTAAGATGTCCGCGCGGCGTCGGCCCAGCGGATGCGGTACCAGTCGGCCACCTCCTGGCTGACGTTGGTGAAGCCCCAGGCCAAATGCTGATTGAAGCCCACGGCGATACCCGGCACGCCCGGCACGGTGACGCCGTAGGCGTTCATTTCGGGCGTAGCGATTTGTTGTAAGAACCATACATGGGGCAGCCGTAGGGGCAGGTGCATGTCGTTGCAAAGGATGGCGACGCCGTCGCGGGTTTTGGAAGGCGCCACCGCCCAATTGTTGCTGCCGCTGAGTTCGCGCATCGAAGCCGGGAGCGCGCGTTCAGGCGTACTTTTTTTCAAAAAAAATCCCAATGCCGCGCTGTCGGGCACGGCATTGGGGAGTGGGTGGGGGATCAAGTCTTTCCATTGGCCATAGTCGGGTACGATGGGCGTCTGTCGGTCAAACCACAGCGGATAGAGGTAATCGAAGGCCTCGCGGCCCAGGGCCCCTAAGCTGTGTGTAGATGCGAGGTCGTTGTCGCGGTTATTGAGCGCATCGATCATGTTCTCGACGATGAGCGCCGTTTTTAGCGGGGTCCAGGGTTCGGGGGCGTGGTTGAGCAGTTTGTACTCGAAGGGGTAGGTAGCCGGCTTGAGTTGGGCGATGTAGGCGTTGACGCCCTCCGCGTAGGCTTCGAGCATGGCTTTGCTGCGCGGGTCCTGACTCCAGGCGGCCCAGTCGTTTTCAGCGGCCAGTAGCAAACCGCGCCGGCGGGCGATGCGGTCAACTTCGAGGGTGCGCTCGCCGAACACTTCCGACAAACGGCCGGCGGTTTGTCGGGAGGTGATGTCCATTTGCCACAGGCGCAGCGAGGCCGTTATGTATCCTTGCGCCCTGAAGGCATCTTCGATGTTGTCGGCAAAAATATGCGGGACGAGCATATCGTCGTAGTGTGCCTGCGCCGCCCCCTTCATACCGGGTATCCTGACGTTAGTCTTAGCCTGGGCGCCAGGTCGCTCCGCATTGCGCCAGAATCCCGTATTTGGATTGAAAAAACGCCCCAAAGGCGGCAAAGAGACGTCGCCAATTTGGAGCGGTTGATCCAGCAAACGGATCAAACCCAAAAGCAGCAAAGCGCTTATTACGAGCGGTGTGATACGCATAAATTCATGGAAAGTGGTATTGCCTGCACAAACGCCCTGACTTGGCGTTTCAAATCAGGGCGTTTGTACAAAGGCGGGCCGGAAAAGGCGCGGTCACAGACGACCCAAAGCGCCGGCAAGCGCGGTGAACTGGAAGGGCCAGGCCGCCCACACCCATTCGGGCTTGAACCACAAAAGTGCAACCATCACAACAGAACTGATTAGAAAAATCATCCAATCGCGTCCGCGGTTTTCAACATATTCTTCTCTATTGCTCATGTCGTTAATTTCTATTTGCCGCAAAGATAGACTTTTGCGCCGAAAACGCGGCGTCTTTTTTATTTTTTTTGAAAAAAACGGGGGTTTTTGGGCGTTTGCCGCGCC
Source organism: Saprospiraceae bacterium (assembly GCA_046296435.1). Lineage (GTDB taxonomy): Bacteria > Bacteroidota > Bacteroidia > Chitinophagales > Saprospiraceae > M3007. Next base: position 2,052 of record JBKBLI010000011.1, on the reverse strand, counting down.
TCGCATGACGGCTTTTTTGCCATCATCCCGGCGTGCAGGCCTGAGCAATGCGGTCTGGATAGTCCGTGATGATGCCGTCCACCCCGATGCGGATCAGGCGTCGCATGTCCTCCGGCTCGTTGACCGTCCACGGGATGATTTTCATGCCTTTTTCGCGACATTTTTTGAGCAGGGCGGGCGTCGCGAGCGGGTAGTGGGGGCTGTAAATCTGCGGCGTAAATCCAAGCAAGTCCAGATTTTTTTCGAGGCCAAGACCGTTCTCAACCAGTAACGCAAGCGTCAGGTCGGGCGCTAACGCGCGGGCATGCCGGAGCGGGCGCGGATCGAAAGACTGCACAACGCTTCGCTCCAAGATACCCAATTCGCGGAGGGTTTCGATCACCAGTCCGGCAAATTCGGGTGGGGGCGGGCAGCGAATGCCATCCCATTCCGGCTTGCTTTTGATTTCAATATTCCAGCGCAGGGCTTCGGCGCGTTCGGGGTATTCGGCCCTGACGGCCTCGACCACTTCGCGCAGGGTAGGTTTGTGCGCCGACAATCTGCGCTGCGTCGGGAAGCGAGGGTGCGGCACGCTGCCGCAGTCGTATTGGCGAATCTCCTCGACGCTCATCCGGTAGATCAGCAACTTTTCCGCTTCCGGAGCGGTAATGCGCCGCCCGTCGGGCATCAGACAAATTTCGGGGCTGAACCACGGCTCGTGGCTCACGATCAACTGCGAATCGGCCGATACGGCCAAATCCAACTCAAGGGTGCGCACTTCCGGAAAGCTAAGGGCCTCCACAAAGGCGGGCACGGTATTTTCGGGGAAGAGGCCCCTACAGCCTCTGTGACCTTGCCAGTCGAAGTCGGGCGGGATTTGCAGCGGGCCGGGATTGGGTCCCGCACATTGAAAAAGGACCATAGCCGTCGTCATGAAGAGCGTAAAAAAGGCGGATTTATCCATTTTTGAAGAAGCGTTTGGACGCAAGGCGCTACTTTTGTCGCCGCCATTGGCGCCATTTTAGCTAAACGCGTTAAACCACCGCTTATGATAGACGTTAAAGAATTTCTTCTGAGTCTTCCACAAAAAGTCAATCCCGACGCTGTCGAAGGTCTCAGCACCCTCTTTCATTTTGATATGGCCGATTCGGGTCAATACACGGTATCTTTGGACGATGGCGTCCTTGAGGTGACTGAGGGGCTGAACGGCGATCCTAAATGCAAGGTAAGCGCTTCAGCAGACACGCTGGCTAAGTTGCTGTCCAAGGACCTCAACCCCATGATGGCCATGATGACCGGCAAGCTCAAGATCAGCAATCCCGGCGAGTTGCTCAAGTTTGCCAAGATATTTGGTCTGATGTGATCGCCTCGCCTTTGTTTGCTTGTTTTTTTTGAGGAAAAAGCACAGACGAAGCGCGAGGGTATGCTCACAGCGATGCTTCGCTTATTTTTTGAAAAAAATATACCGGACGTAAAAAAACGCGTATCTTTGCGGCCCATTTTGGAGGAGTGCCAGAGCGGTTTAATGGAGCGGTCTTGAAAACCGTCGTACTGAAAGGTACCGGGGGTTCGAATCCCTCCTCCTCCGCCACAGATTCGAAGTCGGTCAGGAACTTGGTTTTCCGGCCGACTTTTTTGTCAACGCATGCGCGCCTTTTTCGGCTCAAGTCCGGCCTTGTCGATTGAGGTATGGCCGGCAAGGCGCGCCTATTTTTCAACACGCTTGCGCTTTGCGCATTAAAATTTGATGCCATGACCATCGAACAGCTAAAAGAGCTGAAAGACAAGTTGGCGGTCTTGAGGAGGTATCTTTGACGTGGACAACCGACTCCGCGACATTGAGGACCTGACGGCCGAAACGCTCTCGCCCACATTCTGGGACGACCCCAAACGCGCCGAAGGCATTCAGCGAAAGATTGGATCCAACCAAAAATGGGTGGATGAATACCGCCGCATCGCCCGGGAATTAGACGACCTGGAGGGTCTGTTTGAGTTCCAAAAAGAGGGTATGTCCACCGAAGCCGAGGTGGACGCACAATATCGAAAAGTCTCCGACATACTGGCCGACGCCGA
>JBKBLI010000010.1:67460-73069 GCA_046296435.1 Saprospiraceae bacterium | reverse complement strand
AATCCTTGTTTGAACTCTGCTCTTTTGCAAAGCGGCCGCAAAGGTACGATGAGTTTTTGACCCCGCAAGAGATTGTGCGTTTTTTTTCAAAAAAAATTTCTAAAGCTGAAAAACCGCGCAAAACCGCTCCCCGACGGCCGCCGACCAAGGCTTCCTTATTCGAAGCCCACTCCCACGCTCTCTTTTTTCGAAAAAATTTACGCGCCGCCGCGATGGGCCGGGCTCTGTGCGCTCACCTTTTTTAAGCGCTAATATATATATGCTGCGTTAGGGTGGAGGCCTACGCGTTCTGGAGTCGACCTTTGAGTTCCCGACTTTTTTGGACTACCCAGTATCTGTCGGGGAACTCGGGCGCGCTATTGGTTTTTTGGATAAAAGCGTCGAGTTTTTTCGAGATACTTTGTTTTTCGGCTTTGGTCATTTTCCTGAGCAAGCAGGACGCTTTGAATGTGTAGAGCGTTTTGAGATGGTTGACAAAGAGGAGCATTTGCCGGGCTAAGTTTTGGGAGACGTCGTGCAGACGTCGTGTTCGCTGTTCGTTGGCCGCGATGGCTTTCACGCAATCGTCTTCGAAGTACTTATCTAATTCGTATCGCAATTTGAAGTCTAATCGGATGGCCATGGAGAGGCATTGCTCTTCGTCTATGCGCCCGTAATCTTTGTAGCTGCCGAGGACTCGGAAGGCATCTTCGTAGTTTTTTTCGTGATAGAGCACCAAGGCTTTGCAGACTTGGAATACCAGTTGTGGCTGTGTGGTGTTGTTGAGGTTGACGCCGTTCTCGAAACGGGCAAGCAATTGTTTGACCCAGTCAAGTTGGTCTTTGCTATCGAGGGCGAGGACGTTGGCGATGTTTGCCAAGAATTTTACTGCTGAAAGGCGGTTGTTATTCTCGCGAATAGAGTCTTCGATGAAGCGCATCTGGAGTTGGGCATATTGTTCGAGGTAGCGCTTTTGGCCTGTCACTTTGTAGCGCCAGGAGTTGTAGGTGAGCAACATGCTTTTGAAGTTTTCGTGCTGATCGCGCCCCATGGGCATCGAATCGTTGCCTACGAGTTCCAACAGGACTTCGTAAGCCTGGTCGTCGCCGTTGTCGGGGCGGTATAGTCGGAGGGCCAAATCGAAGAGTTGGACGCTTGGCAGCCTGTTTTCGGGAGGGACTAATTTGGCGTTTTCGATACGGCTGAGAAACTGCTCGCCGTATTTTTTGAGTTTGGGTTGTTCTCTGAATGGATTTCGGATCGTTGAGGACATTTGGTAGATCGCGGCGTGTTCGATAGAGATCATTTCGAAAACAGCCGCGTGGATATCGGCCAAGCGAATCAGATCTTCGGTGACTTTGCTATTGACTGCGCGGTTGTGCAAGGTGTAAAAATAGTATTGGGTCTCGGCCAATAGGTACAAATAAATCAGTTCGTGTAATTGCACGGTGCTGAAGCGGCGAATGGGGGAATTAGTTTGGGGGTCGGGGGCTGTGAGCAAATTCCAATATTGGAGGATTTGCTTGTACGTTCGGAGGATCAGCTTATCATTTTTTTGATCGTTGGGGCGACCTGACTGCGTTTTTGAGGCGTCGGCGAATTGACTGAGCAACCCTACTTTTTGACGAAGGTCGGCGAGGAGGCTATCGGGGGTGGCCGCTCGGTTTGGGGGCTGGAAGAAGTGGATGCTTTTGAGAAAAAGTATTTTTTGGGCCAGATCAAGGAGGGCAGACATGGCTTTGCGCAATTCTTCTTGGGGCTTGGAGCGGTGCCCAAACAGGTATTGGGCGACAAAATCTCCTGACACCGCGGCTTCATCGGCGAAGTCCGGCGCCAGATCGTAGAGGTATTCGAGCAGGAGTTGCGCATCGTTACCTCTATTCTTTAGCGAATAAAATCCAGTCTCGGCAAGAATTTTTAGTCGCTCCAGATCCGAATTGTCCATCAGGCGAAGGGTAAGAAGCAGACTACTGTCGTTCATGTTTGCGGTTTTTTTCTTACGCTTTGTGGTGCAAATATCTTTTTTTCAGGAAAATCCATATCAAAATAACAGTTTTTATCCCGCGCTCGCTCATGAGTGCGGCAAAATCGAAGTTTTTTGAAAGAATTATGCGCTGAACTTTTAGAAAACCGACGAGCGACGACATGGACAAACAGAGATTTTTGTAGTTGTCTTTTTTTTCAAGGGGCTATTACCTTTGTGTTGCAAAGCGGAATTGACGCACAATGGTTGATTACATTATTGACGACATCGTATGCGTGAGTCAAGCGCCGGACAGTGCGGCGCTTGCATTGGAGGAAGCGACGCCAGTTGCAGCCCCCGCCGGGGCTTGGGACAACAGCGTGAGCCAGGAGTTGATGGAAATTGCCTTTGAAGGGGGGAGCGCGTGGTTATTGAAACGCATTTTACCAAATGATAAGATCAGGTTTTGGCTTTATCCCAAAACTTGCGTAGTTGCTGAGCTTGACATACAGGGCTACACTGCGGAGCAGGCTGAATTCGCTGTACTTGGTCAAACGTTTACAACCAAAGTGGATCGCGTCCGACAGACAGGAACAGGAGCCCAAGCTGTAATAAGCATAAGACATTAGTTACATCCAAAGGGCCTTCCACAGTACCAGATGATGCCTTGATTGCGTTTGTTTCCGACCCTAAAATACCAAATGAAATCCATCTTGAACCCGTCAAAGCCGCATGCTATAAACCCTTTGGTTGTATCGGCTTGAAAAAAGAGTTTGAATATAGCGTGTAATACCCACGTCTGCTGTTTTGCTTCGTGGAGTTTAGTTCTTTTTTATTGATAGCGATTTATAATTTTGTCTTTCGGGAAAACGCCGATTTGTCATGAAAACCTTTTGGATTTGATTGCGAACGGCGTTTTTCTCATTTATCTGCTGTTTTTGCACGACTGCGTCGTTTCCCGGAACTGAGATTATTTACTACATTCCTATTTATTTTTACGCATTGAAGGCGCGCCGGCGCTCAAATCGCGCATCCCGGATACAATCCTGTTTTTGAAAAGGTTGAATTGCGGGCGAAGGCAAATACTAATTTATCAGATTTGTATTGTTAAAATCTGTATTAGTCTATGCTTTTTTTTAACGAATGCGAGGAGCTTGACCTGTCTGCCGCTCACATGAGGCTCCTTTACATAGCGTAAGCAAAGCGCAAGGTCTGCCACATATCTGAATCCCGCTGATCGCCGCTCGGCTGGCGTCTTCTGCAACACAAAGGGGGGTGGTACCCATCGGATTTCACTAATCGCCAGGCGAGGCTTCCCTGTCGTCGGGAAGCGTTTTTTTTTCATTTTTCAGAGCAAATTTACGCTGCGACCGGAGGTGTTTTGCGCCAATTTGAGGTGATAACAATGAAGAGAAGCAGCGTTATCGTTTTTTACAATAGACTGATAATCATTTTTTTATCTATACATTTTTTTAGATAACGCAAAAAATCCACTGGGCGATTGACCCCTGTTTTTTGTCCTATTTGGGGGGGGCATACCGCCCCCACCTTTGCCTCGTAATCAGTCACAAATTCAATTTACGAGGTCATGAAAAACTTCTCTAACAACATCTGCAACGCCCCAGCTACGGACCTTACAAGTGCAATCACCGGTCTGGATTTGATCGGAGCTAAGCGCCCGGAGGGCGAAGCTATCACGGGATTAGATTTGATCGGCGCGCGCCGGCCCGAGATGTCGTTGGGTGAAGCCATCACTGGTTTGGATCTGATAGGCGCATAGGGCGCTATGCCTTGACGGCATGACAGATGCGCCGACAGGATGGGCCGTTTTTTTCTAAAAAACAAACTACATATCTAATATGCGTCGAACGGAGTTTTCTCAAACACACCTTTTACAGCTAAAACACAAGTGGCTAATCGACGTTGGCTTGTCCCGGTCGGGAGCGAAGATACTCCATTGCGATGTGGTTTTTGGAGTGGTGAGCGCGGGTTGCAGGGGCAACGGGGTATGTAAAATCGTAGCGAGGGGCGAATCTTCACACCTGCGCCACGGCGGACATTGCAGAAGTGCGGCTGCGCTATTTGAATCGTCCGAGCAGGGAAGGGCGTTGCACTTATTTCTCTTCAGGGAATTGCTCTGCCCTACGTTGTTGCGGCGCCAATTATCCGGTCCGTTTTTTCAGGTACAAGAGGATTTTATACTTCCGATGTTTGCCTATCGCGCGCTTGAACTGCGCTTTATGCGCATCAAAGCCGGCCTGTACCCCATTGAACGGCGCGGGCTGTGCCTCAAAATTTGTCTTACAGAACAACAAACATATAAAACTTAAATTCAATATGCAAATGTATCGACGAAGGATCTTACAGATCGCATTTGGTGCTTTGACAATCGCTTCGCTTGGGTTATTGCCGTCGAATAGACTCCATGCGCAGACGCTGAGTTCTAAGCAGCAAAACGACATGAATGTGAATTGGAAAAATCATGCCGAAGCGGGCAATATCCTGAAAGATCGGATATCGCTCATCAATCAGCAATTGCCCGGACTCATTCCGGGTACGCCCAGCCACACGCAGGCCGTCAGGCGGATATGTTACTACAAGGAGATTATCCGCACGCTGGACGAGGGCGTGATTCTGCCTGTGGCGATGGAACGCGCGCTGCCTTATGCGGGCACATTGGGCGGGGAGCGCGAAACCAACTTCACTTCAGGCGCCGAATTGCGGACCTTGTATGTTGAAACCCGCACCTTTTTGACCAATTGATACGCATTCGGTTTTTCATCATCATCCAAAACTCCCCCTATTTTTTTAATCTGGTTCCACTTTTCAATTTGCACGTTATGAAATATCACGTTCTGCTCAGGATTTTCCTGACGCTGTTAGTCTCATGGATTGGATCAACCGCTTTTGGCCAGTCTAACGTCAACATGCCCTACAATTCCGGACCTCAGAATTTTGCGATTGCGCCGCCGGCAACTTGTTTTTTCAACTTTTACGACAATGGCGGACCTGCGCTCAACTACAGCAATAGCGCTAATGCGGCGACGTCGATTGTAACTTTTGCGCCATCTGCGCCTGGCAAAAAGGTGCAAGCGCAGTTTCAGACTTTTTCGGTAGAGCCCAGTTTTGACGCCTTATATATATATGACGGCGCAAACTCTGGCGCTCCGCTGATCTCAAGCGGCAATCCGGCTGGCTTTACTTTTCAGGCTGGCGGCTGGTGGGGTACCGCGCTTCCGTCGAATACGGCGACAAGCGGGCTGGTGCGCGCGACGGGCGGCAATGCCTCGGGAGCGTTGACTTTTCAGTTTACCTCCGACGCAACCGCCAGCGAGGCGGGCTGGGTGGCCGTAGTCAGCGAGATTACGCCGCTGAGTTGCGCGATGACAGCGCCTGCGAATATCCTGAATGCCGTTACGGCATCGGGGGCCTGCTCGGCTAACGTAACGACTGCCATACCGGGCTTTAATCCGGGCGGTTGTAATGCGGGGTTGAACCTGCGATACCGCATCAACGGGGGTGCGGCGGTCGATCTGGGACTGACGCCGCCCTCCAGCGTAACGCTCAACGATGTGCCTAAGGGCAGTAATGTCGTGATCTGGGAACTGGCGGAACCTTGCGGCGGAGCCGTTGTAGCGTCTGTTATGCAACTGATCACCGTTCTCGA
>JBKBLI010000010.1:56387-67362 GCA_046296435.1 Saprospiraceae bacterium | reverse complement strand
ATCAAACGCCGCCTATCATCACCTGTCCTGCCAATGCGGTCGTGAATCTTTCGCCGGGCGTATGTCAGGCGCCTTTTGTCTATACTGTCAGTTGCTTTGACAACTGTCCGATCAGCGCCAACGCGCAGGTCAACACGCCATTTGACTTTAATAATGGAAATGCGGGCATCATGTTCGATGTAGAGAACCTCAGCAGCGCAACGATTACGCTGACGCAATTTGGACCGAGCCTGGATCCCGGAACCTGGCCCATGGAGGTATATGTCACTACTACCGCTAACACGTGGCAAGGCAACGAGAGCAATCCGGCGGCCTGGACTTTGCTGGGCGCGCAAACGGTGACTTCCGGTTCTGCATCGGTGGGCACGCCGGTGCCGGCATTTGGCCTCACGCTGCTACCGGGTCAGCGGCGGGGCATTTATCTGACATCGACTACGGGGTTTCCGGTCAACTATACCGACGGGTCGCGTCAACTGAACGATGGAATGCTGGCCATTTCGTCGGCGCCGGGCGCGGGAAAGAGCTATCCATTTGGCGCCACAAGTATTTCGCGGGCTTACAATGGTTTCGTGAGCTATACCGCCAACTCAGGCGGCGCGCCTGAGCAGATTGCGGGCATCCCCTCGGGCGGTCAATATCCCATTGGGGTGACGACCAATATTTTCCGCTGCACGGATTTGGCCGGCAACAGCAGCACTTGCTCGTTTACGGTGACGGTCTTGGAATTCCCCAATCCAAAGACTAGTCTGAGTTGTAACGATATTGTGACCATTGCGCTTGGCCCCAACTGCATGGATACGATCAACGCAGATCAGGTACTCGAAGGCGGACCATACAAATGCTATGACAACTATATTGTAGAATTGGATAAAATACCGCCTTTTGGCAACGGGCCCTGGCAACCGGCATATCTGAATGGCAATGATATCGGCAAGACATATGCCGTGCGCGTAACAGATCCAGCTACCGACAACCAGTGCTCAGGGAGCATACAGGTGCAGGACAATCTGCCCCCCAAATTGGAGTGCGCGGCACAGGGGACTACGATTCCCTGCAATTTCCCTACGAGTCCGACGTATTCAGGCCCGGCGACGGTCACGCAGAAGGTTGCGGCAAGCTCAACGCCGTTCAATGTATTGGACTTTCAGACTGTCGAGCGCAACTTTACCGTATCGGGTCCGGCCGGCGCAATTGTGAGCGACGTGGACCTGCGCACCTGGATTTCGGGCGATGTATTCAACTTCAACTTTAGGATTCAGATTGAAAGTCCTTCGGGTACGGTGGTGACGGTATGGGATCAGTTTGGCGGATGCGCCGGGCCGATGCGGGTGCGTTTTGACGACTCTGGCGATTTTTCGAATAGCTGCGCAGCTTACACGTCGGATCAAAAGGCGACGCCGCCGCTTTTGATCGGTCAGTTGTCAGCCTTCAACGGCCAAGCGGCGAATGGCGTCTGGAAGGTACGCTTCAGCGATGTGGATGGCTTTGGGGATATATCCTCTGTACAATTGGCCGAGCTTTTTGTGCAGTACAACGCAACATTTAGCGCAGGATTCCCCAATGGGCTACAGTTCCCGGCGCAAGTAACGCAGACCGGCGCAACGACTTTTGTGGTTCCGGCGCCGCTTTTGGACGGATGCAGCAATGTGACGCTAAGCTATGTGGATCAAATCAGTCAGCAGAACTGCAGTTCGCCGTTTACCAGCGTAATCAACCGCACCTGGACGGCGCGCGACGCTTCCAACAATGTGTCCACCTGCGTGCAGGTGATCAACCTGCTGCGCCCGACGATAGACGATATCCTGCTTCCGCCCAGTTACGACGATGTCTCAGCGCCTGCATTTGACTGCAACGGCGATTATCCTTCGCCGGAATGGATACAAAACCAAGGCGGGCAGGGCTTTCCTTACGCTTTTGGCTTGCCGAATGGTTGCAATATCAGTTGGATCTTCAACGACTTTCCGATTAAGGTATGCGACGGCACAGTGACGATCAGGCGCGAATGGATCGTTGTGGATGGCTGTACGAGCCAGAATTTTACCTACAATCAGATTGTACGGGTATCAGACGCTACAGGACCGCAAATGACCTGCCCGGCAAACCTGACTGTGACAACGGACATATACGGCTGCTGTGGCACAACGAAATTGCCTAACGTGATTCTGACGGATGATTGCTCGCGGATCAACAACGTCAACGCGCGCATTGAAATCAAGGATTTTTTCACGGGGAATGTGGTGCAGAGCTTCTTGCTGGCAGGCTCGCTGGCGACCTTTCCGGGCAACAACCTGAACAATCCGGACACCATGGCCGTCATGCCGAATACGCCATGTCTGCCGACCGGAACCCATACGGTGACCTACACCGCTCAAGACGACTGCGGCAATACGAGTACTTGCTCGTTTACGTTGACGGTGCTGGATCTGACGCCGCCGGCGGCTGCTTGCGACAAGTTTACTGTTGTTGCTATCGGACCTGACGACCCGAACGACTGTTACGATCCGAGTGCGAACGGGTGTGAGTTTGGGGGCGTGACCTGGGTTAAGGCCGTAACGTTCGACGACGGCTCTTACGACAACTGCGGCAACCTGCGCTTTACGATACGCCGCAAAGCGCCTTACAGCGACTGTATTACATCGCTCAACCCGATCAATGGCGCTCCGCCATGCGACGACCCCTTCCCCGACGCAGTTAGCGAGTTCCAGTTGGCTACCGCCGAGAGTGACTCCATCAAGTTCTATTGCTGCGAGGTGGGCACGACCCAGCGGGTGATCATGCGCGTTTATCAGCTCGACTTCAACGGCAACCTCAGCCTTGGCCTCGACGGCGAGCCGATCTACAACGAATGCGAAATCGAAGTGACCGTACAAGATAAACTCCGTCCGGGCTGCACTTCCCCGCCTAACGTGACGGTAAGTTGCGAAAACTTCGACCCCTCTCTGTGGGCTTATGGCTTGCCGGAAGTAAAAGACAACTGCTGCTTAGATACCACTGTGCAATTCATGGGGCAAAAAGGTTTGACACATTCGGTCAATTACGCCCAATTTGACACGACCTGCAATCGGGGGACCATCGTGCGCACGTTCAGGGTGTTCGACTGCCACGGCCAGAGCAGCCAATGCACGCAGCGCATCATCGTCAACTACTCCCAGCAGGGCTACTACATCAAATTCCCTGATGACAAAATGGTGACTTCTTGCGGCGGTACCGCGCCTTTCGGGGAGCCGACGTTCTTCGGGGAGGATTGCGAACTTCTGGCGGTGTCGCATGTGGACGAGGTATTTACCGTCGTGCCAGATGCCTGCTTCAAGATCGAGCGCACCTGGACGGTGATCAACTGGTGCAACTACAGCCCCAACAGCCCCTGCACCTTGGTCCCCAACCCTAATCCCAATGCGCTGATCAACCATCCGTCCAATCTGCCTGGCCCCATCGTTTCGCCGATGGGAACGCCTGCACCCTGGGCGCCAACGGTGGTTAAGGTGAATCCCACGGATCCTCAGCCCACCAATTATGCGACGTTCTGGAATATCAATACCAATTGCTACCGGTACAAGCAGATCGTCAAGGTGGTTGACAACGAGGCCCCCGTGATTGAGAATTGCCCGGCATCGCCGGTAGAATTTTGCGACGTGACCGAAAACAACGCGCAACTGTGGAACGAGATCTACTGGTTTGATCCGGCGTGCCAGACCAATAACCTGTGCGAGGGCGAGGCTGATCTCAACATTGTCGCCACGGACGCCTGCTCGGGGGCCAACATCAGCGTGAGGTATCTGCTCTTCCTGGATCTGGACTACGATGGCGTGATGGAAACGGTCGTCAATAGCGCGGCGCCCCCGGCGCCGGGTACCGTAAACTTCGGCAATGCCAATTCGCCCAATTACTCTGGCGGCTCCCCACGCCAATTTGACCACCGCGCGGTAGCCAACTCACAGAAATACCAGTTTGCCCTGCAACTGGGTACCGTCGGCAATAAGGTGACTGCCGCCGTGCGCTGGAATACGCAATCGGCTCCCAATTCGTATAAGGTTGCCGAACTGCCCTACGGCACGCACAAAATCAAGTGGATCGTCACTGATGGATGCGGCAACGAAAAAGTATGCGAATATACCTTCGTCGTGAAAGACTGCAAGCGCCCCTCGGTAGTGTGCCTCAACGGCTTGAGCATCAATATGATGCCCAACAATATGCTGATGATGACACCCGCCAATTTCTTGCAAAGCGTATCAGATAACTGCACGCCATCCAACATGATCAAGCTGGGCGTCCGTCGTTCGGGTACAGGCACAGGATTCCCTTTTGCGGCCAACGGAGTCGATGGCAATCAGATCATCCAATTCACCTGCGACGACATCGGCACGCAACTCGTCGAGATTTGGGGCATGGACAAGGCCGGCAATGCAGACTACTGCGAAACCTACGTCATCGTGCAGGACAACGCAGGCATCTGTATCAATGGCGATAAAGTCAGCGTAGCCGGCAAGCTCCAGACGGAGCAAAACAGCGCGGTTGAGGAAGCCGGCGTGGACTTGCATTGCACGCATCCGAGCACGCCGCCGGTCACGATGTTCTACAAAACGACGCAAACGGGCGCCTTCATGTTTGGCAATGCGGTGCCAATGGCCGGCAATTTCACCCTCACGCCAATCAAAGACGATTATGCGCTCAATGGCGTCACGACTTACGATCTGGTGCTCATCAACAAGCACATCTTGGGGCAGCAATTGCTCGATAGCCCATACAAATTGATTGCCGCCGACGCCAACAAATCGGGGACAATCACAACCTTCGACATCGTCGAACTGCGCAAGCTGATCCTCGGAATCTATCAGGAACTGCCTTCAAACACCTCGTGGCGGTTTGTCGATAAGTCGCATGTGTTCAGCAATCCGGCAAACCCCTGGGACAAGGATCATCCGTCCTTCGCCGAGAACATCAGCGTAGCGGGCGCCACCTACAACATGCTGGACAATCAGTTTGTAGGTATCAAAATCGGAGACGTGAACGGCTCCGCGGTTGCCAACAGCCTGATGCAAGCCGACGACCGTAGCGTGGGTGTATTCAATCTGGAAATAGAGAATCGCTTTGTAAAAACAGGCGAAATATTCGAAGCGACCCTGCGCGCCGCCAACCCGGCCGTCGGGTATCAGTTCACGCTGCTAACCGACGGCCTGGAGGCGCTCGACCTGATACCGGGCGAGGGCCAGAGCGTGGATAACTTCGGCATCTTCGACGGCGCAATCACCGCCTCCGTTCATGGAGATCAAGCCGAAGGATTTGCGCTGCGGCTGCGCGCTGTCAAGTCCGGCAGACTGAGCGACATGCTGAGGCTGTCCAGCGTCATCACCCGCGCAGAGGCCTACGGGCCGGATCTGGAACTCCTCGATGTGGCGTTGCGCTTCCATAGCGAGCAAGGCGAGAGCGTCGGCGGCGTTGGGTTTGAGTTGTACCAAAACCAGCCCAATCCCTGGGCGAACCGCACCCTGATCTCTTTCCACTTGCCCGAAGCGCAAGAAGCGACCCTTAGCATTTTCGACGAGAGCGGTCGCCTGCTCTGGGAACAACAAAAACAGTGGGCCAAAGGCTACAATGCAGTATTCGTGGATCGCAGCGCGCTGCCACAGGGCGGCCTGATGTATTACCGCCTGCAATCGGACAAGCATAGCGCCACGATGAAGATGATTCAAACGCGCTAAAGCGCCGGCTAACGAACAATCTCCAGAGTTTCCCGGCTGGAGGTGCATAAGACCGGGCAAACGAGTCCGGTTTGAAAGTGGAACATCAATAATTTGGAAACGGAGTACAAGGGCGCGCTGTCAAAGGATGGCGCGTCCTTTACCATTTTAGCTCCAAAGGCTTTAAAATAAACCCTATCTTTGCGCGTTTTTGCACGAACCGATTTTTTTTGAAAATATAATACATGAAAAAATATGCTGTAGCGTTCACGACGCTGCTCGTCATCATCTCGACAGGCGCCCAAGCGCAGGATGCGCACTTCTCGCAGTTCTTCGCCGCCCCGCAAATGCTCAATCCCGCCCTCACTGGAGCCCTCGACGGCCGTTACCGCGTCAATGCCATTTACAGGGATCAGTGGCGTCGCTCCTTAGAAGACCCCATCAAGACCTTTGGGCTGGGCGCAGATCTGCGCTTCAACTCACCCTTGGATAGGGCGGTGAAAAAAGACGCCGTTGGATTGGGTCTCACCTTCTTCAACGACAAGGTGGCCGTCATCGACTTTAGCACAACGCAGATAGGGATTTCCCTGGCTTATCACAAGGCCCTTGGCCTGAACGCAAAACAGTTTCTGAGCGCGGGATTTCAGGCGGGGCTCACCCAACGCAACATCACCTACGAAGCGCTCAATTTTCAAGACGAGTTCAATGGTTTCAACGGATTCACGTTGCCAACCGGCGAAGAGTTGCCAGCCAATAACTTCTCTTATGGGGATTACAATATTGGCCTCGCTTATACGTCGATTTTTGAAAATGGCGGAGCGTTTTACGGCGGAGTTGCCATGCACCATATCCTTAGGCCGGTCGTTTCTTTTTATGAGAATGACGACGAGGGCGACAGGCTTTTCTCGCGGTATTCCCTGCAGTTGGCTGCCAGCATACCCCTGGACCGCGGCAACCGAAACTCCTTGCACCCGCGCCTCCTTGCCCAAAATCAAGGATCGCATGTCGAGATCAATACGGGCTTAAACTGGCGCGCCGCATTGGGCCAATACGGCGAACAGGCCCTGCACCTGGGCGCCTGGGTTCGGCCGGTACGCGCAATCGACGGCTTTGTAGTTGACGCCGTTATTCCAATGGTGGGCATCGAACTGGGCAGTTTTTTGATTGGCCTGAGTTACGACCTCAACCTCAATACGCTGACTAATCGTCGCCGCAGGTCGGCATTCGAACTGTCGTTTACGTTCTTGGGCGAATACGACAACGACTCTATCCTTTGTCCGAAGTTTTGACAACCTCCACGATAGCGAGCTGAAGGAGTCGCGCAGCATCTCCGGCGCTTGACAAACCTTGGCTGGTCTTTAAGCGCGATCTGTTTTTATTTTTTTTAAAAAAAACGCGTCTGTGGCGGGTGAGCGGCGTGTGGGGGCATGCCTTGTGGTGCGCCCCTTTTTTAGCGCTATTGCTCGTATTCGCTCGCTGCGCTGCGGTCTTGAGCGCGGCGCGCACGCTCTTATCACAACCCAAAGCGCGGGCGGCGATTGCGCAGTCGCGCTATTTGGGGCAGTATCGGATAAGGCAGCCGGGAGATTTGGTAATTTCAAGCGCCGGCCTTTCGTCGCGCATGAGCGCGTGTATCGCATCTTCAAGGTAACGCGTTCTCACGGATGCGCTGTTCTCAGGATTGTCGTCGATGCCGCCTTTATAGCGCAAGATCCAATTGGCGTCGAGGAGGAAAGCGTGGGGCGTGCGGTCGGCGCCAAATCTGGGAAAGACATCCTGTTCTTGGTCTATAACGTATGGGAATGGGTACTTCCGCGCTTTTGCGCGCCTTTGCATTTCGACAAAACTGTCCTCCGGGACCAACTCCGGGCAATTAGAATTGATGGCGATCAGTGGCCACCCTTTAGGGGCGTATTTGTTGTGCAGGTCGATGATGCGCTGCTCATATCGTTGCGCGTAGGGGCAGTGATTGCAGGTGAATATAATAATGTATCCTTCTGAATCGGGATAATCGGCAAGCGAAACATAAGCGTTTTCGGTACTTTTAAGTTTAAAGTCCTCGACTTTTTCCCCAATTTCATAACCTGAATTCACCGCATTACGCATGGAGACGCGCTGTCCTTGCAAAGCAGAGCTATTGGCAGCAGTCAAAAACATGAGCGCCACTAATCCTGCATTTAACTTGTGCCGAAGGTCTTTCATAAGCAGGAAGGGATATTTTGTTCATGAGTTTGGATTAAAAAATCGGAATTGTTAATGTCTTTAGCTTCGGATGCAATTTATTCTCTCGGAGCGTATGCGGGCAAAGTTAAAGGAAGTATGAAAGACTCGAGGTCTTCGAAATCCGAAAAGACGCCATCTCGGAAGCTGCTACTTGCGCCGCGATAAATGAAGGTAGCCGGCACAGCGCCGCTCCACGATTCGCTCATCAGGGGCATCCAGTCGTTTGTGCTTTGGTCGGCTATGATCGCTAATTCGACATGCTGGAAATTTCGCTTTTCAACAAATCCTGCAAATTTAGCCAATTCGTTTCGGAAATCCAAGCTGACCAAAAGAACTTCCAAATTGAAAGACGCGTATTTCTCGGCTATCTCTTCAAACAAGTGGAGTTCGCCAAGACATGGATTGCACCACGTCGCCCAGAAATGAACGACGATGGGATTGGACTCTGCCTGTTGGATTCGGTTAGCTAATTCGGGGAACGTATCAAAGATCACAAACGAAAGGCGCTGCGCGCTGATCACGTTCGCGCTCAACAGGCAACAGAAAGCCAACGAGAAGATATACCGATACGGGAGCATGCTGTACGGACATTATTAAAAAGACAGTGCAAGAAACGAACATTTTTACACATGCAAATGAATTTTAACAGTTTTTCGACAAAAATATGCTTCAAGACAAAAAATCCGCCAAAATCATGCGATTTTGGCGGATTCGACAATAGCGTTTATAGGGGTGGGACTGTCAAGCCATGGCAGGGTGAGCTACCGACTGATCTACCAAGATGCGGCCGCATTGCTCGCAGGCGATGATTTTTTTGTGCATACCGATCTCTAATTGTATTTGAGGAGGCACGGAGTTGAAGCATCCGCCGCAGGCATTGCGCTCTACGGTCACCACGGCCAGCCCATTGCGGTAGGTGGCGCGGATGCGATCATAGGCATCCAAGAGGCGCTGATCGATACCTGAACGGGCTTGCTTGCTGCGTTCTGTCAGACTCTTTTCCTCAGACTCGGTTTTTTCTGAGATATTTTTGAGTTCTTGCTTTTTGACATCGAGGTCTTTGATTCTTGCAGCGAGATTGGCCTCGGTTTGCTTGAGGATATCTTTGGTTCGCTCAATCTTGTGTTTTTCCTCCCGAATGTGTTTTTCGTTTATTTTGATATCGAGATCTGCATTTTCGATTTCCCGCTGCAGGGCGTTGTATTCGCGGTCGTTTTTGACTTCCTCCATTTGCTTTTTGTAGCGCTTGAGGTTGGCGTCTGCTTCTTTAACGCGGCTTTGCTGAGCGGCCAGTTGTTGTTCCATTTCTTTGATGGTGGCCTTGATATTTTTGACGCGTGTTTCCAACTGGGCAACGTCGTCTTCCAGATCGGCTACTTCCATGGGGAGTTCGCCTTTGAGGCGACTGATTTCATCAAATTGGGAGTCGATCTGCTGAAGTTCCCAGAGTTTATGTAGTTTTTCAGTGATTGAGGATTCTAAAGCCATGCGGATATATTTTTTCGAAAAAAAACCTGAAAAAAGGAAAATCAAACCCAATAGCGCACCGGGTTGGTATTGTGCTTTGCGCAATGGAGCGCAAAGTTAGGGTATTTTTCCGAAATAAGATCAAATAACAAATTTATGGTGTACTGTTCGCTTTCATAATGACCGGTATCGGCAATCAGCATACGGCCGTCCGCCTCGAAGAACTCATGATACTTGAAGTCGGCGGATACATACAGATCGGCGCCGGCCTTGAGCGCTTCGGGCAGCAGAAAACTGCCAGCCCCGCCGCAAACGGCTACTCTCTGAACAGGGCGCCCCAAAAAGGGAGTATGGCGTATGCAAGCTGTTTTTAGCCTGTCGGCAATCCAACGCAGCGCTTCGGCTTCGCTTTTGGGCGCGTCCCAGCGGCCGATCATACCTGCGCCAACCTGGCGTTCGCCGCCATCCGGTCTGGGCGCGAGGAGCGTTAAATCTTGCAGGCTCAACACTTCGCACAGGCGCTGGTTGACGCCGTTGCGGAATACGTTGTCCAGATTGGTGTGAATGGCGTACAAAGCCACATCGTGTCGGATGGCGGCGATCACCGCGCGCTCTACATAGTGATTTCCATTGATGCGTTTTAGCCCCTTGAACACGATGGGGTGGTGAGCAATCACTAAATTGCAACCTTTTTGAAGGGCTTCGCGGACGACCGCTTCGGTAGAGTCCAGACAGATCAGCGCGCCGGTCGATTCCCGCTCGGGGTCGCCTACGATGAGTCCTGCATTATCGTAGGATTCTTGCAGGCCGAGAGGCGCAATTTGCTCCAAAAATGCGGTTATTTCTTTTATTTTCAAACGCTGTGTGTTAAAGTTGGCGCAAATTTAGCATCCTTCAGTCAGATTGGCGTAACTTTGCCTTGATTTTACAATCAAAAGTTCAGTTTGACTTTCTAAATTTGCTTATTATGATCGCCATGCTTTTGTTCATCGGCACGCAGGAATTGATCTGGATTGCGTTGATTGCGCTCCTGCTTTTTGGCGGCACCAAAATACCTGAATTGATGCGCGGATTGGGGCGCGGCATTCGAGAGTTTAATCAAGCCAAGAATGCCGTGGAGGACGAAATTCGCCAGGGCATCCGGGATGCCGAAAAGAAGACTACCGATAAGTGACGCTGACCTCAGTTTGTCCGCTTGAGTTTAGCATGTGATGGCTTGCGCGCGCTGACTGAGCCGTTTGACGTCGCGCGTTGAGACTTCTCAGTAGTGTTGAGTCTGCCCCAATCGACCGCTAAGCCTTACACCAGTCAGCCGCCATATTGCTCATGGAAAAACCGGTTTCGATTATTTCGGGCGCTTCACGCGGCATAGGGCGCGAAATAGCCCGACGGCTGTCTCGCGAGGGGCATTTTGTGATTCTGCTGGCCCGTAACCGGGAGGAACTCGAGGAGTTGGAAGTCGAAATTGATCTTGCAGGCGGCAAGTCGCTCTCAGTCCCCGTCGATGTTTCGGATCCCCGTGTATTAGGGGAAGCTGTGCAGATGGTGGCGCGCGATTTTGGTCGAATTGATGTTGTCATTTGCAACGCTGGCGTGGGAGAATTTGC
>JBKBLI010000010.1:36517-56288 GCA_046296435.1 Saprospiraceae bacterium | reverse complement strand
TCCGGTGGTCGCGCTCGAACCGGAATCCTGGCAGCGCATGATGGCCGTCAATGCCGAGGCCTCTTTTTTGTTGGCGCGCTACGCCCTGCCTTATATGAAGGCGCGCGGGAGCGGTCATTTCGTGGCCATCTGTTCGGATGCGGCGCGCCGCACTTTTGCCAACGGAGCGGCTTATATCGCCTCCAAAGCTGCGCAAGATTGGTTTTTTCAGACACTGCGGCGCGAGACAAGACCATTTGGGATCAAAGTCAGCGTGGTATTTCCGGGATTGACGGATACGTGGTTCAACAGCGGTACGCCCGGAAGGGCTGAAAGGTCTGAAGATCTGAAACCCACCGATATTGCCGACGCGGTGGCCTATATACTCAATGTGCCTCAACATGTGGTCATCGACGAAATCATGTTGCACCCGTCGAATCAGGAATGGTAGCGAAACCCGGCAACGGATCAACCTTCGCTTTTATATGCAAAATATTTCTCTTGTCAAATTAGCCCTGCGCCTGAGTTTGGCGCTGACTGTCTTTACAGCGACTCATCACGGAATACGCGCGCAAGGGCCGCTCGACGGTTATCTCAAGGGTAAGGGCGTTCTGGATTTGGCGCCTTCGTTTTCGTTCATGTCCGCCAATACGTTTGCGGGCGTTGCGGATGCGCGTTACGATCTACCTTGGAGGGGCTCGATGTTGGGCTTATTCGGGGAGTATGGGCTGAGCGAACGCGTGGACGTCGTGGCTACGGGGGCTTATATCTTCACGGCCGAAAACAACGGCTTGCAGGACGGTAGCCTGCATGTCAAATATCGCCCTTTTTATCGGGAGCGGGAAAATGGCGAGCGAATCGGGGTGTTGCTGGCTACCGGACTTCAGTTTCCGCTGACGCGCTATGAGATCATCAACGCCGGAGCGTTAGGGCAGCGCGCCTTAATCGTCCCGCTTGCGCTGATGGGGCAATGGGAGACAGCGCCGGGCGTATTCTTTCACCTGCAAGCCGCATACAATCATCGGATTGACCGCCTGCAAGAGATGGACATCGCGGCCGTCAGGCAACAAAGACCTGACTTCCAGCCTGTAGAGCCGGCTTCTTTTTACACAGCTTTGTTCAGGGTAGGCTTTCCGGCGCGGCGGTTCTACACGGATGCCTGGGTACAATTTCAGCATACGCCGGGAGGGGCTGATTATGCGCCCAGCGTGCCGGATCTGCCGCAATCTTACGGGGTGTCGTTCACCCAGATTGGCGGCGTTTTGTATTACTCTGAGAATGGCAAAAACGGATTTCTTGTCTCTTTCGGGAAAATTATTGACGGGCGGAATGTCAACCTGATGGGACGGATCACGCTGGGGGCCGTGTTCAAACTACAGCGCAAACGCGCCGCCTGAAGCGCCCCCTTCGCGCGGCGCTTCCTTTTCTTGCGTTGAGCGCGACACCGACTTTAATTTTTTTTTCGAGCAGCAATCTCTGATGCCGCTCCGTCCGGAGCGCGACGCTCAATTCATTTGATCAGATTTGCGACCGGTCCTGAACCAATCGGTCAGTCCGAGCATCATATCGCCAAAACTGTCATAGTCTTTTTTGAACGACAAGCCTCCGCCGAATCTGCGGCGTTGGCCGAAAGAGATATCGGGTTCGCTGCGTTGATAGAGTTTGAGTCGCCATTCGCGGTTTTCGGTCAGGGCAATTTCGACTACCACGTTTTCGCCGAGGAATCCATCTTGCGTAGCTACGCCCGGCGCGCCGAGGCCGAATTGCGAGCCTACCTGTACGGTCACCCTGTCGTCGGCAAATCCGCTGGTCAGCCGGACCTGTAGTTCGCGGCCTACCTGCGCATAGTTGGGGTTTTCGACAAAGAGGTTGTTGCGGTATTCGTTGTAAGCGATATCGAAGTCGATACTCGAGACTTTGCCGCCAAACCACTCGGTAGCCAAACCGGTAAGGTAGTTGGAAAACTGGTTGCTAAGCACCTGCGTGAGCGTGTTGAATGCTGAAGCCAGATAGTCGGCGCTTTGCAATATCTGATTGCCGCCGGCGGGCAGGAAAGAGCCTACTACGATCAATCCAAAGACCTGGCGCGTCAGTTCGTTTTGGTCGCTGCGAAGTTGGCGCATTTTGTTGTCGCTCAGCGAGCGCACCTGAGCGTCGAGATTCGGGAACTCGAGGTTGAAACTGATAGAAGGTTTGAGGAGTTCGCCGCGCAGGTTCATGTTGACCAGCACCTTAGTGGGGGTTTTGGCCAATTGGGCCAGATCGGGTTGCGCGCTTTCGAGCGCTGCAATTTCGTTTTGGAGCAGGTTGTAGATAGAGGTGTTTTGTTCGTAGGCGGCATTGATGTTGATCTGGGCGCGGTAGGGGTCGCCATTCCATACGATGGTGCTGCCCTCGGCTACAGAGAAGGGTTTGTTGACCCAGTTGAGGAGCGTAAAGAGGTATTCGCCGCGTTTGATGCGGTATTGGCCGAACATTTTGAACTCGCCGTCGCTGCCCATGATGAGCGAAAGGGATCCTTCGCCGCGGCTTTTGACAATATCGCCTGCCTGCTCGTCGAAGATCAATTGGATCTCGGCATCCTCTGTGGCGCGAAGGTTCATTTCGAGCTCGAGTTTCGAAGTGGATTTCTCGGGAGTCGGAAGCGTCTGTTCCGTCTGTTTGTTTTTTTTATTAAAAACGATGAAATTGGTCTCGCGCACCTCGCCCCCCGCGCCTAATGGGATAAAAAGGCGGGTATCTCTACCGGTTTCGGCATCGATCCGGATGCTCAGTTGGTCAAAAGCGCCTGCAAATCGGGCGGAAAACCTCCCTATGCCCTGGCCGTAAAATAAGTCGTTATCGCCTTTGCGCGTGTTGAGAGCCAGAAAATTAGCGCCTTCGGTACGCAGTACGCAATCGACGCGCCACTCTGAGAAGTAGCGATGCGAAAGGCCTCCGCTGATGGTGGCCGCATTGCGTTGCGTGGCATCGAGTATGCGCGCGCCATCGGCATTTATACGGGTTTCGGAAATGCTTATTCTCTGATCCTTGAGGTGAAAAAGCGATTTGAGGTAGTCGATCTGGAACTGGCCCCGAGGTATCTGAATCTCTCCGTCGAGTTTAGGGGCCTTGATTGGGCCGTAAAGCAGCGCATCGGCATTGAACTGCCCGGCTACCAGAGATATGTCGGGCACAAAAGCCTCCAAAATGTGCAGCGGGAAGCTGTTGGTTTGCGCCCTGAGGAGTATTTCATCCGGACCGACGCGCACCTCCTCCTCAGCATAATTCCAACTCTTGGGCGCGGGATTATAGACGCCAGCCAAGCGCAATAAAGGGGGCAGATTGGGATCTTCCAACAGCAGCGCTTTGAAGATGACGGGCTGCTCGCCGCCGCTCCACTCGGCCGTCAGATCGAGACGCCCGTAGGCGCGCCTGCCGCTCAACCCCTCGCCGCTGCGCAAATAGACGGTGTCGGTCTCCAGACCCAGGGCCATGCCTTGGCCGGCGAATACATCATCGACGCGCAGGTCAAGGTCATAGATATGGCCTTCAAAGGCTATATCTGATGAGTTCAGAAACGGATCGAGCAAATTGAGGTTGAAGTTGGTCATGAAGACGCTCAAGCCCCGACCGGAGTCAGAGCCTTCGACCAGAATGCGCTTATCGCCGCTGAACAGTTCAAAATCGCGCGTTTGCAGATAGCCGGGTTTGAAGCGGATGTAGTTTTTCTCATACATGGTCCAGTCCAGATTGAACAGCGTCAATTGAGAGGGATTGAAGCGAATTTCCCAGAGGCTGTCCAAGGCCAGGAGCGAAGCGTTGAGGTTGACGTTGCGCAAATAGTAACGTGTGGAGTCGGCTTTATCCTCGGTGCGCAGCGTGAAGTCGGTTTTGTTTTGTTCGATATCGCCATACAAGGTAAATGGGGCAAAATGCCGGCCGGAGGCATCTATATCGGGTAGCAGCATTTGGTAGAAGCCTACTTTTTCGATGCCCTGCCAGAAAAAAGCCGTGTTGTAGAACGAGGTCGCGCCATAGCTCAAGCGCGGGATATCGATGCGCAACTCGGTTTTTTCGTTGATGGCATCGACAGTCCCATTGGCAAAGGCGCCGGTCAGGTTGCGGATACCGGGATCAAGAAGCCGGAGCACGTCGCGCTCATCGTTGACGCTGATCAAAAACCGAAAATCCTCATCGAGAACGACGCTGGAGTCGGGCGGCGTAAAGTTGAGCATCTTCGCAAACTCCGGATAATTGCGATATAACAGACGCTGCACGTTGTTGGGCAGTGTGGTCAAGCGAAAAAAACCATCCAACTCGCCGTAGAAAAAATCGGAGCGTATGACGAAACGCTTCCTGCCGTTTGCCCCAATGGTAGAGGTGGCGACAATCGAATCGACGCGATAATTCTCGGTTTTGTTCTCTACAATCCGGATATTCTGGATATTGACGTTGCCGATCAGGTTGTCCCAATTGTTGGCGTCGAGATAAACCTGGCGGATCTGCGCGGAAAGCCATAGGTCGCGCTCCGTGAAATAAAGCGCTTTGAGATCAAGCCGACGCACGTCCGCACTGAAACGCAGATAGGGCAAACTGTCGCGAAAACTGATATACCCCTTGAAGCGAAAATCGGCATTGGGGTCTTCCACTACCAGCTCGCCATCAAACTTACGCGGGTTGAAGTCGCCATTCATGCGGATATCCCGGTAGCGGTAGCCCCTGTAATCCAACGAATCGATGACGCCCGACACTTTGGCTTTGATGCTTTCGAGCGTAAGTCCGCGCGAATTTTCGGCTAAATTGACACGCAGCGTAGTCCGGCCCAGATCCGGATTGTCCGAAAAAACGCCAATATCAAAACCGGAAAGATTCAGATAGCCCGAATACCGGGCTTTGCTCCTCCCTTGAGCCAAATCGAGCTTGATATTGGTGCGCGCATGTCCCAGCGCGGTGTTAAGCTCGCCAATCAATACGTGGTCGTACCCAAATAAGATAAGGTACTCGCCCTTAAAATCTACATTCCCCAGACGGTCAAAAGCCCCGGGGGGATTAAAGCCGGGCAAAATCTGTCGCAGACTACCAATGTTGGAGCGTAGCGTCTCGAACACAAAACGCATGCGCAGAGCTTCTTCGCCCTTGCTCAGGTCATCGCCCTCAAATATGCCTTTGAAAAAAAGATCCTGTCCGGAGCGGATCGTCAAATTCCGGCCTTTCAACCTGTCAACCGGCCCGGAAATACGCCCCGAAATATCCAAAGTGCGCTGCAGATTGCGTTTGAAGATCGAGTTCTGAGGCAACTCCGGGCTGAATCGGGCAATGTCTTGCACCAACACGCTAGACCCCTCCTTGAGCCGGATATCGAAACGGACCCGCTCCGTGAAATGCTGGTAATCCCGATAACTCCTATATTTTAAGGCTATCGTATCGCCGAGTTCCGATCGCGGCGTCACGATGCGGGCGCCGTACAAAGCGGTGATCGTGTCGTTGACCACAACCCGCCGGGCGGCGCAAGCGCTGAGTTCAAAACCGCTTTTTTCGCGGGCCGATAACTTGCGCAGCACGCCCTCAAAACTCAACTGATCGTCAAAAAAAACGCTGTCGGCATGGATCGAAATATCACTCACCAACATGTGTTCAAAGTCGATGACTGCATCCTCGTCGTCAGGTGGGCTGTCGAATTGATCCAATCGGAAAGAACCGCGCTCTAAGCGAAAACTCCCCACAAAAAAGCGCAGCGTATCCGGCGTAGCCTCCGATGCGCGGGCTACGGGCGGAGGGGTGCGGGATTGGGGCAAGGGTCGGGCCGGAAATTCGCCTAAACCAAAGTGAAAGCCCGATATATTGACCGTACGGATATTGAAAAACCCCTTTTGGGCGTCAAATACATCCAAGCGCGCAACGGCATCCTGCACCCGAAACTCCATACGCTCGCCCAAGACCCGATCGTCAGACCGAAAAACGACGTCGTGCAGGCGCAATTGGCGTATGGCCAGCAAAAATGGGGCAGGTTCGGAAGGTGGCGACGGAGAGGAGGGGGCGAAGTAATCCAGAATAAACTGCAAGCTATTGCGCTCAGCGCCCTCAGCCCGGCTTATGTAGAAGCGCGCCCGCTGTATTTCCAACTCATCAAACTCCATTCGGTTGCGCAGAAGGCTGAAAATATTGCGGCGCAAACCCGCCTTCAAGCGGCCGCAGACCATCAGGGTATCGCCTTGCTGGTCGCGCACCAACACGTTTTCGAGCAACAACTGATCAAAAAACTGCACGTCAACATGCCCCACCTGCACTTCCGTATCCCATTCACGCGCAAAATACCCTGCGACCCGCCCAATCAGCCAATTCTGCACCGCAGGCGATTGCAGCACAAAATAAAGGATCGTGAGCGCCATCAACAAATAATACAAAACAACCTCCGCCTTTGACCAGACGCGGGTCAAAAGTATCCTCCATCGAAGCAGTCGGATGCGGGAAATTGCCATGAATTCAGAGCCGCCGGCTTAGGGGGTGACTAAACGCCCTTACAACGCAGCGCGACGCTTTAAATTGCTTTGTAAAAAAACTTGACGCGTCGGTTTAACCCCAAAAAAGCAGGCTATTTCGGGCCAGATGGGCCATCCCGGGCGCCCAATGCAAACAGGCGCGGGACCGTGGGCGCAGGGTGCAGGCACGCCCACAACTTGTGCGCGCTCCCCTTTTTTTCGAAAAAAGGCCAATCGCAAACGGGCGCATGGAGACCCGCCCCCGTCATCCGCGCTCAGCCCTCCCGCAGCGTCTGCTCGAACTCGCCCGCGTCAGCCATCTGCGGCATTCTTTTCTCCAACCCATAACCCGTCAGGCGGTTGTGATAATAGTACAACAGGCGAAAATTAGACGATACAATATCGCCTTTTTTGTTGAATTTGAGCGGAGGCTCCGCATGGAAGACGCCCAGTTTGCGGATACCCTCGCGGATGATGTCACCCGTGGGATTTTCTAAGCTGTCGCACAGTTGGATGCGCTCCTGATCCCGCATTTCGCGGAGCGCCTCTAACAGTTTGGTCAAAGCCTCCTCGACGACTGCAAAGGGGAAGACATATTCGTCCGGAGGCAGCCGAAGCACGCCAAATATATCCAATCGGGGGTTGGCCTGGGTCAGCAATTCGAATACCACAAAAGCCGCCAGATGGCTGCTGAGCACCACATTTTCGGCATAGTAGCGGTCCAAAATGCGGGAAGCGAGCAGCCGCGTATATTCCGCTTCGCGTTGGGCGTCGGCGTTGATCGCATGGTTGTGTCGGAAATAATCGGCAATATCCAACTCCTGCCCAAAGGCATTGCGGCTGACCCCGTCGCTATCCACAAAGTTGCCCAGTACGTCCATCGGACGACCGACGCTGATCGTGATGTCGCTGGTAGTGGACAGAAAGCGCCAGATGAAGCGCAACCATCCGCGCACCGTCTGCCCTTCATCTTTGAGGCGCAGGTACTGCTCCTTGCCGATGGCGCGCAGGTGCTGCTCGATGAGAAACGGCGCTTCCAGCACAAAATGATAACCGATCACCATCGGCACAATGAACACCTTGCGGCGCTCGCCTTGTTGGCACATTACGCGCTGCGCCTCTACGGCTGTGCCGAGCAGCCCCATCTTCAGATCGCTCTCCAAAGCGCCCGAGCGGGAGCGCGTCCCCCCGGGGAAAAACAGGTTGTTCACCCCTCTTCGGATACTCAGCATGCTCATGGACTTGAGCGTCTCCAGATATATTGGGTTTTTCTTGCGCCGGTCCACGCGATAAGCGCCCAAGCGGTTCATAAAATACGCGGCAGGGCCAAAGTTGTACAGATTCAGCCCGGCGCCGTACGCAAATGCGGGCAAACCCATGATCTGATCCATCACATAGCCGACCAAAATCGAGTCCAGATTGCTGAAATGGGTGGGCACCACCACCACCGCGCCGCGCTCAAACAGGGCGCGCACCCTCTCCACATCGCCGCGTACGTTGAACTGTTCGTACAGGTTGCGCCTCCCCCTGAACAAACCCCTGAGGAAATTACGCCGCACCGCCGCATTGAACAAGCGATTGAAAAAAGCCGTCAGAAAACGCCGGGCAAACCGAAAATGCGAGACCGAAAACGTACCGACAATTTCCTCCGAATAGCGGTGTATGATCTTGGCCAGTATCTCTTCGGCAGCCTTGCGCGCTTCCTCCGACTCTTTATCCAAAGAGCGCTTGATCAGGCGCTTGCCGATCTTGTTCCAAAAAGCTTTCTCGTTGGGAGGATCCACTTTCCAGGGATCCTCCTTGAGCCGGATACGCTCCAGATATAGCGTCTTGGCAATCAATTCGGGCAAGTCTTTACGCGACAATTTTTCGAAAGTAAGCGCGTCGATGTCCTGAATAAACTGAGCCCTGTCGCGGCTGAGTTGATATACCGGCCAATCTTCGAATCTGGGATAAATATGCGGATATATTTTGACGTCTTTACCCATATCTCAAAGCTGTTCAATCATGTTTTCGATGTACTCAAGGATATCTTCGCGCCCGGTGCGGCGCACCGACGAACTCACAAAATGCAAAGGGAGTTCAGCCCAGGTTTCGGACATTTTGGCAAAAAACAACTCGATGTTGCGCCGGATGGTCTGCTCCCCGGCCCGATCAGCTTTGGTGAAAATCAACGAAAAAGGCAACTGCAAATCGCCCAATTGGTCTATAAAATCCAAATCGTTGCGCGTGGGCGGAATATTGGCATCGATCAACACAAAAGCGTTGACCAACTCGCTGCGATGAGCAAAATAATCCGCAATGATACGCGACAGATTGCGCTGCTCCACTTTGGAGGCGCGCGCATATCCGTATCCCGGCAAATCCACCAGATACCATGATTCGTCCACCAAAAAATAGTTGATCAGACGCGTTTTACCCGGAGTAGCAGACACCTTGGCCAAACCCTTGTGGCCGGTCAGCATGTTGATCAAAGAAGACTTGCCCACATTAGAGCGCCCAATGAAGGCAAACTCCGGAAGCCCTGTCTTCGGACAACTCGCCTGATTGGGGTAGCTGGCTACAAATCTGGCTTTCGTTATTCTCATGATTGCGCAAAGGTATGCAAATCTGCCGCATTATGCGGCCAAATAGCGTTCGGTCGGGCAGGCCGGCCGCTTTACGCTCCGCCCCCTCTCATATGCCTCAACTCGCGATGCTTATTTTTTCAAAAAACCAAACGCGGAAGTCGCGGGACCAAAACACCCGCCGTCTTTTGGCTTTACATGAAAATAGCGGGCAAGGTCATAAGACACGTTCCACGCCCCCTGATTCTTAGCCCGTTTCGCGTTGCCAGGTCATGGCGTCGGCCGTTGAAAACCCGCTCCCGCCCTCCTGTTTAGCATACTAAACCTGCGTATTTTGCGTTAACAAAAACGCTCGCGCAGCGTTACTCATTTTTTTCACGTTGATTACCCGATTTTGCACAAAAAACCATGCACAATATGAAAATCGCGTATCTTTGCGGGCTTATGAAAAAACACCTTGGCGTTTTGCTGTTTTTCGGCCTGCTTGCGATAGGGCTGACGGCCTGCAAAAGTGAATTCGAACGGATCCGTACCAGCGGCGACGCAGAGTTGATCCTCCAAAAGGCTTTTTATTACTACGACAAGCAACAGTACCAGCGCGCCCTGAGCCTGTTTGATCTGGTAATCAGCGCCGTACGCGCATCCGACAAGTCCGAAGAGGCGTTTTACAAATACGCCTGGACGCACTACAACCTCAAGCAATATACGCTGGCAGCCTACTATTTCAAGAACTTTGCCAACACTTTCATCAACTCCGCCAATCGGGAAGAAGCCGCCTACATGGCCGCCTATTGCAACTACCTGCAATCGCCCTCTTTCCGATTGGATCAGACCAATACCCTGCAGGCCATCGACGAGTTCCAGACATTCGCCAACCTTTTCCCCAACAGCAAGCGTGTGGAAGAGTGCAACCGCCTGATCGACGAATGCCGTCGCAAACTGGAGGCCAAAGCCTTCGCCGAAGGCAAGCAATACTACGACATGCGCCTGTATCAATCGGCTGTCATCTCGTTTGACAACCTCCTGCGCGACTATCCCGAAAGCCCCGACGCTGAGCGCGTCATGTACCTCATCGCAAAAGCCGATTACCTCCTGAGCGAAAACAGCGTGCTCGACAAAAAAGAAGCGCGCTACCAGGAAACCGTGATCCGCTGCAACGATTTTCTTGAAAAATATCCCCGAAGCAAATTCGCTTCAGAGGTCAAAAGCATGCGCAAAGACGCCGAGCGCGAAATCAGCGCCGTGCGTAAAAAACTCAAATCCTTATCCTGATTCAATACACCCACACAAGCAATTATGAGCGATATCAAAGTCAAAGCCCAGCAGTTAGACCCCAACGTCCAACCCCGCGACGTATCCGAACTGGTCAAAGATACGGGTAATATTTACGAAAGCATCGCCATCATCGCCAAACGCGCGCGCCAGATTTCGAGCGACCTCAAACTCGAAATCCAGCGCAAACTGGAAGAGTTCGCCGAAATTACGGATGTCATCGAAGAGGTGCAGGAGAACAAGGAACAGATCGAGATTTCCAAATTCTACGAAAAGCTGCCCAATCCGGCCATCATTGCCGCCGCCGAATTCCTCGAAGGCGATATACAGTGGCGCTATCCAAGCGCCGAAGAAGCGCGTTGATACGCCGAAGGCGATGCAAAAGGTCATACTCGGGATAAGCGGTTCGATCGCAGCCTACAAGTCGGCTGCCCTTGCGCGCCTCTTGATTAAATCCGGGGCCGAAGTTCAAGTATTGATGACCCGCGCCGCCAGCCAGTTTATCTCCCCCCTCACCCTCTCCACCCTCTCCCGACGTCCGGTCTATCATGCGGTGAGCGACGAGCAGTCCTGGCACAACCACGTCGAACTCGGCCTATGGGCCGACGTCATGGTCGTCGCCCCGGCTACGGCCAACACCCTGGCCCGCATGGCGCACGGCCTGTGCGACGACATCCTCAGCGCCGTATATCTCTCGGCGCGCTGCCCAACCTTCGTCGCTCCGGCCATGGACTTAGACATGTGGCGGCATCCGGCAACCCAGTCCAACGTAGCCCTGCTGGAGCGCCACGGCGTCCGCACGCTGCCCGTCGGCGTGGGCGAATTGGCCAGCGGACTGTACGGCGAAGGGCGTATGGCCGAGCCTGAGGAGATCCTCGCTGCGCTTCAACTTTTTTTTCGAAAAAAACAAGCCCTCGCCGGGCGAAAAGCCTTAGTTACCGCAGGCCCCACCTACGAAGCCATCGACCCCGTCCGCTTCGTAGGCAACCACGCCAGCGGCAAAATGGGCATCGCTATAGCCGAAGCGCTGGCAGAGGCCGGGGCAGATACCACCCTTGTGTTAGGCCCAAGCGCCTTGACGCCTACCCACCCGGCCATACGCCTCATTCGCGTCGTGAGCGCGGCCGATATGTACGCCGCCTGCGCCGAACGCCATCCCGAATCGGACATCTGCGTATTTGCAGCCGCAGTGGCCGACTACCGGCCTGAAAGCCCCGCCGAGCAAAAAATCAAGAAACATGGCGAGGCCCTGACCCTTCGCATGGTCAAAACGACCGACATCGCCGCCGCTCTCGGCGAGCGCAAACGACCCGACCAGATCCACGTCGGATTCGCCCTCGAAACCGAAAACGAGTCCGCCAATGCGCAGGAAAAATTACAAAGAAAACACTTCGACCTCATCGCCCTCAACTCGCTGAGGGACGAGGGAGCGGGTTTTGGGCACGATACCAACAAACTTAGCGTGTTCCGCAGCGACGGCAGCCACACTTCCTTCGCGCTGAAAACCAAAAAAGAAGCCGCTCAAGACCTCGCCGACGAAATAATCCGGCGCCTCGAGGCAACCCCAAACCCGATGTAGGGGCCAATAAAGCAATCGCCTCAAGCATACGGCCAAACAAACTGTACGACTCACTATGCGCAAATTCTTGCTTGTTTTCTTCGCGCTTGCAGCC
The DNA here is from genome assembly GCA_046296435.1 of Saprospiraceae bacterium. GTDB lineage: Bacteria > Bacteroidota > Bacteroidia > Chitinophagales > Saprospiraceae > M3007. The sequence continues at coordinate 44,336 of JBKBLI010000010.1, read as the reverse complement.
CTTACCTGCGTCAACGCTCAGGGCGAACTCAATGCCAACGTACGCGTCATCACGCCCCAACTCCAAAAATACGAGCGCCGGATATTCGACCAATTAGAAAACGCGCTTCGCGATTTTATCAATACAACCAAGTGGACCAAAGACATCTTCGAGCCCGATGAGCGGATCAAATGCAGTTTTATCATCACCATCTCAACAGAGGGCGACAACAACGTGTTTCTGGGCGAACTGGCCGTGCAAGCCACCCGCCCGGTGTATGGCAGCGGCTATGAAACCCCGCTGCTCTCGCATCTGGACAAAGAGGTGCAGTTCTCTTACGCCGAAAACCAACCCATTATCTTCCAGCCAGACGGTACAGACAACCCCAACCTGTCCGCCCTGATCGCCTTCTACGCCTACATCATCCTGGCTTTAGACTACGATTCGTTTTCGCTCTACGGCGGCGAACCTTATCTGCTGATGGCCCAACAGATCGTCAATAACATACAAAACTCGGCGTCCGGCGGCGGCCCCGGATGGCGCGCCGCCGACGGCGGCAAAAGCCGCAACCGCTACTGGATGATCGAAAACCTACTCAATGCGCGCATCAAGCTGTTCCGTTCGGCCATGTACACCTACCATCGAAAAGGTCTGGACATGTTTACCACCGACATGGACCAGGCACGCAGCGCCGTACTCTCGGCGCTGGAAGACATAGACAAAGTGGGCGTAGCTTACTTCAACTCGATGATCGTGCAGATGTTCAGCAACGCCAAACGCGACGAATTGATCGAAATGTTCAAAGTGGCGCCCAAGCCCCAACGCGAACGCGTGTTCCAGATCATGAGTAAAGCCGATCCGGCCAATGCCACCCGCTATCGGGAAGTAAATTTTTAACTGAGCTATCGAGACAAGCCGCCCGCGCACTTTCCTGATTGAACACGCCGCCGCACAAAATGACGACCAAGACATTTTTACGCATCCTCGCGCTCCTTTCCCTTTCCCTTGCGCTGTTCTACGCCGCTCTGGGCGCCCTGATCCCGGAGGTCAAACACCGGCAGGGTTTTTCGGCGGCGGTTATATTGTTCTTCGCAGGTATTTGCGGCGGGTTGTATGCCGCAGGCGTATCGGCTGCGCGCAGCACCAACAAACATGCGTTCACTAACCTGATTTCGCTTTCTGTGTTCGGGAAAATGGCGCTTTCGCTGGCTTTTCTGTTCGTGTATCGGGAATATGCAAAACCCGAGGATAGCTGGTTCGTTGGCGTGTTTCTGGCTGCTTATGTCGCCTACACCGTCTTCGAAGTATGGTTCATGAGCAAACTGGCCAGGCTCAAATAACGCGGCTTTTTTTTCAGAAAAAATGAAATCCGGCAAGAGCGCAGCACGCCCGTTCGCCTGTCCTTGCCTTATTCCGCTAGCCTTTTTTCGAAAAAAACAAGGCGAGACAAAAAGGAAGCGGTTAAAGCGGGCTAGGACGTATCTCGCGCGGTGAGTTGGTCGCCGACAACGCTTTGGACAACGCCCTTACTGAATTGCGTCCACACGGTAGCCCCGGCCCCGAAGCAGTGCAATCACCCCTTGAGGTCCGGCCAAGTGCCCTGCGCCTACGGCAAAAAACGTAGTCTTTTCGCGCATCATACGCTCCATGACCGGGATCCAGTTTTGATTGCGTTGGGTCAAGAGCAAGCGCTCGTACTTCATTAAGCCTTCGTCGTCGCTGCTGATGGATTTTTGCATGGCGTTGATATCTTGGCGGGCATACATTTCAAACATCTTCGACAATTCGTCCGCGTTGTTGGCGTCGGCCCCGCGCACCGCCTCCACCAACATGCGGGCCTGCGCCTCGTAGGGGATGCTATCGAACAAAGACAACTGATAGTCTATCGTCTCTAATCCGGCGCTTTCGAGGCGTTTTTTTCTGCACATTCTGTAGAGTTCCATTTCAACGGAGGTCATAGCCTGTCGGCTCCCGCCCACTTCATCATCCGATCCGAGCATCATGCTCAGGAACAAAGGTTTGACGCGCTCCAAAGGGCCGATCATGGGCAGCCCCCTCTCAGACATGCGGGTCTTGACGAGTTGATAGTCCTCTTCAGAGAGCAACTTGCTCAGCGTCATGCCGTCGCGCATCGACGCTTTGCCCAGCATGTTGAACTGGGCGCGCAGATTGGTCATATCGCGCATGTCGATCTCAAAAGCGACGCGGCGCGAACGCTCCAGCGCAGCGCGGGCCTGCTCTGAAAGTCTGAATTCTGCCTTGGGGATCACGTGGATCGTACCGTACAGATAGGACTCCTGCTTCATCCCCTTGCCGCTGATGCGCCACAGCAGGGCGTTTTCGGAAGGGAGCAACTGCTCAGGGGCATAGACCGCCGCCTTTCGGCCGGCGCAAGCGCCGAGTAGGAGCGCAACAGTCAGTATGACGCAAATGCGGGTGATGTGCATATCTAAAAAATCAAAGGCCGGGTTGGATGCATTTTTCCGGCCAAAAGATACATATTTAACGTCAGAACGACAGCTTTAGTTCAAGCGCAAAGGGCGGGCAAGCAAAGCCCTGAACAGTATTCCGCCCGCAGACGCTAATGGACGCATACCGGGGAGAAGTTTGCCGCTTTTGCCCCTTACGGGCTGCAAAGGATAAACCTGCGGGCGCCAAGGCCAAAAAAATGATCAGATCAGACTATCATGCGCTTACTTTGCGGCATGCGGCCAACACTGCGCGCCACAATAGCGCCCGTCCGAGGGTTATGGCGGCGCTCCGACATGTTCAGGGTCTGGAGCGCGGGCTTCTTGCTGTGTATTCTGTCGCTTCAGAGCCTGAGTTGGCGCATCGCCTGGCGCTTCCAAAAAACCCATGCCGAACGTCTCGCACGCCGGGGCCATACGCAGGGTCTGATCCCCATGCGCATGAGCGCAAACGACCTGAAGGCTGCGCTCATTGAAAAAAACGAACTTGCGCTCAATGGCGTCTGGTTCGACATCATGCGACGCGAGCTCTGCGGCCCAGATACCCTGCTTTTGTGGCTCTGGCGCGACGAGATTGAGACTGCCTTGCGCACAGTGTGGCAAAAGTCGACGCCTGCCGCGCCGGCAGATACTCCCGCCGCGCTGGCCCTCAGGCTCTGGCTCAACGCGGTCTATCTGCTCGTCGAATCGCTCCCCGACCTTGCGCGCGGCGCCGAGCCTCCTAAGCGCTCAAGCCCGCCTGCCCCTCCTGAGGGCCAGGCCCAGTGTGCGCCCTCACCCCTCTCTCCTCCCCCTAAGCGCCCTACCCTTTTTACCCGAATAGCCCTTTGGGTTTCATTCGGAAGATGATATGGCGACCTCCGTCAGCGACCGCCCCGATCAAGCGCGTCTATTTTTTTGAAAAAAATTAAGAAAAGGGGGGACGCGCGGGCAGGGCGTGGGTCTGAAGAGCGGGCATACGTTCGCTCTCGCGATGCATACCGCGCTATGGCGCGTGCAGACAAGGTCGCGAATGTATTTTCTATAATCGGGATAAGGCGCAGACCTTATCCGTCAGGATTCGTTTATGACCGCGAGGCGCCGCCACGCGCGGCGTCACGCAGAATTCATTTTTCGTAAAACATGAAAAAAGCATATTTCGCATACTTACTGCTGGCCGCCTGTATCAGGGCGCAAGCGCAGCAGGATACCATTGTACTCGACGAACCCATCATCTCGGCCACGCGCACCGAAGGCAGGCGCAGCGCAACGGCCCAGCACGTCCAAACCCTCAACCAACGCCAAATCGCCCAACTCAACGCCCAGACTACCGCCGACCTGGCGCAATTCAGCGGCGCGGTTTATGTACAGCGCAGCCAACAGGGCGGAGGCAGTCCTGTGATGCGCGGTTTCGAAGCCAGCCGCGTGCTGCTCGTGATTGACGGCGTGCGCATGAACAACGCCATATACCGCTCCGGCCACCTGCAGAACATCATCTCGGTGGACAACGCCGCCTTGTCTCGCATAGAAATGCTCTTCGGCCCGGCATCAAACATGTACGGCAGCGATGCCCTGGGCGGGGTGATCTACATGGCGACCAGGGATCCCGAACTCAGCGAAGACGGCAGGGCGACTACCCGAGTCGGCGCTTTCGCCCGCTACGGCTCCGCCAATCAGGAGAAGACTGCGCACCTTGACCTGAGCGTAGGCGGGAGCCGGTTTGGGGTCTTCACCTCGCTGACGTACTCGGATTTTGGCGACCTGCGCATGGGGCGCAACAAACGCTTTGGCAATCTGTTTGGCGAGCGCCCGTTCTACGTCGAGCGGCGCGACGGACGCGACACCCTCATTGCCAATCCAGATCCGCTGATACAGCGACCAAGCGGATATCGGCAATACGACGGCATGGTGAAGGCGCTTTGGCGTCCGAACGCGCGACATAGCCACACGCTCAACCTCCAGCACAGCGGCGCTTCGCAGATTCCGCGCTACGACCGCCTGACCGATCTGGCTGCGACCGGACTTCGCTTTGCGGAATGGTACTACGAACCGCAAAGCAGGACCATGGCCGCATATACCTGGCGCGGATGCGAATTGGGCTGGTTCGATCAGGCGCAGGCGACGCTCAGCGTTCAGCAATTAGCCGAGGGGAGGGTCAACCGCCGCTTCGGCAACAACAACCTCCAGCGGCGCGTTGACACCGTCAACGTATGGGGATTTACGCTTGACGCGCAGCGCAGGCTGTCCGGCGCCCACCTCCTTCAGGCGGGCATAGACGCTCAATACAACGCCGTACACGCCCGCGCAGAGCGCGTCAATATCGCGACGGGGCAGGTTATGGGCTTGGACACGCGCTATCCGGACGGGGGCAGCGCGATGTATTCGGCGGCGGTATATGCCTCGCATCGCTGGTCGGCGCAGGGCGAACGCTGGCGCCTGAGCGAAGGATTTCGGGTGGGCGTAGCCGGTCTGGATGCGCTGTTTCGCGACAAGCGCTTTTTTGAGTTTCCGTTCGATCGGGTGCGGCAGCGCAACCTGACATGGTCGGTCGGCGCCGATGCGACCTACGCGCTAAACAGCCATTGGCAACTGAAAATGGGCGCGAGCACGGGATTTAGGGTTCCCAATGTGGACGATCTGGGCAAGGTGTTCGACTCGGCGCCGGGTCTGCTGATCGTGCCTAATCCCGACCTGAAACCGGAGAAAACCCTCTCGCCCGAACTGGGTCTGGTCTGGCGACGCCCCTCGGGCCTGCGCTGGGAGAGCACTTTGTGGCACACTTTATTTTTAGATGCTATCACGGTGCAGCCTTTTCGCTTCGACGGGCGGGACTCGCTGCTCTACGACGGCGTATTAAGCCAGGTGGCGGCCAACCAAAACGCGCGCCGGGCGCGCATGTGGGGCTTTCAGAGTTACCTCGACGCACCGATAGGCGCGCACTGGGGGCTATTCCTGTCGGGCGGATACACCTACGGACAGATCGTATCGGCGGGCGAAGAGGGGCCGCTGGATCACATCCCGCCCCTCTACGGCCGCGTGGGCGGTCGCTGGACGCGGGGCCAATTCGGGGCGCAGGCGTTTGCCGTGTTCAATGGCCGCAAACCCATCGAGCGCTACAACCTGACCGGCGAGGACAACCAACGCTACGCGCCGGCCGAGGGCATGCCGGCCTGGATGACCTTCCACCTGCGCGCCGAGTACCGCCTACCCGTAGGGCTGATGATACAGGCAGGCGCAGACAATCTGCTCGACACGCAATACCGGACCTTTGCCTCCGGCATCAATGGCCCGGGACGCCACGTGTTCGTCACCTTGCGCTACGCGCCGGTCTGGTGAGCGGCGGGGCCTGCGGTCGCTCCTCGCGGGCTTATGCAGCCCCGAGCAATTGACGCCCTATGCAACAGCCCCGGCGATGATACCGCCGGGGCTGCTTTTTTCACTTGAAAAGGCGCTCATCAGGCGACGGGGCGACGCCGCCGGCCCTAGGGCGTTACGACGGGCATTTTTTCCAAAAAAAATAGCCTACGCAGCCCTGCTGCGTAGGCTATCGGAAAGTTAAGACAAGTCGATCAAACTGACTTTCCCTCTTTGGCCAATTCGCGGCGAATGCTATGGAGGAGATCGTCGGCGCAAATGGCCCGCTCACCCCTTCCCAGCACCCTAAGACATGCGTTTTGTACAATGTTGACGATATGCGCGCCGGTCAGTTCGTAACGCTGAGCAAGATCCCGAAGGTTGACATCGTCGGCAAGTTGCGCCATGCGCGGGATATTTTTTTCCCAAAGTATCGTCCGTTCGCTTACTCCCGGCGGGGCAAAATAGATCATCGCATTAAAGCGGCGGATAAACGCTTCGTCGATGTTACTTTTGAAGTTAGAGGCGAGAATTGTCAGGCCGGGATAGTCTTCTACACGCTGGAGCAGGTAGGACACTTCCTGATTGGCATACTTGTCGTGGGCATCTCGCACGCCTGTCCGTTTGCTGAAAATGGCGTCCGCTTCGTCGAAGAAGAGGATCCAGTTTTTGTTTTGGGCCTTGTCGAACAGCGCGGAAAGGTTTTTCTCCGTCTCGCCGATAAATTTGCTGATCACCATCGAAAGATCGACGCGAAACACCTCACAGCCGGTATATTTGCCGAGCAGAGAGGCCGTAAGGGTTTTGCCTGTGCCCGGAGGCCCAAAAAACAGGGCGCGGTACCCGGGTTTTACTTTTCGATACATCTCCCAATCGTGAAGCAGAGCGTCGTTGTAACGGACCCAGTTTTCTAATTCGCGGATCTGGGACAGAGTGTGTGCGTCAAGCACGAGATCATCCCATTCCATTTCTGTCTGAATGCGGCGAGCCGGAAAATTGGCGCCGAATTTTGGCGTTTGAATCTGTCCTGTCAAAAACAGATCTACGTAGTCCGGATCGGGAATCAGCCGCCCGCACATGGGCGGGTCGCCGGGCTTGAGTTCTTCGATCGAAAGCACTTTTTCGACAGCGAAAAAATGTGCCGCCGAGAACAACTGCTGGGCTGCCATGCGCCGGCCCAAATCCTGTCCCCCTAACAGAAAAAGCGCCGTTTCGCCTGTTGGAATCATGTAGCGGGAGTTAGCCGTTTTGACGCCGCCCAGCGCGGGGAGGTCGCCTCCGTTAGGCAATAGTTCAGCCACGGCCTCGTCAAACAAGCCCGGGCGGATATACGGAGCTAAGGCTGTAGTAAGCGCTACCAACTCGCTTACGCTTAGCCTTTTTTCCTGAATAAAACGCGTGAACGGATCCCCTTGATCCGTAAACGAGATTTGGGGCAGCGGCTCGGGCGTGCCGCCCAAAAATTCAGTCAACCGGGCGCGGGTCAAAGCGCTTAAATAGTCGAGCGCGCGTTCGAGATTAGAAGTCATGCGGCTTAAAACACGGGTTGTTGACGCTTGGCGACTGATTGCTATTGCCAGAGGCCTGGTCGCGATCATGGGATATCTTCAACATCATTGGGTCAAATCGGCTCGACACGGGCCAAATCGGCCCCGTTGATTATGGTCGAGATAAATAGATAGCCTTTGTTCATCTCATATCGCGTGTCCTGACGCACGATGTGTAAAAAATGCAGATGCCAGCGATACCGGCGGCCAACGAGACAGCCTGCGCTGTATCGATCGACATAAGCCGGATCATAACGCGGCGAAGTGGAGTGCTGATTGATGCCAAATCCCGTACCCACGTCAATCGGGTCGTTGACGCTCCGAAAGCCATCGCGGTTCAGATCGCGGTGCAATCGAATACGGCCGCGCTGTACTAAGGCAGGCTGGACGCCCCTGTGCAGGCCGTCTACCCAGGCTTTGTACTGCCCGAAAGCAATACGGGCGGCGCCAAGGCGGTGCAGCGGACGTTCGGTGTAGTATTTGCCGGGCTCG
>JBKBLI010000010.1:25324-36419 GCA_046296435.1 Saprospiraceae bacterium | reverse complement strand
AGTGCTGGCCTGGTCGTTGACCCACATTTCGGGCCTACCGCCCGGAGCGATACGGATGACCATGCGGCGGTCATTCCACTCATTGAGTCGGTCGGGGTTGGGTTTGCCGTCGCCGTCCAAGCCTTCTACATACACGATATTGAACATATCGGGCGCGCGGGCTATCCAGTAGCCTTTTTTCAACATGTATCGCAGTGTGCGGCGCGCCAATCGGGTTTGCCCATCGTCGTCGGGGCGGTTGTTGAACTGCACAGGAAAAAAGCGATCCGCAGACGCATCGTTCAGCGCCAGAAAAAAATCGGTATTCAAAAAGTTATCCACCCGAGGCAGGTTGGCATAACGGTGGAACAAATAAATAGCCGCGCGGGTATTGGCCCCCACTCTGCCGTCTGCTTTGCGCACCGGACCGAAAGGTTGGCGTTCATCGCCGTCGATGATCGGATCCAGAATGCCCAGATCGCACAAACGGGTTTGGATTTGCTCTGCCAGACGAATATTCTGAGGCAGCAACAAGTCGCTCACTGAAATACTTTTGCCGCTTTGGGCCATTTGACGTAATAGTTCAGACATGATTGGAAGCGTTGGCCGTAAATAATGACAAACTCGTGGCGCTTTTTTTTTGCAAAAATCAGCTACGCGTTTTTGTTCTTTGAAAAAAAGGCAAGGGTAAAGCGCGCAGGGGGAGCCGGCATGCCCATGTCCTTTTTCTATGCGCTTTTTTTCATCAAAAAGCCAATTACGCTTTTGAGAGTTCACGCCAGACGGATTCCGGATTCAATAAGCCGGCGCCGTATTCCGTGTCTCTGTTGGTTTCGAGAATCGCTTTGGAGATTGCGGTGTTGCACAGCAACGCATAGAGTCCCTGCACATCGGGAGCTAATTTGCTGAGACGACGCCATTGGAGGACCAATGCGGCCAAGCCTGCCGTATAAGCGGCGGCGATGGCGGTGCTGCGCGATACGGAAAGCGGCGGCTTGCCGGGCATGGAGTATTGCAATCCGGCGGCAGGGGCTAAAAGATCGAGACTTTCGCTCATCGCCGAGAATGCACAGCGTTTGTCGAATTGATCGTGTGCGCCCACCGATAGGACGCCGTCCAAAGCCGCCGGAAAGCGTTCGACGATTTGCCGGGAGGAGGTGACGCCAACGGGCGAGATCACCGGGATACCCCGCGACAGAGCATCGGCGACCAGGTCCTGAAGCACGCGCTTCTGGGCGGGCGTAAGCAAAGGGACCTCGGCAAGGGACAGGATCACTTCTGCGCCGCTTTCTAAGGCCCAATTCATTCCGGCTATCAGGCCATCTGGCGTAATCAGCAGCGGTTGGTCGCCTACCTTGGCAATCAACAGATCGGCCTCAGGAGCCACCCCATAGAGGATTCTACCGGCGCCGGCGGCTATGATAGCGCATTGGATGCCCAGGCCATGCGCATCGTATGCCGCAGCATCGGTCGCCAGAAAAGAGAGCGTATCCCGCACCCGTTCCAGATCCGGGTGATCAGGGGTTGTGCCCGTACCAATAATGGCGATGCGCATGCCTTGGCCCCTGAACCCGTGTTCCCACCACGTCTCAGCTACCTTATGCCGCTGCAAAGCCCAGTTGAGTTTACTCATATCGGGAGGCGGGACGTCCGGTTCGGGCGGCGTTGGGGTCGGGCGCGGCTGGGGAAGGTCAGGGCGCTGCATCCGGTCAGGCGACGGAGGGTCGGCTTGGGGCGTCTCTACAAGTGGCGGCGGAGAGACGGCTGATCTTCTGGTCGCGCTTCCCGTAGCCATAGACTCCAATTCCTGCAATGAGGGCGCCGACCGGGTCTCTCCCTCAGGTATGGCGTCGCGCATCCACGGCGCGTCGTCAGGAGGAGGCAGCGGGTCGCGGAGCGGAGCCTCAAAATCAGGTGGAACACTACTCTCAATAACCGGAGTGACCGGGGGCCGAGGCGTGGGCGCGGGCTGTGAAGTGGATGCGGGAGGAAGCGGCGGCTGAGGCGGCGCGCTGTCTTCAAGCGCTTCAGCCATGCCGCCCCAATAATACCAACCATTTTGGTCTGCATACCACACGGCATTGCCGTTAAGTTGATCGCCGCTCACCGGCCTGACTTCAATCACTGCGCCTTGATAAACCACCCCAATCGGCTGATTATTCTGCGCCGTAGGCGCAAGGCGAATGTTCGTATTTTTCAAAAAACGGATCTTCATAAGCTGTTTGATTTGGAGACGCTATCCCACCGGATTGGAAGGCGAAGCATGGGCCGGCAGACGGAGCGGGGGCGGGGCTTCGGGCATGGGCGCAGGGGGGGCGGCGCTTCCCTGCCCTGCGCCCGACCCGCCGCCGCGCATGCTCAATAGTTTGCGCAGCAAGTCGTACCAAAACGGCGCTCCCAGAGTGGTGGCAATCGCCGTTATCAACAGTCCGGCCAATTTGAGCAACCACCATGGAAAGCCCTTATCCGGATCGCCGGCAGACTGCCAGCCCAGTCCCAAGGGCGATCGGATGTATTCAATGCGTTGCAAGGCGGTATCTAATCGGGCTACAGCATGGTCAAGCGACAAAGCCGTTGTATCCTGCCTGCTTGTCGCTTCCGTCCTGAGGGCATAGTCCGTCGCCAGATCGACCAACAATCCCTGCGCCATGGCGCTCGACGAGATGCTGTGATACATTTGCAACGTATCGGCATTGAAGATCAGCGCCAGCGCAAAGCCGACGCCAAATAGCCACCATTTGATGGTGCGTTTGTACCAGTCCGATGAACGCTCCATCACTTCGTCGAACCAATAACCGGCATTGGCGCGCAGCGCAGCCGGGTCGCCGCCCGAACGCCGCAACAAGTATGTCAGCATGCGCTTGGCGTCGCCCTCTTCCATATCTTTTAGCCGGGTCTCCCCCGCAGCCAGATCGCCCCCATGCAACATATCCTGTACAATGGCTGTGAACGCTTCTCTACTCAGGTTGCGCGGAAGATAATATGAGGACAAGCGCGCTTGTCGGTAATTGGTGGCATAGGTAAGTTGCCGGAATAGGGGGTGCTTGAGAAATTCGCTCATTTTGTCGCCCAGCATATTCTCCAGAGTATGCCTTAGATTGCGCGCTTTGAGCGACAACAACGACGAGATGACCTCCATTACCGCAGTGGCCAGCAAACTGAACATTAAAAGGACAAAAACCAATCCAATGACGATATTAAGTGTGGTAAGCATGGCAAGTTCTGATTGGGTGAGGTGAGTCTAATGAGGCACAATGGCAAAGATGAAACCCCGCGGTTTCGATGGGACAAAGTCTGATTTCTATGGGATCAAAAGTGGCGTATGGGCCGAAGCCTTCGCGTTTTTTGCTTCAAATAAGCTTCGCCAACCACTTCAGGCTTCGCGCTCTGCTCCCGCGCCAACACAATTTTTCATACAAAAAAACGGGCGGCAAAGGAAAGGATGAATGAGCGTGGGCATTTTATTTATGACTTTTTCAGCGTCCAATGCTTGGGAATCGACTGCCAATGGGAATAACGATACCTGCCGCCCCGCCCAAACCGACATTGCCGTCAAAGCCTACCTGCCCAATAATTGAAGCGCGTATCTGTATATCGTTAGGCAGTCTAAATTGCACCCCTGCACGCAGCCGCGCCCGCTCTTCTTCTGTGCTTACGTCTCCGGCAACAAAAGGCGCAACCGTTTCACGGGGCAGGAACAGGAGTCGTCCCTCGGCGTCTAATGCAGGCGTGCGGTGCAATCCGTCTATGCTCAGATTGGCTTCTCCCTCCGCTGCAAGCCACCTGAATATCCGGCGCTCTCCGCCAAGAGTGATGCGAAAGAAGGGATATGCCTCGCTCCCGCTGCCGTCGCGGGTGGTCGTCAAACCTCCGGCAAAGGAGAGAGGCCCTCCGCCCGGCGTAAAGCGCAAGCCAGCGCGGGTCGTCTCTTCTCCCCCCGACGTTTCTGTCTGCGCCACTTCGGCCAATTCCTCGCTTATCTCCCGTTCCCGCTCTTCGCGCGTTTCGGCGCTCAACTCAGTAGCGCCGCTCTCTATATCGTGCAAGGCGATTACCTCTATTTCTTTTTCGCCGCTTATAGGGCGCGGCGGCTCGGTCTCTGAGTCCTCATCTCGCTGGATTTGAGACCCCACCCGACCTTCTACAGGCTTGAATACGGGAGCGAAGAAGCGCGTTCGGCTTACAGGCGACGAAACGCCGGCGTAGTTTTGGAGCAGTCTCATGCGTCATCTTTTTTAAAAAAAATTATGGGAGAGTTAGTCGGGAAAAATGGGACTCCATATCCGGACAAACTCAACGTAAGTCTCGTTGATGGAGGCATGGTTTGCCTGCGTTTTGAGCCATTTCGCAGCCTGCGGTCGGTGCGCTTTGAGCGCTTTTTTCGTTGTTCCGCTCAATGGAGGCCCTCCCTGTTTTTCGATAAAAGACATGGCTCGGTACATGGCCTCGCGGCTATTTTGATAAAGATCCTGATAAAGTTGGGTCTTTTTGATCATAATGTCATTTTTTGAAGCGTCGCTTTGCGGGCGACAGGCTGCGTAGCTCAGAATTGCTGTTAAGCATAAAAAAGCAATGCGAAGCGACATCGGGAATATGGATTTCATAATTCATTGGCGCCCTTACCGCCGCAAGGCCCTGAGGCTGGATTTTTTGAATACACGCGGTAGCGCCCATAATTGGCCGCATTCTCCCCCCATGATTTTTGATTGCGCGGATCGTAGCCCCATTTGGAATCTAATGTGCTCTTATCGTCGTTTACTACCGCGCCGGGGGCGGACAAGCTGTTTACGACTCCTGTATGCGCCAGTTGATTTTGCGCATCCCAAAAAACCAGTATGTCCTGTCCCGGCTGTGCAAGGCAGCTTTGCGCAGGGCGCCAGCCCTCGTCATTTAACACGGTGCTGACTTCTGAACCCCAAATAGAAAACGGCCCCCTTTTTGCGCGCGAGCCGCCAAAAGTCCATCCATGACACCAATAAGTGACTCCGTCATGCGGTCTCCACGCGTCAATTGGCGTACCCGCGTCGGTATTTACCGTATATACATCACCCGACACGCCCAAGGGCCTCCCCCACGGGTAGGCATCTCTGCCGGTGTCTCTGGCGCTTCCCCATTGGACCCGCTGAATATCCGCCGCACCGCCGCATCGCTGGATTCCGGACAAACCGATCTGCGCGCCTTGCCTTTGGGGGCTTTCGCGTCTTGCCTTACCCTGCTGGACGACATGCGTCAGTTCGTGCGCCAGCAGACTTTTACCGCTGTTCGTGTGCGGCGCATACTGCCCTGCATCGAATACGATATGATTGTCCTTCGTGAACGCCCGGGCCTGAACTGCGCGTGCGGCGCGGTTTGCAACGGAGTCTGTGTGAATTTGAACCTGCGCGAAATCATAACCCATCCTACGCTCCATGAAGCGCTGAATGTCGGCGGGCAGCGGCGCCCCAGTTTGCCGAATGGCCGGATTGATTAGATCAGACACGTCCCGGTCGGCCCAATCGCCCGTTACGCTGTCGCGCTTGGTCTGTAAGGAATCGTCTGTCCCTTCCTCCACATCGCCGTCCGACAAAGACCAAGGGCTTGCTATACTTCGCTGGATGAGCGAACACTGTGCGCATGGCGTTTTTGACGCAACGTCTTCTCTTTGCCGCATTACCTGATCGGCTACGCGGTCGGCCTCCTGTTCGTAAGTGTCCCCGGGCGCATTGACCGTGAGTTTGGGTTGGAAAAAAACGGCGCACTTTCTTTGCGACCGCGACGAAGCGCCGGTATGGTCAGGCGAGTATTTGGATGGTGCAAACATGACATTAAATATTTAAACCCCAGTGCTCAGGGGAATCTTATCTCAAGTATTTTGACGGTCTGAGGCAACCTCAAATCATTAGGCAATGGCGGCAAGCGGTCTCCTCCCGGCAACGGATCAGTCATGAGAGAACGATATCTTATTTCGCGTAGTTGCGGCTCCGTGGGCGGTATGGCCTCTCGAACCTGGCGGAGCAGGGGTTCGTGCAGGGGTAACTCAGCCTCAATTTCTCGCTGTCGATCCTCGGCAGACAGTGGAGTCTGGTTGCCGTCGGGTCCCATGTGATTGGAATAGTAATTGGCGGGACTACGGTTGTTCAAAAGTTCCTGATCGCGCAACATAGCATAGTAATTCTCTACAATGTGCGCTTGCTGCTCTGGCCCAAAATCAAAGAAAGAATCCCTCCCGCTCAACGTGTACGCGTAGGCGAAATTGCGGCTCCCGCGACTAATCGTTGCGGCCAGTTGCTGCCCGAGCGATCTGGTGATATATCCCGGCCCCTGGTGTTGAAATTGCCAGACGTGCGTCATCTCGTGAATCAACAACTGAGCGTTGGCTTGATGCAGCGGTAGCTCGCCCGTCTCCGGGTCGATCGGGCCACGAGCATCAACTAAAGAAAAATCGGCAGGCAACCGAATGGTGTTTCCGGGCGTGGTTGCGGGAGCAAGACCGGTCAAGAGTATCCTAACCCGCGTATAGTCGATGCTGTTACCAAAAACGGTTCTGGTCAGCGCCTCCTCTCTTGAAGTCAGTCGACGGCCCCGCAAGGAGCCTTCCGTATCAGAAAAAGTATTTATAAATACGTCCAACACAGGCGACGTCACCGACACGCCGGATCCCCGCCGCGCCCGCCGGCGTTGTATGACCTGTTCCGGAGCCATAGAAAAAAAAGATCCGCCATTTTTTCTGTAGGATGGCTCCGAATGAGCTCTGCAATTCAATTCTCTACAATTCTCTGGCATTTACTTAGCTTTGATAAAGGAGTTTGCGTTACCGAAAAACTTATGGCCTGCGGACATAGCGGCTGCTCAGTATCGTTTGCATCTCTGCAGGGCTGAGGCGGTTATCCCTTCTCAAGCCCGGCCACATGAGTTGCAGGGACGCCTCCGGATCTCGCGTTTCTGTCGGAAGGTGCGCCAATCCCAGAGCATGGCCAATTTCGTGCTCCAACGGTTTGTGAGAGATACTCTGGTTGTTTGCTTGATCAATGATGATTACGTTTTCGCCGGCGATGTTCATCGTGTATCCGGCAGTGGAGCGGTCGCTTACCCTCGGCACATAAAACACATTAAGCGCGCCTCTGTGAAAGCGCGGGATAATGAGCGACACCTCCTCCTCTGTGTAACGGGTGGCCCCTTCTCTTGATTTTTGCAGTATCCCATCTGTTCCCAATATTTCCTGGGTTTCAGACTCGCTTACCCGAGCGACCGCGTAAGGAAAATCCAGACGACCAGCAGAAAAGACCTGTGTTGCCCGCGCTATATCGACAGCGACGGAATCGCTTACGCCATGCAGCAAAAAAATGTGCATCGGAACCTGCGGACGCGGCGGTGCGGCGGCGGTCTGGCGCTGCACGAGATTTGTCAGATTTTCTTTTGGCGTAAAAAAAGTTTTTTCCGACAGCGGGGGCGTCGTAGATCCGGATTCAATGCGTAGCGTTTTTTGCATAATCAGTTGATTAGCGTCATATTTCGCATCCTTTGCCCGCATCCGCTCACCACTCTACCTGCAGCAGGCTCTTCATCCAAGGGAGTTTGATCATCGAATAGCTCCAGGGCAGGCGATCCAGCAATAGGTCTTGGCCGCGACGTTCGATGCGCAAGAGGCGGATCTGATCGGCGCCAGTCTGGTCATAGAGGCTGCCGGGACGTTGAAGGAAGCCCTGACGCAAACCGTTGGGGCTGGTATTTTTTAAGGCGGTCCAGTTGCGCGTCACGGCTTCCAGCAAATTAAGGCTTTCGGCTTTTTCGGCCGCTGAAAGGGGGATATAGGCGGGTATAGGCGCATCCTGGGGTAGGCCGCATAATATTTTTTGAAGGAGCAGAACCGGTTCTTCGGGTTGCTCTTCGCCTGTGGCGAGGAAGTAGAGCAGATACGCAGCGCGGTACTGAGCCATTTGTTCGACAAAGGAGTCGCCCTGGGAAAGTCCCAATTCGTCAAAAAAGGCCTGCAGATAAGGCCCGAGTAAAACGATGCCGGCATTTTCGACAGCAAGGCCCAGAGACGTTTCTTGGGGCTGAGACGCCTCGAATTGTTCTACGGAAGAAGTGGAGAACGGCGCCTGCGCATCCACGGCTTCGGTGGTCGGCGATGCAGGCGCTACATGTGGATCGTCTGACGCCATACCGACACAGCGTCGGGCGGCTTGTTCGGGGCTAAGGTCGAATAACTCGTCGGCGCGCACGCGCAACAAGTTGCGGCACAAGAGCCACAAAGGTCCGCCTGCTTCCTGAAGCTGGGTATCGAAAGGCAAATACGGCTGCAAACTGCGCATCTGGTTAAGGGTTTGAGCAATCCAACCATCCGACAGGCAGTATATTTTTTCAAACAAAGCCTGCGTCCATGTGAGCGAAAACTGCCAAATCAAACGCTGTAGAGCCTCAGGGCGACGGCGTAATAAGTCGGACAGCGCGCGGGCAAAGGGCGCGGGAAAGGAGCCGGACAGAAGGGTTTCGAGGGCAGAGAGACGACAACCGGAAGCGTGCCAGGGCAGACGGCCCTTTTCCAAAAAGAATAACAAGATCTGCCGCGCATCTTCCTCCGGGTTTAACACCACGCCGGCAGGTTGTGGCGCATCTAAGGCGCCAGCAGTCGGGAAGTCGCGAAGCGCCGCGCGCATTTGCGCAAGGCAAGACTCAACGAAATGGCGCTCCCAATCCTCCGGATTTATGACGCCCAAGTCAATCTGGAGTTGCGGAATTCGCAGGATGCGATCATCCGGCGCCAAGCGGGTAAATGTCTCGTCCAGATGGGGAAGCACTTTTTCCTCGAAGAGCGCGGCTGCGCATCGAGACCGTTCTTCGGCGTCGACGCCGGTGGGCAAGACCAATTCGATGATCTGGCGGTCAATGCGGTGTGTCATGGCAGCGTTAAGGGCGCGGGTAAGAATAGTCATATTCGTGGTGCGGCGGACAGCAGCGGTATGGCAGGCTAAAATCGGCCACTACGCAGCCCTCGTTGTCTGTCACAAGAATAAAGGCGCCGCCTTTGGGTACGCCGGCGAGGTGATCGGCGCCCAGTAAATTGCGGCCGAACGACCAGGCTGACTCGCGCGGGTCGCCGCTGTCGCCTATGGCGTACAAATGATTTTTATCTGCATTTTCGCAGGACATGTCCTGCATGTCGCTGACCCGCATCTGCACGACGTCAAAATCCAGATTGTATTTTTGCTTCAAGAAAACAAGCGCCTCATAAACGGGGTACTCGCCGGATTGGTCGCCATCGTTAGTGGGACCGTACAGCCTTATGCGCGTCTTCCCGATATGGCCCTCGATGCGGTAAAAGTCGTAGGGATCAAGGGAATAATGCAAAGGGCGCAGCGTCTCCCGACGTCGCGAATAACTCGGAAAATCAGCGGGCGTATCCGTAGCGTGATAAGAGTGCAGGCGATCGGCGCTGAGCGTTCTGGCGCGATGGTAGTTCCAAAAGTGTTGTAAAGACCCTGAGTTGTCATTGAGCGGATAGTAGAAGGGTATAGCCTGCTCGCTCAAGGGGTAGAAGTAGCTGCGGCTCGGCGTGATGCGCAGCCGGGAAAACCCCGGAACGACAGGAATATCCTCTCCGTGCGATTCGTCGGGCTGACACCAGCCGGGCAGCTCGCTTTTCGGAACGTAGTCGGGCAAATAGAAGCCCTCAATCATCGCAAAGAACCGACAAAAATATAATTTGGCAGTATCCAGACGCTTGGCGTTGTCGTTGAATATGGGGGGCTGACGGAAGTAATCGCGCAGAGGCGGGCGTCCGATGCAGACAGCGGGTCGCAGTGCCGGCCCCAATATCAAGAAGCAGCGTTCGTCTATCAGCATTTCGTAGGTGAGTGGTCGCAAGTCGTTCATTAGTTCAATCAATTCGCCGCGCAGTTCATGATAAGCGGCCGTCAGATCGCGCGCTAAATCGTAGAAATACTGTGCGTAGTATTTGGTCCCCTTCCCAACGCCCTCAGCGTCGTTGTATTTCACAAAGCGAATCCATTTTTCAGTGAGCAGGTTCAACTTCTTTTCGAATTGGCCGGAGTTGAACAATGGGAACAAAAGCGGCCGGTAACGACCGATAAGCAATTTGGCGGCCTTGTTCAGATGCCGCAGGGCTTCATCCACAATGGGCTTCCATGTAAGGTAAATATCGTCCGTGCTGCATATCTTGGGGAAATCGGATATGTCAAGTTCGTTTGGCGCACAGTCGTCATGCTGATAAAAGCCAAAACGATAGAGCGGCAGTTCAGGCAATCCGTAAGCAGGTTGCAAACAAAGCCAAAGATCCTTGTCGGAGATGTAGTCGTCTTCAGGGCTGTACTCCTCTTCGTAGATATAATCCGTATTTCGGTTTTGGGATTTGCACGATTGGCTTAGCGATAGTTTTGCAAGCAGGGTTTCACGCCCGACAAGCAGATAATGCCGCTTGTCGTCGTCGGGCAGCAAGAGGATCATTTTGTCCGAAAGGAACGGCTGCTCCTTATCGGCCTCGCTTTGGGGCGTGAGGGGCAGGGCGTCGTCGGGCAAGTCGTCGGCAGGAGAGAGCATCTCCCACATCGGGCAGTCGCTCCAAGTTTGGAACGAAGCGCAATTCCCCTCGTATGCAAATGGTCGATAGTGCGAAAACACCAGCGCGCCGCTGATGAAATCGTCGTTTGTACAGTCGCCGGACTCCACCAAGCCTGTATTGTCCTGACGGGGTTCAATCGTTAGTACGCCCTGCGGCGTAACGCCAATGCCGGGCGTGATGTGTATGTAATGCTTGTGGTCAGAACGGATATCAAAACCACCCACAATACCCCAGCCTTGCAGCGTAATGCGCGCTAAACGGGCGCCGGGGCTGTTCTGGGCGTCGTCGAGCCACTTTTGGGCTATGGCCTCTAATTCATCATCAAGTCTAACGATGTCGGCCATGTCGGCTTTTTTATCCAGTTCGGATTCGAGGTCTGCCTTGCACTGGTCGAGCGCGGACTGGTCGGCCTTCAGGGCCAGTTTGTCCGACGTGTCCTGAATGTGCTGGTCCAGAACGGCCTTGTCGGCTTTTTTATCCAGTTCGGATTCGAGGCCTGCCTTGCACTGGTCGAGCGCGGACTGGTCGGCCTTCAGGGCCAGTTTGTCCGACGTG
>JBKBLI010000010.1:17537-25225 GCA_046296435.1 Saprospiraceae bacterium | reverse complement strand
TCCAGTTCGGATTCGAGGCCTGCCTTGCACTGGTCGAGCGCGGACTGGTCGGCCTTCAGGGCCAGTTTGTCCGACGTGTCCTGAATGTGCTGGTCTAAGGCGGCCTTATCGGCTTTTTTGTCCAGTTCGGATTCGAGGTCTGCCTTGCACTGCTCAAGCGCGGACTGGTCGGCCTTCAGGGCCAGTTTGTCCGACGTGTCCTGGATGTGCTGGTCTAAGGCGGCCTTGTCGGCTTTTTTGTCCAGTTCGGATTCGAGGTCTGACTTGCACTGCTCGAGCGCGGACTGGTCGGCCTTCAGGGCCAGTTTGTCCGACGTGTCCTGAATGTGCTGGTCTAAGGCGGCCTTGTCGGCTTTTTTGTCCAGTTCGGATTCGAGGCCTGCCTTGCACTGGTCGAGCGCGGACTGGTCGGCCTTCAGGGCCAGTTTGTCCGACGTGTCCTGAATGTGCTGGTCTAAGGCGGCCTTATCGGCTTTTTTGTCCAGTTCGGATTCGAGGTCTGCCTTGCACTGCTCAAGCGCGGACTGGTCGGCCTTCAGGGCCAGTTTGTCCGACGTGTCCTGGATGTGCTGGTCCAGAACGGCCTTATCGGCCTTGTCGGCCAACTGTTGCTGGATTTCGCCTTTGAATGTATTGAAGTCTGTCTTATTTGTTTTTGCGGCCAAAGCGGCGTTTGTTTCGTCGAGGTCGCTTTGATTGGCTTTAGCGCTGAGGGCCAATCTGTTTTGGTCGATGAAGTCGTCAAATTCAGTCTGTGCAACTTTGAGGGCAAGTTTCTGTTCGAATTCGTTGCGCAGGGAGGAGATCAGAATGTTGAGGTTGGCAACGGCGTCGGCGACCAGCGCCTGCGCCTCCGTGAGGCTTATGCCACCTGCATTGCCGGTCTGCTTTTCGAGTGCGCCGATCCGCTGGAGCAGATCTGCCATGCGGGGGTCTTCGCGGTCCTTGATTTGTCTGATTTCTTCGCGAATAGGCGTCAGGGCTGCTTCGACCATGTCCCGCACCCTGGTCTCACTCACGCCCTCCGCCCCTTGTGCGGCCTCCTCCAAAGCGACCAATCGCTTGCTGAGGTCGCTTAGGGCTGCCGAGATCGGATTTAAGGCTTCGGCGATGTGGTCTAACACATTTCCGGCGTCCACTTTATCGGACATTGCGCTGGTTAACTCCCCCAGTTGATTCGCAAAAAGGATGATTTTATCCTGAATAAGCGCCATATCTGCACCCTGCGCTTGCAGCGTCTGGCGAAACGCTTCGATGTCCCGGATAAGGGTCTCCAGGTCGAATTCCGGAGCTTCTATCAGCGCCAGAATTTCGGCCACGACATCAAAGGCGCGGGGCAGATCGGGGTGCACCGGAACACCGCCCGTTTTTTTGATCTGCGCAATGATTTCGTTGAGGCGTGTGAGGAGTTCGGCAATATGGCTGTTGTCGGGCATGGCGAAAGGGTATATATGAGCGTTTAAGACTTAGCCAATATTGATCGCTATCGGCATGTTTTTTTATTGAATCGAATTTGTGGCGTCTGGAGCGGGGCCGGGATCTGAACTATGGCGCACATGCGCTCCGGCCTTGGCCCCGCCCAAGCTCTTTACCCGCGCCCGCCATGTCGCGTTTTTTTCAAAAAAAATGGACATGGGGCGTGGAGCTTGATGAGGTTGTTTTCCTGTTCGGCCCTGATCCGGCGATATTAGCAGTCTTTGCAATCGTCGCAAGCCGTATCGCTTTTACAGCAGGCGTGGCAGTTGCAAGAGCATTGGGTGTTGTTAAGCCAATCGATGAGCGCATTGGCGGCAGCGGTCACGTGGCATTCGTCGGGGGTGCAGGAGGCTTTGGCCTCGAGCCAGGCCGAGTAGCGCTCCTCAAAGTTGCGCATTTGCTCTTTGTTGACCCAACAGAATCGAACAGCGTCTTCAGTGGGCAGTTCCATCCGGAAGCCCTGCTCAAATGTTCGGCGGAACTGTGGATCGGCAAACTTTTTGGGCCAGTTGGGCAGCACTACCGTCACCCAGTTGGAGTAGGGGTCGCAGGGGGAATGCGCGAGATCGCAACTGAGGGGCAGGCTGAGCAGGTCGTCGGCCGGGTCGTTGGGGCGCAGCAAGATGTGTTCGATGAGATGGAAGCCTTCTTTTTCTTTCTCGGGCGCATAGTCTAATAGGCAATGTATTCGCTCAAGCAGGTTGATAGCCTCCTGCTCGCTCATGGGCGAGCCGACCAGTTCGGCGTTGCCGCCTGTGCTAAACGCCACGGCAAACTGTCCGGCGCTTTTGGGATGTGGGATTACACTGTAGTGCGCTTTACGCCATATCGTGGAATAGAGCGCATCGCGTTTGTTTTGCGCCGTTTGGAGCGATACGTAACCGTTGCTGCGCAGCAGGGTCAGGTTGGCGCCATCGGAGTCTAATTCCCGCCATGCGATCCGGTAACGGACAGAGCCTTGAGCGTTGGTTTCTGTCAAGATGTCAAGGCGATAGGGCGGAGAAGTAAGCAAGGAAACGGCGTGCCATGAGCCGGACAAGCCAAGCATGCGGTGTACCCGTTTTTTTACCCCAGCCACGTTGTCAGCGTTCCACACTGGTTTTTTGCGGTAGTTGTAACCCTTTCCGCGATGGGCCCCCAATCCAGCCAATTCACGTAAAAACTGGGCCTTGGCGGCCAGGTAATCCTCGAAACCCTGATGAAATACGTCGTCATGGGCTGCGAGATCGGCCCGCAACAGGGTTGCGGCGTACTCGCTGAACGCTTCTCCAAAGCGGGCCAGCAAGTGATCGAGCAAGCGGTTGCGGCGATCCTGTCGGGTGGCGGGACTTTCGGCCATAAAGTGCGCCATCAGATCGGGATCTATAATTTCGCTCATCCCGGGCACATGGCTTAAGTCGGCGCTGAGGTAGGCGCTTGCGGAGATGTCCTGATCTATGGCGAGCAAATCGCGGACCTGCTCCAACTGTAGCAGATAGGAGGCCAATATCTGGTCAAAAAATGCTAAGTAGGCTTGCAACTGCTTGCGTACGCCCTTTGAGTAGGGCGAGGCGTCGTCTGACAGTCCGTAATGCCCCACGCCATATACTTCTGGAAGGTCGTACTGCAGGCTTTGGTATTGACCGAGGTTGTCGATGGGATCGCCTTGCGGGGAGGCCGGGGCGCCCGGATCGTCAATGCAGAGGGCGAGTTTGCGGCGCAGTCGGAGGGCCTCTTTGAGGGTGGTTTCGGAGATCTCGTGGCGTATGCCGTTGCGCGTCACATAGACACAGGATGCGCAGAGGTCTAACACAGGTTTCAGCGGCCGTTCGGGCGGGCTGTATATCGGATAGGATGTTTGTTCGGCAAATGAAGTATTGGGGTATATTTTGACTTTCAGTTCGCGTACGCAGAGCACGTCGGGTTGCGCGGTGGCGGCCTTGGTCAGATCTGAATGTCGGAATTCGGTCAACAGTCGGGCGGCATCCAGTTCGGCGTCGTCTATGAAGCCATGGTCGAGTAAGGGGCCGTTGACGATCTGGTCGTTGCAAAGGCCCTTGGCGCGCATTTCCTGATATGTATAAAATCGGAGGCGCGGCGTGAGGTGTTGTTCGATGCGCCAAATGGCCTCGGCGGCGGCGGCCACTTCATCGACGCCGGGACGCACTTCAAGGTGCAAACAGATTGCAATGGGCAAGCGGCCCACAATGACCGTCGGCTGGACAAAATCGGAGCACAGAAAGCGATTGGCTTGTAAGCGCTCCCAGACCCGATCTACTACGGGCTGTGTTTGGATTGGATTTTCCGGGTCGATGTGGTCTTCGAGGTTGAGGACAATGCGGGCCAGCCCGTTGAGGACAAGCGGCTGTATGCCGGATGCGCCTTTGGATACTTGGCCTGCGGCCAAGGGGATGAATCCAAATCGGCACAGCAGGGCTTCGGCGAGATCTGGGTCAGCCTTCATATTTTCCGGAGTCAGTCCTTTTTCGACCCAGTCTTTGAGGATTTCAAATTTGGCTTTCAGGCGTTTTTGCCGTTCGTCGTCAGTTTCGTTTTTTTCTTTTTTTACGTAATCGTTCAAGAAATCGCGGGCGGGCTGCTCGTTGATACTCCAAGCTCCACTTGTGTTTTGGGCGATAGTTTTGAAGCGAGCGGTCTTGCCTTCAGGCAGGAGTAATGCGTGATCGACACCGTTCTTGTCCTTAAAGAGCGCAGGATCGTCGTATTTTTCAATCCAAGCATTTTTGACGCCATTTACGTCGATCATCAGTTTGCGATAATCGCGGGCAGTGACAGGCGCCATGGGCAATATTTCGACGGCCTCAAAAAACGTTTTACGGTTGCCTCCTGCTATCAGGTCGCCAATTTTGAGCGTGCGCGAGCGGTAACCTAAATCGGTGATGGCGTAGCACATCAATTCGAGAAGGGTGATCCCCGGATCATGGGCGTTGAAATCTGTCCACAACTCAGTAGCCAGGTTTTCGAGGTGTCGGATGCCCTCGCTGCGCAGCAACTCGTAGTCGAGGCTGGGGTGGTCAGGGCGGGATAGTGGTATGGCGGCGACGCTGTTCATGGCTTATTTGCTTTTGGGTTGGCGGATCTTGCGTTTTTTCTTTTCGTCGGGCGCGGGTGCGGCGCCTCTTGGCTGCGAACCTTGCGGTAAGACGACTACGTCAATCGGCCGATCTTCAGTTTCCTGCGCTTCAGTTTCTTGCGCATCGACTTTGCTCGGTTCCATTTTGATCTGGGGACACTTTGTCAGGCTGGGCAGCGCGGTATTGATCGCGATGTAACCTGCGACAAAAATGGAGCGCGCTGTAGCCGGACAGGCTTTGTCATTGACCCACTCAATCGCCGGAGGCTTGACGGCCAGACATTTCTCTTCGAGCGGCTGGTCCGTTTCGCCGAGGATCTGACCGGCCGTATTGACGCGGCGGCGGCGTATGAGAAATTCGCTGTAGCGACCCCAGTCGTCGCGAGACATGTCCACATAATCCACATAGTAGCGCTCTTCGATGAACTGGAGGATTTTGCTACGGACAATATTGCGTCTGAATACCGGCGTTGCCAGCGGATTGGCCAGCCAGGGGCTGATATAATTGCGCAGTTCATCGGCTAATTTTTTTTCATAAAAAGCCGTATCGCTGTATTCAGGCAAAAAATAGACCTTTACCTGAATATCAAGCGGCTCGTAGTGTGGATTAAACACCTGAAGGCGAGCGTCTTCGCCTTCGCCAAACGCAACAAAAAGGTTGGCGCGGGACGCGAGGAAGTCGCGCATATCGTCCAGATCGGCTTGGGGGAATCGGGGCATGAGCCAGGGTTCGGCGCGCAACGTCGGATGGGGAACCACAGCGACGCTCACGCAGCCCGGCGCGAGTTCAGAGGCCTGAGCGGTCGTTTTGTAACGGGTGTGTGGAATACACCTTACGACCGCTACATGGGGGTACCGCTCTAAGAGTAGGCGCTCGAAATCCGATACGGTTACGGCGCGGTCTTTGTGGCGCAGGCGCTCGCTGACGCGGGTTCGGAAGGCAAGGCCCATACTCTCGGGCAAGCGTCCGCCTACAGAGGGCATGGGTTGGCTTACGCCGCGCACTTCCGCGCGGCTGTTGAGCAGTCCGCTAACGGTCCCTGCGGGCAGGGGCGCCGCCAGGTGACTCAGTTCATTGCCCTTGTTGGCAAAACGGGCGCGAACTACTTGCGCATCAACACCCTGCATGGATGGCAGGGCATGGGCGGAGCGGTCTTTGTCGGTCTCCGCAATTGCGGCTACCCGCAGCCAGAAGAGATTGCCGGGAAGCATGGTAGTGCGGTTGACGGCGGCGGTCGGCATGGCTATTTGAACGATCCCGCTGCGGGTAAGCCCCCGCGTTTCGTCGCGCAGGACTTGACCTGGCTCGAAGGGGAACCATCGATTGTCGGGGCCAAGCCAAGACCAGAGGAGTTGCGGCGGGAGCAATTCCGGATTTCGTTCGGTACCGGCCGCTATACGAAAAAGCAGCGACAGCGCGCTTCCGGGCGTCAGTTTGTCCAGACCGATGTACAGATTGCCCGTCGCGTAAGGATGGCGCGCTTTGGACTGTTCGTCTGCATCGTGGGGGTTGTAAGGATAGACCATCAGACGCTCAGCCATTTGCAGCGACACTTCTTTGTGCCCGTTGAAGAGGCAGTATGTGGAAAAGGCGATCAATACCTGCGTTATTTGCCCCTGTGATTGTCTGCTCTGAACAATACTCTAAAGAAATACCGTTGACGGCCGGAGCATATGGCGGGTTCGGCGGGGGGTCATTTTTTGGATTTGAAAACGCATAGTGGCTCAGCGCCTGTGGATAGTCTTTATGCAGAAAGTCAGACTCCTCAAGATTGAACACCAAAAAGCCGCGTTTGAGGGTTTGGCTGTAGCGCTCAAAATGCTGGGTGCGCACATCCCGCGCCAAGTTGAGCGCGTTGATATTGATCTCAAAGCAAGGTTTGATGGCCGAATGGGCGTCAAGCAAACTAACGTAGTTGATGCTTTGATAATTCAGGATGACATTCAGGTCTGATTTACTGAAATTTTGTCCGAGATTGGGATATTCGGCCTGTATTGAAACTACTTTTTCAGCAAATCCGGCCGGCGCGCGGAGCAACAGTTGCTTGGCCATATCAACGGGCAGCTTGATTTGATATCCGCCCGAGCTGTTGGTACGCGTTTCGATGGCCTCGTCCCCCGCAGATACCCTTACGTCAGGAATTGGAGCGCCTGCAACATCGGTCACAGCGCCGGAGACAACAAAGGAAGCGGATACCGGTAAGAGTCGGATTTCAAGGTAGAAGCAGCCCTGCTCGACGTTGACTTGCATGGTTTTGTACGCAGGGTGGGTAATCTCAACCGTATTATTTGTCCCGACCAGACTACTTTGAGACGAGAAGGCAAAAGTATGCCCGCCTCCAGGACCCGTTTTAGCAGAACTCCCGTCAGGGAGGCGGATTTCAGCATTCTTTACTGGGACATCGTTGATGTCGAGAACCCTGACCTCCAGCGTCTGCCGCGGCGGGCGAATCTTGGTTACTTGATTGGATAAAAAGAGCGCTCCAAGCGCAAAACCCTGCGCTTCCGAAACGAAATCATCCTTTCGGAAGACAAGCCTGATATCGGTCAGGTTGTTGGTACGCTGAAGCGTATAGTTGCCTGTGGCGTCGGTCTTGCTTTCAAACTTAAGGTATTTTCCATTCAAAAAGCCGGAGGCTTCGACGCTTACGTTTTCCGCCGGCGTTCCGTCTGCGTTTAAAAGCTGGCCACTAATGGTACTTCCTGTTAAGGGGGCCGTTGTCGCGGGTTTGAGGAAGGGATTGATCTGTGCGGCGCCTAATATATCTATCTCAAGGTTTTCAAATCCGGGCTTTTTGAATATCAACTTGGTCGCTACGCTGTTGGGCGTAATACTGTAACTGGAGCCGCTTACAGCGCCCGCTGTTGCCATATCATCCTCTACGCTAAAGCCGGAAAGAGGTTGGCCATTGCGATCGAACCCGACGCCTGTAATAGTCCCGGACGTGGCGCCGCTGCGCTCTGCAAAATCCTTTGGGAACAGCATGACGGTAAAATCGCCATAAAGTTCTCTTCGAAAACTGACCGGTTCGTATGCGCTTCCGCTAATGGTCAGCATGACGTTCGGATTTTCACTTATTCCTGACGGCAAACTAAATTCGAATATATTGCTCTGTAAGTTCACAGTTGCCGCGCCGCC
>JBKBLI010000010.1:13790-17437 GCA_046296435.1 Saprospiraceae bacterium | reverse complement strand
TTCGGATTTTCACTTATTCCTGACGGCAAACTAAATTCGAATATATTGCTCTGTAAGTTCACAGTTGCCGCGCCGCCAGGAGTGGCAGCAATGTTCACACCGGTAGTTATCGGCGTATGCTGTCGGTCGACTATACGTATTCGCACGGTTTCATCTATGAAGCGCTTGTACAGACGCGGCTTTGATAACAAGCGGGCATTGATCGTTGGCTTGTTGGCTGTAGCGGCAATAAAAGCTGTCGGGAGCAATATTATCGCGTTGGCATAGGGATAAGGAAAGAAGCGCACAGAATTGCCGGGAGCAAAAAGGGGCAGTTCATAATCGCCGTTTGCATTGGAGAAGGCTTTGATAGTTTGAACGCTGTTGGAAACCTCAACAAAAGCGTTCTCTATCTCCTGCGCGGCGGATTTACTGTCGGTAATCTTACCTGAAATTCTGGGATCTGAAGCGTTGATGGCGATCCCCGAATCCAATGTCCGTTCGGCAGGCTCCAAAACGATGCGCAACTGCGTAAAATCGTCAAGTTGGATTGTGCCCGAAGAAGGGGCTTTGAACTGCGCAGCCGAGGCGGAAACAACCAAATTTTGGTTATTCTTGGCCGGAGCATTGAAGGTTCCGTCGGCGTTAAGGGACAGGTTATCGCCGCCGAGGGTTAGGGTAACCCCGCTGTTTATGGGATTGCCGTAGATATCTTCCACCTTACCACGGATTTGATCAAACTTGCCAAACAGCACATTTTTAGGAAACAGTACTGCGTTGATCACCGCAAATTCACCAATCGAAATAGCGGAGGGACTACCTCCGTCTATTGCGGCGAAATGCGTCAATGACTCGTACAAAGGAGATTTATCCGGGTCGGCGTCGCTTTGCGGCGGCGCCCTGAACACAATGGTAAGTTGAGCGTCAATCGGGCCTGAAAAGGCGTATCTTCCTTCGCTATCCGTTGCTACTGACGCCTTGTCGGAGTTGTTGGCGTCCAGCAAAACTACGCGGATTGCCTCCAAAGGATTGCCGTTCATATCTGTAACCATACCGCCCAGTTGGTCATCGGCGCCACGTTTACCAAAGCGCGTCAGTTGTTTGGGTATGGGCACATCTGCACGGTCAATAAAATCAATCTTCAGATAGGGGTTGGGCGCATTGACGACTTGGTTGTTGTTTTTTTTAATTGAAGAGTAGGCTTTGTAGTGTTCGGCAAAATCATCGGGAGGCGCTATCCAGTCGAAGCAGACTTTCAGGCAGGTGAGGGCTTTTTGGAACACTTCGGTACTGCCGAGGAAAAACTTGTTGCCTACCTCGGGCGTCGGGCCAAAGGGGAAAACTTTTTGAGCGCCATCAAAGAGACCCTGGTCGTTTTGAACGATTAGGTTTTCGCGAATACCTGAGGCTTTCACGGCGATACGTATTTCGCCGATACAGAGGGTCCGTAGGATTTCGTAAATTTCGACCGTTGTTGGTACGGGGCTGTTGGGAGGACAGTCGGCAACGCGCTGAGGGTTGACGATGATTTTGAGCATGGGCCACGGGGTATTGAAGCCTGCAAGAGCGGCTGCATCTTCGCCCAAGGCCTCTATGGCGGGATCGTCGCGCTCCAACACGATGCGAAAATGCAAAACGTCGTCCGTAAAAAAGATATTGAAGGCCCCCTGCGGCAAGTCCGGCATTGTATCCGGGTCGGTGATTCGGTCAGGGCTGTGCGCGAGACGCACCCAATCCTCCCTGGCGCTTAGCCAGACGCCAAACAAATTTTGCTGTGCGATCCAGGACAGATCGGGAACGGGATGCGTCACTACCTTCATCTTGAGATCGATGACGCGTTTTCCTTCCCTCAGGATGAGTTGCGGGCTGGCGATTGCCCATCCGAATTGGCCGTCGGGAAGTTGGTTATCATCGCCCATGCTACGCCAGTGCAGGGCGCTTTCGTTGGGCTTTTCAACGCCGTTTTCGTATGCCTTGGCGACGTCAGGGTTGGCATTAATCTTGCCGCACTCAGGGTCGATGTAAGTATTGCGAATATCGGCCACGGTCGCCTGACGCAGCACCCAATCTTCAATAGCTTCGAAGATCAACTGCGCGCCGTTTTTGTCGTTTCCGGCGAGAAATGCCTCGCCTTTTTGCAATAGAAAATGGTCAACATCCCTTGCCAGTTTCAAGATCAGCCATACCTCGTCGGGAGTCTCTGGCCGGCGGCAAAAGCCGAGCGCCTGATCGTAATAGTAGTCCAAATGCTTTTCGCTCAGTTCGTTCAGGCTATCCTGCGCATGACGGAATAGCCGCAGAAAGGCTATAAAAAGCGCCACATGCGGCTCCATTACGCGCTCCTCCACGTCTTCGGGCAATTCGGCGCGGGCCAACTCTACGTCGAACGCTTCCTTCGCCTCTTTTTTGAGCAGGAGCCAGGCGTCGTAGTAAATGATAAATATCTCCCGAAGGACCTCCTGCGTGATCTGGGTATCGGGCACGATGGCCTCGAAGTCAGTCCGGTTGCGTAAGCCCCAGCGCCTATCATCGGAAAAAAATGCCTCGTAACGCGTGTAAGAAAGGGGCTCCTTGGATGATGTGGCGGCCTTGTGGTACTTGATGAGTTTGCGCAGGGCGCTCTCCAGTTCATCGGTATCGCAGCAGTTGTCGCGGCGGATGCTGTTGAGCAATCGGATTTGGAGCGGGTGCCCAACGCGACTTAATTTCTGGTAGGTATCTTCGATCGACCAGGCTAATTGGCGCAACAGCTCGATCAGGGGCAAATAAGTTGCCAGCGGCGATTCAGTCGATTTTACCCCCTTTTTGGCGCTGTTTTTTTCGTTTGTTTTTTTAGTAAAGGCGAGGTCTGCCTCTTCGTATTTTTTGCGTAATTCATCTGTATCCTTGGCGGCTACCACAGCCAGATAAGTGAGTAATTCCACCTCCCAAAAGCGATCCCAATAGACGCCTTCCGGATGCTGGTCGTTGTGGTCAAAGAAGCGCAGGGCCTGAGCGTATTGGGAGGCAGCCACAATCAAATCCTGTAAACTGCGCTCATCTAACTGGAAGTACCCTGGTTGAAGGGCAGCTACGAGGCGCTCGATTTGCGAACTACCCGCGTACTCCAAAGGGTGACAATGTTTGTTTTGGCTCATATCAGAGGTTGTATGCTGGCTTCGCGTTTATAATAATCATACACGTAATTGTAGCGGCCATTGGTGCTGCGCACTACAAAACTGATCTCGATATATAGTTTACCCTCCTGAATCAACGCCGGGTCGGCGTCGATCACCACCTTTTGAAGATCTATGCGCGGCTCGTAGTAGAGTATGGCCGTCGATATGAGGTCTTTGACAAAGGTGAGCAGCCCTTCGTTGGTAGGCTCGAAAAGCAGGTCGTCCAACGCGCAACCATAGTCAGGTCGCATGACGCGTTCTCCCGGACGGGTGCGCAGCAAGATGGTAAGGCTCTGAGCGATGTCTTCGAGTTCGGCAACTCTTTGGACGGTTCCGGATGCGTGGTCGAATTCAATCGGAAAAGCCCAGCCTATGCCAAGAAATTTTTTTTGCAACATGTGGAAAGTGTGAGTTGGTATTTAACCAATGAGTACGGTTGGGCAGCCCAGGGTGATTTGCCCCCCGTGCGCCGTACTGTCGCCCATACGGGCGGCGGGTTTACCGCCTATC
>JBKBLI010000010.1:0-13691 GCA_046296435.1 Saprospiraceae bacterium | reverse complement strand
AGCACAGTTTGCGATCCTGCCACGATGCTGTCAGGCGGGCCGACGCAGGCGCACATGTCGCCGACCACCGCGGCAGGCGTTCCGCCAATGAGTACGGTGGGCACGCCCGATGAGAGGATCGGGCCGCCCGTGTGTGGGACTCCCCCCGGATTGACCAAAGGGCAGACGTGCATATCGCCCATTCTGGCTGCTGCTGGCATACTAATAATGTTGATATGTGTGGTATGTGGCAATGAGCGTTAGCCTGTGAAGAATCAGGCGCGCGCTACATGCAAATCAATTGATTCTAACAAAGGTGGCGCCGATTTCCATATCGCTGGTAGCCTTGATCCGCGCTTGTCCCTGCGACTGGATCTCGATGGAGACTTGGGCTTCCTCTTGTATTTTGAAGGCTTCGATTTTCATATTCTGAAGCGCTTTGAGGGTGAGGTCTTTGCCCGATTCAATGATGATGCCGTTCTGATCCAGGACAATCCGGTTTTGGTGCCGGTCGCTGATCTCGATCAGGTCTTCGTCTTCGTCGATGCGGATTTGCTTTCCATTTGGCGTTTGGATGGCGACGCTTTTCTTTTCATCATTGAACACCAGGCGCATATCGCTTCGGGTGATCCATCCTTTTTCGTGATTTTCGTCGGCGGCGGGTATAGGCGCGGGGTTTTGGGCGCTGTGTAAGGCGCCGATCACTACGGCGTGCCGGGGGTCGTCGTTGATGAAGCCCACGATCACTTCGTCGCCTATTTCGGGACGCCAGACGGCGCCCCGATTAGCGCCGGCATCCTGCTGGGCAAGGCGCGACCACACGCCGTCGCCGCCGGTTTCGACCAAAGGCAATCGCACCTGAATACGGAAGTCCGGGTCTGCCGGCGAGCCTTTAAGTTCGGTAACGATGCCGATTTGCAGGCCGTTTACGGCGGGGAGCAGGGCGGCGGCAGGGGTATCATTGAGGTCGTCGAACTCCTGCGCGGTCCAACGCATGGGCAGGCCGAACTGGGCATGGGTGAACCATACGCCCTCGCCTATTTCATGCACTACGCCGGTGACAAATACTTTGCCGCTATGACGAAGCCCTACGCCGTTGATCTGGATACATTGTCCCGGGCGGATGTCGGCCACGCCCTGAAACTTGACGCGTCCCCTTTTTTTTGCCAATTCGCTTTTAATGGCCTGCGCATCGGCCCATGCCTGACATTCTTCGTTGGTGAATGCGCCTCCATGCTGCAAACCGTACGCTCTCCAACCCATTACCTCCCGGAAATCTGTGTCAGGACTGGCGCCGGGCAGGTTGATACCCAGCGATCCGGCGATGGATGACAGCGCGCTCCCCTGCCCACCTTCAGGACCTCCAAAGCTGCCTGAAGATATCCGGATCAGACGTTGGTCGCCCGGACTCCAAGAGGTCGCTTCGGCTTTGGGGAACTGGTCGCGGGCGTCCATCTCGGCTTCAAACTCGTAGATACTCGTTCCGTAGTTGAGCGTAAATTTGGGGTCCTGGGCAAAATCCGGCTTTTTGACGCTCACCTTGCCGGCATCTGTAAGCGCAAGCATACCGTTGGCCTCAGCGCGGGTGAGCAGAAAGTCCCAGTCGCTGGCATAGTACTGCACCATCTGTTTGTGGCGCAAGGCGGTAGCCGCTACCGAAGGATTGATCTGATGATCGCGCAGGATACTTTCGATGATCTCGCTGTCTTTTTTTTCAAAAAAATACTTGTTGCGTCGTCCGGCGGTGAGCCTCACGGCTTGGTCCTTACATTCGATTTCGATATAGGACGCCTCATCCTGCATGATCTTGACGCTATGCCGAACGATAATCCCTTTGAAAATCTGCTCGTTGGCCCCGGAGTAGCCAGCGCTTATTTCGATCTGTTGGCCCGGGGAAAAGGTATCGAGATTGGAGCTTGGAAAATCCTGAGAAGGCACATCGCCGTCCAGTATGGTCACAAGCGCATAGGGGATGCGGTTGCAGCGATAGGTCACCGTCACGCTGCTGACCGGGATGGTATCCGGTATTGGCACACCGTTGATTTTTACGACTAAAGTGACCAGAGTGATATCCGCCGGAACAGGCGGCAGCAATTGACTTGTGATGGCGTTGAGCATGGCGGCGCTTTACTTTTCGGTGGGAGGAAAAATCAGTTTGAGGCCGGGCGTTAACCCCGTTCGGAAGGTCGTCATTCGGTTGGCGCGGGCCACTTCTAGATAGAAGCGCGAATCGCCATACATATGGTTGGCCAACAGGTCGAGTCGATCTCCGCTTTTTACGATATGCTCGCGGGTCAGGTCGGCGGAGCGCATGTTGCGGTTCAGGATACTTTTTTCCAAAGAGGTATCCTCTTTGAATTTTAAGGATACTTTAGCCCGCAAGGGCGTGCCGTCGGTTTTGTAGAGGGTCTTATTGATTTTTATCTCATAAAAAACGCCTTTGAATATGTTGGTTCCCCACACCACAATCACACGATTGTTGCGGTGTTCCTCGCCATTGTAACCGATGACCTCTTTCAAATACAACAAGTCGAGGGTTACGCTGCGTTTCTCGCCGCTTGCGCCCGTACCGTCGATGATCAGGTCAAAGGAAAGGGTGCGGTTGGTTTCTTTTACGTAACGAACCGGACCTCCTTTCGAGCCGGCAGGCGACTCCTGATTATACACCATATGCTCTTCTATATTCCAGTTCTCTGGATTGAACATGGCCTGATAGGGAGGCAAAGGCACGGGCACGGGAATGGGGTCAAACTTCACCACCGGAAGCAAGGTAAGTCTATCCGGAAAGGGTACGCTGTTGACTATGGCGCTCAAAAGAGCGCCGCCGCTTTTTGCTTGTATCATCGTTCGTTCTTTCTGCGTTGTTCGGATTCAATAATGGCCTTGACGGTTTTACTGAGTGTTGAGCTACTGACCGGCTGGGTTTGATTGGCGTTGATTGGATTGGCGGCGTTGGCGTCCGGCGTAGGCTCGGGCATATTGGCCCGTATGATCAATTCTCTGATTTCGACAGGCATGGCGCGTTATTGTATAATATTGAAGTAGTGATAGATCAATTCCATATTTTCGACGAGAATTTCACTTTTCTCTGCGTTTAGGCCGGCTATGGACCACTTTGCCGGCCAAGCGTTGACGCACTGGTAGCTTTGAAGGGGTTCGTGATTTTCGTTGAGGAGGGTAACCATGACGGTCACGGGATGTATGTCCATATGCAGCATGGCGTCGTCCACCCACTTGATGATGGCCGAATCGAGGAACAAGCCCCGCTTGAGCACGAGATTGGGGTATTTGGCCCTCAAAGGCAGGGCGTAAGAAAAGCGGTTTTCGCCGCCTGACTTGATGGCTTCGGTTTCCAGTTGGCGACTCAGTCCGCTCACTTCCTGAAAGAAAGCGTCCTGCGCCTGAAGACCGGGTATCCCCTGAAACTCGACGCGAAAATGAAATCCCACCGGCGGATAATATGGCATGGCGCTTGATTAGTCGTTGTCGCCGGGCGCGCAACTAATATTGGGGTTGCGCGCCTGGAGCGACTGGTGAATCGATTGAAAAAACATCATCTGAATCGCTTAGGAACGCCGGAGAGGAACGCAGATACCTCCGCTGACGCGCGTGTGGTACGATACGCTGCATTGCGCTCCTGAGCGGCCCGAAGGTTCCGGCCCCTATTTCGACGAAAACGCAGGGCCGAACCGGATCGTTTTATTCGAAATTGACGGTCAGGCCTTCGTGGGCCAGTTCCAGCGTTTCGATCGCGACCTCGTTGCCGTCGGCTTTCAGGTCGGTACCCTGCACTTTGACAGGCCATGCGTTTTTGACCTGCCAGGTTACCACGGGTTCGTGATTCTCATTGAGCAGTTTGATCGTCAGGTCGCGGCGCTCAATACTGTTTAGTCGCACGCTGTTCCACCATTCAAAATACTGGTTGTCGCTCTGGAACGTACCGCGTTTGAGCGTGATATTGCCGAATTTCTGCATCCCCGGCATTTTGAGCTTGTGGTACTCGGGATTGGCGCCTTCGCGGTATTCGATGACTTCAGTTTCGACGTCTAAGCCGCTCACTTCTGTGAATCCGACGCGGTTGCCACCCCATTCTACCATGAAGTGGAACTTTGGAAGCGGGTAATCTGCCATGATGTTTGGTGTGTTTTTCTTTTAAAAAAATCAGTTTAAATAGAGGTGTCCTATTCGGGGAGTTTGTGCATGAATCTCAGGACGATGAACTCTGCGGGGCGTACCACGGCCATGCCGATTTCGATGATAAGGCGTCCGTTGAGGATGTCATCGGCGGTCATGGTAGAGCCAAGGCCTACGCGCACGAAGAAGGCCTGTTCGGGTTTGGCTCCTTGGAGGGCGCCGGCTCTCCATTGCAGGACGAGGAAGTTCTCGATCATGGCCCTTACGCTAACCCAGGTATTGGCGTCGTTGGGCTCAAAGACGAAGCGGTAGGTTGCTTTTTTGACCGACTCTTCCACATAATTGAAGAAACGCCGCACGTTCACGTAGCGCCACTCGTTGTCGTTGCCGGCTAAGGTGCGCGCACCCCAGATCACCGTGCCGCGTCCGGTGATGTTGCGAATGGCGTTGATCGAGATGCCGCCGTTGACATCGACGTTGAGTTCCTGCTGCTCGAGATCGGTGATCATGATCGTAGGCCCCAGCACATTGACCAGGCTGACATTGGCGGGAGCCTTCCAAACGCCGCGCGCGGCATCTACGGCGGCGTATGCGCCGACTACGGCGGAGGAAGGATACAACACCGGGCCTGATTCGCCGATGGCCTGTTTCACGGCGTTGTACAACGCGCCGGTGGCAGGGATATCCGTCGAATTCAACAACTTGTCTTTGAGCGGTCCGTCTGTGGGGGCCGCTCCCGCCTTTGATACCTTATGCGCAATCTTCACGTTGGCGTCGGCGTAAAGGTAGCTCAGTTGACTTTGAAGCGGGGGATAGTATGCCGCGCCGTATTTAAGGTTTTCCGTGCCAATGTATTGCCGGAAATCGGATACGTTGTTCACATCCATGACCACGAAGCGATCTTTGAGTTCGCCCGCCTGGTTGAGCGCCTTTTTGTACAAATTACAAATATTGGCTTGTGTAGAGATGCCGTTTGCATCCGGGAAGACGACCAAAGTGGGCTCATCCAGTTTCCCGGCTTCTTCGAGACCCTGTTCAAGCGCTGTGGATACAGGCGCCGCATCGGCAGACCCCTGTCCCACAGATATGACGTAGCAAGTGCTGCCGCCATTGCCAAAGAACATTTGCATCTGGTAGTACATATTGCGAAGCGCGGGATCGACGCTTACTTCGAGACGCCGACGCAACAATACGTCAGAGGCGTCGGTATCGTCGTGGATGCTTACCGTAATTTTGCCTTCATTGATTCGACCAAAAAAACTTTCGTATTCTTTAAGGGAACGGATTTTTTTGGGTTTTAGGTGGAGGTCGCCGGGCGTTTTCTCCTGGGCTTCTTCGGTGTAGCCGATGAATACCGGGATACTGGTTTCCACGCCGGCTACCGAAGGAGGCAACAGAGCGATTTCGTCCACATACACCCCGGGCGTTTTGAGATTCGCAAGGTTGATCATAAACTCTTGTTTTATAGATGGAAAATAGATGCTTCTAGATGGCCTCAAAGACGAGGTCGTAACGGATAATCGTGTCGTAACTGACTTGCTCGTTTTTGAAGATGCGCACGATGCCTGTCGCGTTTTCTGCGTACAGGGCATCGTCGGCTATCGCGAGTTGACTGCCGGAGGGGACGCCCGCCTGATTGAATCGGTAGGCGCCGGGGGATAGGTCAAGTAGCAAGGGTAATTTTTGGGGGTTGGTCGCGTCGAGGCTCAGCGTGGAGGACGCTCCCGGACTCCGGGGCGTTACCTGTATGGTACTCACGCCTGTTGGAGGGGCGTAACTGAAGCGTTCGGGTATGAGCGAAGCCCAATTCTGGGGGCCAACCTGTAGGGTCATTACCTGTTTGCCATTGTCGGCACTTAAATTTTGGTCGATCTGATTGGCGGCGTTGAGATTGTCGAAGTATAGGGTCTGGGGTTGAGAGAGCAGCGAGGGCGTAGCGACGTCGAAGGGCTTGAGGCGACCGAGCAGGGCGCGGCTTCTGGCTTTGATCAAAAAAGTAAATGCTTGCGCTTGGGTTATTTTACGCAGCACGGTTTTGCCGCCGCCGGGCATAACTTTTTTTTCTGCGACGACGACTATACCAGAGGGATAGGACTTAACCAGCAGCCCGTGGTTGCGCAGGGTGAGCCCAGTGTCGGCTGAAGCGTGAAGGACAAATAATTCGGGATCAAGGGTATGCACAATCCGAATGGCAAAAAGAATATCGTATTTCCAATCTATGGTGCTCATATGTTACGTGGGGTGGCGCCGATGCCGGTTACTACGCTGGCGTCCTGCGGAGCCTTGCGTTGGATAATCAGGAGACGCATCTTGTAAAGGACTGAGGGCAAGTATTTGCCGCCGTTGATGCCCCAAAGGTGATTGAGCGCCTCAAAGTTGAGAGAATATAAATCGAATATCAATTTTTCGACCCCCACGGCCTTCAGTGCCGGATCAGTAAACACGTTCTGCGCCTGAAAGAACTCCACAATGTCGCTAATCAGACGCAGAGACTCGGCATATGAGGATTTGTTGGCGCTGAACAACACATAGATGTTGAGAAACACTTCAGACGATTGGGCTATGGTTTTGGGCAAGCCGTCGTCGCCGCTCACCTTGCGGTGGAAAGGTTGGTTGCGCAGGGTGTTTTCCTGCTCTATGTTGACTACCGTTGCAATGCCGACATTGTTCAGGTTTTGGGTGGCGCAATCTTGTCCTGAATCGATCAGGGACACGCTGCCTGTTACAATTTCCGGGGGGCTGGTTTGTCCCAGATCAACATTGATCCGGTTAACTATCCAGGTAAGGGCGACATCTATCATGAAGTGTAATGGCTTGGGCTTGGGCGTATGGCTTCGCCATGGCGAGTCACATTCTGACTTACCGCAAACATAAAGATAACTTGTTTGCCTGCGAGACGCGGACAAAATGTTGTTTTGCGACACAAAGGTACGAGCAAATACTCCCGAAGGCCTATGACATATGTTCCAAAAAATTTCAATATCCAAGCAATTGCGTTCCCGGTTGCTTTTTTAACGCTTTTGTACTGATTGGTCGCATGCCGCTCCATTAGCCCATCCGTCTTGCTTTTTTCAAAAAAACTAAAAAACAAGCGCCGGTATGCTTCTAATCGCAAAGTATGCGCATCCTTCTAAGGCTACCCCCGACAGCCCGTTCGAGAAAAAGAAGGGCGCAACTTTTATGAAAAAGATTAATTTAATCCGAAAATGAAGGCCTTGCGCGTTGCTTTGCTACATCCGGAATCAAAAAGCCCCCTCCTGATTGCTCAAGAGGGGGCAATCGTCTTTAGACGCCTGCCCGAGAGTCAGATCCGGGCCGCCCCCAAAGCGTACCGCCCGAGGCGGCCCAGTATCTCATAGCGTTTACTGTTTGACAAACCTCGACACGCCCACTACCCTGCCCTCGTGCAGCACCTGCACGAAGTACAGCCCTGCCGGCAAGGCGCCCGCCTGCACTTGTTGCTGCTCGCTGCCGACTTTGGCGGTCGCTTCGAGGGCAAGCCGCCCCGTCGGGTCAGTGATGCGAATGGTCGTGCCGGATGGCGCGGGTGCGGGCAGTTCGAGGGTGAAGTGGCCGGTGTTGGGGTTGGGAAAAATCCTCATCCTGCTTTGCAGGCCACCCATCTCCTCTTCTGTGTCGGTAAACTTAGAAGAGCAAATTTCTATATTGTCCACACCGACGATAGAATGTGTGCTGTCGTCGTTCTGCAAACAGATGACGAAATAGTGCAGCGATGTGTCAAGGTTGCCAGAAAGGGTAGCACCCAAACGCCTCCAGCCGCTGCTGTCCTGTATCTCTTGGTAGAGCAACACCTGTTTTTTCATGTTAGGATAAGAAATCGCTTCCTCTTGCAGCCGTATTTCCAAACGAGTCCCAGCCGGGTTTTCATTGCCGAGGTAGTTGATTGCTTCAAATTTTAAGATCAGATAATTGTTGGGCACGAGGTTGACCTCTTGCATGATCCCCGCAAAATTGTCCTTTCTGCCGACGAGCACGATATGGCCATCATTGAGCGATCCAGTGCTGTCCACAACGAAAACGAAGCCGTCTCCTGGATTTGGCGCAAGCTCCCATTCGGCGATGGCCCCAACCTCGTTCAGTACCCCAGGAACATTGCCTTCGTTAAATCCGCTGTTTTTCACTTGGGTTTCGAGACAGAAATCAGTGATAGGGCCGAGCGAATCAATGCCGCACTTGACAATGATTTTCCGACAAAATTCTCGGGTGCAAATGGCGCCATTGGCAGCAGTCCGTTTGACGATCATACAAACATCGTAAGTACCCGAAGTCAGGAAGTTGATCGTTACTGGGGCGTTGCCCGTTGAAGTAAATGTACCTACGTCCGACACGGTCCAAGTCACCATATCGTTCGGGCAAAGCGATATCGGCTTCAAGTTCTTCACGCACTGGTTGGGCGGGGAGAATGAATTGGCCATAGAAAAGCCCAAAGCAACTTGGTCTGCAAACGTCTGGTCGCAAAGGCAGGGGCAGGCCTCGATTTTGAAATTGAGTTTGCAATGACACGGCGTGGTGCCGCAGGTGCGGGTGATGGTCAGTGAGTAATTGCCAGCAACAGTGAAATATGCGGCAGGCAACGAGATGTCGAAATGTGGATATGCGGAAATGGATGTCGAACCGCTCACAGGCGGTAGCGGCGACGGTCTGGTCAGCACCCAAGTCACCGTGTTGTTGCCACAAAAATCAGGCAGGCAAGTGAAATCCCCATGGATGAAGTAGTTGGCTCCCTGAATCCTGCAAGGTACAGGAACAAATGGCCCGTTGCAAGAAATAGGTTGCGGTGGGGTCCATTCTTGTTGTATGGTGGCCCAGTTCAATTCGCCACATTCGCAAAGGGCCAAATTCGGCACCGGTTTCAAACAAAGACTATCCACAGCTAGGTACGTCGTGCCTCCCCAATCGTTTCCGACTGGGTCATCGCGGGTCAAGAATATGCGGTTGATAGGCAGTCCAAGTGTTGTGGTGCTAAAGCTGAAGCCAATATCTTGATAAGTGTTGTTACAACTGCTTGGCACAGGGATCGTACCTAAAAGGACGGCTCCACCCAAGTTGAATAAATTGGGGTTAGTGGGCGTAAAGGCTGTGAGCGCGTTAGAGGTTGGCACAGTCGAGGCAGCCCCGACAGGCACCCCGTACACACTGACGCGGGGTGTGCCGGATACCGGGAAAAGGCAGGCCATTTTCATGCTGAACATGTAATTGCCAGAGTTGGGCGTTATGGGAGCCGAAAGGTTGTTCAATATCCCTTCGCGCCAAACTATGTTGTTGTGCGGCTTGCACCAGAACCCCGCAAAGTTGCCGTTTAGCCCAGAGCCGGGCGTTGGGGTGGCAAGTACCCCACTGGTAAGTGCCGTAGGTGTGCAGGTGGTAGTGTTGTAAAAATCTCCCGTACTGATTCCACTGGCATAGTCAGGCCAAACACTGCACCATTGGGCTGCATTGCAAATGTCCTCGTCTCCTTGTGCGCAAGGGTTGCCCACATTGAATTGGCCATTTTGAATGAACGGATCCGTATCACAGTCGCACAGTTTGACCATGACCGTAAACGTTGCCGTTGCCGTGCAGCCTTGGGCGTTTGTAGCCGTAACCGTGTAGGTGGTGTTGGTCAAAACCGATGGCGTGACGAATGGGTTGGCGGTGCTGCCGTTGGGCGACCACTGATATGAAGCACCACCAGTAGCAGTCAAAACCGCGTTTTGTCCGATACATATCATGCTCGGCCCACTGATGCTCACCGTGGGAGCTGGATGTTGCGTAACGGTCGCACATCCAGTTGCCGTGCAACCGTTGACATCTGTGCAGGTGACGCAGTAGGTGCCGGGAACACTGACTTGAATGGATGCCCCCGAGCCGGAATTGCTCCACTGGCAAGTAGTCCATTGCCCCCCGGAGGCAGTCAGTGTGGTGTTTTGACCGGGGCATATCCCCAAATTCCCGGTTATGGTCACTGTGGTCGGCAGAACGGGCACCGTTATCGTGGTCGAGTAGGTTGCCATACACCCAGCAGCGTCAATGACGACGAGCGTAACGGTGTAGGTGCCTGGTCCAGAAAACTGGTGCATCGGATTTTGCAGGGTTGAAGTATTATTCGCCCCTGAGTTTGGATCGCCGAAGTTCCAGTTGAAAATGAACGGAGATGTTCCATTGGCAAACCCAAAGAAATTGTATTTGTCGCAAGCTACAAAATTGGCGCTAAAATTCGCCGAACACCCACACCCAGGCGTTTCTATTAAAATCTCACAATAGCAAGTATCCTCTCCGCAAATGCCCGCTATGGTAAGCGTGTACAGCCCTGGCGCCGAGAACGAAGCATTGGGTATCGAAACCTGAAATCCAGGCCCGGTTGTCAGGCCGCTGTTCACTTGACCCAAATTTGGGTGGCTCAATGTCCAAAACATATCAGGCATGGGGGAGCAGCCGTTCCCTTGGCACATAAAATCACCGCTCAGGTTGAATACTGGGAAATTACATTGCCAAAATGCAATCTCGCCACAAGAAATCGGCACATTTGGGCCGCTATTGGGCCTGTAGCTCATGTTCGTAAATGCGTTGGGCGGGCAAACGCAGTCCGAGTCACATTTTTCAACACAAAAATTATCTACAAAAACCATCTCAGAGGGGATGTCCCCTCCCGCAAAATCCAGTGGAATGCCAATCCCGCTTACGTTTTGTATCAGTAGATCAAAATTCGGAAGGCTCGCGGATGTCCATTGGCCATATTGGTTTGAGGGGTATGCTGTGCCGTTTGACAATCCGACTGGCACACAGACCTTGGTCCAAGTATTTCCTATGGGCGTATTTACCACGAAGCGAGCAATGTTCGCGGTCGCGGCGGCATTTAATGGGTCGCTGCCCTGATAGATGTAAATTGCATTCGTCCCAGTGGTAGGGTTGGAAGGGTTTCCGTTGTCATAGCGGATATCAAAGCAGAGGCAGTTGTTGAATTTTTGTGTCCAGTCCCCGGAATAGGCCGATGAATTATTGTACATCCAGCTAGGGCCGCTATTGTCATTTCCTTTTAGAACTTTTGAACCCGTAATTGGGTCTGTGATGACCGAAATAGAACCATCTAATTTAGCCCATTGCCCCGTGCCGCCCGTTTCAAAATCTTCGATGCAAAAGGTACTACTGCATTCGCGGAAACTGATGCAATCCAAAGCAAAATTGTTGAAATAAGGACTCAACTGGAGGTCCAAGACCTGAAGCTCATACGTGCCCGTGGCATTGAGTTGTGCCGGTGTCTGCCACTTCAAACACAAGTACACCCAACCGTCGGATGGAAGAATTGTCAGGGGAGTGGATGCCGCCACTACAGTGAAAGGCACTGTGGTTTTATCCACAATGCGCAACTGCATGGATGGATGGTTTGCCCCGCCGTTGATATCTATGTTTTTTACCCAAGCCTCGAAATTGTAAGTAGTGCTTGCAGATACTGATACACTTTGTTTCCAGGAGACCCAAATCTGGCCAGTCTGATTATTAACATGGTTCCCTCCATTGAAAACGGCGAAGTAGTCGTTGGGATTTCCCGACTTTGCCACACAAATCCAACCCGGCGCCTGTTGTGTCACTTGGGAACTATTCAGAACACCGGAAGTTCCAACAACAACAAGGGAATACTGTGTAAGGTCAAACCACTCAGTATTCACTCCGCTCATCCAAGAGGACGAAGCACTAAAATTCCCATCAACCACCAACTCTGCTCCTGAAACATGCGTGCCGACAGGGCAGCAGTTTGGCGGCGCATTTGGCGCTGGGCACATCACCGGAAACGCCCGCGAGCACACCACATTCCCCTGCCCCACATTGTACGATGTAGAAACGGTCACCTCGGACATTGACACCTGCGAGGACTTCCATCGGTGAAATACAAACCCAGTCCAATCCGGGTCCATCGCCGTCAATTGCACGTGCTGCGAGTCAATGGCGACAACCTCCCAGCCGTTGGCAGGGATGACCTCGTCGAACCTCCCGGCGCTGAGCGCGAGATTCATTGCGCTGAAGCAGTAAGCCCCGGTATTGTTTACCGCCAGCCCAAACTCGCAGGTATCAGAGGCTCCAGGTATTTGTACCACCTCAAAGTAGATATCGTCGCACGAGCACCCCGGGCACACCCCAAAATTGCGCAACTCGCTCGTGTTCCTGCCGTCCACCAGATACTGGCCGCTGAGTGGCACGCTCGGCGTCCAGCCGGGTTGGAGCACTATTCTGCAGATGTACAGGCCTTGCGGCAGGTTGTAAAAGCCATAGCCCCCGACCGAGTCGGTCTGCTGCTCGGCGAGGAGGTTGCCGGTGGTGTCCAACAGTTGAACCGTCCAGCCCGGCAATACCGGCTGATCCGTGTAGGGCAGGTCGCCGCATTCGCGGTAGGCCGTCCCGAAGATGCTCCCGATAGCGGGGCACGCATCCGCATCCCCCCAATTCACCGCACTGCTCAACGTCACGTTCGCCCCCATCGGCACGTCCGCAAACTCAATGCCCGGCGGCGCCGGGGAATTGAACAACAGATTGGCGCTCACCGTGGAA
Organism: Saprospiraceae bacterium; assembly: GCA_046296435.1. GTDB lineage: Bacteria > Bacteroidota > Bacteroidia > Chitinophagales > Saprospiraceae > M3007. The sequence goes on along the minus strand of JBKBLI010000010.1, from coordinate 1,034 downwards.
ACAAACGCTTCCTGGGTCATGCAGGTGTTCATCTCCAGGTCGCTCACCGACATAAAAGCGCGCTCTTCGGTGGTGTTGCGCCCGTCCACAAACGCCATTTGACTGGGCGGCAAGTACCCCGACGAACCGCCGGTGTACGCCACTTCCTCATTGTCTAAGTATTTCATCCAGATCAGCGGCGAGGGGTCGTTGCCGAAGTCCTGAAACTTCAGCACCACGCCCCGGTTCAGGCCGTCCACCGTCGCCCTGCCGGTCACATAGATGCCGTCGTTGCCGTCGCGCCACACTTGGCTGACAGCCGTCAGATCGGGCAGGTTGATCTGCCATTGCACCAGCAGATCGCTGTCGAATTTCATCAAAAAGGCCGACACCGAGGGGAAGGTGTTGCCCACGGCCAAGAAGCCGCCGCTCGTATGGGCCACGTCGGCGAAGGAAAACGACAGGCCCTCCGGCCCGGCAGCGTTGTAGATCGCGCCGGTGTTATCAGCCCGGAACACCACCCCGTTCGTGCCGAGGTTGCCAGCGAGGATCAAATCGCCGTTAGGCAAGGCTTCGAGGTCGCGCACGAACTCATCGTCTGTGGAACCAAAAATGCCCGAATAGATTTTTTTCCAGCCGAAATTGCCGGCCTCGCTCACCGTCAGCAGCACCACGTCGTCCCAGGTAGCGACGGTGTTGGGTTCCTGTTGAAATCCAAGTACATAGTAAGGGAAAGCGGCATTGTCCGGCGCCGGATTGAGCGCTACCCGATTGAACGACTCCCTTCCGGGCGCGTTGAACGAGCGCACCCAGATAAATGAGCCTGCGGGTGCAATGACACCCATCAGGCTCTGACTATTGGGGCCTAACGGCAGGGTATGGCCCACTACCAGGAGGTTTCCGGAAGGGGTTAGTACGGCATCGTTCCATTGTGAGGCAATGTTCAGGCTGCGCGTCCATACGAGTTGGCCAGCGGCATCTATGCGCGACACCGTGGCCCAGGCGATTTGGCCGGCAGCCGGCACGGCTTGCCCCAGCGCGTAATAATTAGATCC
>JBKBLI010000009.1:59450-75719 GCA_046296435.1 Saprospiraceae bacterium | reverse complement strand
GCATCCGCCACTGAGGGGGCGAGCGGCGTGCTGACCGATTGGTAATCGATGCGCCAACCTTTGTTGCGGCTGCGTGCTGCGGCGCGGAAGCTCCACCAACTGTATTCCGTTTGGTCGGGATGGGTCGCTCTGAAGGCGTCAACGAATCCGTCGGCAAACCAGGCGCTCATCCAGGCGCGTTCCTCGGGGAGGAAGCCGCTGGAGTTTTTGTTGCCTTTGGGATCGTGGATGTCCATTTCGGTATGCGCGATGTTGTAGTCGCCCACGACGATAAGGCGCGGGCGCTCGCGCCGGAGGGCGTCGATCCAGCGTTTGAAATCGTCGAGGAATTGCATTTTGAAAGCCTGGCGTTCGTCGCCGGTTGTGCCGGAGGGGAAGTAACAGTTGAGCAGGGTCGTATCGCCGAAGTCAAGCCGTTGGATGCGGCCCTCGCTGTCGTAAGCGGGTATCCCGCATCCGTCGAGGACATTGTCAGGCGCTATTCGTGTGAAGGTGGCTACGCCGCTATATCCTTTTTTTTGGGCGGAGTGCCAATAGTGTCTGTACCCGAGGGCTTCAAGGCTGCTCAGGTCGGCGTCGCCGGATTGGGCTTTGGTCTCCTGCAGACACAGGATGTCGGGTTGGAACTGGGCTGTCCAGTCGGCCAAGCCTTTGCTGAGGGCTGAGCGGATGCCGTTGACATTGTAAGATACGATCAGCATGTGGGGGTATAAGGGGGGGTCAGGGAACGCGGTTTTCGAGATTGGGGGCGATCAGTCCGAGGCTTTGCAAAGCGCGTTCGCTGGCCATTTGCTCGGCGCTTTTTTTGTTGAAGTCGTCGGCGGCGCCGCGTTTTTCACCGTCGATAAAGACCGCTACTTTGAAGCGGTCGCGTTTGTCGGCTTTGTATTTGGAGATGACTTTATACTCGATGGAGAGGTTGTTTTTTTGGCACCATTCGAGCAATTGGCTTTTGTAGTTGTCGTCGTAGTGTTCCAGATCCCGGATGTTGAGGTATTTGCGCAGGATGCGCCGCACGACGAAGTCGCGCGTACGGTCGTACCCCACTTCGATATAGACGGCGCCGACCAAGGCTTCGAGGGCGTTGCCCAGCATAGATTTGGACAGTCGGGTGTTGTTGTACTCTTGGAGGATCATGTCGAGGCCCATCTGGTAAGCAATATCGTCGAGCGAATTTCTTTTGACGATTTTAGAGCGCATTTTGGTCATGAAGCCCTCGTCGCTGTTGGGGTATTTTTTGAAGAGGTATTCGCCGACGATGGCGCTGAGCACGGCGTCGCCGAGGAACTCAAGGCGTTCGTTGCTTGATACGGCGTAGTCGCCGTTGTTGAATGAGCTTTTGTGAAAAAAGGCCAGCTTGAAAAGCGATATGTGAGCGGGAGTGAATCCCAACATGAGCCGCAGCCTGCGGGCAAACGCCTTTTCCGTGCTGAAATAACGATTATATATCCTCTTAAAAGGACGTAGCATAACGATATGGCGGCGTTGATTAATCCGTTATTTTTCGAAAGACGATGCTGGCATTGTGTCCGCCGAAGCCAAAAGTGTTGCTGATGGCTGTGCGGACGTCGCGTTGTTGGGCTTCGTTGAGCGTCAGGTTGAAGCGCGGGTCTATGTCCGGATCAGGCGTGGAGTGGTTGATCGTGGGCGGCACGAATCCATGTGTCATGGCCAGGAGGGTGGCGACGGCCTCTATGGCGCCGGCAGCTCCGAGCAGGTGTCCGGTCATGCTTTTGGTCGAAGAGACATTCAGCCGGAAAGCTTGGTCGCCAAATACTTGCGCGATGGCTTTGAGTTCGGCCACGTCGCCCAAGGGAGTAGAGGTGCCATGGACGTTGATGTAGTCCACGGCATCGGTCGATATGGCGGCGTCCTCAAGGGCTAAGCGCATGACGCGGGTGACGCCGACGCCTTCGGGATGCGGAGCCGTGATGTGGTAAGCGTCGGCGGTGGCGGCAGCCCCGACGATTTCGGCGATGATGTGGGCGCCGCGCTTCTTGGCGTGTTCGTACTCTTCGAGGATGAGCGCGCCCGCGCCTTCGCCCAGCACGAATCCGTCGCGGTCTTTGTCGAAGGGTCTGGATGCCGTGGCGTAATCGTCGTTGCGCTCGCTGAGCGCCTTCATGGAGTTGAAGCCGCCGACGGCCGTTTTGGTGATCGTTGCTTCGGAGCCGCCGGATACGATGATGTCGGCCCGTCCGATTCGGATATAGTCGAAGGCGTTCATGAGGGCGTGAGAGGAGGAGGCGCAGGCGGAGACGGTACAGTAGTTGACGCCCCCGAAGCCGTGCTGAATGGAAATATGTCCTGCGGCGATGTCTGAGATCATTTTGGGGATCAGAAAGGGGTTGTGTCTCGGCGTCCCTGAGCCGGTGATATGATCCTCAATTTCTTTTTCTAAAGAGATTAGCCCGCCGATGCCGGAGGCCCAGATCACGCCGATGCGCTCTTTGTCTATTCGCTCCAGATCGAGACCGGACGCGCGCAGCGCTTCGGCGCTGGCGGCCAGCGCAAACTGAACGAAGCGGTCAAGGCGGCGCACCTCCCGTTTATCCATGTGCTCTTCGGGCGCGAAGCCTTTTACTTCGCACGCAAAGCGCGTCTTGAACAGCGAAGCGTCAAATTGGGTAATCAGCCCGGCGCCGCTCACGCCGCGCTGAAGCGCGGCCAAATAATCCGCTACCGTGTTACCTATCGGCGTCAGCGCGCCCATTCCGGTTACCACAACTCTTCTCATAAACAAAACCAGAGATAGTTTTCGAATGAAAGCAAAATATGCGCGAATAAAATGCGACGATTTCTGATCAGCATAGCGGCGCGTACTGTTGGGGTGTCGGCGGTGTGCAGAGCCGAGTCGCCCAAACGAAAAGAAACAAACGCCTGTTTGTCGTGCGTACAAAAACCTTGGCGCAAAAATAATCCATTTGCGCCAAAGTGAGGGCAGGCGGATATATTCGGGGGGGCAAGCATAAAGAAAAAGCGGATTCCGACTTGTCGGAAACCGCTTTGTGAGTTTGAAACGCTGCGAAACGTTACGGCGAACGTTTTCTACCGACAAAATCAATAGTAACGCGTACTACGCCAACAGCAAAAAACATCAGGCGCCAACTTGCGACTCGATGAATGCAATGGCGTCGCCCACCGTTTGGATTTTCTCTGCCTGTTCGTCGGGTATGGCTACGTCAAATTCTTTTTCAAACTCCATGATCAGTTCAACCGTGTCTAACGAATCGGCGCCGAGATCTTTAATGAAGTTTGCAGAAGGTGTTACCTCGCCTTCATCAACGCTCAGTTTGTCAACGATGATTTTAGTTACCCTTTCGGCTATGCTTAACATGTCTGTAAAACTTTGTGATGGAAAAGTTGTTCTTTCAAGACGCAAAGAAACGCCGAAGTTTAGGAACAGAAAGAAAAAAATTTTTTTTGGGGAAAAAACGGCTGCATCCCGGCTTTTTTAAATTTAATTTTTTGTTAGCTATTGAAGCGCCGAGGCTTCTTTGGGCATGTTTTTTGTTGATTAAAACAGACTTTGGTCCTCAAACAGAATGATGGCAATTTTTAATACAATTGCCGTATATTTGCAGCGTTTTTACCTTATTGTAAGAAATACACTAAATTTTGCACACCATGTACGCAGAATCCACCCCCCTGCTCGACATCAATCGCCCAGGCATGAAAATAATATCGGAACAAAACACCAAAATCGTGGCTACCGTAGGCCCCGCTTGTTGGGAATACGCGCAACTTCTGGAATTAGTAGAAGCCGGGGTGGATGTATTTCGTCTGAACATGAGTCATGGCGACCATGAAAAGATCACAGAAATCATAGGCCACATCACCCGGATCAACGACGAGTACAACTTGCACATCGGAATACTGGGCGATCTTCAGGGGCCCAAATTGCGCGTGGGTAAGATCGAAAACAACATGCTGCCCCTGGCTCAAGGCGACGAAATCACACTCGTCAACAATCCCGAGGCGCCGGGCACCAAAGAGGGCGGCATCTATATGAGCTATGAGAATTTTGCGGAGGACTGCAACCCCGGCGAACGCATCCTGATGGACGACGGCAAACTCGTGTTCGAAGTGGTCGAAACCAACAGGCGCGATACGGTGCGCCTGCGCTGTCTCTTCGGCGGCATTCTGAGCAGCAAAAAGGGCGTAAATTTACCTGATACAAAGGTTAAGTTGCCGGCGCTGACCCCCAAAGATTATCGCGACTTGTTGTTTCTGACCAACTACCCCGTCAACTGGATTGCCCTATCGTTCGTCCGTAGCCCGGACGACCTGAAGCCCGTGTTTGACGTACTCAAAGAGCGCAATCACCCGGCTAAGGTCATGGCAAAAATTGAGAAGCCGGAGGCCTTAGAGCCTAAAACGCTCAAAGCCATCATCAAAAACAGCAACGGTATCATGATCGCAAGAGGCGATCTGGGCGTCGAGGTACCTATGGCCCGCTTGCCCATCATCCAAAAAGACATCATCGCCACTTGCATGCAGTATGCCCGCCCCGTTATAGTGGCGACCCAGATGATGGAAAGCATGATCAGCAACCCTTCGCCCACCAGAGCCGAAATTACGGACGTCGCCAACGCCGTACACGACGGAGCGGATGCCGTGATGCTGAGCGGCGAAACAGCTACCGGAAAGCACCCGGCCCTGGTGGTCAAGAGCATGGCCGAAATCATCCAGGAGGCCGAGACCCGTTATTGGCCACAGATCGAGAGCAAACGCCCAACGGCGGTCATGCGCTCCCGCTTGTTTCTCAGTGATGTGGTGTGCTTCAACGCCTGCCGAGTGGCTGAAGAAATCGACGCTAAAGGTATCGTAGGCATGACCTCGTCAGGCTATACGGCCTTCAAAGTGAGTAGTTTCCGTCCTAAAGCAAATATCTATATCTTCAGCGACCGCCAGCATAATCTCAAAACCCTCAATCTGCTTTGGGGAGTCAAATGCTTCTATTACGATAAGTTTACCACTACCGATCAAACCATAACCGACTGCAGCAAAATACTGCTTGAGGCCGGTCAGGTAGAACATGGCGACATACTCATCAACACGGCATCCATGCCCATCGAAAAACGCAGACGCACCAATATGATGCGCGTCACCATCGTAGGCGAAGACGAGCAGGCCGACTAAATTCCTCCTCCCGCGCGCTGGATCTGATGTTTTTGTAATTCACGGCAAAGTAAGCCTGTATTTGCGCTTACGCCGGTAATTTATCTATCGCTAAACCGCCTTTAATCGCATGTTGAAGTACCATCTTAGCTACTGGGAGCAGGAGACCTTTTTCAAGGATGTAGATCTGGTCGTGATTGGCGCCGGTATCGTCGGTCTCAATGCCGCCATCCATGCCCGCGTCCTTGCCCCGCGCGCCCGGGTGCTCGTCGTAGAGCGCGGCCCTTTGCCTGTAGGAGCCAGCACGCGCAACGCCGGATTTGCTTGCTGGGGTTCGCTGACCGAACTCCTCGACGATATGCAACGATACGGCGAAAACAGCGTGTTCGACCTGATTGCCATGCGCTGGGATGGGCTGCAACGCTTGCGCCAACGTTGCGGCGACGAAGCTCTGCGCTACGAACCGCTTGGCGGTTTCGAAATGTTCACGGACGACGACCTCGACGACTACCATAACTGCGTAGAAGCGGCCCCTTACTTCAACGACAAACTGCGCGTCCTCACAGGCCAAAAAGATACCTACATCTCTGCCGACGAACGGATTCCCGCATTCGGCTTTGCGCAGGTGCGACACCTGATCTGCAACACCGGCGAGGGCCAGCTCCATACCGGCGCCATGATGCAGCGCCTGCTTGGCTTAGCACGCGAAGCCGGCGTAGAAGTCTTGTGCGGAATGCCGATCGCCAAAATTGAGCAACACAGCAATGGCGTCGAATTGCACACCGAATACGGATGGAGCATCAGAGCCGCCAAAACGCTCGTGGCGGTTAACGGATTTGCCGCCGATTTGCTCGACAGCCCCGCGGTCGCTCCGGCCCGCAACCAAGTCCTGATTACCGACCCTATCCCAGGCCTTCGGATAAAGGGCAGCTTTCATTACGACCGAGGCTACTATTACTTCCGAAATATTGACGGCCGCATTTTGCTGGGCGGAGGCCGCAACCTGGATCCAGAGGCCGAGCGCACTGCTGTATTCGGGGCGAACGAACTGATCCGAAGCGCCCTGGTGCATTTGCTCAATTCAGTGATCTGCCCTGACCGCTCGGCTTCCGTGGCCCAATGGTGGAGCGGGATCCTCGGACTGGGACCGGAGAAAAAACCTGTCGTTCAGAAAATCGGCCCTCACCTCGCCGTCGCCGTCAGGTTGAGCGGTATGGGCGTAGCTATCGGGACCTTAGTCGGCGAAAACGGCGTCGCCCTCCTGTTCGAAGAAGCGGTCGCGCCCCTTGCCAATCCATAAGCGTCGATATGGCGCGCCGCGTGCGGCAGGAACAGGGAAAGGGCGTAAGTCGCTCCCCTGAATGTCCTCATGATAGACGCCAAGCCGGCCGCCCCCCAACGCGCACGCGTCCTAAACCCATCGCCCCAATCATCCAGTCCGGAAGCGGGCGCGAGGGATCCGAACGCTTGCGCAGATCCAAATACCAGCCGATCCTCTTGAGGATCGGAATGCGGTGCGTCTCTACAAACTCGATCAAGGTTCCGTCGGGATCTTCAATGTAACTGAAGCATCCCGCCGCCTCTCCCATGTCGAAACTTCCTGCCGAATCCACCGTAAATGGATGGCCGTAGTCTGCGCAACGCCGCCGCATTTCGTCCATACCCGTGATGTCAAAACAGAGATGTATGAATCCCAAATCGCCCCAAAACCGGCCCTCATAAATGCGGCGCGGCGCACGGTCAAGCGCCTGAGCCAACTCAATCTCAGAGGAGCCAAGCAAGCGGCTGAACGGCCCGCGCCTCGACCCGCTGTGTCCCAATAGCACGCGGCGAAATTCACCCTGCTCGCCAAGGCCCGCTTCCCAATCCTCCTGCCGCCCGCTTCGGTCATAAATCACCTGATCGTACCCCAGCACCCCGCGGTAAAACGCCAGACTTCGATCCATGTCCGATACGCCGATAAGCGCGCCAAATACTCCGCCCACAGCCTTGCGCGCCGAGCGTCGCCGCCAGTCGCCAAATTCGCCAACCTCGAACGCATTCCCCCAGGGGTCGCGCAGCCAGGCCAACCGACGCCCTGCAGGCGATTGAAGCGGCGCGCTGACCGGCCCTGTATCCAAAGCGAGCAGATTGTCCCGAAAAGCGCCGGTCTCATGGCATTTGATCTTAGCGGCAAAAATACCCAGATCCCCTATTCTTGGGCTGAACTCAGGCGCCAGGGGCTGGCGACGGGTGTATTGCCAGATCTCAAGGCCGCCCCCGCCTTGCATGTTGAGCGCCAGAATAGCGTGGCGAGATTGCGGTTGCCCGCCGGTGTAGGGCAACATGAGTCCCGCTTCGGCGGCCTCTTCGAACACGGGCACATCGAATCCCAGAATGCGGTTGTACCACTCAAAAGCAACTTTGACATCGCGTACGCCGATGCCCACTTGTTGAATACCAGATATTAACATGCCGCAAATATCGGGCTTTGTGACGAATGGCGGTAACATCAAAGCAAGGCTTCAGCTTTTGGCGCAAAAAAACGATGCACACCCTTGCTCTGCCGACTTGCAGCGGCGCCAACGCCTCCCCTGCGGAAAAAGCAAGGGCCGCAAAGGGGGAAATAAGGATGCGTCCCATACCCTCTGCCTGCTCCCTTTTTTGCAAAAAAAGCGCCTGAAAATCGGCGAACAACAGAATGGTCGTTTTTTCGTTTTTCAAAAAAACTATATATTTTTCAAGAAAAAGCCAAAGTTTTTTTGCTGAAAAAGAGAAATATCGTCGTTTGAATTTTTTTAAAAAAAATAAATGCTTATTCACATGAACATCCGCCAAATCATCCTTGGGGCATTGTTGGCATGTGCCTCGCCCGCGTTATTGGCACAGGTCATGGGCAACTATCAGGTCCAGCAGCAACAAAGCAACGCTTACCAAAATGTCAACTTCACAGCGCAATTTCGCGGCGTGCCCAAAAATGCGCGCCTCATCGACGATCGGCATATCGAAATCAGCGTCAACGCCTTGGCCAATCGGCGGGCGGACGCCTATACAGCCATTTTCAGCGTTATCCAAACGGGCAAAACCGCCGAAGAAACCGACAACCTGATCAATGCCCGCATCAACGGCTTTTTGAGCGGACTGCGCGCGCTGGGCATTGACGAGCGCGATTACTACGTGGACATGGTCAACTTTCTGCCGCGTTATGAATACGACGTGAACAAAAAACTTTTTTCAAAAAAGACCTACACCGAAATCCCTAAGGGATTCGAAATGCAAAAGAACGTACATGTGCGCTACGTCACTCCGAGCCTTTTGGACGATGTCGTGAGCGCGGCGGCCAAGCAAGAGATTTATGACATTGTGAAGGTGGATTATTTTGTCAAAGACCCTACCGCCGTATATAAGTCGCTTCGCGAGGCATCGTTTGGCTATCTGAACGACATCAAAAAAGCCTACGAAACGCTCGGCATTGCGCTTGACAGCGCGTGGCTGATCACTGCGGAGAACGCCTGGGTGGCCTATCCCGCCAACCGATACGAAAGCTATCAGGCGTTTAGTTCGCAGGCGCTCGACCAAAGCGAGAAAGCGGGCGCCATCGTCAGCGGCGCGGACAAGCCCATCGCCAGATTTTACAACGCCATACCGGCCAACGACTACGATATTGTGCTTGATCCAGCGATTCTGGAACCCGCGGTGCAATTTTCGTTCAACCTGATTGCCCGATTCCGGCTCAAGGCGCCCGAATTGGTCGCCAAGCCCGAACGAGAAATCTGGCTCCTCACCCCGACAGGCGAACTCAAGCCGGTCAAGACCCATTGAGCGTGGACATAGGGAGCGGCGCGCGCGAGAGGGCGCAGGCGCAGACGCTTATTGGCGCAGGGACAGCGTCACGGCATAGTAGTCCAACCCGTCCATGGTTTGCAGTCCAAATTCGTAGCGGAACATCTTGCCTACAAACGTCCCTGCCACATTGCCTCCGGGGTGTCGCGACTCTACGCTTTTGAGCATGCGCATATACTGGGCTTTGTTACTCGTGCAAAAGGTAAAGCGGTTGTGAGAGGTGTTCCATAGCAGAACATGGTCGTAGAAAGCGCGATCGCTGACCGTAGTATACCAGCACCGATTGTATCGCCAGAACGTGGCGCCGCCCTTTTCCGTCCATTGCTGGTGCAGGTCGAATCCATGTCGTCGGATGGCGTCTTCACGCAGATGTGGCTCTGTTTTGAGCAGGGTCTGTAGGTCCTCAATCGAAAAGTCGGGACATTGGGCGCAAGCATTCGCCAAAGCAAGTCCCAGCCACGTCGTCATGGTCAATAACAATTTCATACCGAATAGCGGATTAAAGTACACAAACGCGCATCGCATGAAAATATTTCGCTAATCGTTTGGGCGGCTGCCGTCGGACCATTTCGTCCGCAACGCGGTCCGGACGACAATCTGTTTGGCTCGTAACGCCGGCAGGACAAAACATGCGGCGGCGCATTTGCGTTTGGATGGTACCAACACGCTTTTGTTTTTTGCGTATGTCATTTCAAACGCCATATCGTTTTGACGGCCTAAAGGTTGTCGAGTTCGCTAATGTGCTTGCCGGTCCGGCGGTCGGCATGTTTTTCGCCGAATTGGGCGCCGGAGTGATCAAGATTGAGCACAAGCGCGGCGGCGATATTATACGCGGCTGGAAATTGCCTGCTGAAGATCCGCAAGCTGCGTATTCGGCTTATTTTTGCGCTGTAAATTGGGGCAAAACCCACCTTTTTTTGGATTTGGACGATGCGGATGATTGCGCTCAGGCCCAAGCCCTCGCTCTTGCCGCCGATGTCGTGATCGCCAATTTCAAACCTTCAGCCGCCCGACGCTTCGGCTTGGATGCCGTCGCTTTGCGCGCAGTCAATCCCGCGCTCATATACGGACGCATTCAGGCGTATGCGGACCCTGATGACGACTCGCCGGCTTTTGACGCGCTGCTACAGGCTGAGACGGGGTTCATGCACATGTGCGGCGACGCCGACGGGCCGCCGGTCAAGATGCCCGTGGCGCTGATCGATCTGCTTGCCGCGCATCAACTCAAGGAGGGCCTTTTGCTCGCGCTACTCCGGCGCGGCGAGACGGGCGAGGGTTGCGAGGTCAGCGTGTCGCTGCTCGAGAGCGCGCTGGCCTCCCTGGCCAATCAGGCAAGTAATTATCTGATGACCGGCCACATGCCGGGTCGCATGGGCGCCCGGCATCCCAATATTGCGCCATACGGCGACCTGTACGCCTGCGCCGACGGAGCGCTCTTGTTGTTGGCCGTAGGCTCTGAGCGGCAGTTCGAAGCCTTGTGCAGGACCTTGGGGCGCGATGAATGGATTGGCGATGCGCGCTTTGCGCGCAATGAGGCGCGGGTGGTTCATCGGCAAGCCCTCAACGATGCGCTCGGCGCCATTTTTTCGCAGAAAAAACGCGACGAATGGCTTGATTCCCTCAAAAGCGCAGGCGTGCCTGCAGCCCGCATCCGCGATATGCGCGAGGTGTTCGACCTGCCCGAAGCCCGGGCGCTAATCCTCGAAGACCGCCTGCCCGATGGCGCCGTTGGCCGTCGGCTGCGAACAAATGTATTCAAAAAACGTTAACTGGGGTATGGAAAAGCACGACGTACTTGAAGCGCTGCGCAGCGTGCGCGATCCGCAGACAGGGCGCGATATCGTTAGCGCCGGCATGGTCGGCAATGTGGAGATCGAGGGTGCGCAGGTGAGCGTCACGATAAGGCTGCCTAACCTGCAAATGCAGGGTAAGGCCGATCTCAATTTCGCCGTCATGGGGGCTTTGATGGAGCGCTACCCTCAGGCTCAGGCGCATGTTCATTTTGCCGCAGGCCAACCCGAAGGCTCTGCGCCCAACATCGTGCCGCAGATCCGCAACATCATTGCGGTGGCTTCAGGCAAGGGGGGCGTGGGCAAGAGCACGATAGCCGTCAATCTGGCGCTTGGCCTGAAGCAACTTGGCGCCCGCGTTGGGCTGATGGACGCCGACGTGTATGGCCCATCTATACCCACGATGCTGGGTCTGGTGGGCAAGCGGCCGCCCGTAAAGGATGTGACCGGACGCATGAAAATGGTTCCGCTCGACGCTTATGGCGTGCCTGTGATCAGTATCGGCAATATCATTGAGCCGGAGCAAGCCATTGTGTTGCGTGGTCCTCGTCTGGCGGCTATCATCAAGCAGTTTTTCAGCGATGTGCTCTGGGACGATCTGGACTTTTTGGTTGTCGATCTGCCGCCAGGCACCGGCGACGTGCAGTTGACCCTTGTGCAGACGGTCCCGGTGACCGGAGTGGTATTGGTCACCACGCCTCAGGAGGTGGCTTTAGCAGATGCGATTAAGGCCATGAACATGTTCCTGTTGCCGCAAATCAACGTGCCGATATTGGGCGTCGTGGAAAATATGTCTTGGTTTACTCCTGCGGAGTTGCCTGCGCACAAGTACTATATTTTCGGCGAGGGCGGCGGCAAAAGATTGGCGCTCGCCTCCAACTCCGTCCTCCTTGGTCAGATCCCTCTGGTACAGGGCATCCGCGAAAGCGGCGATAGCGGCAAACCGGCCGTGATCGCCAATCTTCATCCCGAATTGACGGAGGCTTTTATCCGGGTAGCGCAGAACACCCTGCGTCAAGCCGCCATTCGCAACGAACTGCTCGAACCCACCAAACCCGTTACGCTGAGCGAGTGATACCGCTCGGCCTCGTACCTTTGCGCCATGGATACCTTGCAAAACACGAAACTTGGACTCAAACTGCCCACAGATCCCCGTTGGGTCGATCTGGCAGAGATGGATCTGGGCGAAATTCTAACCGACCACGCTTTTTGCGAACAAAAAGCGGCTACTTCTTGTATTTCGCTCATTCAGGCTTATCCCGACCGCGAGGAATTGGTGGAGGCGGTGGCCCCGGTGGTTACCGAAGAGTGGGGACACTTCCGCCTGGTGCTTGCCGAATTGAAAAAGCGGGGGCTCAAACTCGGTCGCCAACGCAAGGACGCTTATGTCAATGCGCTGCTGGATTTTCAAAAAAAAGGCGTGTCCAAAGACGAGGCGCTGCTCGAAAAACTGCTCACCTGCGCCCTCATCGAAGCGCGCAGTTGCGAGCGCTTTCGCTTGCTTTCGCTTTATTGCGCCGACGCCGACCTGCGCGGGTGGTATCACAAATTCATGGTCTCCGAGGCGGGGCATTACCGCATGTTTCTGGATCTGGCAGAGCGCTATTTCGGCCAGGAGCGCGCCCGCGCCCGCTGGAAGGAGTTTCTGGCATACGAGGCAGAAGTGATGCGTTCGCTACCTGCTCGCGGCGACCGCATGCATTGAGGATAAGTTCACGAAGGGCGGCGCGTATCCGGCGTCGTCGTAGGATGGACGTCGGACGTGATAGACCGTTCATTTCATTTTATACGACTTAAATCTGGCCCGTTGCCAATCTCAAAGTCAAATACGAATAAGCGTTACCGTGTTTACAGGAATAATTGAAGCGCAGGGCGTAGTGCATCGTGTAGAACGCGTGCAGGACAACGTCCATTTCACGATCGAAAGCCCGATTTCGGGCGAATTGCGGATCGATCAGAGCGTCAGCCACGACGGGGTGTGTCTTACCGTGACTGCTTTGGAAGCGGGCGCTCACAAGGTGACGGCAATCGCTGAGACCATCCGGCGTAGCAACTTGGGCGACTGGCAGGTCGGGCGGCGCGTCAATCTGGAGCGCAGCATGAGCCTTGGCGCAAGGCTTGACGGCCACATGGTTCAGGGCCACGTGGATACTACTGCCGAAGTGACGCATATCGCCGAGGAGGGCGGCAGTTGGTTATTTACTTTTAGGTATGCGCCTTCTCCCGAACGCATTCTGGTTGACAAAGGCTCTATCTGCGTCAACGGGATAAGCCTAACGGTGGTGGCGCCCGGCGACGAGCAGTTTAGCGTGGCCATCATTCCTTACACCTGGGAGCACACCAACCTGAGCCAATTGCGCGCGGGCGATCGGGTCAACTTAGAGTTTGATGTGATCGGCAAGTACATTGCGCGACACATACAGGCTTATCTGAAAAGCATGGCCACTTGAGGGACGGAGGGAAAATTGGGCGCGTGCATGTCCTGCGCGCTGCGCTTGTGCCTCCCTCGCGCGTCTGCGGCCAAAACGACGCTTAGGTCAGAATGCGCAAAGCCTGCTTGATCAGTTCTTCTACTTTGGCCACGCCCGGGTCGTTTTTAAGGGTTTGTGCGATGGCTTTTTGGGCCGGAATGCGTCCAAATCCTAATCCCAGCAGGGCCATCAGCGCCTCTTCGCGCAGGACTTCGGAGGGGCCAGTAGGTAGGAGCACAGGCGCGTCTCCCATATCGCCGGCGCCTTTGGTCATTTTGTCCTTCAGGTCGAGTATGATCTGCTTAGCTGTTTTGGCGCCGATCCCCTTTACGCGTTGGAGTGTGTGGGTTTGCTCGCCGATAATGGCCGCTCTGATTTCATCCACGCTCATGGCGGAGAGGATCAACTGGGCGGTGGCTGCGCCTACGCCAGTGACGCTGATGAGTAGGGCAAAGAGGCTACGTTCGGTCTGGGTTGCAAATCCATAGAGGATGTGGGCATCCTCGCGCACGATCAGGTGCGTGTATAAGGTGGCCTCCTCCAGCCCCTCAATGGCGCTGAAGGTGCTCAGCGGGATTTGTAGCCAATAACCCACGCCTCCGGCCTCTATTACGGCGTTGTTGGGGCTTCGGTGGGTGATTTTCCCTTTAATGTAAGCGTACATAAGCGTGCCTGAACAGATGCGGATCGCCAAATGCGCCGTAAAGATCGAGGGCCAACCGAAGGGATTCGGCCGGCCCTCGAATGAGAAACGGTTTAGCGATTTAATATTTCTTTCCTTTAGTCCAAAGATTGGTTGGCTCTCTGGGCTCCATTGACCAATTCCTGATATTCACGGGGCGAAAGGTTGTCCATGCAGAAGTTAATGGGATTGATCGGATTGCCTTTGTAGTGTACTTCGTAATGTAAGTGGGGAGCTGTGGAGAGTCCGGTATCGCCTACCTCGCCGATTTTTTGACCTTTTTTGACTTTTTGTCCGGATTTCACGCTTACATTGTGCATGTGGCCATACAGCGTGCTATATCCATATCCGTGGTTGATTCTGACGCATTTGCCGTAACCGGAGTGCCAGCCGGCTTCTACCACTGTGCCGTCGCCTGCAGCCTGTATGGGGGTGCCTACTCGAGCCGGGAAGTCAAGGCCGGAGTGAAAGCGTTGTACTTTGTAAACCGGGTGAATACGGTATCCGAACCCAGAGAGTGCGCCAAGAGTCTTTTGCAGCTTGTCTTCGCGCACAGGTTTGATGCTGGGGATGGAGGCGAGCATTTTTTCCTGATTGCTTGACAATTCCTGAAGCGTATCGAGCGACTTGCTCTGAAGTGCGAGTTGTCGGCTGAGGAGATCGACTTTGTCCATCAGCTTTCCGATTACGGCCGCTGAGTGCTCGAAGGCGGCAAGTTCCGGGTGGCGTTCGTGTCCGCCCACGCCGGCTTCCCACACATGCTCGTCGATGGGATCCATGCCAAATACGGCCCGGTGTACGTTGGCGTCGCGTTCTTGAACATTGTGGAGCACCTTGCTCATCAGATCGACGCGTTGGCCGAGTTGTTGATATTTGAATGCCATCTGGTCGATTTCGCGAAGCAACTCTTTCTCTCGCGGAGAGGGAAACCAGGTGTACAACGCTGATAATAACAGAACAGAAGCTACCATAACCGCTGAAAAAAAGCCGAATGCCTGAAGGATGCGCGTCTTGATGGGGACGACGACTTTTTCGTAACTCAGGGTGTGGATGTTGTAAATAAACTTTTCTTTCCTGCCCATGTTTTGACTTTTTGCCGGCGCTTTGAATAAAGGATTTCAACTCATCTCGCTTTATCCAAAAAACGACTTGGCGATGCTTTGTTAGATGCGGGTTTGGGGTAAGTTTTTCGCCTTGTCGTTATTCGACCTGCTGTGATAAAGTGTTTTTAGAATGAATAGGATGACCCAGATAAACACTTCAAAGAGCAGCACAAAAGTATGACGACCGTAGTTTGCCAACCAAATAATTTAACTTTTTTTTTGAAAAAAAAACAAAAACAGGGGGAGTTCGGCGGTTTTCATAGCGGTCTGCTTCATTTCCGGTGGATTATTTGAGCGCTCTGTAGGCTAAGTCATCCTACATTTGCGCTGCTTTTTTTTGAAAAAAATATGTCCCAAAGTCTTGTGCGCGCCTACGCGGCGCTTGCCGCCATTTGTCTCATCTGGGGGATGACGTATCCGGCTATTAAGATTGCTGTATCCGATTTCCCGCCTTTTCTTTTGGTGGGAATACGCCAGACCAGCGCCGGTCTGATCTTGCTTGCGCTGGCATGGCGCCTGGGGGCGGGGCGCAGGCGCACAGACCGTAGCTATATCGTGCGACAGGGACTTACGGGTTTGATGATGATCACCGGCGGAAATGGGTTCATTACCTGGGCCATGTTGCAAGTTAGCAGCGGACTCGCAGCGGTTATCGGTTCGTTGACGCCTGTGTTTGTGGTGTTGATCAACATGCTGTGGCGTGGCGGCGAGTCTGTCACGCCTCGTATGGCGTTGGGGGTAGCGCTGGGGTTCGGAGGAATGGGACTTATTTTCAGCGAGGGATGGGCTGACTTTGGCCGTCCCGAATATCGCTGGGGTATTGCCGGTTGTTTTGCCTCGTGTATCACATGGTCTTTGGGTACGGTGATGGCCAAACGTTTTAACGACGTGGATGTGTCGCCGGTTTTCAATGCCGGTTTGCAAGTCGCCGCAGGAGGCATGGGCGGGTTTGTCCTGGGGCTTTTGCTTGATCCCGTGTGGACAATTCGCCATAGTTCTACAGGTTGGGGGGCCGTTATTTTTTTGACCTTGCTGGGATCGGCGTTGGCTTTTAGTCTTTACACCTACGTATTGCGTCGGCTCAATGCCACCATGGCGTCTTTATACACGTATATCAATCCGATCGTGGCCGTACTCGCGGGCTGGTTGTGGTTGGGCGAGCCGCTTGGCGCGCGCAATTCTATCGGCATGGCTCTGACTATTTCGGGAGTGTGGGTGGTCAATCAAAGCGGATTGCGCCGCTTGCGCAGTCGCGTGCGCGCTCGGCGGGCGGCTTAGTG
>JBKBLI010000009.1:56505-59352 GCA_046296435.1 Saprospiraceae bacterium | reverse complement strand
CAAAAAAAAAGTAAAATTTTTATTGCATAAATGGCAGCGTGTAATGGGGTGAAAAAAATTATATTTTCTCTGGTTGTTTTTTTTTCGTAAAATTGCAAAAATAGCTCTCGGCCTATGGAATTTTTTGTGATATTTGCCTCGCTATTTTTAGTGTTTAGACATTAGAATAGCGCATTGCTTTTCACCAATTCAAAACATTTCAAAAAAGTATGAATGCTGTTCTTTCCCTTGGTCGCTGGCTTTTAGCCATTCCAATTCTTGTTTTCGGAGTATTTCATTTCGTGGGCGCCGAAGGTATGTCAGGTATAGTGCCGAGTTATTTCCCCGGCGGCGTGATTTGGGTGTATATCACCGGCGTGGCCAGTATTTTGTTTGCCGTGAGTGTTGTGATCGGCAAATACGATAAACTCGCCGCCGTATTGCTCGCCGCGCTCATGCTCATTTACATCTTGACGATACACCTGCCCGGCGCTATGGGGGGCAATCAGTCGTCCACCGTTAGTCTGCTCAAAGATTTGATTATTGCAGGCGCAGCGTTGATGTATGCGCGCCACGAGGCCCGCGACCGCGCGATAATCGGTTGAAATCCGTTCAAATATGGCATGAGCAAGCGCAAAGCTGACGGCAAGGCGTCGTCATGCTTTGCGCTTGTTTTGTGACTGTACCCGCGGCGCTTGCATGCGCGAAGGTCCTTACCCTTTGCCCTCGCCCACGAAGTGATCTTCTTTGTGTTTGAACAGCACGTTGAAGGTGGTCATGCTCCCGTAGCAACGGGTGACGTACTGTTGGAGGTTGACTTTGTCCGCGTCGTCGAGTTTGGGGTGCGAATTGATGTTCTGCTCAAGCACCCGCAGGCGATCGCGCATCATCACGATTTTGTGAAAAAAAGTGTCGATTGGCGTTTCCTTGCTCTGTACATCTTTGTTAGCCGAAGCGATGATGAGTTTGCCGCCCTTCCAGCGCTCGGCGATCTCGACGCGCTCAGGCGAGAATCCTAACCAACTGCGCAGCACCCGGACCAATCCTTCCTCCGCCTGCGTGAACGAGACTGCATCCTCGGCCGGAATAGCCTCGATAATTTGCCAGCTATCGTATTCCTTGCCCACCATTTTCAAGCCAAATTGCATGAAACAGACTTCGTACGCCGCGATGTGCAGACGCACCACTACGCCGTCGCCAAATGCGGGATGTTTGACCCGCGAACCTACGCCTAATAATTCCATGTTTGAGTGTTAGATGCTGTGTATATCGTTGTTTGATTCCTGTTTGTGTGTTTACGCCCCATCGCTTCCGTGATCGGTTGTTTGGGTTTTGCGGATCAACACATAGCCCAGTGCGCAGACTGCGGCCGCAGACAATATGGTTGCGTACAAGGGCATGGCCATATCTTTCTCCAGATCGATGGCGCTCATGTCTTTGATGAAAAAGTACTGTCCGACGATCTGCAATCCATTGTTGAAAAAGTGTGCCGCTACCGGAATCCAAAAATTGTCCGTGCGCCAATAAATCCAGCCCAATAAAGCGCCCAACGCAAAACGCGGCAAAAAACCGCCGAATTGCATGTGGATAGCGCTAAAAATTGCCGCCGATATCAGGATGGCCGCCCACGGAGAGGCTATCCTGCGCATCAACTGACGCTGAAGCACTCCCCTGAAGGTCAACTCCTCGCCAACGGCAGGCAAAAGCGCGACGACCAACAAGTTGCCCCACAATTCAAGCGGCCCTTCCATGCGCAACAAGGCTTTCACTGCTTCCTCAGTCTGCGACTCCATGGCGCGCAGCGCATCCGGCAAAGGCAGCGACTGGTTGAATTGAAGCAGGCCCAACACAACTGGAATGGCCGCAACAATCATGGCCATACCCAGCAATAGCCACTCCCAGTTGGGAGCCGAGTCGGCGCGTAGGTATCGAAGGGCCTCTCCCCTGTAGCTGATCCGAAGCGCCAGCCATCCGGCCAGCACAAATACGCACAAGTGATTAAGCGCCAGCGCAAAACGAAGGCGCCAAAGATCGACTTGGGATGTGTCCGGGCCGACTGCGCCCCCGATGACCCCCTGATCCCAACCGCCTAACCGCACGAACGCCATCAAAAATATCGAAGCCGCAGCCGCCAGCATCATGCTGAACAAGACATGTCCAAAAAGCGGGATGCGGGCGGGTGGGTTCTTCTTTTCACGTTCGTATAGCGATATCATAGCGCCTTTTGATTGGGCCTTTGTCTGGTTCAAAACGCATAGACATAATCGCTCAGATAGCTGTAGCGGGGCGTGAGCTTGCCGTCCTCGGTAATGCAAGCCCGCTCCAGCCTCGCGCTGTGCGCCTTGAAAAACTCCGGAATCACATGTTCGGCCAACTGCCTTCCAAAATAATCCGACGCATCGCGCGGCAACTCAGAGGGTAGGTTGTCAATAGCCATGACGTCGATTGCGTCAGCGCTAAAGGGAGCGCACTCTGCGCGTTTGACAGGATCATAGCCAAATACCGGATCGGCTATCGTGCAGGCCCGAAGCGTCGACGGCACAGAGGACTCAGGCGCTATGTCGCAAGTGATATCCGCGATGACCCGTATGCGAAAATCGGTTTGCGACATCTCCTCAGGAGTAAAAAATGCCGGAGCTTTAGGGTCGTAATAAATGGCGTTGATGAAAATATCCGCCGCCGCCGCATAGGGCGCAAAAACGCTCACGTACTCTTCGCCATGCGCATAAAAGTGCTCTTTGTTGAAGATGCGCAAACGGTCCCGGTGTCGCACATAATCCTGCGCATACAACTGCGTAAATACCGGCGCGTCAAATTGTTTTTTCAAAAAATCTACAGGCGACACTTGCCGAATGCCCATGTCGTGCA
>JBKBLI010000009.1:53219-56408 GCA_046296435.1 Saprospiraceae bacterium | reverse complement strand
CAGACAGCGAGCGGCTCCTTGCGCCACACGGCCCGAACCCGTCAATATGATGCGCGCAGGCGGCCATTTGATCTTGGCGTAGGCAGCCTTAGCTTCGCTGTACTGCCGAAGCTGGTACAAGCGCGGCAACTCAAAAGCGCCGATTTTACGACCGTATGTCCAAAGGGCATTGTGCGCCCCGACTACTCCGGCGAAGTACCCAAAGGCCACCAAACGAGCGCCCTCGTCGCTTGTGATCGCTTCATAGTCGATCAAGCGTATCTTGCGTTCCACAATGGCTTGCAGCATCGCCCGGTTGTAGGGCTGTCTTTTGATCGTGTGCGAGAAAAAAAGGTAGGTCTTGCCAGGAATAAGCATGTCGATCGGAACCTCCTTGACGCCGAGCAACACATGACAGTCGCTCAGATCTTCCTGCAAAGCGATACCCTGTTCAGCATATTCTATATCTGCAAACGCGCGGTGCGATGAAGGCTGCAACGCCACACTCAGGGCGTTAGTTCGCTGCAAAGCGGCGCACTGTTCAGGAGTAAGCGGGACTCTGGAGTCGGGGGGCGTTTTGCCTTCGCGGATGATACCTACCTTTAATTTTTTTTCAGCCATTGCCGGGATTTGTTACTGTTAGGGGGATATTGCGTATCAAAAATGTGGGGCAAAGTTAGCGCATTTCACCCTGTATAGCCCAGCCAAAGCATCTTGTGGCGCAAACTTTCAACAAAAATGCCTCACACGCAACTTTTTCGCCGCCCAGAGCGTTTGCTTAATTAACCTCTATCAAGGAAAAAAATACGCGGGGCTGTTTGGTTTCGACGGGTAAGTCTGCGGTTACGTAAGCATGCCGGAGCATGAATGGTTACTCCGTAAAAAATAACGTTCGACCAATAACTGGCAACACTCAGTTCGCCATGGCTGCCTAATCCGAAATAGGATTACAAAGCCATAATGCCGTGCGCTTGAGGTCTCATATACAGCGTGCCGCGTTTCAAACCATTTTGAGACTATCTTGACGTAGGGTTGCGGGCGTCAGGAGAAATTTAGCAAATAAGGTCGGGATGCGTCTGCCGCCGAACCCACTTCCGACCCGACAATTCGATCGGCGACTAAGCATGTAGAAAGCGTTTCGGCGCTTCATCCGGACGCGGGTTCGACTCCCGCCAGCTCCACCAAAGCGATTCGGCAAACAGATAGGCCGAATCGCTTTTTGTTTTCCTGCGTCCGGCCCTTGTTTTATTTTGACGCCTGAGCAATCGCGGGCCTCAATACCCGGAGTCCGCGCGTTCTGATCTCAATTCGATAGTCTGTACAGATTCCTGCCGCTTCGCCATCCACATGCGCATGCGATGGGATATTGCAACGAACGCACAGATCTTTTTGAGGCGGAAAGTAATGGACATAGTCCAATTCAGTCATCCGGCCGCGCAGTACCTTGGGTAGATCGACGATGTAGCGCCACTTTGGCACGCGGGATACGACAACCAGTTCAAGGGCGCCATCGTCAGGCTGCGCCTGCGGGGTAATCTGCAGGCCATACCCATAGACCGAGCCATTCGCCGCTGCGACCAACAAAGCCTCGCCATGCCAAGCTACGCGTTCGCCATCTGTAGCCGTGTAGTCCCGGAACCGGTAGCTTGCCGAAGCGCCCAGCCCCAGATAAAGGTAGCCCCACAAGCCCCTGAAACGACTACCGGCAATCAGATGGGACATCAGCCCGTCGTACCCGATGCCCACGACATTGAAGAAGGGCCTCCCGTTGAGCAGTCCGTAGTCCATCCAGGTAGCCTGGGCGGTATTGAGGCGCCCGACGGCCTGTTTCAGATCGCCGCCCATGCCCAGCCCCCGCGCCAAACCATTTCCAGAGCCGGCTGGAAGAACGCCCAGTACGGTATCTGTGCCGATCAGCGCAGTTGCGATTTCGTTGACGGAGCCGTCGCCGCCTACCGCAATAACGTAGGTATATCCTGATTGCGCCGCCTCGCGTCCGAGCTTCAGCGCATGCCCATGCGACAGCGTTTCGGCAAAATCGCACCTGAAGCGGTTTTGGTCGATGTGCTTTTCAACCAGGTCGCGCGTTTTGTGAAGTTGGCGCATGCCGGCGCGCGGATTGAATATCAATAGCGTGGGCTGAGAGCGTTGAGACATGTCGGGATGCTCCGGGTTGAGGTGGGTCATATCGTTTTGATAGGGTAGAGAGGTGGGCGCTTAGAGGCGCAAGCTGTAGCTGAATACGGGCAGCAGCGGCAAGAGCGAATACTGAGTAGCGCGGCCTCTGACCGGGCTGTTAGCGTCCACGTACAGAAAAAACGGATTGATGCGGTTGTAGGCATTGTACGCGCCCAATTGCATATCGTGTTTATAGCGACGCCGGGCGCCCCATTGGAAACGCAGGCTCAAATCTAAGCGGTGAAATGTCGGCAATCGAAAGTTGTTCACAGCAGAATAGAGGAATATCTCGCGGTTGATGGCTCCGTCTGAAGCAATAAAGTTATGCTTGACGCCGGCAAGCGTGATCGGATTGCCCGCTGCAATCGTCCACACGGCGTTGAGCGAAAGGCTGCGCCAGAGCGGTTGAAAAGCCAAAAGCGTGAGCTGGTATGGACGGTCGAAACGGAATGGGAACTCGCGCCCGGAATTGATCTCAGGAAATATGCGGGTGGTTCTCGACAAGGTAAGATGAGCGCTGTAACGGCTCTGCTTGCCAATGTATTCGCCGCTGAACTCCATCCCGCGGCTGCGGCCTTGTCCTGTCGCAATGCGGTCTTCCCACCCGCTGGCATCTTCGGCGCCGGCAGAATAAAGGGCGTCGTTACTGCGCAAAAAGGTGAGCACACGGGCCAGGTCTTTCAGATAGCCTTCTACCTGAAAGTTCCAGGCTCCGCGCCTGAAACCTACTCCCGCGCTCCATTGGTTGGTGATCTCAGGCAGGACGCGCTCGGTGCTGGGCGCCCACAGTTCGAAGGGCAGGCTGATGTTGAATGAACCTATTTGGTGCAGGTTCTGCATGCTTCGGTGGTATCCGGCCCAGGTCCTGAACCCGCCCTCCTTTTCCCATTGCACCCTCAAGCGCGGCTGCAAGCCGGAGTATCGGGTCCTGCGAACCCAGAACATACTGTGAAACAAGCCGCCCTCTATGCGCCATTCAAGCGTGGGTCGCCAATCGATATCGACATAAGCCTCGCCTTCAATGGCGCTAAG
>JBKBLI010000009.1:51854-53119 GCA_046296435.1 Saprospiraceae bacterium | reverse complement strand
AAGCCGCCCTCTATGCGCCATTCAAGCGTGGGTCGCCAATCGATATCGACATAAGCCTCGCCTTCAATGGCGCTAAGGCGCTCGTTGTTGAACAGTTCGTTGACCAGGGAGTCAAACGTTTCGTTGCTTTGCCCCGGGATCAGATAGTTGAGCGTCAGCGCGCCGGGCTGGAAGGTGTGATGGGTGAGCGCCGCGCCGCTTCTCAGATTGAGGGCCGTGCCCGTGAACCAGTTGGCGTCAGCCTTGGCCGACCAGTCCTGTATGAGCGTCCGATAGGCTTGCGCATAGTTGGCAATCAGGCCCTTACGTCCGTCGGCAAATTCAGCCTCCGACTCGAATACCAAATCGCTTCTATAGTCAAATTTGCTGTAGCGCAAGGTCGTATTGACAAAAAAACGAGACGATAATACCGTGTTCCAGCGCAAAGCGGCGATGTCGTTGCCCCATTCGGATTTCAGCGAGTAGTCTTCTTTGATGAGGCCCTGCGGATTGCCATACACCTGAAAAAAACGGTTTTCAAAGCCGTCCTGACCTTTGTACAGACTAAAAAACAGCTTGTTTTTGTCGTTGAAGACGTAATTCCACTTCAGGTTCCCGTCGTAGAAATTGTATCCGGCTACAGAGCCGGGCGCGGATAGCAAATTGCCCTTTTTACTAAAAAAACGGACCCACGGATCCAGATAGGTTAGGCGCAACCCTGCAATCACCGAACTGCGGTCCCTGACAATGGGGCCTTCCACATGCGCCGAACTGGCAAATAATCCCGCCGACACGCCCGCGCGCCATTGCCGGTAGTTGCCGTCGCGCAAGCGCACATCCAACACCGAGGAGGCCCGCCCACCGTAACGTGCCGGGAAATCGCCCTTCCAGAATTCGGCATGCTGGATCAGGTCGGAATTGTATATCGAAAAAAGCCCGAGCGCATGGCCGGGGTTATACACAGGCACATCATCGAGCAAAAAAAGGTTTTGATCGGCATTGCCTCCGCGAACATGCAGGCCGCCTAAGCCGTCGGCGCCGGTGTGGACGCCATTTTGCAAACTCAGCATGCGCAGCAGGTCGGCTTCGCCGCCGGGCATGGGTAACTGCCGAAGCATGCGGAGCGGCATAATACGGTCCCCCGAATAGATACCGGTCTGAAGCCCTCCGGACGACGTCAAATCGGTCACTAATACCTCTGGCAGGCTGGCGTTGGACTGCAGGCGTACTTTGAGCGCTCCTTTGTGCCCCGGCTCTAACGAGATCCGCTTGCCGACAAAACCTAC
>JBKBLI010000009.1:39635-51755 GCA_046296435.1 Saprospiraceae bacterium | reverse complement strand
GGCGTTGGACTGCAGGCGTACTTTGAGCGCTCCTTTGTGCCCCGGCTCTAACGAGATCCGCTTGCCGACAAAACCTACATAAGTCGCATACAACTCGGCGACGTCGCCTTCGACCATCAGGCTGAAAAATCCAAATTCATTGCTCAGCGCAGTCGGCCCGTCGGGCAGTAGCTTCACGGCCGCCCCAATGAGGCGTTCGCCCGTCTCCGCATCCATGACATAGCCGCGAATGGCGTAACGCGCGCGGGCTTTTCGGACCACGACCCCATTGTCGTCGACGTTCAGCGTCACGGAAGCGCAGGCGCAGATGTCTTTGAGGATTTGCCCCAACGCCATGTTGGCGTATTCATAGTTTTGTCGCGGGCAACGCGCGAAGAGGCGATCGCTAAATGCCAGGTTAAAATTCTCCTGACGGGCCAGCGCAAAGAGCGCTTCAGACGGCGAGCATGCCGGACAATTGAAGTTGACCTGCCGCTCTTGCAAGGTCTGCGCGCAGAGCAGCGCCGGCGCAAGACTTGCCCCCAACGCAAAAAGCCATTTGTAAAAGCGAAATCGCATAGCCGTCGGGCTTACTAACGCAAAAAAAACGTTTATCACGCACGGCGGATTTAATTTTACGCCATGAAACAGAAAATCATTGGCGCGCTCTTGGCTCTACACTGCGCTTGGGCGGGCGCGCAGGCGCAAGAATCTCATAGCGTTGCGTCAAAAAATAAAGTTTCTGTGGTCGAATGGCTCGACGGCGTCGAGTACGACGCAGGGCTTACGCCGCAGGGACAAATCGTCAAGCGCGCCTTTCGCTATCGAAATCTCGGCGAGCGCCCCCTGCTGCTCCAGAATGCGCGCGCCGACTGCTCGTGCGCTACGCCCGACTGGACCGAAGCGCCCGTACCTCCCGGCGGCCAAGGGCAGATTGTCCTGAGTTATGACGGCAAACGCGAAGGAGCCTACAACAAGCGTATTCGGGTTTTTTTCGATCAACAGCGTCGCCCCGAAATCTTGCGCATCAAAGGCGAGATAACCCCGAGGTCTGGCGCCCAACAATGATGCGGCTGTAGCGGCATACGCCATGTAAAAAATATCCGGCAGCAACCCATCGAACAAAAAAAGCCATCCAATCGTTTCGACGGGATGGCCACAACATAACCATGAAAACAATTAACCAATCAAATGTTTGTCCTTTCCACAAAATACTACTGAAAAAATCGTGCCAAATAATGCGGGAGCATGACCGGGCCTAGACAAAAAAGCGCGCGCTTAGCTAACGGCTATTTTTTTTATCCAGCGTTTTGCGTTGTTTTCTCCCCAAAAAAGGGGGGAGTCTCGGCAGCGTCAATTCCGGTCGATTAACCTGAATTCAGTACGGCGATTGGCCCGGTTCATTTCCTCGGTACAAGGAATCGATGAAGGGCCGCAAGGACGCGCAGGTCTTGAATCGCCATATCCCTGAGCGCGGATACGCGCTTCGCTGACCCCCTTATTCCTTAGCCATTGGGCGATGTAGTCCGCCCGTCGTTGCGACAATTCGGCGTTGTATGCCGCGCTACCCCGGGCGTCGGTGTGAGAGGCGATTTCAACCTCAAGTTTCGGATTGTTTAGCAAAAGACGTAGTAGTTTTTCCAATTCGCCATATGACTCCTCTTTCGGATAGACCGCGTCCAGATCATAGTACAACGCCAGGGCGAATCCTTGACCGTCGTCGGCTTTTGCCCATGCGTCCATACGAAAATTGGCCGGTTCCCCTTGGTCGTACAGGATGCCGTCGCGCAGACTAAGCCCCTGCCCGAGTTCTACATTGGCAGGCTTCCCGTCGGGCAGTTCGTAGCGTTCGCTTTCAGGATTGTAGCGATAGCTGGGGCGCGAGGGTGGCTTGATCAAAAAACCTTCACCGTCGCGAAAGGGCTGAAGATTGAGCCACACTTTGAAAGTGCGGGCCAGGTCGGCGCGCGGCGCGCAGATTTTTTCGGAAACGGCGGCGAGGTATCCGGGCGCTTCGGCGCGCACCGTGTAACAACAGTTTCGAGACAGCGGGAAGCTGAATCGGCCGTCGGCGGCGCTGACCTGCGTGACTTGGGGCTGGCCGCAGTCGTTGAGCAGCGCGACCGACACCCCCTGGGCCGGCAGACCGTCCGTCATGTCAAAGACCAGACCTTGGACGGTTATTCGGGACTTTCGGGTGAGTTTCACGACTGGCGCGGCGCTATCCGCCGCCGCGCAATAGGGCAAGCGGATAGGTTCGTAACCCTCTTTTTCTACCCAAAAAACGACGCAATCGCCCGGGAAAAGATCAAACAACGCCGCGCCCTGCGCGTCGCTGTTGATAGTCTCGCCGCTCAGGTCGAGGGTGACGGCTGCATCAGCCAGCGGCGCGCCCTCGCTCTCCACCCGAACGGTTACGGGTATCGCGTTACAACTGAAGGCGTATATGTTGTCGATAAGGCCGTTTTCGCGGTTGCTGGCAAAGAAGCCCCAGCGCCCCTCTGGCTCAAAGCAAATCCCAAAGTCGTCGGCTTCCGAATTGAGCGGCGCGCCCGGATTGAGCGGCGCGTTCCAGTCGCTGCCGCCGCGCGCGGTGGTGTACAAAATGTCTAAGCCGCCCAGACATTCGTGCCCGTCGGACGCAAAATACAAACGGCCCCCATGACTGAAAAACGGAAAAATCTCATGGCCTTCGGTGTTGACGTCCGGACCGAGATTGAATGGAATACCCCAGACGCCGTCGCGTTGTTCGACTACGTACAAATCCATACCGCCATAGCCGCCCGGTCGGTTGCTGCTGAAGAACAGACGCTTGCCATCGGGTGAGGGCGCAGGGTGCGCCGTGCTGTACGCGGCGTTGTTGAAGGGCAGTTCCTCCAAGGCGCCCCAAGATCCGTCTGCAAGGCGTCGGGCGGCGTAAATCTTGAGGCGGACCAATCCGTCCTCGCTGCGGCCGCTCTGGTCGCTGCGCGTTAGAAACGCCCAACTCCCGTCTGCCGAGAACACGACGCCGGCTTGGTGGAGTTGTGTTTGATCGGGCAAATCCCAGCGCCGGACCTGCGGATCGACCGTCGGCGTCTGCCCCTCCCGCGCCTGAACGCCGACAGCATATATCTGGGCAAAGGGAGCGTTGTTCCAGGCGTTGGCGCGCTTGGTTATTTTGCCTTTTGGGCGCTCCGATGCGAAGAACAGCGATTCTCCGCCGAGGCTCGGCGCATATTCGTTGTAATCAGAATTGACGCTTGTTTTTTCTACTTGATAAATGCGCTTCCCCTTTTTTAGGAGGGCCTCTCGCTTGGCACAGCCCTGAATCAAACGCTGCGTCCGGCTATCCGAGGGGGCCTCCCGCGCATACCGCTCATACCATGCGACAGCCTCGGCGCATTTGCCATTGCGATGTAAGGCGATGCCATAATACAAGAAGTGCAGGGGCTTAGGATTGGCCAGTTGCACCGCCTTTCCGTACCAATATTCCGCTTCTTTGGTTTGGTTGGTCTTTCGGTAGCACTCGGCAATATTCGCGATAGCCTCGGCGTTGTTGGCGTCGTAGCGAAGCGTCAGCTTGTACAACTCGACGGCGGCGGGGTAGTCCAACTGCCGCATCGCTTCGGCGGCCCTGGCGCTGCGGTCCAGTTGCGCGTGCGCGGTCAGCGGCGCGCACATCTGCACGAGCAATATGCCCCATATCATTACAAGGATCAATGGCCTCATTTTCATTCTTTTTTGCTTCATGGCAAAAACTGCGATATTGTCAGACGGATTAAAAGTATCGGGGGCTGGCTATCCGTCGCACCACGGTATCGAATTCATATCCAAGCGATACCTCAAGCGAGCCTCCCGCTACCTGGCGAAGCCGGTTGAGCTGCATG
This sequence comes from Saprospiraceae bacterium, assembly GCA_046296435.1. Taxonomy (GTDB): domain Bacteria; phylum Bacteroidota; class Bacteroidia; order Chitinophagales; family Saprospiraceae; genus M3007. The sequence goes on along the minus strand of JBKBLI010000009.1, from coordinate 47,907 downwards.
TCGTAAGCGAGGCCCATGCGTAAGCCGTTGCGTGAGTAGAAAGTGGCATGCGCGCTCAACGCGTTGCTATTTATCCCTCGCCCTGCGCCCCACACCCCGCCGCGATAAGCGGCGCCGAGTTGAAGTGAGCGGGCAAAAATCAAAGCGCAGCCCAACTCTGCGCCCAGGGGCGAGGCTGTCGATTGGCCGGAAGCTTGATCGCGGCTCAAGACTCCGGCGCGGCGGAGCAACAAAGTCGGGCGAACTACCAGATCCTCGCCTTGTACCGGCAGCGCAATGCCGGCGCTCAAATACAGGTGTCGATATTGACGGGCGGGCATATCCAAGCCCGCCAACTCGCTGGTTCGATACAGCGGCTCAGCCAGATTCGGGCAAGAGAGACCCACAAAATAACGCTCGTGCTGGAGCAAAAAACCCGCTCCAAAGTTGACTAACCAGCGGTTGAGGTCTTCCGCAAAAACGCCGTCGCCTTGCTGCTGAACAAGCAGCGACGACCAGCGGCCATACCAATTGTCGAGGCTGACCTGCATGCCGCCGGCCAGACGCGCGCGCTCGTTGAGCCGGATCCGATAAGCATACGAAGTGCCTAAGTGAAACATGCGCGTCGGCCCGATCCGATCCATCGCCAAGGTAAGACCCACGCCGATGCGGTCGTCGGCCAAGGGCGTATGCGCGTTGAGCCATGCCGTGCTCGGGGCGCCCTCGAGCCCCACCCATTGGCGGCGATAGGCCGATTGAAGCGATACCACTTCCTTGCTGCCCGCTACGGCGGGATTGAGCGCCAGCGTATTCAGCGCATATTGGCTGAGCAGCGGCTCCTGTTGGGCGCAGAGGCGTCCGGCGCACAGCAGCAGCGCGCCTGCAAGCAGGCTTGCGGCGAATGTGTCGCGCCAAGCGGCGGCAACAGGGATGGGCAAAGCGTACAGGGAGAGTTTGATTGCTGTCATGCAGGAGCAGTATTGGGTAATGCCGACTGCCGGCCGGCTAAAACGGATGCAAAGTTCCGAAAAAAAATCGGGTCGGACTTGCTAAATGCTCACGACATTGCCGGAATAGCTCGACCTTTGCGCCGCTTTTCGAAAACATACAAAATACGTCGCTATTCATGCATGCCACGCCAGGTCTCGAAACCATGATTTTCGACCCACAGGGATTAGACGAAACGACGCTGCTCAGGTTACACCATGAGCTGGTCAAGCCGCGCCTGATCGAAGAGAAAATGCTCAACCTCCTGCGTCAGGGCCGCATCAGCAAGTGGTTCTCCGGCATAGGGCAGGAAGCCATATCGGTGGGCGCCGCCTGCGCCCTGCTTCCGGATGAGATGATCTTCACCATGCACCGCAATCTGGGCGTGTTCACCGCCCGACAAATGCCGCTGGATCGCCTCTTCTGCCAATGGCAAGGCAAGCGCTTGGGCTACACCAAAGGGCGCGACCGCTCGTTTCATTTTGGCGCTCTTGAGCACGCTATCGTAGGCATGATCTCCCACCTCGGCCCCCAACTCAGTTTAGCCGCCGGCGTAGCGCTGGCGCACAAACTCAGCGGTGAAGGCCGCGTGTCGCTGGCCTTTACCGGCGAGGGGGCTACCAGTCAGGGAGAGTTCCACGAGGCCCTCAATGTGGCGTCGGTATGGAAACTGCCGGTCATCTTCCTGATCGAAAACAACGGCTACGGCCTCTCCACCACCACCGACGAGCAGTACGCTTGCAAAAGCCTCATTGACCGAGCCGTAGGGTATGGGATGCGGGGCCTGAGCATCGACGGCAACAATATCCTCGAAGTATATCGCACCATCCGCAGTCTCGCCGAGGCCATGCGCCAAAACCCTGAACCGGTACTCCTCGAGTGCCGCACTTTTCGCATGCGCGGCCACGAAGAAGCCAGCGGAACCAAATACGTGCCCAAAGAACTCATGGACGCCTGGGCGCTGCGCGACCCCATCGCCAACTACGAGCAGTGGCTACAATCTCAAGGTCTGCTCGACGAGCAAACAAGCCGGCAGTTCCGAGAGGCCTATAAACGCGAAATTCAGCAGGCCGTAGAGGTCATGTTTGCCGAGCCAGACCCCGCGCCTGACGCCGCCGAAGAACTGGCCGACGTCTATGCCCCCGCCCCGAGGCCCACACCCCCTTCATCGCCCGAAGGGCGCGAATTGCGCTTCATCGACGCCGTCAGCGAGGGCTTGCGCGAATCCATGCGTCGCCATCCCAGACTGGTGCTCATGGGGCAGGACATCGCCGAATACGGCGGCGTGTTCAAGATCACCCAGGGATTTGTGGACGAATTTGGCAAGGCCCGCGTACGCAACACTCCGCTGTGCGAGAGCGCCATTGTCGGGGCTGCCTTGGGTCTCAGCCTCAAAGGCTACAAGGCCATGGTCGAAATGCAATTTGCAGATTTTGTGACCTGCGGATTCAATCAGATCGTTAACAATCTGGCCAAACTCCACTGGCGCTGGGGCCAGAATGCCGATGTGGTCATCCGAATGCCGACGGGCGGCGGCGCCGGCGCCGGGCCTTTTCATTCCCAGACCAATGAGGCTTGGTTCGCGCATACCCCCGGCCTCAAGATCGTGTATCCCAGTACGCCCGCCGATGCCAAAGGGCTGCTCATCGCAGCCATCGAAGACCCCAATCCCGTCATGTTTTTCGAGCACAAGGCCCTCTATCGCAGCGAGAGCGGCCTCACCCCGGAGGGCTACTACAGCCTGCCGATTGGTAAGGCCCGTCAGGTAAGGCGCGGCGAAGCCCTCAGTATCATCACTTATGGGCTGGGCGTGCGTTGGGCCGTGCAAGCCGCCGAAAAATTGGGCATAGACGCCGATATTCTGGACCTGCGCAGTCTGGTTCCGCTCGACTACGAGGCCATCGCCGATTCAGTCCGCCGTTGTAACCGCGCGCTGGTCCTGCATGAAGATACCCTTTTTGGCGGCTTAGGCGGCGAAATCGCAGCCTGGATCGGCGAGCATCTTTTCGAATACCTCGACGCTCCGGTTTCGCGCAGCGCTAGCCTCGATACGCCCGTGCCCTTTGCCATCCCGTTGGAGCAACACTTTTTCCCGATACAACGCCTCGAAGCGGATATCCGGCGCGTGCTGGCTTATTGACGAGGCCGCTTTCGGCATGCCCGCGCCGCGTTTTTTTAGGCGGGGAAAAAGGAGCGGCAAAAAGGGAGCCGCCGCCGCGCTGCAAATTACCGCCCGATATGGCTGCCTGACGGGAACTCTTGCTTGCGCTTTGTTGTTTTGTAGGGCAAATGTCTATTGAGATCGACACGCAAATCAAGATATACGGCGAGGCGCTGATCGACGAGCAGACCAAGCGTCAAATCGGCCGCTGCCTCAGCAGCCCGGAGGATCGCGCCGTCCTCACCGCCGACGCACACTTTGGTTACGGACATCCGATTGGCGGCGTGGTAGCCTATCGGGATAAGATTAGCCTTTCGGGGGTTGGGTTCGATATTGCCTGCGGTAACAAAGCCGTGCAAACCAACCTACTCGCCGCCGATATCGATACCGCAAAAGTGATGGATGAGATCTTCAAGCAGATTGGCTTCGGCATAGGGCGGCCCAATCCGCGGCCAATCGATCACCCGGTATTCGACCAAATTGCCAAGGCAGCGTTCAAACCTCAACGCAACATGATGCGACTCGCTATGGAGCAACTCGGCACGGTGGGCGCGGGCAATCACTTTGTGGATTTGTTTGAGGACGAGGCCGGCTGGCTTTGGGTGGGCGTTCACTTCGGTTCGCGCGGATTTGGGCACAAAACTACCTGCGGATTCATTGCATTGAGCAAGGGCAAGGGTTTTGAGGAGCGGGTCGCCGAGGGCGGCATGGATGCGCCGCCTATTTTGTTCGACGCCAATAGCGCTCTGGGTCAGGACTACTTAGCGGCCATGCGGCTTGCAGGCGAATACGCCTATGCCGGTCGGGACGTAGTCGTATCTAAGACCCTCGAAATACTCGGCGCCCAGACCCGGTTCGAAGTGCACAATCATCATAATTTTCTTTGGGAAGAAGAGCACTTTGGGCGTCGCTATTACGTGGTGCGCAAAGGCGCCACGCCGGCATTTCCGGGGCAGTATGGTTTTATTGGGGCCAACATGTCCGATGCCTCGGTAGTGGTACGCGGGGTCGATACCCCGTCCAATCGCGAGGGGCTGTACTCCACCGTGCATGGAGCAGGTCGTGTGATGAGTCGCAACAAAGCCGCCGGACAGAAGCGCTGGAAAAGCGGCAAGGTCGAATATCTGTCCAAGGGCGTAGTGGATTGGGTCAATGTCAAAAAATCTATCAAAAAAAAAGGTGTCGCCCTGAGAGGCGCCGCCGCCGACGAAGCGCCTGAATGCTACAAGTCGCTGGAGGCTGTATTGGCTGCGCAGGGCGACACCATCGAGATTGTACATCGCCTCAAACCCATAGGCGTAGCCATGGCGCCGGCGGATGTTTTTGATCCTTACAAAGACTGAAGCGTAGCGTTTGCAGCGTTTGGTTTGTTCGCCGCAATGACGGCCTTTGATGGCTTTTCAGCCCGAAATTTTGGCATCTGCCGTGCGAAGCGAAAAAAAAATGCGTATTAGGAATTTATTAAGGATTGATTTTGGAACAAAAAAGTCGCCGCTCTGTTAAGATAGTATTACTTCCACGCTAAAACGTTTTAACCATGATTAAATCCAGGTTTTTAATTGTCGCTTCGTTTGCTTTCATGTGGGCCACGCTGGGCAGCGGTTGTATGGTAGTGCGCCAAGGCGAAGCCGGTGTCAAGCGTACATTCGGTAAGTATGCCGACCGTCCTTATCTGAGCGGATTGAAATTTTTCAATCCTTTTACATCGACCATAGTGAAGGTCTCAACCCAGACCGAGAATATCGAAGTGACCATCGATATTCCGTCGCGCGAGGGTCTGACCATCCGTTCGGATGTATCCATTCTTTATGCGCTGCGCCAAAAAGCAGTTCCCGATATTTTGCGTACAATCGGTACCGATTATGAAAATACGGTGATTCTACCGGTATTTCGCTCTGCGGTATCCGACGTCACGGCCCGCTATTTTGCAAAAGATATGCACTCTGGCAATCGCGCCGAAATCGAGGTGGCCATCCGCGACTTGATGATGAAGACTTTGGATCCCAAGGGAATCGAGATCGAAGCCGTGCTGCTCAAGAGCATTATCCTTCCGCGCAGCCTTGCCAAAGCCATTGAAGACAAGCTTGAGGCCGAGCAGCAGGCGCAACGCATGGAGTTTGTCCTTCAGCAGGAGAAGCAGGAAGCCGAGCGCAAGCGTATTCAGGCGCAAGGCGTGAGCGACGCCAACGCTATAATCAACGAGGGCCTTTCGCCCGCCGTACTTCAGTATAAAGCCATTGAAGCTTGGCTGCAACTTTCCATGAGCCCCAACGCCAAGACGATCATTACTACGGGAGGCGGAGCAGGTCCCGCAATGCTCAATGTAGCCGATGAATCGCCCATCATCAACCTACAGGGTTCGGCCAAATCTGTCAAACAGTAGGCCCAATCCGCCCAAGATACATACGCATAAGCAGATAATGTTCAAAGAAAAAGCCGGCCGCAATGGTCGGCTTTTTTTTGTGATGGAGCCGAAGGCGCCGCAAGTTTGGGTGGGCGGCGCTAAAAAGAGAAGCGGGTATTTTTAGCAAAAGAGAAGGCAGAACGCGCAACTGCTGTTTGGGCAAAATCCGTGTGGGCGCGTCTTCCCCTGCGCCGCAAAAAATCATGCCGCGCTAAGCGATTTCCCCGCGCTCTTTGCGCTTGGCTTCATTCCACAGCGCGTCCATTTCCTCAAGGCTCATGTCTCGCAGCGGACGCGGCGCCTGGCTTTCTATATATTCAAAGCGGGATTTGAATTTGCGATTGCTGCGTTCAAGGGCAGTTTCGGGGTCGATCCCGACAAATCGGGAATAGTTGACCAACGCAAAAAGCACGTCGCCAAACTCGTCCTCAATCATATCCTTTGGCGCGTTGTTGCGGATATTATCTTGCAGTTCGGCCAATTCTTCTTCCACTTTGGCCCAGGCATCTTCCGTGACGCTCCAGTCGAAGCCCACTTGGGCCGTTTTTTCCTGCATGCGGTAACTCTTCACGATTGCAGGCAGGCTGTTGGGCACGCCGGCAAGCAGCGATTTTTTGCCTTCTTGGAGCTTGAGTTGTTCCCAGTTTTTTTTCACATCCTCTGCATCGCGCACCTGTACGTCGCCGTATATGTGCGGGTGGCGGGCCACCAGCTTGTCGCATACGGCGTGAATGGCGTCGGCGATATCGAAAGCGCCCTGTTCAGAGGCGATGCGGGCGTAGAAGACCATATGCAGCAGGAGGTCGCCGATTTCCTCCCGGATGTCCTTCATGTCGCCCGACAGGATGGCGTCGGCCAATTCGTAGGTTTCTTCGATGGTCAGGTTGCGAAGCGACTCCATGGTTTGCTTACGGTCCCAGGGGCATTGTTCGCGCAATTCGTCCATGATGCGCAGGAGTCGGCCAAAAGCCTCAAGTTTGTGCTGCATGCGAGCTTTATTTGTATAGATCGGGTGAAAAATCAGACGTTATGTATCGGGCAGACCCTCAACCGCACATCCGCGCCGGTCGCGTCGCCGCATTTGGCCCTTGCGCAAATTGGCAGGCTACTCCCAGCCTTTGGGACCGAAGCGCAGGACCTGCACCTGGATGTTTTCCCAATAATCTGCCTTGCCGGCTCGATCTGGGCCCATGCCAACCGGTCTGAAGCAGTATGTGCCGCGCAGCCCCTTAAAACTTTCGGTTGCGAGTTTTTCGGTGAAGCCCAGTCCGTGCTTGCGGAGCATTTCGCCAAGGAACAACGCTGAATCGTAGCCGTTAAACGCGTCGTCGTCGGGAATGGTTCCGTAGGTCTCAAAAAATCTTTTCTGAAAATCCCTCGTCTGCGCATCCTCGTACCGAATGGCTGCGGCTATAGGCAGGCGCACTTGCAGATTGCGAAAGTAGTCATCCTCGATTTGCTCAAATTGGCGCCACTGGGGCATACCGTACACCACGACCTGGCTGCCGCCTTTGACGGCCGTTAATTTGGCCAAAAAGGACGCTACGTAGTCCTGCGACCAGGCAGGTACGATAAATGCCGTGCTTTTGCCCGGACTCAGGGCAGACCTGAGATCTACTTTTTCAAAGTTGGCCGCGTTGTCGGGTACAGACAGCGTGCGTAGGCTGCGGCCTCCGGTTTTTTGTCGGGCCGCTTGTTGGCAATACTCGGCGCGCTCGGATTCCTTGCTTTTGTGGACCAATACAATTTGGTCGGGAGAGTGGGTCTGCAACGCGTGCAGGGCGACCGCCTCGCAGTACGCTTTCAAGGTGGGCGTCATCTGGATGAAGTCCGGATCGTTGCGTGTCAGATCTGGCGTGGAGACTTCGGGCGACACGATGATCTGACGCTTGGCGCGGGTGATTTCGGCCAAAGCGCGCACCTGCGAGGGTCTGAACGGTCCGATATAAGCTTGCGCTCTGCCGACGCGCGGATTGGCCAGCAGGCGATTGAAAGACTCGTCCGTGAGGCCCGTATCCCAAACGTCGGCTACAATATTGATACGGCCCTCGGCGACAATTTTTTCCAGTGCCAACCGCGCTCCGGCGTAAAATTGTAAAGCCGGAATGTTGCGCGAAGCCACCTCGCCGGGGTCGATACTCCCAAAAGGCAAAAGGAGTCCGATCTGAAAGGTGGCGCCGCTGCCTGTGGGCGCTCCGGGCTTGCCGCTGCCCGGTTCGCCTATGGGCGGTTTTTCGCCTGTGGGTTTGGTCCAGCGTATAGTGTCGCTGGGCAAGGGACGTCCCGGGAGCGGGCGCGAGGGCCCGGGGCGCGGGGGCGCGGGGGCGCGTCGCGGGGTGCAATGCGCCGTTAGCGCCAAAACCAGGGCGTAAAAAAAGAATTTTTTCATAGTCAAAAATAGCGTCTGAACAACAGCCATAGGCCGTAGGCCAACGAAATGCCCAGCACCGCCCCGAAAAGTACGTCAGCGACAAAGTGGTGGGCCAGAAAAATCCGGGTCAGAGCCACCGCAATGGCCAACATGGCCCACAGCGCGCCCAGGCGGCGATAGGGGCGAGGAGTGATGAGCGCGAGCGCGGTATAAAGCCCAAATGCAGCAAACGTGTGCCCCGACGGAAAGCTGGTCATCCCCGCATAAACCTGCACGCCCGGCGGCTTGACCAACAAATCGGATTGCCCGATCATTTCGAAATACGTCACCGGGCGCGGAACGGCAAACCAATCCTTCAGCCCAAAAGCCA
>JBKBLI010000009.1:0-39536 GCA_046296435.1 Saprospiraceae bacterium | reverse complement strand
ACGGCAGGACCAACAGACCGGTCGTCACGACGTAGGCCGCCTGTTTGTATCGTCTGAGCCACAGCAGCGCTACAGCCGCCGCCGCATAGGCCCAGGCTTCGCCCAACCTGGTCAAAGCGGCGAAAACCGCCGCCGCCGCCGGCGTCCGCCAGGTGTTGAAGTACAATATCTCGGCGCCGTAAGGCAGCATGAGCAGCAGCGCCGCGCCGCACAAAAAGTAAAACAGCACCGGGGTTGCGAATGGGAGGAAAGAGCGGTCGAGTCGCATCAGTCAAGCGTATCTGTATGGGTGGAATGTAGTTTGAACTTGCGCTCCAGCCATTGTCTGAGCCGGGTCAGCAGCGCATCGATGCGTTCGGTGCTGAACAAGTTGGAGTCGTTCATGGCCTTGAAGGTTACCAAAGCGCTGATTGGCAACAGTGCCAGGCAGGGCGTCATGGCCGCCCAAAAAGGCGGGAGGATGTAGAGTTCGGCCAATTTCTTGCAGGTGATGGCCAGCATCACGAAGGTCACGAAAAATATGATGGACACCAAGATCGGGTATCCAAATCCACCCTTGCGAATCAAAGCGCCCATCGGCGCGCCTATGAACATGAATATCACACAGACCAGCGCAAAGCTATACTTGGAGTACAACTCGTATCCCGTCTTGACATAGTCTAATCGGCGGGATTCAGCCTGCGAGGCGCGCGTCTCCAAGCTGATGAGCGCTGTGCGCAGGCGGTTGGATGCTTCGCGACGCAGCGCAGCGTGATACTCCGCCTGAAAACTGCCTAAAAAGTCCTCAGAGCCGGCGTCGATGTAGGGTGCGCGTTGCCGTGGCAGATCCGGGCCTTGGGGCGCGTGGGGAAGCCCGAGATCGGCGTTCGCCGGCGCTTGCTGCGAGCGCCGAACTTTTTCAACAAGCGCGCGCCGCAGCGAATCCTGAAGGCGCAATTCAGAAGCGGGCGGCGGCTGGGGCTTTTTGCGCACATTGGTCAGCAGATCGTCGGCCAGGGCCTGCTTGGTGGTCGATATGTCGCGCCCCAAAGAGTCCATGTAGTCCCGCAATTGGGCCATAGAAAGGGTTACCCGCTGTCCTTTGAATCGCTCTTCGTCCGTGCGGTTCATCTCGAATTCGCCCAGGTCCCAGACCTTTGTCCAGGTTTTGAATTTGGTGCGCACAAAAGGATAGCGGCTCGAAGCATTGCCGGATGCCCCGCTGGCGGGTTCCTGGTACTGCATGCCGTTGTATAGTTCCATCACAAAGTATCGCTTGTCGCGGGCAGTGAACATGCGACCGCTGTCCGCAAGGATTTGATTGAAGCGGACGTTGCCGATCTGCGAGTTGTCTTCGATCAATATCTCGCTGATGCCGTCGCCCTTTCGGTCTTTGCGTCCGACGCGCATCACAAACTGCCTGAAATCCTCGTTGAAGATACCGGGTTCGACGGCCAGCGCGGGTTTCTGTTTGCGGATGTCGTACAAGCGGGACTTGAATTGGAGGTTGGCCTTGGGAATCAGAAAGTCCGAACAGACATACGAAAAAATGGCAATCATCGCCGAAGCGATGACCAAACTTCTCATGATGCGCAGCAGCGAAACGCCCGCCGATTTGAAGCTCGAAAGCTCATAGCGCTCGGCCAGATTGCCGGTTACCATGACCGAGGAGAGCAACACCGCTATGGGCAGCGCCATCGGAAAGGTCGAAACAGACAAATAACCGATCAACTCCGCCAAAAGAAAAATGCTGATCCCCTTGCCGGCGATGTCGTCGATATAGACCCACAGGAATTGCATCACCAACACAAACAGCGCAATGCCAAACGATATCGCAAAGGGCCCCAGAAAACTGCCCAGCAAAAGGCGATCAATCTGCTTCATGCCCTCAAATATCAAATACGCTGTGGAACGCCTTGAGTTGCGCAATGGCCGCCGTAGGGTCTGAGGCCCCGAACACGCTGCTGCCCGCTACCAACACGTCGGCGCCGGCTTGAAGAAGGCGTTCGGCATTTTGCAGGCCCACGCCGCCGTCTATTTCGATCAGAGCCGCGGCGTTGCGCTCGTCGATGAGGTCGCGTAGCCGTCGGGTTTTATCCAGCGTGCGGTAGATAAACTTCTGTCCTCCGAATCCGGGGTTCACGCCCATGACGCATACCAAATCTACATCCTCAATCACCTCGCAAAGGGCCTCGACGGGCGTATGCGGATTGATGGCCACACCCGCCTTTGCCCCGAACTCTTTGATCTGATAGATGGTGCGGTGCAGGTTGGGACAGGCTTCGTAGTGCACCGTAATCACATCGGCCCCCGCTTTTCGAAACGACTCTACGTAGCGCTCCGGCTCTACAATCATCAGGTGGACGTCCAGCGGCTTGCGCGTGTGTCGGGCCATGGCTTCGATGACGAACTGGCCGAAAGTAATGTTAGGAACAAAACGCCCATCCATCACATCGAGGTGGAACCAGTCGGCCTCGCTCTGGTTGACCATCTCAATTTCGGCGGCCAGACGACTGAAATCGGCGGCCAACATCGATGGGGCGATCAGGTGTTTGCGCATGTATTTTTTTTTGAAAAAAGTGAATGAACGCTAATGTTCGTCATGATGTCAAGTCGCCATGGCTCCGACAGGAAACCCGTCCAGACGCTTTCCCGGCCTTTATTACAGATGCCGGAGAGCAAAACATGTGACCATGGGCCTGCCCGCGGCTCTTGCCCGCCTACTGACCCGGACGCTTGCCAATGCGCGTGTTTTCTTTACACCGCTCCGCGGCATGCCGCTTCAGGCGCCGCGTTTTTGCGCCAACAGATACAGGACAGCCATGCGTATAGCCACCCCGTTCTCAACCTGTTGGAGGATGATGTTGTGCGGGCCGTCGGCGGCGTCGCTGCTGAGTTCCACGCCGCGATTGATCGGCCCGGGGTGCAACAGCACGATGGGCCGATCAAGCTCTCGCAACAAGTCTCCGTCGATCCCATAGTAGAGATGATATTCTCTCAAGCTGGGAATTAAACGAATATTCTGACGTTCCAATTGTATGCGCAGCACATTGACGGCGTCGCACCAACGCAGGGTGTCGCGTAGGTCATAGCTCACCTCTACGCCCAAGGCTGCATAGTGCTTGGGGATGAGCGTAGGCGGGCCGCATACCCGTACCTTGGCCCCCAGCTTTTGGAGGCACAGCACATTGCTCAGAGCGACGCGTCCGTGCATGATATCGCCGATGATAGCTATGTTTTTGCCCCGCAGGTCTCCCATGCGCTCGCGCAGCGAATAAGCGTCGAGTAACGCCTGCGTAGGGTGCTCATGCGAGCCGTCGCCGGCGTTGATGATATTGGCGTCGATACGCTCAGCCAAATAAACGCAAGCGCCCGGAGCGGGGTGGCGCATCACGACCATATCGACCTTCATGGCCAAGATGTTGTTGACCGTGTCAAGCAGGGTTTCGCCCTTGCTTACGCTTGAGCCTGAAGCTGCGAAGTTGACCACATCGGCGCTCAGACGGCGCTCGGCCAACTCGAACGAAATACGTGTGCGGGTGCTATTTTCAAAAAAAAGATTGGCTACTGTAATATCCCGAAGACTGGGCACCTTTTTGATCGGGCGGTTGATCACCTCTTTGAAGTTGTCCGCTGTTTCGAAGATCAATTGAATGTCTTCTTCTTGCAGGTCTTTGATACCGAGGAGGTGTTTGTTCATGCTTCTTTGTGTTTGGCCTCGTAAAGAATCACGCTATCTTCTCCGTGCGTTTCCTCCCATTTGACCTTGACGTAGGCATCGTCGAGGGCGTCCACGGCAATACCCGTAAAATCGGGCTGTATGGGCAGGTGACGGTTGAAGCGCCTGTCCACCAGCACCAGCAGTTCTACCGCCTTGGGGCGGCCGTAGTGTTGGAGCGCGGCCAGCGCGGCCTGTATGGTGCGTCCGGTGTAGAGCACATCGTCCACGAACAGCACCTTTTTGTCGGCTACCAAAAAGTCCATTTCGTTGGGGTAGGCAGTCAGGGGCTTATCGTGCATCCGAAAGTCGTCGCGGTAAAATGTGATATCCAACTTGCCGTAAGGGATGGGACGACCATCGCACAACTCGCATAGGCGGCGGTGTATGCGGTTGGCCAAAGGAACGCCCCTGGGCTGTATGCCAACGATACGCCACTCGTCCGGATCCGCCCAGTCTTCAACCACCTGACAGCACAGGCGTTCGATGGTCAGGCGCAGGCGCTCTTTTTCGAGGATCAGTTTTCCTGCATTCACCGCTGAGGCCGCTTATTTTTTGAGAAAAAAGGAAACTGCATTTGCGCTGGCAAAAGTAGGGCAAAAATTCGACTCAGGCGACAATTGTAAAAATATGCGCGTCTTGTTGGTTGCGTAGAAATACCTTTGCGATGTAGTTTTTTTTGAAAAAAGTCGACTGCGCTCAATTTTTTTGCAAAAGTTGAACGTCTTCGGCCTGCCTAAGTTCTTTTTTTTGTTCAAAAAATCGAGCCGCCGATTGAGGAAATTGCGCCTGGCTGCGTCCGGAATTGGCTTTTTTCGGCAAAAGAAAAAAACGGGCGGGATGCGAAAGCACAGCTTGGTCCGTTGGCCCCATCGTGCGGCGGTTGCTAGGTTCTGCGAAAAAAACGCGGCCCGAATGCAGAAAAAAGCGCTAAGGCTTTAAAAAACTGCGAGATCCATTTCGCTTCCGCATGACCATGGCCACTTTGCATGTCAAACAACGAATATATGGCCTCCCGAGAGCCAAACCATATCATTTTGACTAAATTTTTTCGAAAATGCGTATCGTAAACACCACATTTTTTTTCGCTTTCGTATGGCTCGCGCTTTCGTGCGGCAACAAAGCAGATCAGGCGCTTGTCCAGCAGATTGAAGAGGAAAAGCAAAAATTAGAGGCCCCTGCTCAAGAAATGAGCGCCAAAGCCCAGAGTTTTTCTTCCGAGATCCAAACCAAGTTAAAAGTCGTAGAGCAGTTTGTAGGGTCGCAAAGCGGTTTGGATGTAGAGAGTATGGAAGCGGCCCAGCGCGCGCGTCAGGTGGCCGATCGGTATGAGGCTATTGCCAAAGAATACCAGAAGGTAATGGCCGAATTAGACCGAATCAACGCAGAGTACAAGGCGGGCAGAATGTCAAAAGAAGAGGCGGAGGCGAGACATGCGGAGCTAAGCATATTCGGCGAACGCGTCGAAAGAGCCATCCAACGTACCGACAGCGTGGGGGCGATCGTTCTGGAAAGATTGAGTGCGCGCGCCGCTGAGGCTGAAGAAGCCCTGCGCCAGGCGCCGCGAGATGTTCAGAACCAGACAAGCGACCCGGGCGCGGCAGCCGGAACGGGGTCTGCTATGCCGGGTTCGGGTAGCGCGCCTGCGCCAGGGGCGCCGGCCCCGCGCGCTTCCGGAGCCGCATCAGGCCCCGGTTCGTTGACGGCCCCTCCTGCAAGCGGCTCGGGTAGCCTGACGGCCCCTCAGGGCGGACAATTGCAGTCCGGATCGCGTCCGCAGAAAGGAAATTGATTGCTTTTAGATTTTTTGCATGTATATTTGCCCTTGAAACGGTAGCGATTTTGTCTGGCCCAATGTCCGGCATTACGCTTCCGCTTTGAGTTGAGCGTACGTGGCTGCGTGTCACGGCGACACAAATTGTCATGGAGCCGGCGTCGGGCGTTTCTCGATTTTGGTTGCATGTTTTTTTTTAATCCATCCCACGAACATGTTTTTATGAAAGGTTGGCAGAAGTCAGCTTGCTTGCTTTTGGTTTTGTGGCTATTCCGCACTCCGGCTATGGTTGCTCAGGTATATCTGATGAACAACCAAAGCGTCAACGCATGTATGGGGACGTTTACTGATAGCGGTGGGTCGGCAGGTCCATATTCAACGCAGGAGACGTTTACAAAGACTTTTTGTTCGGACGTTCCGGGATTGTCTCGGGTTCGTCTGCATTTCAAGAGTGTAGATATCCACCCTACGCACGAGTTGTGCGTGTACGACGGCCCTGACGCGACCTGGCCCAAATTGGCTTGCGTAGCGGATTACGGACCTTCGCAGCCTTTTTTAGTGCAAGCTACCGACGCCAACCCGAGCGGTTGTTTGACCGTAGTCTTTCGATCTAACAACAATCCGCCCGGAGCAGGGTGGATAGCCGATATTTCCTGTCATGTGGTATGTCAGTCTATTGTGGCATCCATTGCGCAAACGCTTCCTTCGCCCTCGCCTGTCGATACGGGTTGGATAGATATTTGTCCTGGCGATCAGGTTGTGTTTATGGGGCAGGGCGCATATCCTCAAAATGGTATGGGGTATGTTCAATCGAATCAGACCTCGCAATTTGAATGGATTTTTGGAGATGGGGGCGTGGGTCTTGGGCAAGAGGTAACGCACGCTTATCAACGCTCTGGCGCCTATTACGCGCATTTGGTCATCCGCGATGCAATGGGTTGCGTAAGTGCGGCGCCGGCCGTATTGCGCGTGCGGGTGGCGCCGCGGCCGCTGTTCGAAAGTCCGCTTGTTGCGCCGACAACTGTATGCGTTGGCGATACCATCCGACTGAAAGGGGCCATAAGTCCGTCGTCTGAAGCGCATGTAACTGCCCGAAGCAAGTCTGAAAAATTCACATTAGGCGGATTTCGCTCTGATTCCTTGGCCATCCCCGACGGTATCGGGGCGCCCTATCAATCGACCCTGGCCGTCAATGCTTTTGCGCCGGGTCAGACTTTAGACAACGCGCTGATGCTCAGCGAAGTCCGAGTCAATATGGAGCATTCGTGGGCCAGAGATCTGGAGATTCGCCTGAGTTGTCCGAGCGGCAAGTCGGTCGTGCTGCATCAGTTTGCCGGACAGGTCGGATCCAAAATTGCGCTGGGCATTCCGAACGAAAATGATAGTTTCAACCCCATTCCCGGCAAGGGTTTTGATTACGTCTGGGCCGCTACCGCCTCAAATCCTAACTGGATTGACTACGCCAATATGTTTTTGCCCTCCGGCGGCGTCTTGCCGGCGGGAGTTTATGCGCCCTTTCAGCCTTACACGCAGTTGACGGGTTGTCCGCTCAACGGTCTGTGGACCTTGACGGTCACGGACTACTGGCCCTTAGACAACGGATTTTTGTTTTCGTGGGGTATTAAGTTTGAGGCGGGCCTATTTCCTCCCGAAGAGCGTTTTGAGCCGGCGTTGGTTTCAGGCGAGTGGCAGTCGCATGTCTCTATCGTGAGTCATCAAATTACGGAGATCGAGGCCATAGCCCAGCAGGCCGGGCCGCAAGTCTTTCGCTTTGAAGTGCAGGATGCGTTTGGTTGTCGTTGGGATACGGCTTTGCAAATGCAGGCTTTGCCCCCTACTCACCCTGAGTGTATCGCATGCCCCAATCAATTCCCTAATCTTCCCGATCTGGACATGTGCGTGGGCGAAGAGCGCCTGATTGGACCTTACGATCCGGCCGATCCTCTTCCGGATTTATTGAGTTTTGCGGCCCCCAACCCTACGCCTTTCCTTGCGCGCGCGCACCCGACGTCCTCGCCTTTTTTTTCCGAAATCATTGTGGGTCATATAGGTTACAACTGGCTCAGCGCGCCGCTTGACCAAATTGAGGCCGTTTGCGTCTCTTTGGAGACGCCGCATACCCACGCCCTGCGCCTGCGCCTGTTGTCGCCCGACGGCAAGGCGTTGCTGCTGTCTAATCAGAACGGCGGCGCCGGCGCCAATTACCTGCAAACCTGTTTTCGCCCCGACGCCATGCAGCCTATCTCGGGCGCCTCGCCGCCGTTTTCGGGCGACTACGCGCCCCAGGGGCCTTGGAATGCGCTCAACTATGCTTTCATCAATGGGCCTTGGCGCTTAGAGATCTCCGACGCCTCCGGCGAAAACTATACCGGTCTGCTGAAAAACTGGTCGCTGACTTTCCGCGCCAACACCGGTTACTACCACAGTTGGTCCCTCAAGCCGGGATTGTCTTGTTACACTTGCAATGCGCCCAAACTGCAAGCCACCCAAAGCGATCAATACTGGGTCGTAGCGACAAATGCGTTTGGTTGTCAATTAAAGGATACATTTAATGTGATCGCCTGGCAAACCTTGGCCGCTCCCAACAACCTCACGCCTTATCCTGACGGAGCTGGCGGGATCAACTGGGTGTGGGACCCTACGCCGGGAGCCGCTTATTACGAGGTTAGCACGGATGGCGCATTCTGGAGTTTCAACGGCCCCGGCTTGAGTTATATGGTCGGCGGATACGCCGATGGCGATACGGCCCGGATATGGGTGCGGGGGTATGAGCAAGGCAATGCATGCGCGCAGGAGGTGAGCGAGGGGATCTATGTGTTTCCGCAACAGTCTTGCGGTTTGCAAGTTCAGTTGAGCGGGGTACAAGATGCGCTATGCCACGGCTCTGCCAGCGGATCGGCATTCATTGATGTAGTCAGCGGAGCCGACCCGGTCATTTTTTTGCCAGATGGCATGTTTCCGGCTTCTCCCAGCGGCAATTTTTCTCAATTCTTTACCGCCGGGCCACATTTTGTAGTCGCTATTGACGCCAACGGTTGTCGCGATACAGTAGTATTCAATATTGGCGAGCCGCCCCCTATTCAGGTCGCCGCTTCGGCTGTCGATGCCACCTGTGCGGGCGTAGCCAATGGCATCGTACAGGCAACTGCCTCCGGAGGCTCAGGCGCCCTGATGGCGACCTGGCAAAATTGTGCGGGAGGTCCTGTCCTCAACGGCGCTATGCAATCAAATCTTCCGGCAGGATGCTACCGCGCGACCATCAGCGACGCCAACGCTTGTACGGCGACGGCGACCGTTACCATCGACGAGCCGTCGCCGATAATGGCTTCTGTCGCTACCCAGCCAAGCAATTGCTTTGGGGGCGCTACAGGTTCAGCAAGCGTAGCGGCATCAGGCGGCACGCCGGGATATACGTTTGTCTGGATTGACGGACAGACTGGTCCGAATGCGCAGGGGCTGTCTGCCGGTCCCATATCCGTGACTGTGCGCGACCAAAACGGGTGCGAGGTAGCGGCCTCGGGTATTGTAGGTCAGAGCGTCGCCATTTTACTCGACAGTACGAGGATTACGTCGGCAACCTGCGCCAATAGCGCCGATGGCACGGCACGAGTATTTGTGTCCGGCGGCGTACAACCCTATGAATATCTGTGGAGTAACCAGCAAACAGGGCCTGTACTGACCGCAGCGCCAGGAGTGTATGAGGTCTCAGTGACCGATGCATCGCTGTGTAGCGCTATTTTTCAGGTTGTGATTGGAGCGCCCCCCCCTTTGCAGGCGTCTTTGACGCTCGCAACAGGCGTCACCTGCGCCGGAGCTTGCGATGCGGCGCTTGAGGCGCAAGCAACGGGGGGAAGCGGCTCTTACCAGTACGCATGGGATATGGGCGTCAATGCCAACGGCGCTCAGGCAAGCGGTTTGTGCGCAGGCTTGTACGGCGTCACGGTGACCGATGCGGCGCTTTGCACGGCATCGGCTTTCTTCGACGTGCCGGCGGCGGCGGCGATACAAGTTGCGATCAACGCCATGCCGCCTGATTGCTTTGACAGTCAGAACGGACAAGCGCAGGCAGTGGCAACCGGTGGGACGGGCGCCTATCAATATCTCTGGAGTTCGGGGGCGACCACGCCCGTGGCGACGGGCCTTGCCTGCGGTACGGCTACTGTCATCGTGAGCGACGCTAACGGCTGTCAAGTCGAAGCGTCTGCGTTTTTGAATTGCCCGCCGGCTCTGATCATCGACAGCATAGCCGCTCAAGCGGCATTGTGCTTTGGGCAAAATAACGCCCAACTTACCGTGTATGCGCAAGGCGGCGTCGGCGCCTTGAGCTACCAATGGAACGATCCTAATCAACAGACCGGTCCCACAGCGCAGGGCCTTACGCCCGGCGCATACACCGTGACCGTACGTGACGCTAACGGCTGTTCCGTATCCCGACAGGCTGAGGCCACACAACCGCTCCCCCTCAGCCTGAGCGTCGGCTCTGCGCCTGTATCTTGCTTTGGCGGCGCCAACGGCCAGGCCTGGGCCATTGTGAACGGCGGGACGCCTCCTTATGTCTATATTTGGAACGGCGTTCCGCAGACAGATACCATCAGCGAACTGTCCGCCGGCGTATATCTGGCAGCTATAACCGATGCGAACAACTGCCCCTCACAATCGGCGGCAGTCGTCGTGACGGAGCCGTCAAGCGCCGTGAACGTGGTCATAGCATCGCTTCGTCGTCCTTGCGCCAACGAAAGCAATGGGCAGCTTGAAGCGCTGGCCGCCGGTGGCGCAGGAGGCCCCTACCAATACCTGTGGAGCGACGGCCAGGAAGGCCCTGCCGCGGTCAATTTGTTTCAGGGGATTTACACGGTCACGGCAAGCGATGTGCAGGGCTGCACGGCTGCCGCCAGCGCCAGTATTACACAGTTGGATACGGTGACAGTCAATGTTGCATTCGTGCCGCCCGTATGCGCTGGCCAGGCGAGCGGCGTGGCGGCGGTCAACAAAGTAAAGGGCGGCTTGGGCGGCGGAGTGCTGAGCAACTACAACTATGCGTGGAGCGTGCCCGGCGCCCCCAATCAGGAGTCTATCGGCGGCTTGTCGGGCGGCGTAAAGTATTTCGTAACGGTGAGCGATGCGCAGGGCTGTACAGGTGTCGATTCCGTGACGCTGACCGATCCGCCGCCGATATTGATTGGGCTGGAAAAAAAAGACGTTTCTTGTTTTGGCGCCAACGATGGAATTGCCGGCGTCAACTTTATCCAAAACGCCGCGTTGCCCTTGCTTGGTTACCTTTGGAGCAACGGCCACACCTCCTCCCAGATCAACAATCTGAGCGAGGGCATCTACACGGTCACGCTTACCGATAATAAGGGCTGTACCGGTAACGCAAGCATCGAGATCGCCGAAGCGGCGCCCATGACTTTGGATATGGAGGTTAGCTCAATTGTTTGTCATGGCGATTCGAGCGGCCGTATTGCCGTTACGCCCATAGGCGGCTCTCCTCCTTACACCTTCGCGTGGAATACCGGAGCGACGACGAACGTTTTGTCCAATATCAGGGCAGGAAATTACACTGTTGTTGTGACGGACGCCAAGGGTTGCGTTGCCGAGGCTACGCGACAAATTACGCAGCCCGACGCTCCTGATATTCAGATCGCGCTCACGCAGCCACGTTGCTACGGCGACCCCGGCGGCGCTATTAGCGTAACCCTGAGCGGCGCCACGCCGCCTTACCGATTCGCCATAGACGACGGCCCCTTTGTCGGATCGTCCAAATTTATCGGCCTTCGCGGCGGCAATTATACTTTGCGCATTGCGGATGCGCTTGGGTGTAGATTTTCTACGACGGTCTCTCTTCCTCAGCCCTTGCCCATCGTGCTCGAACTGCCAGAGGAGTACCGTATTTCGCTGGGCGACAGCCTCTTACTCAGCCCCCAGTGGTTCAATACCATCGGCGAACCTACTTTTGAGTGGCAGAGCGCCTATGCAGGCGACTCACTGCGCTGCAATGATCCGCCTGAGTGCAGCGAGATACGCGTCAGCCCCATCACGACCACCGCCTACACCCTCACGGTGCGCGATGAAAATGGCTGCACGGCGCGGGTTCAAACCCGCGTATGGGTCGATAAAAAACGCGCGATTTATGTGCCCTCGGGATTTACGCCCAATGGCGACGGCGCCAACGACCTGTTGGGCGTATTGGGCAGAAGCCAAAATGTGCGGATGATCCGCCTGTTTCAGGTTTTTAACCGCTGGGGCGCGCTGGTATTTGAGGATCGCAACCTGCAGATCAACGACCCTCAACACGGATGGGACGGGCGTTTCAACGGCGAGGACGCCGCGCCAGACGTGTATGTGTGGTTGGTCGAAGTGGAATACATAGACGGTTTTGTCGAAATATACAAAGGCGAAACTACCCTGATTCGCTGAACTGTTTGAAAAAAAAGCGTTACCTTGCGCGCCCAAAGCAGCGTCTGTGGCGCCTTTGCGTTTGTTTGTTCCTTTCTTGAAAAAAAATCAATTGCCATGCGCTTGAAAACCGGTTTGTTCTCCATCCCCTTGCTTCTTTTGCTCTGCGCCGTCGGCCCACGCCCCACGCTTGCTCAAGATCCGCATTTTTCGCAATACTATGCCGCGCCATGGACGCTCAATCCGGCGCTTACCGGGGTGTTCAACGGGCGCTGGCGCGCCAACATTAACTACCGCGACCAGTGGAGCAGCATCCTTTCGCCGGCGCCGTTTCGGACCTTTTCGGCCTCGGCCGACGGGCGGTTCAACGTGGGCCGGGACGACTACGCTTCGATAGGTCTGGGCGCCCTGCACGACGAGGCCGGTACTGCCCGCTTCCAGCAAAACAAAGCGTGGATCGGCGGCGCCTTTCTCAAGCGGCTGTCCGGAGGTCGGTACAAGGCCTCGCACTACTTGTCTGCGGGCGCCCAACTCGGCGCAGGCCAGAACTCGATCGATTGGGGCAGGCTCTGGTTTTCGCGGCAATTTGACACAGCCGCCGAACGCCCCGACTTCAACGCCGACCCGGGCGAATCCAATCTCGGCGCCAATACCCGCATACACGCCGACTTCAATGCAGGGCTGCTCTGGTACGTTATCTTGCCCAACGACGGGTATTTCTATGCCGGCGGCGCTTTGCATCACATCAACAAGCCGATCATCTCGCTGGCGGACGATGCCACGCAGCGCCTTTATCAAAAATGGTCAGGAATGGCTGGCGGATTTTTACCCGTCACCGACAATTTCGGACTGATGCCTGCCGCCTTGTGGATGAGCCAGGGACCCGCTATGCAGATCAACGCAGGTATGAACGTGCGTTACAGCAACAACGATCACAACGAATTGGGATTTCGTGCCGGGGTGTGGGCAAGAGCTGCCAACAAACTCGATCGGGGCATGTTGATCGATGCGCTGATATTCACGATCATGTTCGAATTCAACCGCTTCACGCTGGGTTTAAGCTACGACGTGACAGTTTCTCCATTGACCCGCGTCAACAATTCGCGCGGCGCTTTCGAGGTGTCGCTATCTTACTTTGCTCCTGAATACCGCCGCGTGCGCACGGTGTGTCCGACGCTTTGAGTTTGGGGTTTCGTTTACTCAACGAATGACGCCTAAACTTGTGATTTTTAGAAGAAGCGTATCGTTTCTAAGTTCAGGGTTCCCCACTCGAAAGTGAAGCGGGCATTTATTCAGTTCTTGTAGAGCTTAAGTCGGGTTGCTGCGACCGCTTACCAGTTCGATTTTGCGTTTGACGCCGAGCTGTGTCACATCAACGAAATGCAAGATTGTGGCGTTTCCTATGCTGGCAATATGCCTGTCGATCCCATTCAACTTTTTACCGGGCGGAGATTTCGCATGGCGCTACTCCGGCTTGGGCATACGCCCCGCACGGCGTGGGCCGGAGCCGGTGTTACGCGCGGTTTCCCCGTAGCGCATAATTGGAAAAGCGGTCAAAATCGTCGGGGGCTGTGCCCGTAAATATTCCTCGTTGGCTGACAAAAGACAAAGCCGGAACAACGCTTGCGTTGCCCCGGCTTTGCGGTTTTATCGGATCGGCTGGCGTCAGCCCGTCGCTGGTCTTGGCGCGCGTCTGAGATTTAGCGGCCGATGACCACCGGCGTAATGTTTACGCCTTCATCAGAGGTGAAGATGCTCACGAAGTAGTATCCTGAGGGCAGGCGGCTGGCGTTGAACTGCACGCGGCCCTCGCGGAAATTGCTCAGATTTTGCATCTCTACCGGACGGCCCATCACATCGCGCAGCGTTACTTCAACCTTGCTGTTGTTAGCGGCGAGGTTGATGTTGACGTTGACGAAGTCGCTGGCCGGATTAGGCGTGATGTTGAACTTGGATACATCCAGCTTGTTGGCCGGCTTTGTTGTGCTGCTGTAGCCATCGAGTTGGAGGCGCTGTACGTAAGTAGCCGTAGCCCAACCTGTAAAATTGCCGCCAGCGATGCGCAGCGGAGTGGTCGGGAAGTTGAGGTACAACTCGCGGCTGCTGGCGCTGAAGCGCGGGCAGATACCCACGCCGGCTTCCAGACCGCTGTAGTAGAACGAAGCGTAATAAACGTGGTTAGGTTTCAGATCAACCAGCGGATCTCCGGAGAGCAGGTCTTCCAGTTCCACATCGATCAGTTTGTCGTTCACTTCGTTGCCGGTGAGCGTATAGATGCCTGTTGCAACAGGAATCAGGTCGTCGAAGGATCCGTTGTAGTCCACTTCGTCGTTGTTGTCTGCATCGGCGTCGTAGAGGAACACCAGAACCTGGTCAGCGCTTGGGTCGCCGGTAAAGAGCGCATCGCCATTGTTGAGACCGAAGGTTATGAATTTAGCCTTGCCGCCATTCTCGCCGGTAAAGTAGAGCGCGCCGGATTGAACGATAAAGTCGCTTGCGAAGTCGTCATCTGACACCCAAATGCCGCCGACAATGGCGCGGTTGGGGTTATCGCCGGCAAATGTAAAGTCGCCGATTTCAAATTTGCGGCGGATCGTGTCGCGCGGCTCTGTGTATTTGTTGTTGCTATATACCAGCGTATAAACGCCTTTCTGGGCAGGCGGCGTAATCGGCGACACGTAAGAGAACACAGGCGTAGCCGGTTCTGCCGTGGGGATCGTACCTGTGGCGCTGCTGAGCAGATTGCCATCGCTATCCAACAGATCGACTTTGATTTCTACGTCGGTCATGGGGAAGTCGCTGCGGTTGAGGAAGCGGGCGCCCACGCCATCCATCGGGATGACCTGCGACACAGGGGTGATGTATGAGAAAGCGCCAAAGGCGTCGTACATGCGCGGCGTGACGAAGCAGGTTTCGACCGTTTTGCCTTGGGCCAGAGCGGCGTCGATGGTTTCGCCAATAGCGCGGCCTACGAAGATACAGGGGATCGTCACTTGGTCGCCTACGGAGCCTGCGGCCATATTGATCACCGAGCAGCCGTCGTCGGCAGTATTGGCATAGTGGTTTACCACGATTGCGCCCGCATAGCCGGCTTGTTCGGCATTGAGGCACTTCAAGCCAAACTCGCAAGTTCCGCGACGGATCAGCGCCCATTTACCCGGGGCAGAAGGCGGTTGAACCGCATCGCAAGCGAGGGAGTCTCTGGTCCATTCGATTGTGCCGCACACATCATTATCAACTGGAGCGCCAAAGGCTGCATAACCAAAGCCGCAGGCGCCAAGATCGAATACGCTGGATACGCCGTCGATGGTGATTTGAAATTGGAAGTTGCTGTTCTGGTTGCCTTGCGCAAAGGCGGCTTGGACGCCCAAAAACGCAAACAACAAGAACATTAGCACGTTAATCTTAATTTTCATACAGATACAGTTTAATTTGTTGATGAACGGATTGACGGAGCAAAGATATAATGTCAACTTAACGTAAAGTTGTTAAATCACGCTTTTTGCTAAAAAAAACATCAATCCTGACTTTTTTGTGACAAATTTATGGCCCTAAATCGTCCGGATAATTGCCGGGCGCTGCGACATCTCGTGGTAGCAGATCGCATCTTCGGCGTAGTAGTGGCATACCATGCTTCGGCGCGTGGCATCCGCTTCCCGGATCGGCAAGCCGCCATGAATCAGATTGGCGTGCCAGATCAGCGCATCGCCCGTCTGCGCGCGAAAGACGCGGGGCTTCAGTCCATGTTGATCGATCAATCCGGCGATTTTGTCTTCGTAACGACGGTTGCTTTCGGCGCCTATCCAGAAGCGGGTATTGCCCGAGGGATAGTCGCGTCCGCTCAAGTAGGGAAGTCGGTGGCTGCCCGGATAGTAAACCAAAGCGCCATTGCGTTCGCCGGCCTCTTCAAGCGCGATCCACACGGCAATCAGGTAGCCTTCCGGCCAGGTGCTCATGTGTATGGAGTCAGAATGCGCCCGTTGCTCGCTGCCCTCCACAAAATTGAGGGATTGAAAAGGAATGACCGGTTTGCCCAGTAAAAAGGACAATATTTCGAGCAATTCCAGCTTTTTGAAGAACCCGTTGCGCGCCAGTTCGCTTTTTTCCCAAAGATTGAAAATCTTGCGACGGGTGTAGTTGAAACCTACGGCTCCGATTTTGAGCAACTGGTCCACTTCGGCGTTGAGCGCCTCGCAATCGTTTTTTGGAAAAAAATTTTCCAAAACCAGATAGCCTTCGCGTACGAACTGCCGCACTTTTTGTTGCATGTCGGGCGTCATGGCTTGAAATGCGCTGTGCGCACTGAGCAGGCGCTCTGCATCCGGACGATCGAGCCACGGGATGTCCGGATGGCTTTCCGGGAAATCGGCGCGGCTCAATGGCGCTAAGATGCTTTTGCGAAGCCCATAGCGGCTGTAGAGCGACGCGTTGCGACGTAGCGCGCGCAGATTCAGGATATTGTTGATCACATAAGTCCCTTTCCAGGCGCGCATCAGACCGGTGTAGCGTTCGAAATAACGTTGCAACATGATCAGACAAAGATACGCCGGTTTTTGCGTTGCGCAACGTTCGATACTGTTCAGGATGATTTTTTTTAAAAAGCGCCGGAAGTTTAAAACGCCATGGCATGCCCGATGGCCCGCGCAATGTCTCCGGCCAGCATGCCCTGTTCGCCCAGTTGCGCTTTGGCCAGATCTCCGGCGCGCCCATGAATAAACACGCCGGCCAAGCACGCCTCTCTCGCTCTCAGACCCTGCGCCAGCAAGCCGGCGACGAGACCGGTCAGCACGTCGCCGCTTCCGGCGGTGGCCATCCCCGCATTGCCGGTCGTGTTGAAGTAAGCGCTGCCGTCGGGACAGGCCACCAAGGTGTAAGCTCCTTTCAGCACGATGTAGGCCGAAAGACGCGCCGCCTGTTCAAGGGCTATCTCGAAACGCGCCAAACTGTGCTGGGCTTCGCCAAAGAGCCGCGCAAATTCGCCAGGGTGGGGAGTGAGGATGCTGCCGCGAGGGATACGGTCGAGGAGCGCAGGACGCGCAGCCAGAATGTTCAGGGCGTCGGCGTCGAATACGATCGGCAGCGGACACCGCTCAATCAGGTCGCACAAAACCTCGGCCGTCTGCGGCGTCTGCCCTATGCCCGGCCCTACGCCCACGGCCTTGTAGCGCGACCAATCGCCGTCAAATGGCGCGCTAAGCGCATGCGCCCCTGGGTCCGGATCGCACATCGCCTCCGGTATGCCGGCCTGTAGCGGCGTCACGCAAGCCTCCGGACAGCGTACCGTGACCAGGCCCGCCCCTGAGCGCAGGCATGCCTCGGCCGACAGACGCGCCGCTCCCGCTTTGCCATACGAACCGGCGACCATCAAGACATGCCCAAACACGCCCTTGTGCGCAAACCGGGGACGTGCGGGGAGCATGGCCGCAACCTCCGGAGCGTTCAGGCAGCGCCAAGGCGAAACACCCGGATAGTCGGCATGCAGACCAATGTTTAAAATCTCCCATTCGCCGATCCATTTTTCATTTTCGGGCATAAAAAAAGCCAGTTTGGGCGCCTGTATGCTCATCGTATGCGCCGCGCGTACCACCGGCCCTTGCAGACAATGATCCGGATTTAGGCCGCTTGGCACGTCTATGGCTACCGTGTGACGCCGCGCTGCGTTGAGACGTTCGACCAGTAGCGCCCAGGGTCCCTCCAAAGGGCGGTTGAGACCCACTCCGAAAAGGGCGTCGATGACAATGGCATTGTCGGGCAAATCGGGCGCCTGCCCAGCGTTCAACGTATGCGCGTCGATACTGGATACCGACCGGACGCGCGCCCACTGCGCTTCAAATTCAGGCGTTGCCTTTTGGCCGAAATCGGCTACATAAATTTTTGTGTCGTAGCCCAGCCAATGCAGTCTCAACGCCATAGCTACCCCGTCGCCGCCGTTATTGCCCTTGCCGGCCACGACCCGCACCGGCATATCCTGAGGGTATCGCTGAAAAAAAGCGTCTGTCAGCGCGCTGGCGGCTCTGTCCATCAGATCCAGCGAGGCGATGGGTTCGCGGGCTATGGTAAAAGCGTCCCATTCGCGAATTTGGGCGGCATTAAAAATATACATATGAAGCGTTTGCGGCAAATATCGTTCTTTTGCGGCAATGATGGAGATTACTATACTCGGAAGCGGTTCGGGCGGGCCGTTTCAAGGTCGGGCATATAGCGCTCAGGCGCTTCGCGTTGAGAATCGTTACTTTTTGCTTGATTGCGGCGAAGGTACGCAGATGCAACTGTTCCGCTACAAAGTAAAATACGAGCGCATCGAAAGCATTTTTATCACGCACCTGCACGGCGATCATATATTCGGCATGGCCGGGCTGTTGACTTCGTTCAGCCTGCGCAATCGCCAAAAGCCCCTGGCAGTCTATTCTCCTCCGGGGCTGCGCGACATCATCGAGGGTACTTTCAAGCGCTGCGGCGCCATGTTCTCGTATCCCATAACATTTGAAGAGGTAGATCCTGAACAAAACGCCTGCGTATTCGAAGACGAACTGCTCGAGGTATGGACGGTCCCCCTTTTGCACCGCACGCCTTGCTGCGGATGGCTATTCAGGACCAAGCCCAAGCCCCTCAATGTGGACAAAACAGCCATCGAGACCTATGGGCTGCAGATTGAGCAGATCAAAGCCGCCAAGCGAGGGGAAGATGTCCGGCTCCCCGATGGTCGTGTTATCGCCAACAAACGCCTTACTCTCCCCCCCTTACCTACCTGCGCTTATGCTTACTGCACTGATACCATGCCTTCTGAGACCGCGGCTCGCGCTGTCCGGGGCGTAGATTTGCTGTATCACGAGGCTACGTTCACAGAGGAATTTGTAGAAGAAGCTGCGCTCTCAGGGCACAGCACCGCCGCGCAAGCCGCCGGAATAGCCCGTGCAGCCGGCGTCGGGAAGCTTTTGTTGGGGCACTTCTCCGGACGCTATGTCGATACCGATCTCCATGTTGCAGAAGCCCGGGGCATATTTGCAGAATCGCATGCGGTGAGCGATGGCGACGTGTATTCGATAGATGTTGCGAAATAATCGCGCAGCGTAGGAACGGGCCGACGGGCCGGAACTTCATGCGTTTTGGGCGAAGCCATTTATATTTCCGATAAAAATACTGCAATCAGTCAAAGGTGGCATGCAATGTCGCGCAGTGGATGATCGTTAAAATTTTTATGAAAAAAATATTTTTGGGCATTGCCATATTCGTTGCCGTCTTAATAGGCGCTTTGATCGCCTTGCCATTTTTGTTCAAAGACGAGATCGTTGCGCAGATCAAGAAAACAGCCAACGAGAGCCTCACGGCGACGCTGGATTTTGAACGCGTGAGCTTGTCGCTGTTCCGCCACTTCCCCAAGCTCTCCGTCGGATTGGAGGATCTGAGCATCACCGGACGCGACGATTTCGAAGGTACGCGTCTCCTCTACTGCAAAAAAATGGACATGGCCATCGACCTTTGGTCGGCTATCTTCAGCGACGATATCGTTATCAAAGGCTTTTACCTCGACAATCCGGACATACGGGTCTATATCACGCCGGATGGCCGGGCCAACTATGATATCGTCAAGCCGGGCGACGAAGCCCCTGCGGCAAGCGCTAAAGAACCCTCGGCCGGCGTCATGAAGATAGAGCGCTACGCCATCCGCAACGGCGCGCTCCTCTACGACGATCGCGAGAGCAACATGCGCATTCAGATCAAAGGGCTTGACCATACCGGAAGCGGCAAGTTCGGCAGCCTGATCTACGATATCGCAACCCGTACCCAGATCGCCGCGCTCTCCTTCAAATACGGCGGCGTGAGCTATCTGAGCAACGCCCAGGCAACTTGGAATAACGTGCTCAACGCCGACATGAGCAACCAACGCTTCACGCTCAAAGAGAACGACCTGCGCATCAACGACCTGCGGCTCTTGCTCACCGGATGGGTACAATTGCCCAACGAGCGCGACGTGATGATGGATCTGGTGTTCACCACGCCCGAAAACACCTTCAAGAGCTTCCTTTCGCTGATCCCCGGCGCCTACACCAAGGATTTTGGCAATGTGAGCGCGTCGGGATCGCTCAAGCTGTCTGGTATGATCAAAGGTACGTACAGCGAAAATGCGTATCCGGCATTCCGTGTTGACATCGGCGTCAACGACGGCGCCTTCAAATATCCGTCCCTCCCGCTGGGCGTATCCGGGATCAATGTGGAGGCCTCTGTCAATAGCCCCGACAGGCAACTCGACAACATGACCGTCAAGATACCCCGTTTTGCCTTGCGCATCGGCTCCAATCCTCTGGAAGGCTATTTCAACCTGTCGCGGCCGATCAGCAACCCGACCGTTGACATGCGCCTCAACGGCACGCTCAACCTCGGCGAACTGGCCAAAGCCTTCCCGATGGAAGGGGTGTCTGAACTCAACGGTATCCTGCGCGCCAATCTGACCGCAAAAGCCTCAATGAATCAAATCGAACGCCAACAATACGAACAGGTGCAAATGAACGGCGTATTCGGCCTGCAAAATATGACCTATCGCAGCGCCGGCCAACCAGATGTTCGCATCGCCGCGCTCCAGACTACGCTCTCGCCCCAACGCGTAGCCGTTGAGCAGTTCGACGCCCGTCTGGGTAAGAGCGACCTGCGCGCTTCTGGCGCCGTGGACAACATTCTGGCTTGGTTCTCGCCGCAAAAGACCATGAAGGGCGTGTTGACGTTCAGTTCCGCTTTTTTCGACGCCAACGAATGGATGAGCGAAAGCGATGAGCCGCCGCCGCCCGCCGCCGCTACCGCCGCGTCCGAGCGCCCCTTCGACCGCTGGGACTTCAACGTGGACGGCCGCATCAATCGCCTCAAATACGATACTTACGATCTGAGCAACCTGAGCATGAAAGGGCATTTTACGCCCAACAAGATGACGCTGGACGATTTCGGCGTAGTGATCAATGGCGCGGGGGACCTAAGCGGCTCCGGCCAACTCAACAACGTCTGGAATTACCTGTTCAACAATGAAACAGTCAGCGGTACGCTCAACCTGCGCTCCCGCTCTTTCGACCTAAACCCCTTCATGTCAGACAATGCCGCCGCTCCGGCCTCAGGACAAGCCGAGCCTGCGGCCGAGGGCGTGATCCCCGTACCTCAGAATGTAGATATCGCCCTCAATGCCTCTTTCGACAAAGTCCGATATACCGATATGGACATCAACAACCTCAACGGGCAGGTGGTCGCCTCTAGAGGCGTAGCTTCGCTGCGCAACGTGCGGGCCGATCTGCTCGGAGGTCAATTCAGCATCAGCGGCGATTACGACACGCGCGACCTGAATAAGCCCGCATACAATGTCGAGTTGGGGTTGGTCAATCTTGGATTCAAGGATGCCTATCGGCAATTTTCAACCATGAAAGCCGCGGCGCCCATCGCGCAACTCATCGACGGCCGATTCAATACGACGCTTAGCATGAGCGGATTGCTCGGCAAAGACATGACCCCCGATTTGGCTTCGCTCAACGCCGCAGGCTTCCTGGAGACCATCAATGCGACGCTGAGCAATTTCAAGGCTGCCAACGAACTGGCCACCCGGCTCAACGCCCCCTATTTGTCGCGTTTAGAGTTGGGCAATACCCGCAACTGGTTCGAGATCAAGGACGGCAAAGTCAGCGTGAAGCCCTTCAATCTCCAGGTCCGCGATGTGGCCATGCAGATATCCGGATTTCACGGTATCCAGCAGGACATGTCCTATCAGATCCTCACCAAAACGCCGAGAAAAGCGCTGGGCGCCGGTGTCAATTCCGGCCTGAATTTCCTGAGCGCGGAAGCGGCCAAGCAAGGCGTAAGCATTGCCAATGGCGACTATATCAACATCCGCTTTGACCTTAGCGGCCGCCTCTCCAATCCCAAGGTGACCTTCAAGGTACTTGGGGCCGACGGCCAAAGCAGTATTAGAGAAGAAGCGCAAGCGACGGTGCAAAACCGCATAGACCAGACCCGCGACTCCCTGCGCAACCGGGTGCAGAGCGAAATGGACGCCGCCAGATTGCGCGCCGAAACCGAAGCGAGGCGCGTGCAAGACAGCCTGCGCAACCTGGCCGACCAAAAAGCCCGCGAAGCGCAGGATAAGGCCCGCGAGGAAGCGCAACGCCTTCAAGAAGAGGCGCAGCGCAGGCGAGAAGAGCTGGAACGCGAAGCCCGGCGCAAAGCCGACGAAGCAAAACGCAAATTGGATGAAGCCAATCCGTTCAGACGCAAGAACTGACGCGCCCCACTCCCTCTAACTCATTCCCGCTTCACCCGCACCCTGATCCCCATGCCTACCCTGGCGGCGTTGGTCGCCAGCAGTTTGACGGGCGTCAGACCATCCTGAGCGGTGGTGAAGTACGTAAAAAGTTTGGCCTTAGAAGCGTTGCGCACCCTTTCGAAGCGTTGGCGATCCATCGGAACAAAGGTTTCGCGGCGACTGAATCCGGTGCTGACGCCTTGCGAGTTGATGGGCGCGGATTCCATGATAAAGGCCGGAGGGCCTGCGAAGAGGGAATCAATCACGGCGCCGAATTCGTCCTGAAAATATATTTGCAGCGCCGTGGCGATTGGGGCTGAATTTTCAGTGACGATTTTGAACTCTACGGACTCCAGATCCTCAACAGCTACGTTGCCGATATCCCCAAAGTTGAGATCGAGATCCTGCTCGGCGCTGAAGTTGCGCGCAGACCCCTCCAACAGAAGTTCGACGCGCACCTGAAGTTTGATATTGCTGCTGTCGGTCAAAAATCCAATGATCGAGGGGTCTTGAAGGGCATTGGCCACGCCTTGTAAGTCGTAAATCAACTTGACAGGCTGCGCGTTGAAGATTTCGGCAATATTTGAGTTGGTTTCGTCGAGGGTGAATTGCGTGATTTTGGTCTGGCCCACTTCGCCTTTGATCCACTGCGGATAATTGAAATCTACCCCTTTGTCGGGGCCGAACAAAGAGGTGACAAGCGGATAGGTTTTGCCGTCGCGGCCCACAAATTCGAATACATTGGCGATGCCCCGCGTGGGGAAGCCCCACGAATTGCTGATCGTCAGGGTGATTTTGGGGTTTTTGATAAAGACATTGGCGTCCAGATTGGTTTGGTTGATATCGATAGCGATCGTGTCGAGCGTAAGCGGATATTCAGTGTAGCCCCAGTACCCTTCCATGTACCAGAAGTTCATGCCGCTGATCGACATGCCGATACCCGGCGTGCCGGGCGAGGCGTCGGGGATGACGATGGGCTGCCCGTTTTGGAACGCTTCATACCGACAGTACAGGGTGTTGTTATCCACCGTTAGTTTCCAATCGGCCAAGTTGACCGGCGGGGAAAAAAACAGCCCGTTAGCAGGAGCGTTGAACGGAATGGAGAGCGGTACGCCGTTTTTGGTCATCTGAGGGCTGGAGAAGACGCCTGTGATGGGAGCGGGAGTTGTGTTGACAATCAGTAAGGTGAGCAGTCCCGACTTCAGATCCACCTCTCTGATGATGACGCCATTGGGCGCGTCGATGGGGGCAAAATATTCAGGGGCGGCGATTGGGATAAGGGCGTTTTCGATCCAGATATTGAGGTCTGAAGCCGGCTTTTCGGCCAATTCGCCGCTGTAGAAAAGGGTCATCGTACCGTCCGGATTGATGATCAGGGTATCGCCTTGCACATCCTCTCTGATGATATTGGATACCAGGTCCTGTATGGACAGTTCTGTTGAAAAGAGCGGAAAGGCGAAGTCGGCAATGCGGCCGGCCAATTCGACGTTCTCGAAGTCTTTTTTGCAGGAAAAAAACAGGGTCGCGGCGCTTACCGCTATGTACGCTCCGCTTCTGAGCGCGCGAGTCAGATCAAGCATGCTTGGGAATTTTTTTTGAAAAAAGAAGATTAAAAACTGAAGCCCAGCGAAAGCTGGATGTTGAAATTGCGGTCGAAATCGGCGCGGTAAACGGGCGCGTTGTCGGCATCGGGTCGATAGTATTGCAGATCGGCTTGGTCGCGGGTCAGGTCGGCTAAGCCGTACTGGATGCGCGCGCCGATATACAATGCCCGGCTCAAGAAATACGAAGCTCCGGCAGTAAGGCCATAATCCAGGCTGTTGTAAAGACGCCCCCGGTCTTCAGGGTAGTCGTAGTAAGCGCCGAGGGTCATAGGTAAGGTGAGCGTGCGGGCGTCCACTTGGGCAGAGATGGTCTCTTCGCCTTTGCCCTCGCCCGGTTTGTCGCGGCGGTAATTGTGCTGGAGGTTGAAGCGCAGGTCGCCTGTAGGATTTTGGAGCGGTTGGGTTTTGCCGGAATAAGCGGCAGAACCCTCGCCCACCGCCTGGACCTGCAGGGCGGCATATACGCCTGCCGACAACTCAAAGTCTTTGAGGCGGTAATACGCGGTAATGGGAATATCGATGTAAGATTGGTTGATGTTGATCAACCGGCGCCCTTCGCCCAAAGTGAGGGTGCTGCCCCCTGCGTGAGTAAATATGCGGTACATATCGCCTTCGTAGGTGTAGCGCAGGCCTTTTTTGGAATACATAAATTCGGAGCGCAGTCCGAACTCGTCCGTGAATGGATAGGCGAATCCGATGCCGATGTGGAATCCGGTGACGTTTTCGAAACGCTCAAGATCTTCTCCTGCCGAATTTTGTTCATAAGGGCCGCGCAACGTAGCAAAGTTTAAGCCGGCCCGAATGCCATAGCGCAATTGGGCCTGCGCCACGAGCGTCCAAAAAAATAGCGCGCTAAGGAGTGCAATTTTTTTTCCTGCAAACTGCATGAATAAGAAGTCGTTGTATGACGAAAAAACCAAAAGTTCGGGGCAAAGATATACCGATCGGGGCAGTTTTTCGGCGGTTTGGCCATTTAATGTGCACAAAACGACCGGAATAGCTAACTTTGCAAAGTTTTTTAAGCCATCAGTTGATGTTTGTATGAAAGATTGGCCGCTTTGGGAAGTATTCATCCGCTCCAAGCAGGGGTTGAGCCACAAGCATGCCGGTAGCCTCCACGCAGCCGACGCGCAAATGGCTATTGAAAATGCGCGCGACGTCTATTGCCGGCGCAACGAGGGCGTAAGCATTTGGGTCGTGGAGTCGCGCCACCTGCACGCTTCCACCGAAGATGCAGAGGCATTTTTTGATCCCAGCAACGACAAAGTGTATCGGCATCCGACTTTCTACAAACTACCCGATGAGGTCAAACACATGTGAGCGGAAAATGAACTCCTATACCGAAATCCGATACCGCTACGCCTTACAACAGGGAGACAATACCCTGATCCTCGCGCAGCGTCTGAGCGAATGGTGCGGTCACGGACCCGCGCTTGAGCAGGATATCGCGTTGAGCAATATCGCGCTGGACCTGCTGGGCCAGGCCCGCATGTGGCTGAGTTATGCCGCTGAGTTAGAAGGTCGAAACCGAACGGAGGACGATCTGGCTTTTTTGCGCGACGAGCGCGAGTTTCGCAATGTGTTGTTGGTCGAGCAGCCCAATGGCCACTGGGGAACGACCATCCTACGGCAGTTTTTTTACGACGCCTACAGCTACTACTGCTATCAGGCGCTGCGCGATAGCGCCGACGAGCGCATGGCCGCTATCGCCGAAAAAGCGATCAAAGAGACAACTTATCACCTGCGTTTTTCTTCAGAATGGACCATTCGCCTCGGCGACGGTACCGACGAAAGCCGACAAAAAATGCAAGAAGCGCTGGATGTCTTGTGGCCCTACACGGGCGAATTGTGCATCCCCGGCGAAGTAGATCGCATCGCCTGCGAACAAGGGATAGCCCCCGACCTCAACGCCATCAAAGGTAAATGGCTCCAAAAGGTGAGCGAAGTATTGGAAGAAGCCCATCTGAACGCCCCTGCGGATACGTATATGCACACGGGAGGAAAAGAGGGCCTGCACACAGAGCATCTGGGACACATATTACCCGAAATGCAATTTTTGCAGCGCGCCTATCCGGGCGCCAAATGGTGAGTATGAAGCAAAAAACGAAACGCGGCGCTTTCGCAAGGGATTTATCGTTTTTTAGCGAAAAAAAGTCGCCGCCTAAGCGTTTTGTAATTTTTTGATAATCAAGCGGTTATCCGCTTTTTGTGTAAAAAAGTCGTTTTTAGGAGGGTCAAACCTCTTTTTATCCCTGTCAATTAGCGAAAAAATCGCGAACTTTGTCAACCCGAACTTGCTTAAACTTTAACTATTCTCGTTTTCTTTCTATGACACGAAATTGCACATTCAGAGGTTTGTTGGCGCTCTTGCTGACATCCTTCAGCCTGTTCCACGCGCAGGCCCAGGTTATTTTCACCGAAAACTTCAACGACCAAGCTGCGGCTGAGGCAAGTTGGACCAGCGGCGGTACCAATGCAGGCGCCGAAGTTTGGTACTGGGAGAACGACCCTTCTATCGCTTCATTTGGCGCCGGGCCTTTTGCCGCTCCCACTGCGGCGCTTGGATTCTTCCATTTCAACTCTGACGCCAACGGCGAAAACAACATGCACGACGTGACCCTCACCGGCCCATCGTTTGACTGTAGCGCCTCTACCGACACGCGTTTGCGTTTTCACGCCCAATACGCTTATTTCAACGCTTTTTCGGAGGCGTTTGTTGGCGTGAGCACCAATGGCGGCGCTGACTGGACAGAGTACAAACTCTTTACCGGCTTACCCAACAACACCATGTTCAACGGTCCGGTGGACTTGAGCATTCCTGTCGCCAACGGCCAGAGCGACGTGCGCCTGCGCTTCCGCTGGGTTGGCGATTGGGAATACACCTTCAAGGTGGACGATATCGAAGTCTCCAACTTTGTGGCGCCTTCGCATGACATCACTTTCCGCGTCAACGCATCTTTGATTACCGTAGATGCCGGGGGTATGCGCATAGCCGGCGATTTCACGGGTTGGGCAGACGAACTGTTGACAGATCAGGGCAATGGCATATGGTCGGGCACATTTACGCTTCAAGAAGGCCAGACCTACCAATACAAATTCAAAAACGGTCCCTCTGGCTGGGAAAGCGGTCAGGCGGCTTGCGGCGTACCCGACGGCTTCGGCGGCTTCAACCGCACGGTGACCCCCTCCGGCCCCGCAACGCTCTCGGCTGTCTGCTTCAATTCCTGCGACCCTTGCCCCGCGGCATCTTGCGACCAAAACCCAGACGCTATCATCTGCGACAACTTCGATACGTACAATACGACGCAGGGTATCACCGCTCAGTCGCCGGCTAACTGGCAACTCTGGCCGGGCGGCGCCACGGCTTTTGCCAGCACCGAGCAGGCTGCCTCTGCGCCCAATTCGTTGAAGATATTCAGCAACAACCCCAACGGCGGCCCGATGGATATCATCCTCAACCTGCAAAATAAAACGACGGGCCGCTACAGCCTGAAGTGGAAAATGTATGTGCCAATGGGCAAAGGCGGCTACTTCAATATCCAAAATGTAACGCCGGTAACCAACGGCGATTGGAACTTGGACGTGTTCTTCAATACTGATACTACAGGTAATATCCAAATCGGCGCCGGACCCAGTCTGGGCAATTTCGTGTACCCCAAAGCCGCATGGTTTACCGTAGACTTCACGATCGACCTGGACAACAATATCCTCAGCTTGTTCATCAACGGCAAGTACGTGAAGAAGATGGCTTATCCGAAAAATCTCGGCGGCATCAACTTTTATCCGCTGGATAACAATGCCCTGTATTACATTGATGATCTGGAATACGTCGCGCTGCCGGCGCTGGTGTTCGACGCCGACGACTGCGGCAAAGCCGTAGATATCACCGCCCTCTTTGGCGCGGCGGCAGGCGTATCGCAAGTGAGCGGTATCTACGACAACACCAACGCTACCGTGGCGCCCAACGACCCGCCGGCGCCAGATTGTTTTCTGGATGGCATTCCCAACGTCATGCCCATGATCAATGGCTCGCTGTGGTTTACCTTTACCGGCGACGGTAAGACATACGACATTCAGACCGTACCTTGCAACAGCACGAATTACATCGATGACGGCGATACGCAGATGGCCATCTACACTGGCTCTTGCGGCGACTTCACGCTCATCGAATGCAACGAAGACTTATTTTCAGGCGGTCAGCCCGACTATCGCGCCGGCGTGACCTTGGAGACCGAAAACGGTAAGGACTATTACATGCTGATCGACGGTTGGTCAACGACCTTCCAAGGTCAGTTCATTCTGGCTACGGGCGAATTTTGCGTTCAGGTGACCCAAGTGGCCGGGGTTCCCTGCTCGGCAGGTCAGGTTGGTACCTTTACGCTCAGCAACAACGGCTTCCTGTGCTTCAACCAGAATCTGAATACCCTGATGGCGCCAGATCCCGCTTCGTTTGTGATTCCGAACCAAGGGCCTGTATTCGGTATGTGCTGGACCATCACCAATCAGCCGCTTGACCCGAACGTTTGGCCCGGCTCTATCCCCGGCATTGCCAGCACGGTGTTCAATCCGGAGGTGATTTTGGTCTCCTTAGTTAACAGTGGCAACCCATTTGCGCCCGGCACTTACTACCTCACGCCTGTCGTGGTGGGCGGCGCCACATTGATTGATCCCGCCGGGGCCGCGCGGATCTTCAACGTCGATCCTGCAAACGGATGTTTCTTTGTAGGTCAGTCGCAGGCTGTAGTGCTGTTGCCGAACCTCCCGCCGCTGGGCGGCACAGGCGTTGTGACCAACGTAACCGATCCGCCGGGTAATAATGGCGCCATCGTGTTCAACCCAACAGGCGGTTTCCCGGCGGTCATTCAGGACCCGTCGCAATACATTTACCAGTGGAGCGGCCCGGGCGGCTTCACCGCAAGCACCAAGAATATCAGTGGCTTAGCGCCGGGTGCTTACACCGTGTTGTTGTCTGATCCCAGCGGCTGTACGGATCCTTTTGTCATTTCCTTCACGGTGGGCACAGTAAGCGCTCCGGACCCCCAAGTGGTGCAGGCGCTGCAAGTCAGCCCGAACCCGACCACGGGCATTGCCATGCTGGATCTGCGCCTTGAGCGCAGCGCCGAAGTGCGCATCGAAGTGATCAACGCCATCGGACAAACGGTACAAACCCGTCACGCCGGCGCGGTAACCAATCTGCAAGAGCCCCTCCAGTTGGGCAGTCTACCCAACGGCGCGTACATGCTGCGCGTGATTATCGACAACGAAGCGGCCATGCGCCGTATCGTGGTACAGCGATAAGCCGTCCGTTGATCACAGATCCGGATACCTGACTTTACAGGGCGAACCGACATCGGTTCGCCCTGTTTTTGTTTGTAATCGCACAGAAAACAGTACTTTTGCGGCCGATATGCAAGTACTTAAATTTGGAGGGTCTTCCGTCGCAAATGCAGAGCGGATACGCTTAGTAGTTGAGATCATCAAAAAGCGCGTCGGTTCCGGCGAGGAAATTACCATTGTATGCTCGGCGCTGGGCGGCGTAACAGACATGCTGCTCGATATGGCCGACAGGGCCATGCGCCGCGACGAGCAATATTTGGCTCTTTTTTATCAGTTCAAAGAGCGGCACGCCCAAGTACTGCGCGATCTACTCGCCGAGCCGCATTTATCCGCGATTGGCATCCAACTCGACGAGCGTCACGACGATCTGCGCGAGCTTCTCAAAGGCATATTTCTGCTTCGCGAGGCGTCGCCCCGCACGGTGGACTACGTGCTGAGTTTCGGTGAGCGCAACGCCAATCTGATCATTGCCGCAGCTATGCGACAAGCCGGGCTAAACGCCGCCTATGTCGATGCGCGTCAGATCATCCGCACCAATCAGGAGTATGGCGCCGCCAAAGTCAACTTCGCGCTAACCGACCCCGCTATACAAGCCTGGTATGCCGAGCGCGCAGGGCAGATACAGGTGGTCACCGGCTTCATAGGCGCTGCCGACGACGGATCCGCCACTACGTTGGGGCGTGGCGGTTCGGATTATACGGCTGCTATCGTCGCGGCTGCGCTGAATGCCCAGCAGCTTGAAATTTGGACAGACGTGGACGGCGTACTCAGTTGCGACCCGCGCAAGGTGGATCGCGCTTTCACGCTCCCGCGCCTGAGCTATGCAGAGGCAATGGAGTTGTCGCATTTTGGCGCCAAGGTAATCTATCCGCCTACTATTCTTCCGGCCCTGAGCAAAAATATACCTCTGTACATCCGCAATACCTTCAATCCGGAATTTGAAGGCACGTTGATCAGCGCCGAGAGCGACTCCGACTTTCATTCGCCGATCAAGGGAATCAGCGCACTGGGTAAGGTAGCCCTGCTTACGCTGCAAGGGAGTGGTATCATGGGAGTGCCGGGTACCGCTGCGCGACTTTTTGGCTCCTTAGGTCGCGAACGCATCAACGTCATTCTCATCACGCAAGCCTCGTCAGAGCAGTCTATTTCTTTTGCCATCGCCCAGAGCGAACGCGAAAAGGCCGTCAAGGTGATCAATGCAGAATTTGCCCGCGAGCAGGAGTTGGGCCTTATTGAGCCTGTGCGCTGCGACAATCAGCGCTGCATCGTAGCCGTAGTCGGCGAGCAAATGAAACATGCGCCGGGCATAGCGGGCAAACTCTTCGAGGCTCTCGGGCGCAATGGCGTCAATGTGGAGGCTATTGCCCAGGGCAGTTCGGAGTTGAATATTTCCTTCGTCATCGAGCAGCGCGACGAAATCAAGGCCCTCAACGCCATACACGATGCCTTCTTCCTTTCCGACACAACCCGCCTGCATGTGTTTATGATGGGCGTCGGATTGATCGGAAGCGCGCTGTTACGCCAAATCGAAGCTCATAACCCTGTGCTCAAGGCCGAAAATGGCCTCGAAATCGTCATTGCCGGTCTGGCCAACTCCAGCCGCATGACATTCAACCCCAAAGGCTTGGCCGTTCAGGATTATCAGGGCCTCCTGTCCCGATCGGACCAAAAGACGGACGTCGGCGCTTTTGTTCAACACATGCTCGGCCTCAATTTGGCCAATACAATTTTTGTAGATTGTACGGCCGGCGATCTGGTCCAGGCATTCTACGAGCAGATCCTCGAAGCGAGTATCAGCGTCGCTACGCCCAACAAAACCGCCGCCGCCTCGCCCTATGCCCGATACCGCATGCTCCAGTCCATCGCCAAACGCAACAACGTGCAGTGGCTGATCGAAACCAATGTCGGCGCCGGGCTGCCGGTGCTTTCTACGCTGCGCAATCTCATCCAGAGCGGCGACCAGATCTTGCGTATCGAAGCGGTGCTGTCCGGATCGCTTTCATACATCTTCAACCGCTTCGACGGTTCGCAGCCCTTCAGCGAATTGGTGCGCGAAGCGCACCAACTGGGCTACACAGAACCCGACCCGCGCGACGATCTCTCGGGCGCCGACGTACGGCGTAAAGTCGTCATCCTGGCCCGCGAGGCAGGGTACGCGCTCGACTTCGAGGATATTACGCCCACGCCCCTGCTCTCGCCCGACTGCATCGACGCGCCCAACGTAGAAGCCTTCTATGAAGCGCTGCGACGCGACGACGATTTTTACAGGCAAAAAGTGGAAGAGGCAAAGGCGCGGGAAGGCGCCCTGCGCTTCATTGCCTGCATTGAAGAGGGCCGGGGGAGCGTAGGGTTGCAAATGGTCGATGCGCGCAGCCCTTTCTTTCACCTCGACGGCAGCGACAATATGATCGCGTTCACCACCGCGCGCTATCGGGAGCGCCCCTTGGTCGTCAAAGGTCCCGGCGCAGGAGCGGAAGTCACTGCAGCCGGACTGTTCGCCGAACTCATCGCCGCCGGCAACTTCTTGAAATAACCCCCGTTTTGGCATGTCAAAATCAGGAATAAAGGTATTTGCGCCGGCCTCTGTAGCCAATGTGGCCGTGGGCTTTGACATACTTGGTTTCGCGCTGGAAAAGCCCGGCGACGAAATACTCATTCGCCCGGGTCAAAAGCCGGGTTTGGTGATCAGCGAGATCAGAGGCGCCGGCGGGCGCCTGCCCTACGATCCCCTCAAGAACACCGCCGGTTATGCGGCCCTTCGCTTGCTGGAACACCTCGGCGCGTCCGATCGCCCGATCGAAATGGTCATACACAAAAAAATGCCCTTTGGCAGCGGCTTGGGCTCCTCGGCAGCCAGCGCCGCAGGCGCCGTATATGCCGTGAGCGAATTTTTGCGCACGGGGCTGCACAAATCCGAGTTGTTGCGTTTTGCGGTTGAGGGCGAGCAAATAGCCGACGGGGCTTTTCATGCCGACAATGTGGCTCCTGCGCTTCTGGGCGGCATGATCCTCATTCGGGATAACCAGACGCTCGATTTCAAAAAACTACACACGCCGCCCGGCCTCTATGCCGCCGTGGTCTATCCGCATATCGAGGTGCTGACCAAAGACGCGCGCAGCATGCTGAGCGATACGGTAGCCTTCGATATGGCTGTGCGTCAGCAAGGCAACCTCGCGGCATTTGTGGCGGCCGTTTATACCGGCGACTTTGAACTCATGCGGCGCAGCCTTCAAGATCTGATCGTCGAGCCGCAGCGCGCCGGCCTGATCCCGCATTTTTACGAACTCAAAGAAAAAGCCCTCGCCTACGGCGCGCTGGGATTCAGCATCAGCGGCGCGGGGCCTTCGATGTTTGCCCTGTGCGACAATAGCCTGATCGCCGAAAACATACTCCAAGCGGCGCGTCGCCTGTATGCCGACCGCAGCATCGGCGTTGATACCTTTTTGTCCAAAATCAACCACGAAGGGGCTACCCTGTTCTGAATATGCGTTTATACAGCACCAACAACCGCCAACGCGTGGTCGGCTTGCGCGAAGCTGTCCTGCACTCGCTCCCTCCCGACCGCGGGCTTTACATGCCTGAGGTCCTGCCCTCTTTCCCGGAGGCTTTGATGGCCGATTTGTATCGGCTGGACTTTCCGTCCATCGCCCTTTTGGTAGGGCAGGCTATTATCGGTCAGGAAATACCCGGCGGCGAACTCAGCCGCATGACGCAGGCGGCTTTTGACTTCCCGGCCCCGGTGGTTATGCTCGACGGGCGACTCGGCGCGCTTGAGCTTTGGCACGGCCCCAGTCTGGCGTTCAAAGACTTCGGCGCGCGCTATATGGCGGCCCTTATGTCCTGGTTCAATCGCTTCGAAGACCGCCCGCTGACCATATTAGTAGCTACTTCGGGCGATACGGGCGGCGCCGTGGCGGCAGGTTTTCATCGGGTTTCCGGTATCGAGGTGGCGATTCTCTATCCTTCAGGCAAGGTCAGCCCTCTGCAGGAAAAACAACTGACCACGTTGGGCGATAACATCCGTGCCATAAAGGTGCAAGGCACATTCGACGATTGTCAGGCGATCGTCAAAAGCGCCTTTCTCGATCCCGACCTCAATGCCCGCTACCGGCTTAGTTCGGCCAATAGCATCAATATCGCGCGGCTTATACCACAGAGCTTTTACTACTTTGAAGCGTACAAACAGATCGTGCAATCAGGCCTGAAACCTGTATTCAGCGTACCCAGCGGCAACTTTGGCAACCTGTGCGCAGGGCTTATGGCCAAACGCATGGGCTTGCCCATCAAGCGCTTTGTAGCCGCAACCAACATCAACAAAATCGTTCCGGATTACCTCGCGACCGGTATTTACGAACCCAAGCCCTCGCATCCTACCATCAGCAACGCGATGGACGTCGGGGCGCCCAGCAACTTTGTCCGGATCCTCGAACTCTACAAAAGGGACTGGAATGCCATCCGGGCCGATGTCTCCGGCTTTTATCTCGACGATGCGCAAACGCGCGAGGCCATACGCGGCGCCCACGACCGACACGCCTACCTGTGCGATCCGCACGGGGCTATCGGCTACCAATCGCTACAACAATTGGGCGACGACGAAATCGGTATTTTTCTCGAGACCGCCCATCCGGCCAAATTTCTGGAAACCATGGAGGAAACGCTCGGTATGCCCATACCTCTGCCCCCTGCGCTCGCAACTTTGGCCGACAAGGCGGTTAGGTGCGACCAAATTGGGCCGGACTTCGACGATTTTAAAGCCCTGATGCTGAGTTAAGCCGGCCGGTGCGTTATCCTCCCGAAGACTTGGCCCCAAAACGCTGCATGGCCAGCGTTAGGCGTTCGGGCAACTCCTCCCGACAGGCGGCTTGATAGTCCTGATATGTACAGGGTATAAGGCGGTGGCGTTCGTGTTTTTTGCGTGTAGCGATGGGCGCCTGCATCCACCACCGCCCGGTGCGGTTGCTTTTCCAGAAGGTGAGCGAATATTGCAGGCGTCGAAAATCCACCACATACTCGGTCATGTCGCGGGTCGAGACCGGAAAATCGCCTTTGCGTGCAAAAAAGCCGTCGCAGAAATACCAAATCATCTGCGCGATAGCCTGCGCCGTCAACTCCAGCGTATCCTGCTTCGGCTCGTATCCATAAATGCTGAACGAACTCAACTTATCGCTAAACCCGGCATAGCGACACAATTGACAGGCTTCCTCAATCGTAAAACCGCCCGGCGCAGGGTTGCCCACCCCGGGCGCGTCGCAGGCCCGCAGCGCCGAAAGCGCAAAGGCAAGCATATCTGCATCTCGCAAAAGGGGTTCGGCATCTTCGATGGACTCGCGCGTACGGCCCAATCGAAGCAGGTCGCAGTGGGTCTCTTCCAGTTGGCGCAGCGCCTCGGCCGTCATGCGGTGAGTCTGGTAGCCTAGCAAAGCCACGTGAAATAACAACGGATGGCGCGGCGCTACCAGGCGCGACCAATGCGCCGTGTTCGGATTGATCTCCGGCGCAATCAAAGCCATGTTGATCAGGTTCTTAGCGTCCTGATAGGCCAAAAATTGCGCCGCCAACAGCGATTCCGGCAGCCCGATAAAAATCGGAACGATCTTACTACTAACCAATTCATACGTTGTGGCAATCACAAAATTCTCTTCGGCGCGCCGCAAATCCCCTAGATCGGCCATGGCGTGGCGGCCAAAAAAATCGCCAAATCCATACAAATAGCGCCTTACCGGATCGGCGCGCCTTGCATCGGCCCCGATCAGGGCTAATTTGACCCCTTTGATTGACTCCTCCGGCTGTGTCGGCATGCGCAGGCGCGAACCGACGCTGCCCTCAGGGGATTGCGCCGCCCACTCAAACGCCTGCTTACCAGGCGGCCTGATCCAGTTGTATAACATTTTTTGAAAAAAAAGCGCAGCGCAAGAGCGTGAGAGTAAAGGGCGTGAAAATGCGGGTGGCAGCGGATGAATGTGACGCGCGGGTGCGCGCGCGGACTTTTGTTCTGCAAAGCTATGAGGAAAAAACTGAGCCGCGGCTCTTTGCACCCAAAAGGGGGTGATTTGAGGGCAGACAGCCCCTTTTTGCACACATTTTGTGTTCAAGCAAAATTTAAAACTTTTTGTGTTTTGTTTTTCGAAAAAATGCGTATCTTTGCGCCGTCATTGCGCGTAAAGGCAGGTAGCCTCATGTCCGCTGACGCCACAAGATAATATATGAGCGAAATAAAATATACCGAGGACGAAATCAAGAGTCTGGACTGGCGCGAACACATCCGTCTGCGACCGGGTATGTATATCGGCAAACTGGGCGACGGCAGCACGCCCGACGACGGAATATATGTGCTGCTCAAGGAAGTGCTGGACAACGCCATCGACGAGTACGCCATGGGATATGGCCGCCAGATCGACATCATCCTCAACGAGCAAGGGCTTTCAGTGCGCGATTATGGGCGCGGTATCCCGCTGGGTAAGGTAGTGGACGTAGTGAGCAAAATCAATACCGGGGCCAAGTACGACTCGAAGGCCTTCAAGAAGTCTGTAGGCTTGAACGGCGTTGGCACGAAAGCCGTTAACGCGCTATCGGAGTACTTCAAGGTGGCAGCCGTACGCGACGGCCAGATGAAATGGGCCGAGTTCGAAAGAGGCTTACTCAAGAAAGAAAGCAAAGTCGAAAAGACGACCGAAGAGAACGGCAC
Source organism: Saprospiraceae bacterium (assembly GCA_046296435.1). Taxonomy (GTDB): domain Bacteria; phylum Bacteroidota; class Bacteroidia; order Chitinophagales; family Saprospiraceae; genus M3007. The sequence goes on along the minus strand of JBKBLI010000009.1, from coordinate 3,770 downwards.
CCTCATTTTTTTCAGACCCGACCCTGAGATGTTTCGCCATTTTCGCTGGGTCAACGACTACGTCGAGCAACAACTTTGGAATTACGCATACCTCAATGCCGGTCTGCGACTCATATTCAACGGAAAAACTTTTTATTCCAAAAACGGCCTGCTTGACCTTTTAGAGAAAAAAACCCATTCCGAGCGCATACGCTATCCGATCATCCACCTCAGGGGCGAGGATGTCGAAGTCGCCCTGACGCATGGAGACCACTATGGCGAGCAGTACTACAGCTTTGTCAACGGCCAAAATACCACACAGGGCGGCACCCACCTCAACGCATTCCGCGAAGCGTTGGTAAAAGTAGTGCGCGATCATTTTAAAAAAAATTTTGACGCAAAAGACATACGCGAAAGCATCATAGCCGCCGTGAGCGTGCGCGTAGAAGAACCCGTGTTCGAATCGCAGACGAAGACGCGCCTCGGCTCCGACCGCGTTGCGCCCGACGGCCCGGCAATCCGGACCTTTATGAGCGATTTCTTGAGTAAAGCCCTGGACGACTTCCTGCACAAGAATCCCGAGACGGCCAAGGAGATGCTCAAGCGTATTCAGCAGAGCGAGCGCGAGCGCAAGGAGATCGCCGACGTCAAGAAAATTGCCAACCAACGGGCCAAAGCTGCCAACATCCACAACAAAAAACTGCGCGACTGTCGTTATCACCTCAACGAGAAAGGGCCTGAAGATGTCCGCCTCAATACCACAATTTTTATCACAGAAGGCGACTCAGCCAGCGGTTCGATCACCAAAGCCCGCGATGTGAATACGCAGGCGGTATTCAGCTTGCGCGGCAAGCCGCTCAACTGCTACGGCCTTACTAAGAAGATCGTCTATCAGAATGAGGAGTTCAACCTGCTCCAACATGCCCTGAATATTGAGGACTCTTTAGACGATTTGCGCTACAATCGCGTAGTAATTGCTACCGACGCCGACGTGGATGGCATGCACATACGCCTGTTGCTGTTGACGTTTTTCCTCCAATTTTTTCCGGATTTGGTGCGCAACGGGCACTTGTTCATATTGGACACGCCGCTATTTCGGGTACGCGACAAACAGCAGACTTTCTATTGCTATTCTGAGGCGGAGAAGCAGGCCGCCATAAAGAAGTTGCGCGGCAAACCGGAAATCACCCGATTCAAGGGTCTGGGCGAGATCAGTCCGAGCGAATTTGGCGCGTTCATCGGGCCTGACATCCGGTTAGAGCCTGTATATATGCCCGAGGATACCAATCTGGATCATGTGCTCAGTTATTATATGGGTAAAAATACGCCGGAGCGTCAAGATTTTATCATCGAGAACCTGCGCGTCGAGTTGGATGTGATCGATACGCCGGAAGAGATGGCGCAGGTCGCTCCCGAGCCTCAGGTTGAGACCGCCTAATTTCGCATTTTTTTTTGCCGTTCTTCGGATATGAAAGGCGTTTATACGATTGCCCTATTGCTGTTCTCCAATGTCTTTATGACCGTCGCATGGTACGGTCATTTGAAGTTTCAGCACTTTAAGGTTTTTGAGAAAGCAGGTTTGTTTGGATTGGTCCTGCTGAGTTGGCTGATCGCTTTTTTGGAGTATTGTCTGATGGTGCCTGCCAACCGCATCGGCTACCGCGAGAACGGCGGTCCCTTCAGCTTAGTGCAGCTCAAAGTCATGCAGGAGGTCATTACGCTGTTGGTTTTTACGATATTTACCTTGCTTTTTTTCAAAAATGAGAGCCTGCGTTGGAATCATTTTGTTGGTTTCGGCTTTTTGGTGCTGGCCGTATATTTTATTCGCAAGTGACGCTCGTCTGTGGCGGACGCCCTTGTTTGGGTCCGCTCCCCGCTCTCGCTTCTGCGGCGTTTCATCTGTTTTGTAGCCTCCCCCTAAAAGCGGACGCCTCACCCCCCGAAAGGGATGAGGCGTCGAAATATTACATGCCAGTCTGGGCGCAACTTTACTCTTTGTTGTCACCGAGTTGCTCTTTGAGTTGCGAGAAGATATCCAGATCTCCCAGCGTCTCTTTTTCCACTTTTTTCTGTACTTCGGTGATCGCTTTTTGCGCTTCGTGCGCTTCTTTGGCGCGTTCCGCTTTGATCGCCACTTCGCTCTGGTGCTTCAGATCTTCCCAGTATCGGGTATGCGATACGATGATGCGGCGTTCGTCGCTGTTGAACTCCAGGACCTTCACCGTGAGTTTTTCGTCGGGTTCGACAACCGAGCCGTCTTCTTTGCGGATGTGCTTAGAGGGCGCAAATCCTTCTAAGTCATGGGGCAGCAGGAACGTTGCGCCTTTGTCGTCGCGGCGGATGACGGTAGCCTCGTGGTAAGAACCGACGGGGAACAGTTGCTGGAAGCCGTCCCAGGGGTTCTCCTCGGTTTGTTTGTGGCCGAGGCTGATCTGGCGTTTTTCCTTGTCGATATCTAAGACTTTGACAAGCAGTTCGGCGCCTACTTTGGTAAATTCGCTCGGGTGTCCGTAGCGCTTTATCCAACTCAGATCGCTGATGTGGACCATACCGCCGATGCCTTCGGCCAATTCGGCGAATATGCCATAGTTGGTCAGGTTCTTCACTATGGCGGTGTGCGTACTGCCGACGGGGTAGCGCTCTTCGATGCTGGACCAGGGGTCTTCGGTGAGTTGCTTGATTGAGAGCGACATTTTGCGCTCGTTGCGGTCAATGCTCACTACCCGGGCCTCCAGTTCTTGGCCCATTTTGAAGAATTCCTTGGCGTTGATGTTCTGAACGCCCCAGCTAATTTCACTGATGTGGATCAGGCCTTCTACGCCCGGCATGATTTCGATAAAAGCGCCGTAGTCCTCAATATTGACCACTTTGCCCTTGATCACGGAGCCGTCCACGATGTTCGGATCGAGTACTTCCCAGGGATGCGGAAGCAGTTTTTTCAAACTGAGGCTGATGCGTTTTTTGTTTTCGTCGAAATCGGCCACAACCACATTGACGCGCTGATTGAGCGAAAGCACTTCGCTGGGGTGCGAAATACGGCCCCAACTGATGTCGGTGATGTACAGCAGGCCGTCCACGCCGCCCAGATCGAGGAATGCGCCGAAGTCGGTGATGTTTTTGACGATACCCTCGAGCACTTGACCTTTTTCGAGCGTGGCGAGGATTTGCTCGCGTTGCTCTTGCAGGTCGCTTTCGATGAGCGCTTTGTGGCTCACTACGGCGTTTTTGATCTGCTCGTTGATCTTTACTACCTTGAACTCCATGGTTTTACCCACGTACTGGTCGTAGTCGATCACCGGCTTGATATCGATCTGCGAACCGGGGAGGAAGGTTTCCAAGCCGTTGCAATCGGCGATCAGGCCGCCTTTGGTTTTGCTGATGATGGTGCCCGTAATGATGGCGCCGGTGTTGAACGCTTCAACGATGCCTTCCCAGGCACGTAGGATTTTTGCTTTCTTGCGAGAGAGGGCCAACTGGCCGTCGCTGTCTTCCTGACGCTCTACATAGACTTCTACGCTGTCGCCCTGCTTGATTTCGGGCATATCGCGGAACTCGTTGAGCGGAATCAGACCGTCGCTTTTGTAGTTGATGTCGAGGACCACGTCGCCGCCGCTTACCGCGCTGACGCGCCCTGTGATCACGGCGTTTTCGGCTATGTTGCTGAGCGCGGCGTCGTAGGCGGATAGCATTTCGGCGCGCTCAGAAGCGCCATAGGCGATAGCGCCGCGCTTGTCCATGTTCCAGTTGAAGTCGTCGTGGGCGCCGCCGGCTACAACTGGCTCCGAAAGCGG
>JBKBLI010000008.1:69365-75892 GCA_046296435.1 Saprospiraceae bacterium | reverse complement strand
TTGCTCACCACGTTGTCGGCCACAAATACCGCGTCCACGTCCACGGCAGGCGCGTTGGGGCTGCCGTGCAGGATGGCAATCTCAACTTTGTTCGTGTCGTTTGCCGATTCGCGAGCTAAGTCGTTGAAAAACAGGGTCAAGGGGGTATTCGGGTCGCCCACTATTCCGGAGGCTACTACGTAGTATGTTTTGCCATTTTCGAACGTGTAAGTGAAATTAGCTATCGTATCGTCCACCGATGCGCTGCCCGCAGGGGCGATGCCAATATCTATCAACTGATCCGCAGGCACAAACAAGAACTCTTTGGCCGTGCGGTAAGTCACATTTTCAAAAAACTTATTTCCCTTCTTGTAAATATCGACAGCTACTCCGGGCACATTATGAATAAATTGCACACGTGCAACCGGATCCAGCGGAAGCGCAACTACGGCGCCATTAGCCAAAACCGCAAACAAACCAAAGGCCGGATCGGCATTGAGGAATCCGCTGGCCATCACCTTCAATGCAGCGCCAGAAAGCGCCGTCAAATCCGCTCTGTAAGTTGCCACAATCACGTCAGAGCCTGCCGGCTTGATATCCAGAAAATATTCCCCCGGGTCAAGACTCAGGTACGACGTAAACGCGCCATAGCTCAAATTAGACACAATTTTTCCACCGGTACGCACCACCACGTCCACTGCCGGCGCATCTGGCGAACCGTGTAATACGCTAACATCCACCTTATTCGACTGCATCGCAGCCTCGCGGCCTTCGTCGTCCACAATCAAATCAAATGGGGTATTTGGATCGCCCACCACGCCCGAAGCGACGACCACATAGATCTTCCCTGCATCGAATGTGACGTCAAAAGTAGCAATCGCATCGGCTACCGACATGCTGGTACCGGGCGCGACGGCGAGGCTCAACGGAATGCCGGCGGGCACGTCGATGAACGGTTGCGCGGTGCGAAATGCAAAATCATCAAGCAATAAGCCGCCATTGACATAGAGGTCAACCGTTGGTTCGGGCGAATTGTGGATGATCTGCACGCGGGCAAACTGCGCAAGGGCGCTTGTTGCGCTAAACAACAAGGCCAACAGGGTAATTTGTAATTTCCTCATGCGTAAAAAAAATGTGAAGTGAAAGGTTTGAAAATTGGTTTAGACCTTCCTGAAACAAGCGCACGAGAACTATGTTTATCCAAATCAACTAAAAAGTTCCACAAAATAGCGTTTTGCTATTTTTTGACATTTTGCGCAATATGATCCGATCGAGGGGCGCTATTTTTTTACCGTATAAAAATGAAAATCAATGTGCCGACGCGGCAACCGCAGAACTTCAGACCCTCGCCCGGCGGCCCTCGCTCGTTACCGGATCTCGCCGTCGATCGGGCCTTCCACGAAATACATGGCCATTTCGCCTTTGTTTTTGGCTTTGACCTGGCCTCTGTAAACGCCTTTGAAGCGATCCCTCACCAGTTGCCATGTCGTCTCCGAGATGTTGACTTTGCCTGGCTCGCCGCTTTGTTCCATGCGGGCAGCCGTATTGACCGTATCGCCCCATATGTCATAGGCGAATTTGCGACTTCCCACTACTCCTGCCACTGCCGGGCCGGTATGAATACCCACCCGCATGGCAAATCCGGGCTTGCCATTGTCTTCACGGGCTTTCATGCGTTTGGCCAAAGCCGTTTGCATTTCGAGCGCGGCGGCTACCGCGTCGTAGGGGTGTGTGGTATTGGGCGCGGGCAAGCCGCCTGCGCACATGTAGCCGTCGCCGAGGGTTTTGATTTTCTCTAATCCGTATCGGTTTACGATTTCGTCCATCATGCGGAAGCACTCGTCCAATTCAGCCACCAATTCTTCCGGCGTCATGGACTCAGCCAAAAAAGTAAATCCGACAAAGTCGGTAAACATGACGCTCACAGAGTCGTAACGCACGGGCTGAACGCGGTTGCGCGCTTTCAACTCTTCGGCGGTTGATTCGGGCAGGATGTTTTTGAGCAACTGGTCGGCGCGTTGGCGCTCACGTTCAATGGCTTCATTTTTGGCAGACAGTTCGCGGTTCGTGCGGGCGCGAACGCGGGCGCGATTGAACAGCAGCAGGGCGATGACCGCAAGCCCGATGGCGCCGCCCACCAGCGCCCAAGTCCGTATCCGGGCCTTTTCGATGACCAACTGCTGGCGTTCGAGGGCGCGTTGTTGCTCTTCCAACTCCTTCTTGCGCTTGGCATCCGTAAACGCAGCGTCGCGCTGCTCGAAGAGTTCGGTTCGTTTTTCATCCAGTAGGCGGTAGCGCAACTCATCGTATTTGACCCGATAATCGTAGGCGCTGCGATAATCGCCCAAAGCGGCGTATCCCCGCGCGTAATCTTTGTAAGCGCCGAGCAAAAATTTCTGATCGTCCAGCGCAAGGGCCGTCGCGTGATAGCGATCGATATAAGCCAACGACTCGCGCACCCGCCCCAGCCTGAACAACACATCATTGATGATGTTCCAGGCCGTCATCAGACCGATACTATCGGCCATATCGGCGTACAAACGCTCGGACCGGCGGGCCATTTGCAGCGCCTCTTCATGGCGTTCGAGGTGTTTGAGCGCATCGGCCATACTGCTCAACACGCGGGCCTGGCCAGGCGCATCCTGATGTTCGCTGTAAGTATTGAGCAGCGTGGCGTAGATGGTCATGGCCGTGTCGCTGCGCCCCGTTTCATCAAGCGCGTTGGCCAAGTCCTCTAAGCCGGCGGCTATGCCTAACTCGTCGTCGTGGCGCAACCTGATCAACAGCGACTTCCGATACCACTCCAAGGCCTGGGGATACATGTCCAGTTCGAAGCGTATATGCCCGAGACGGGTGTATATTTTGGAAAGCCCGATGGAATCGCCGCGGTATTCGAGTAAGATGCGCGCTTCCTGAATTTTCTCAAGCGCCGGCTCATAAAAACGCGCGTTCTGATAAGCCTCGCCCATGTTGCTGAGCGTCTGTATGATCTTCACCGTATCGCGGATAGACTCGTATAGCTCCAGGCTGCGCTGCAATTGCTCCGCCGCTTCGCGCTGGCGACCTGCGAAGCTAAGGGCCATACCAAGGTTGCTGTAAATACCCGCCGCGCCGCGTACATCTCCGAGGTTTTCGCGAATGCGGGCAGCTTGCCGATATTGCCGGCTTGCCTGGTCGTAATCGCCCCTGATTTCGGCCACCACGCCCAGGCCATTCAGCGCATTGGCCACTCCCTTGTCGAATTTCAATCGCCGGGCCAGCGACAAGGCTTCCTGAAAGTAGCGCTCGGCCGTCTCTGTATCGGCGTCGGCTATCTCCCAGGCATAGTCGTAAAGCAGATTGACCCGCGTCGTATCCGCAATCTCGTAGCGCTTCAGTTGCGCCAAAAGCGAATCGGCGCTTTGCGCAAACGCATCCGAAAAGCTGAAAAACACCCCCATCAATGTCCAAACTGATAAAGCCAAACGCATAGCGCTGCAAATATAGGCAATATGGCCAAACGCGACGGCGTTTAAGACGCCATGCTACGCCGCATCACTTCCGAAGAGTTTATTGTACATCCGCTACAGGCCCGCGCTATCGTCGAAGCCTTGCGCCTCATATTTCAGGAAAATCGCTATGCGGACAAAGTCGTCGAACAAGCCTTGCGCGACAACCGCAAGGCCGGAGCGCGCGACCGCGCCTTCATCGCCGAAAGCGTCTATGAAATCGTGCGACGCTACCGCTTCTACGTTTATGCCTTAGACAAAGAACCGCGATCTGAATACGATTTCTGGCAATTGCTCGCCGTACACCTGCTGGCCTCACGACCCGACCGACCGCTCCCCGACTGGCGCGAACTGCGCGGTTTTTTTTCGGAAAAAATAAAGCGGCGACTCGCTCATGACGGTCTGCCGCGCGCCGTGCGCCAAAGCATACCCGACTGGTTGGACGAACTCGGACAACGCGAATTGAACGAACGCTGGGACGATACCCTCAATGCGCTGAACCGACCCGCGCGGGTCGTGCTGCGCGCCAACCGCCTCAAGACCGACCGCCAAACCCTGCGCGAACGCCTCCTGAGCGACGACCAAATCGAGACCGAACCCATTGGCGACGGCGACGCCTTGGCCCTCGTGCGCCGGGCCGGCGTTTTCGCCACCCAAGCATTCAAATCCGGCCTGTTCGAAGTTCAGGATTACAGCAGCCAACTGGTCGCCCCCCTGCTCGACCCGCAACCCGGCATGCGCGTAGTCGATGCCTGCGCCGGCGCCGGCGGCAAGACCCTCCACCTCAGCGCCCTCATGCAAAACAAAGGCGTCGTCATCGCCATGGATCCGCTCGCCTGGAAACTCGACGAACTCCGTAAACGCGCCCGACGCGCCGGTGTATGCAACATCGAAACGCGCCACATCGACTCCGCCAAAACCGTCAAGCGTCTCTACGGCAGCGCCGACCGCCTGCTGCTCGACGTCCCTTGCAGCGGATTGGGCGTGCTGCGCCGCAATCCAGATACCAAATGGAAACTCCAAGCCCAAGACATCGAAAACCTGCGAATAACCCAAGCCGATATCCTCAGGCAATACGCCCCCATCCTCAAGCCGGGCGGCCAGATGGTCTATGCCACCTGTAGCGTGCTTCCCTCCGAAAACGACCTCCAGATCGCCCGATTTCTGGAGTCGCCCCAGGGCGCCGACTACGAACTGCTCGAACAACGCGCCATCCTCCCTCAAGACGAAGGGTTCGACGGATTCTTCATGGCCAAGTTGAGGCGTAAGGTCTGATTTTTTTACAAAAAAATTACCTGAACCGACGCCCCGACAAAGCCCAATCAACTCCATCTTTGCGCCGCGATTACCTGCGCCCCCTTGCCCACTCCCTCCCGCCCAGCACACGATGATGATCCAATACACAAGCCCCGACGAAGCCCTCAGCGTCATCCAAAGCGGGCATCGAATATTCGTACACGGCAGCGCCTGTACGCCGACCTTTTTGCTCGACCGCCTGGCCCGCCGCAAAGATGCGCTGCGCAATGTCGAACTGGTATCGATCACCCTCTACGGCCCTGTCGAAATGGCCAAACCCGAATACGAAGGCCATTTTCACATCAACTCGCTCTTCGTCTCGGCCCCCATTCGCGAAGCGGTCAATGCCGGACGGGCGGATTATGTCCCCGTTTTCCTCAGCGAAATACCCGAACTGTTCAAGCGCCGTATTCTGGCTCTCGACGCCGCCCTGGTGCAGGTATCGCCCCCCGACGCTCACGGCTACTGTAGCCTCGGCCCCTCGGTTGACATAGCCCGCGCCGCTGTCGATACCGCCCGCTACGTGATCGCACAGGTCAATCCGCAGGTCCCGCGCACCCACGGCGACGGCATGATTCACCACACTCGTTTCTACGCCATGACCTATGCCGATACGCCCCTGCACGAGGCCAATTTTTCGGAAAAAACAGGCTTAGCCGAGCAAGCCGTGGGGCGAAATATCGCCGAACTCATAGAGGACGGCAGCACCCTGCAAATGGGCATTGGCGCCATCCCCGATGCCGTGTTGTCGTGCCTATACAACCACAAAGACCTCGGCGTGCATACGGAGATGTTCAGCGACGGATTAATCCCCCTGTTCGATAAAGACATCATCAACAACAAGCGCAAAAAGGTGCATCCCAACAAAACGGTATCCGGCTTCGCGATAGGCTCCCGCAGCATGTACGATTACATCCACGACAACCCTGCATTCGCTTTCCTGGATATCGACTACGTCAACGAACCCTCAGTCATCCAGCGCAACCCCAAGGTTGTGGCCATCAATAGCGCCATCGAAATCGACCTCACCGGCCAAATCTGCGCCGATTCCATCGGGCGCTACCAGTACTCCGGCGTGGGCGGGCAAATGGATTTCATGCGCGGGGCGGCGCTCAGCGAAGGCGGCAAGCCCATCATCGCCCTCTGCTCACGCACCCGCAAAGGGCAGCCGCGCATCGTGCCGCAGCTCAAGCCCGGCGCCGGCGTCGTCACCACCCGCGCCCACGTGCACTATGTAGCCACCGAGTACGGCGTGGCCTATCTATTTGGCAAAAATCTCCGCCAGCGGGCCAAAGCGCTGATCGAAATAGCCCACCACGACGACCGCGAAGCCTTGTCGCGCGCCTTTTTCGAGTCCAAGTGATTTTCGAAAAAAGGGGCTGAAGAAAAAGAACGGCGCGACACCCGCTTGCAATCTTTTTTCACGCAAAAGCCGCGACGGCGTGTTTTTTGAAAAAAAGGACAGGGGAAGGAGGTACCCGTCAGAGTTTTTTTATAGATAAATGCTGAGCAGCGATTTGACTTGAGCGGCATAGCCGCCGCCGAACATATTGACGTGCGCCAGCAGGTAGTAAAGTTGATACACTTCCACGCGCTCTTCAAATCCCGGCGCCAGAGGCGTCAAGGCCTCGTAAGCCTCGTAAAATGCCCGGTCAAAAGTCCCAAAGAGGCGACTCATGGCCAAATCCATCTCTCGATGCGCATAGCAGGCCGAAGGGTCGATCAGCAGGGGTTGACCCGCCTTGTCAAAAAGTACATTTCCAC
>JBKBLI010000008.1:59197-69267 GCA_046296435.1 Saprospiraceae bacterium | reverse complement strand
CGCCATAAATCGCCATGAATCAAGGCCGGCTCCTCTGCCGGGCACAATTCGGCCAATCGCCCGCAGAGGCGATTAGCCGCCCGCTCATCCGTCAGATCCAGAAACCCTGCGGCGCGCGCCCTCACCACTTGAGGCAGGATGCGCTCCAGGGCATAGAAGTCGGCCCAGCGTTCGTGCCGCCGGTTAGATTGAGGCAGCATGCCGATGTAATTGTCGTGCCCGAACCCAAACAGGTCCGAAGTGGAGCCGTGCAAAGCCGCCATGCACTCGCCCAAACGACGCCACGCATGCGCGTCGGGGTTGCGTTCTTCTACAAACTCCATACACAGCCAGGCAAAACCATCGTCGGTCAGGCCGCGGCCATATACCCTGGGCGTCCTCACGGACGGTGATGCTCCAATCAAGGCAAGCCCTTGCGTTTCGCGCAAGAACATATCGGCGGCGCTGGCTCCGCGGTTGTATTTGAGGAACATGCGTCGCCCGTCGGCCATGCTCAACGCAAATGCCCGGTTAATATCGCCTCCTGTCAGGATCTGGGCGTCTTCGATCTGCGCGTCGAAGGAACTTTCGAGCGCGCTCAGTAGCGTAGCGGGTAAACGCATGCGGCTTGACAATTTAAAGGCTTCGGGCCGGAAGCAGGAATTCGCAAACCCGACGCTAAGGTATGAACAATACCAAAATTTTGACGAAAACTATTCCCTACATTCTCTCCGGCATGGGCTACGGGCGGTTCGAGCGCCCCATTTTATCTTAGCAAAGCCCGCCGAAAACGCTTATTTGCTCTGCGAGACAATGGATTAAAATTATTTTCAACGGCAAAAATTGCAGATTTGAAATATAGCGCAACCCCATGCGTTACGTTGCCGATTGACGTTTTTTTCAAAATGCGACTTCATCTTTCAACAATGCGTTCAACCATACCATGACTACAACAAATGTTTGCATGAAAAAACTCCTTTTAGCCTTGATAACTTTGGCCGCGAGCCTCCCGGCGCTTGCGCAAATCGATACGGTCCGGATGGGTAAAAACAGCTTCCGATTCAGATCTGCATCGACGATAGTACCCGCGCCCTTGCCCGGTTTCCCACACCCGCCTAATCCCGCTCCGCACTTCACCTATTTCTGGATGACCAGCGACGGCCAATTTAGCCAAAGGGATACGGCTGTCCTGGGCTTCTCCAGAAACAAAAGCGGCGACGTAGTGCAAATCAAGAAAAAAGAGCGCTCCCGTTACAGCGCGACAGAAGAGCCTAACCCCTCCCGCATTTCAGTCCCGATCTATTCAGACAGCGGCATTGTGATCAGCCCGATCTCCAATACGCCGGCTTTCTTCTGTAGGGCCGTTCCGGAGGCTACGGCAGCCCGCCTGGGCGATTCGGTTTACATCGCCCTGCAGGTTCGCAACGAAACGGAACTCAAAGTAAGCGGCAACATGAATTTTTTCTTTCCCCTGGACGCATTTGTGGACCAATCCAATCCACACTTCGTGTTCAATGTGCCGGACTACAGCACCTCCGCCGAACCCAAGGGCATCTCGTACATAGGCAGCGCCATCTCAGAAGTGGGATTGCGCGAAGGACGAGTATTCCGGTTTTCGATCAAAGACATTGATCCCTTCAGCGAAAAAGCCATTTTTTTTGTCATCCGGTTCAAGGGCGTCGGCGATCTGAGGGATAGCTCCACGCACCAGTTGTTCGTCGATTGGGATCTCAACAGGGTGCACAAAAATCTCATTCCCGACAACCCTAAGCAGAATAACTCAGGCGACTTAAGTTCAAACCAAGGTCCGAGCGTCAATAAAAACAATCAAGAAAACGGGGCCGAGAACGCTTACTTCCCGTTCACGGCCCTCGATACGGTCAATATCGCGCTTAGCAAAGGGAGAGATCCCAACGCCTTGAGCGTGGCCCCCAAGCGACACTACGCCTCGGCGTACATGCCGCCTTCGCAAAGAGGCAAACCCATCCCCATGGAATTCACCCTCGATACGGAGAACCTCGGCAGCGCGGTCGTCAGCCATTTGCGCACGACGACTTATTTCGATCCACGCATCGATATGGGCGCCACGTCGGTTGTCGAATCCCTATCGCAAAGCTGCGAAAACAGGCCTTCGACCCCCGGATCAAGCCCCTGCGATTATAGTTTTGTCAAAAATGCGCAGCAGGCCAACTGGAATGTGCAAAACATCCTGCTGGCGCCCCGGTCGGCCGAAGCCTCCTTCAGACAGGCGCGGGTGGTCATGCGCGCCCAAACCAAAGACAACCTGTATTTCGCGCCTGGCGATAAAATTCAGTCGCAGTCGCTGATCAAGTTTTTGAACAGAAGCGGGATCGTTGAGGACTCCGTCTGGACAAACTATGCCGTCACCGAGTTTGTCAAACCCGCTAAAGCGCGTTATGGGCTAACGGCCGGCGTCAAGCTACACCACAGCACGGATGCGGCGACGCTGACGCGCGGCGCCAACCTGACGCTCCGTCTGCCTCTGGATTTGCGGCGCAATCCGTGGGAACGCACAGCCGGCACGCAGCCGCTGCCCCGCTGGTACTGGCAGTTAGAGGCTGGCGCGGGCCAGAGCAAATGCCCTTTGTCGCAGGATCCAAACGCGGCGCTTTCGTACAACTTTGTCCATCTCAGCCCTGCCAATTTGAGGTATTTTCATCCAGTGAATCTGGCGCAGTGGTTCCGCTATGTAGGATTCACGGCAGGCTACAGCGCCGATTTGATCATCGGAACGCTTCCTTCAGGCACGAGCAGCCGCAGCGTACACGAGTTGGCCCTCTCGCTGGACTTTAGCAACCGCATCAACGTTCCGGCATTCACCTTAGGCGCCGGCTACAAAACGCGCTTTGGGCAAGATTTGTCAACCTGCAACATGCCTTTTGTCTATCTGCAGACCGATTTCGCGCGCTTCCGCAAGGGTTTCTCCAAAGTGTGGAACACGGTGCGGTACCGCTAAATAGCTGCCTATGGTCTTGTATTTGGATCTTAAAAAGAGCGCAAGCGCATTGGCCTTAGCGGGCAAGGCGCTTGCGCTTTGCCTTTTTGCGACAACCTGTCGCGCGCCGGAGTCTCGCGACGCGTCTGCCCCGACGGCCCAGCCCTCCGACGAGGCCCTTTGCGCGGCGTCTGACAGTTTGCGTTTGTTGGCGTTCGACGCTTGCGTCAACAGGCTTTACTCCAAGGCAGATTCGCTGGCCCGTCTCAGCGCTACGCTGGCCCAAAAAGGCGCTTGCGGCGCGCTCGCTTTGGCCAAAGCGCGGGTAGAAATTGCGCGAGCCATCCGCCTGGGCGACCCCGTCAACGGCGCTTACAGGGCCATCGATACCCTTCAGCGCTATTTAGCGGAAACCGAACCCGAAACGACCGAGTATGGGCTGGTCGCCATGCACACGGGCCTGGCCTATCTGCGCGCGCGCGCTTACCACAATGCAAGGCCCTACTACGAAAGCGCAGCTAACATCCAACAGAGCGGAAAAAAGGCGCATCCCGAACCGGGCGGCAATATCTACAAGCCGCTTGCCGCCATTTACACCATGGTGGGCGACGTAGAAAAAGCGGCCGAACTGCTGAAACTGGCCGAAGAGGCCTGCCTGCAGGCCAACGACCTCCACAACCTGACCCGTACCTACTACGATCAGGGGCTCGCATGCCTTACTATGCAAGATCCCGGCCGCGCCCTGAACGCCCTGGGCAAGGCCCTCAGTCAGATAAGCGACCACAACGCGCCCCCTAAATTGACTGCCGACATATACCTGCACAGCCAAATACTATCGGCGCTCGCCGAGGCGCACCTCATGCTCGATGAAGCAGACAAGGCGACGCGCTGCGCCCTGCAAGCGCTAGAGTTGGACGACCTGAATGCCGACGCCGCGCTTACCCTAAGCCAGATAGCCCAACAGTCTGGCCGTCGCAGCGATGCGCTGCGGTGGAATGCACAGGCCTGCAAGATGCTATCTGAAGATGATTCGGGACCCGAGTCGCTGCTCAACCGCGAACTGGCCAAAGCCAAAGTCGCACAGGCAAAGCTGCTTGCCGATACGGATATTCGGACGGGTTTGAAGCGCTGCGCTGAAGCGCTGAGTCTGATACTGCCCGATTTCCCGCCATCCGCGCTGCTCTCGAGTCCTGCCTCTACCAGCATCTACCCCGAAAACGCCATACTCGAAGCGCTCGAAACCAAGGCGGATCTCCTGTGGCGTCTGTACCAACGCGAGCGCCAACCTTCGCTGCTCTTTCTGGCCGATAGCGCCGCCACTTTAGCGCTGAGCGCTTACGATACGCTCAGCAGTCTATTCGGATTCGAGTCGGCAACGCTGTACTCGCAGGATGAGCTGCGCGACCTGCACGAATTGGGTCTGAAGATCTTGTTTGAACGGGCGCGTCTTGCGGACAAGGCCGACCCCGAAATTGGCGCGCGCATCTTCCGGCACATCGAAAAAAGCCGCGCTGTGTTGCTCCGTCAAAAACTGGCCAACATGTATTTGCTGAAGGCCGGAGGCCCGGAGGCTCCCGATATCCAACTGGAGATCTCCCTGCGCGAGCAAATCAGCGACCTGCGAACCCAACTGGCGCGATTGGAAGCCGGGGGACTGTACAATCCCCAAGCGCTGCGCCCGCTGAAAGCGCGGCTTTTCAGGCTGGAAGACCAACGCAACCAACTGTTGCGCGAACTGACCCAAAAACAGTCTGGCACGCTCTCGGCTTTGGACAAGGCGCTCAAAAAGTCGCCGCATGCGCTGCTCAAACAGATTGACCACGAAGAAAAAACGCATCTGGTCGCCTACTTCTACAACGCGCAGAGCGGAGACCTGTATCTCTATGCGCTCAGCCCCGAATCCTGGCAGATCCAGACCGCAAACCTGCCCTACAAACTGATCGGCGATTTCATGGATATTGTCAAAAATGGCCCCGTGCAGCAAGCCCATGAATTAGATCCTGCATTTTTGATCGATTTTGCCCAAAGGGCGCGCGAGTTGTACTCGCGGTTGCTGGAGCCGCTTTTTGGCGACTCCCCGCCCGAGCGGCTCCTCTTATTGCCCGATGGTTCGCTCGGCGATTTGCCCTTCGATCTGCTTTTGCACAAAACACCCCAAACTAATTTGGATTTTCGCAAATTGCCGTATCTGTTGCGCTGTAGCGTCACGCGTCTGGCCCCTTCCGTCTCCGCTTTGCTCATGCCTCGCCCGCCCGCCTCTGGCGCTAAGCGCTGGGGATATTTGGGCTTCGCGCCCGATTACGATCACTCGCCGTCGCTCACACCCGTTCGCCATGGCGTCGCCACCGTTCGGGAATTGGCGGCATTGTTCGGAGGGCGGTACGCCGTCGGCAGCGCAGCCACTCCGGAGGCATTTTGCCGCCTGGCTCCTCGAGCAAGCATCTTGCATTTCTATGGACACGGAAAAGCCAATTACGCACAGCCGGAGTACTCATGGTTAGCGTTTACAAGCGATCGGGATACCGAGTCCGGGCTTCCGGCCTACTCCCCGAACGGGGCCTTGTCGCAACCGAATAATAAGCAGTACACCCTCATCCCGTCGGGCGAAAGCCCGGAGCGTTTTGTGTTTGCTCGCCAACTCAACGCGCTTCGACTCGATGCGGATATCGTGATGCTGAGCGCTTGCGAAACCGGCGTGGGACGGGTTTATGGCGGCGAAGGATCGCAAAGTCTGGCCCGTGGCTTTATGGACATCGGCAGCCGCAGCGTCTGCATGACCCTATGGCCTGTGGACGATGCGGCTACCGCTAAATTGAGTAAGCGTTTTTTGGAAAACATCCAAAAGGGGATGCGCAAGGACGAGGCCCTGCGCCTGGCCAAATCCAACTTCATCGAACAGGAACTTTCGGCGGCGCCTTACTTGTGGGCCGGGTTTGTTCTGAGCGGATCCGACGCGCCGGTAGAGGCCATACCCCGCTCGTGGCGCCTGCCTTGGGGCGATTCGGGAGTTCCGGCGTGGACAGCCCTCGCAGCGGGACTGGCGATGGCTTTGCTTGCCATTGCATTGTGGGGCCGCGCCAGGCGCGCGCGCACAAAAGCCACATGATCCGCAAGCGTAGCATAGAGCAAGCGCCCGCAGCACACACCCGCACCGCTCGTTTTATAGCCCGCCCCTATTCTGGCGTAAAAAAGCAAGAGGAGAGAGAAAAAAGACTGTTTGCGCGCTCCGCACCCGCTACCCGCACTTTTTTTTCGAAAAAAAGCAAGGAGCGCAGCATGAAATGAGAACCGGGTAAGGGGTACGAACCCCTTACCCGGCCCATTTTTAAAAAAAAACTGCCGCGACGTTGCCCTTTTGCGCCCACATAAGGGCGTGGGCCAATGGGACGGGCGATCAGAACGCCGCCGAGAGGGTCAGGTTCCAGGCTGAGTTTTTGAGTTGCCCGAAAATATCGTTGACGCTGGCGTCTTTGCTGATCTCGTTGAGACCGCGCAAGACGCGCAGATGTATGCCGATGTTGCCCAAATCCAAGCCGCCGCCCAACTGCCAGCCGTAGTCCAGCTTTTCGAAATTGTCGCGCGACACGCTGACCGTACCGCCGTCAATTTCAGCTTTTGCGGACAGGAGATAGGCGGCATGAAGGCCGGCGTGCACATTGATAAATCCGAGGATATTGGCCTCCAAAGATACAGGCAGATCGATGTGAAAGGTGCGCACAAACGGGCGCTGATTCGGAAGGTCGGCAAGGCTGTATTTGCCGCCCCGGCTGGTTCCTAAAAGCTCGGGACGCAAGGAGATAGATCCCCTTTGATTGAGTGGGAGCTTGGCAAAGGCGCCGCCCATGAATCCGACGCGGGATTTGCGGTCTTCGGCGATGGCGTCGTCGTACAGGTTGGCGCCGATTACCCCGGCTTTAAGGCCAAAACGGACTTTGCCGTCGGCCATTTGGGCGGAAAGCGACGCGCACAATCCGAGGGTTAGCAAAAGGCTTAAAACAAGATGCTTGATCATATGTGAACAGGGTGTGTTGAGGCAAAAACCCGCCCGAACGCCACGCAGACGTCAAGAGCCGGTCGCAGAACCGCTTGAGCGCCGGATGTCGCCGGACCGGATTTTACGCAGGTGAAACAAATATTGGAATAGATTAGTCTGAAACATTTGCGTTCGATCGACGACCCAACGACGGACTTAAAACGACCGCGCAAGTTCAAAAAGTATGTCCGTCGAAGTATTGGCCGCGCAAAAGCGCGCCGAGCGCAGTCGCACAATATGGGCTGTTGCGGAGGTTTGTTTGTTCCGTAAGATAAATCGCAGCGACTTCGCTTTTTTTGGACGCTGCGCGGCGAATTGCCTAACTTTGCGGCTGTTTTTCAAAAATGACCTAAGCCTAAAGATGTATCGCGAAGTAAAGCGCTTGGATTTACCTGCTATAGATCAGGAGATTGCAGCGTTCTGGGAAAAGGAGCAGATATTCAACAAGTCGGTAAACCAACGCCCGGCCGAGCGGAGTTTTGTATTCTACGAAGGGCCGCCCTCAGCCAACGGCAAGCCCGGGATCCACCATGTGATGGCCCGCACGATCAAAGACCTGTTCTGTCGCTACAACACACTCAAGGGGTATCGGGTGGAGCGCAAAGGGGGCTGGGACACGCACGGCTTGCCCATAGAGTTGCAGGTCGAAAAAGAACTCGGCATCACCAAAGAAGACATCGGCAGAAAAATCAGCGTAGAGGAATACAACCAGACCTGCCGCGATACCGTCATGCGTTACAAAGACCTGTGGGACGATATCACCCGCCGCATGGGATACTGGGTTAATCTGGACGACCCCTACATCACCTTCGACAACGCCTACATCGAGACCTGCTGGTTTTTGCTGAAAAAACTTTTTCACAAAAGCGCGCCGAGCGGAGAGCCGCTGCTTTACAAGGGTTTTACGATTCAGCCGTACAGCCCTGCCGCCGGCACGGGGCTGAGTTCGCACGAACTCAATATGCCCGGTACGTACAAGGATGTGACCGACCTGACTGTGGCGGCCATGTTCCGGGTGCGCCGCAACGCGCTGAGCGAAAGTTTTTTTGATCGACCCGACGAGGATCTGCGCATCCTTGCATGGACGACTACTCCTTGGACCCTGCCCTCCAACGTGGCCCTTGCGGTAGGGCCGGACATCAATTACGTCAAGGTTCGCACGCTCAGCCCTTACACCGGCCTTGAGGCGTCGGTTATTCTGGCGCAAGATTGCATGGCCCGCTATTTTCACCCCGACGGCGCGGAGGCGGCATTTGACAGTTTCAAACCCGGGGATAAGGTCATACCCTACCGGATAGCGCGCACGATATCGGGGCGAGATCTGATTGGCTTGCAATTCGAGCAGTTGCTCCCATGCCCCGAATTGGTCACCCCTGAATTGGCCGAAAAGGGCTTTCGGGTGATTCCGGGCGATTTTGTGACCACAGAAGATGGCACCGGCGTGGTACACCTGGCCCCCTATTTTGGCGCCGACGACTTTCGGGTATGCAAAGAGGCCGGCGTGCCTTTCATCGGCCTGCCCAACGAACTGAATCCCGATCTGCCCTTGCCGCTGGTAGATCGCCAGGGGCGTTTTGCGGCTGAGACGCCGCTCTTTGGCGGCCGATACGTCAAGGAGGAGTACTATGGGGCCGAGGAGCGTTCGGCGCCGGACTTCAAGCCGACCGACCTGCTCATCGCCCTACATCTGAAAGAGCAAAATCTCGCTTTTCGCGTCGAGCGATACAAGCACCCTTATCCGCACTGTTGGCGCACCGACAAGCCGGTGCTCTATTATCCGCTTGACTCTTGGTTTGTGCGCGCCTCGACAGCCAAGCAACGGATGCAGGAACTCAACCGAACGATCAACTGGAAACCGGCCTCCACCGGCGAAGGCCGATTCGGCAAATGGTTGGAAAACCTCCAGGACTGGAACCTGTCGCGCTCGCGCTACTGGGGCGTACCCCTGCCCATTTGGCGAACCGAGGACGGGAGCGAGACGCTGTGTGTGGGCAGCGCAAGCGAACTAAGAGCGCTCACGGCGCAGGCCAACGAGGTCTTGGGCCTGTCGCAAGAGGTTCCCGACGACCTCCACCGCCCCTTTATCGACGAGGTTATTTTGGTGTCGCCCACAGGTAAGCCCATGCGCCGCGAACCCGACCTGATTGATGTGTGGTTTGACTCCGGCGCTATGCCCTACGCCCAGTGGGGCTTGGATCCGGATAAATTGGCGGCCGGAGATGAGCGCCCCTTTAAAGCCCCGTTTGAAAAAAGCTATCCGGCCGATTTTATCGCCGAAGGGGTGGACCAGACCCGGGGCTGGTTCTATACCCTACACGCCATTGCCGCTATGTGTTTCGATTCGGTCGCCTACCGCAACGTGGTGTCCAACGGATTGGTATTGGATAAGAACGGCGAGAAGATGTCCAAATCGAAAGGCAATGTCGTTGATCCTTTCGAAACGATCGCTACCTATGGCGCCGACGCGACCCGCTGGTATATGATCTCCAACGCCAACCCTTGGGACAATCTGAAATTTGACCCCAACGGGATCGTCGAAGTGCGCAACAAGTTTTTTGGCACCTTGTACAACACTTACGCTTTTTTTGCGCTCTACGCCAACCTCGATGGATTTGTGCGGGATCCAAAGTCCGAGACGCTCCTGCAGGAGCGCAGCGAACTTGACCGCTGGATTCTGAGCAAGCTCCACAATCTGACGCGCAACTACCGCGAGGCGATGGACGACTACGAGCCTACGCGCGCCGCGCGCTTCGTCGAAAACTTTGTGGACGAACACCTCAGCAACTGGTATGTGCGCCTGAGCCGCCGACGCTTCTGGCGCGGCGAGATGACCGCCGACAAATTGGCCGCTTACCAAACCCTGCACGAATGCTTGCTGACCTGCGCGCAACTCAGCTCAAGCCTGGCGCCTTTCTTCAGCGATTGGCTCTACCGCAACCTCGTCGGACCGCAACGCGAGGCGGGCGCGACGCTCCCAATCTCTGTGCACCTGAGCGACCTGCCGGAAACGCGGGAGGACCACATCGACGCCGCGCTTGAGAAGCGCATGGAGTATGCGCAGCGCATCTGCTCGCTGGCGCTAAGTATCCGCAAGCGCGATAA
>JBKBLI010000008.1:55987-59098 GCA_046296435.1 Saprospiraceae bacterium | reverse complement strand
ACTGCGCGTGCGCCAGCCTTTGCAAAAAATACTCCTGCCGGTGCTCGACGAGCGCTTCATTGCCGATGTGGAAAGCGTCAAAGACCTGATCCTCTCCGAAATCAACGTCAAGTCGCTTGAGTACGTGACCGACGACAGCGGCATGCTGCGCAAGTCGGCCAAAGCCAACTTCAAGACGCTCGGGGCCAAACTCGGCAAAGACATGAAGGCGGCGGCGGGTATAATTGCGGCGCTTAGCCACGACGAGATCAGCCGACTCGAGAAGGAGGGCGGCATGCGCATGGAGGTCAACGGAGCGGCCTACACCCTTGCGCCGGAGGATCTGATCGTCAGCACAGAAGACCTCCCGGGGTGGAAGAGCGCCGCCGAAAACGGCCTGACCGTAGCCTTGGATGTCAACCTGACGCCCGAATTGGAGGCTGAAGGGATTGCCCGCGACTTGGTCAACCGGATTCAAAACCTAAGAAAAGAGAAAGATTTCAACGTGACTGACCGCATCCGCGTATTTTTGCAAGCGCATCCGGCCATTGAGTCGGCTGTGGCGCTTTTTGGCGAGTACATCAGTCAGGAGGTGCTTGCCGACGAGTTGCGCCTGACAGATCAGATCAGCGAGGGCGACCTGCTCGAACTCAACGACGAGATCCAGATCGCCGCCATGATTGCAACTATATAGCTGCGCGCTGCTAAGCGGGCTGTTTCGCGCTTTTTGCCCCGCGACCAACCCACACTCTGCACCCTTTACGCCGCATCTCTTGTTTTGTAGCCACAGATCTGCGCCCACACCCATTCGCTTGACGCTTAACAATCAAACCCAAAAATGTATCCTGATCTTTCGTATTTGTTTCACGCGCTGATCGGCACGTCGGTGGACAACTGGCTGTCCATGTTCAAGACTTTTGGATTTTTTCTTGCGCTTGCCTTTTTAGCCAGCGCATTTGTTTTTTACATCGAACTCAAGCGCAAAGCGGCTGAAGGTTTTTTCAGACCTAAAATAACGCATATCGTCGAGGGCGCGCCGCCCAAGTGGAGCGAAGTGGCGCTCAACGCCTTTATCGGGATGGTTCTGCTGGGCAAAGGGTTGTACGCTTACCAGGATTTTGCCGCTTTTCGGCGCGATCCGGCGTCGGTCATCCTATCGGGCAAAATGCATTGGCTGGGGGCTTTGGCCGGGGCTGCGATCTTCGGCGCGCTGACCTGGTGGGATGCCCGCCGCAAGCAGAAGGAAAAGCCTGTAGCGCGGCGATTTGAGTTGTACCCGCACCATCAGGTTAGCGAGATCACGGTATGGGCGGCGGTAGGCGGCATACTGGGCGCCAAGTTTTTCGAGGTGTTCGACAACTGGCAGGAATTCCTCAACGATCCGGCGGGCATGTTGCTGTCGGGGGGCGGTTTGGCGTTTTTTGGCGGCTTGATATTGGGCGCTGCGGCAGTCATTTACTATCTGCGGCGCAATGGCATCCCGTTTCTGCCGGCAGCCGACGCCTGCGCGCCGGCTTTGGTGACGGGTTACGGCGTGGGACGCCTGGGTTGCCAATTTTCAGGCGACGGCGATTGGGGCATTGTGAACAACGCCCCCAAGCCCGGATGGCTGCCAGAATGGCTGTGGGCCAGCCGGTACCCGCACCACGTGCTCAACACCCCGCACACCGATCCTGTGCCCAGCGTGCCTGTCGAAGGCTGTACATGGGATTACTGCATGCAGTTGTCCGAGCCGGTGTATCCCACGCCGCTTTACGAAACGCTGATGATGGCGCTGATATTTGGAATTTTGTGGACTTTGCGCAAGCAACTCAAGACGCCGGGGCTGCTGTTTTTCATCTATCTGGCTCTGATTGCCGTCGAGCGCTTTTTTATCGAAAAAATCCGCGTCAACGTGACGCACGACGTGGCGGGCGTACAACTCACGCAGGCCGAGATCATTTCGATTCTCTTGTTTGTAATAGCCGCGGCAGGCATGTGGCTGACCGTCCGTATGCGCCGCGCACAAACGCTGTCAGAACTGTGAGGATAAGTATCGCCATAGCCTGCATCAGCATTTGGGTCGCCGGATCCCTCGCGGCGCAACGCGCAGTGCCTATTATCCAAAAGGAAGATTTGCTTCGCTGGAAAAATTCGGCGGCGGATACCACATTCATCATCAACTTTTGGGCGACTTGGTGCGGTCCTTGCGTGGAGGAGTTGCCCGCCTTCGAAAGGCTCCATCGCGCATCGAAAAACCGCAACGTCCGGGTTATTTTGGTCAATGTGGACTTTAAAAAAAATTTGCACAGCGCGGTGATTCCCTTTGTCGAAAAAAGAAAGCTCCAAAGCGAGGTGTTTTTTTTGGATGAGCCCAAAGCCAACCGTTACATCAACGAAGTATCCCCTGACTGGAGCGGGGCCATACCGGCGACCCTGGTTGTCAACGGCGCGCGCCGCTATATTCGCTTTCATGAAGGCAAACTGAGCTATCGCGCGCTCAGACGTCTGGCCAAGCCTCGTTAACCGTTATGATACGCCTCGCTGTTTTTGCATCCGGGTCGGGGAGCAACGCCCGCCGCATCATGGAGTATTTTGCGGAGCATCCGCACATACGGGTTGCGCTGCTGGTCTGCAACAAGCCCGACGCGGGCGCCATGGATGTTGCGCGGGAGCATGGCGTAGAGACGCTGCTGATCCGGCGCAAGCCCTTTGCCGAGACTACCGAACTACTCGACGCCTTGCGGGAGCGGGCTATTGACTTTATTGCTTTGGCGGGCTTCCTCTGGCTATTGCCGCCCTATCTTGTGCGCGCTTTTCCGCGCCGGATTCTGAATATACATCCCTCGCTCCTGCCCAAATACGGCGGGAAGGGGATGTACGGGATGCACGTGCATGAGGCTGTAAAAGCGGCAGGCGAAACGGTGACGGGCATGACGATTCATTACGTGAATGAGCGTTACGATGAGGGCGATATCGTCTTTCAGGCAACATGCGCCGTCGAGCCCGACGACTCGGCGGCAGATATTGCCCGCAAAGTGCTGGCGCTGGAACACGCCCACTATCCCGAAGTGATTGAACGAACGGCTTATCCTTTTTCTTCCCAGACGACCTGACCGAAGGGGTCGATGTAGCGCCACAGGCCGTCTTTGA
>JBKBLI010000008.1:37311-55890 GCA_046296435.1 Saprospiraceae bacterium | reverse complement strand
AACTCGCCCTTGCGGTTGACGTAGCCCCAACGGCCGCCGACGCGAACCTGAGCCAGCGCCTCGCTGAACACGCCTGCATCCTCGAACTGGGGTAAGATGATCAGATTGCCCGACGGATCGATGTAACCGTTGGCGCTGTTGATTTCAACCGGCGCCAGGCCCTCGCCGAAATCGCCGGCAAAGTCGTAGGTCGGCTCTATAGCAAGGGCGCCTTGCTGCGACAAGTAGCCGTATTTCCTCTGGCGGTAACACAGGGCCATGCCCTCAAAGAACTCGCCTGCGCTCAGGCCTTTGACGTACTCAAACTGCGTATCGACGACAAGTTCGCCCGAACGCGCGACTAAGCCCCAATGCCCGTTCCGCTCTACGACGGCGACCTGTTTTTGAAAAGGATGCGCCATATTCCACTGGGGTTGGATGACCCACGCGCCGTTTTTGTCCACATACCCCCAGGCTCCGGCGTGGTTGGCTGCAGGCGCCAGTCCGCCCCGGAAGGGGCCGCCGCCGCTAAAATGGGGTTTGATCGCCCAGCGCCCTGCGGGATCGATCCATCCGGCGCGGCCGTCGGCGGAGGCGCATGCCAAACCCTCGCTGAAATCGCCGGCGTGGTCAAAAGCAGCGGGAATAACTTCGCGCGCTTGTTGATCCAAATAGCCCCAAAATCGGGCTTTTTGAAAGCGGGCCAGATTTTCGGAAAATTTTCCGACGGCGCGATAGAGATTTCGCAGATACAAGCGCCCCGCTTGGTCGAGCAGGGCCAGACGGCCGTTGAGGTGCGCCGTCGCCAGCCCTCCGTCAAAGTCGCTCACATCGAGGTATTGAGGAAATATGACACAGACACCCCGGGCATCCATGAAGCCGTAATAACCATCCTGCCTTATCTTGTATAAAGGACCTGGCATGCTCGCGCGTTTTTGGAGACGCTCCGTAGAGCTTGTGTTTTGGGTCGCAAATGTACGGGCAATTTGCTTTGCCTGAACCGGCAAAAGTCTAAATGCGCTAAAAAACAGAATCGAAGCGCGTGCGCCCGGGCGCAAAGTATTCTGCCATGAACTGGCGTCCATACAACGCACCCGTTGCCCTTTGCCCTTTTTTCAAAAAAAAAAACAAGGTAACGAAAACTGCAGGCATTCCAAAATCAAGACGGCGAAGCCCTCGCTTGAGCTTCGCCGTCTTGTATAGAAGCAGGGCGCATCGGGAGCGCGTCAGGGCTGAACGTCTTCCTCTTTGAGGGGTTGCGGTTCCGGCTGGGCGCTTTCGCCGGGCGTCGGGTCGCTGAAGGGGCGTTTGCCGATGAGCGCTTCGAGATCTGAGCGGTGCAGCACTTCTTTTTCGAGCAGCGCGGCGGCGAGCGCGTCTAATTCGGGGCGCTTGTCGCGCAGGAGTTTTTGGGCGCGCAGATACTCCGTCTCAATCATGTTTTTGACTTCCTGATCGATCATAAACGCCGTTTGCTCTGAGAAGGGCCGGGCGAAGGAGTCGTTGAGCATGGAGTAATAGGAGACGTTGCCGACCTTTTCGCTCATGCCGTAGTTGACGATCATCTCGTAGGCCAACCGCGTGACGTGGTCCAGATCGCTCTGGGCGCCGGTGCTGATTTTGCCGAATACGACCGATTCGGCGGCGCGCCCGCCCAGGGTCATGCAGAGATCGTCGAGTAGTTTTTCCTTGCGGGTGATGTATTGCTCTTTGGGCAGATACTGCGCGTATCCGAGGGCGGCCAGGCCGCGCGGCACGATGGTGACTTTCACCAGAGGGTGCGCATGCTCCAGAAACCACCCGCAGATGGCGTGCCCGGCTTCGTGATAGGCGATGATCTCTTTTTCTTCCGGGCTGATGATCTTGTTCTTTTTTTCCAGGCCGCCGATCACCTTGTCGAGCGCGTAGTTGAAGTCGTCCATATCGACCGCATCTTTGCCGCGGCGGGCCGCGATGAGGGCGGCCTCGTTGCAGACGTTGGCGATATCGGCGCCCACGAAGCCCGGAGTCATTTCGGCCAGGGCGTGGGAAGTGACCTTATCTGCCACTTTGATGTTTTTGAGGTGCACATCAAATATTTGCTCGCGACCGTTGAGGTCGGGGCGTCCGATGCCAATCTGGCGGTCGAAGCGCCCGGGGCGCATGAGGGCTTGGTCGAGGATGTCGGGTCTGTTGGTAGCGGCCATGAGGATGACGCCCTTGTCGGTCGGGAAGCCATCCATTTCGACGAGCAGTTGGTTGAGGGTATTCTCGCGCTCGTCGTTGCCGCCCTGCACGGCGCCTCGGCCTCTGGCCCGTCCGATAGCGTCTATTTCGTCGATAAAGATGATGCAGGGGGCCTTTTCGCGGGCCTGTCGGAACAGGTCGCGCACCCGCGAGGCGCCCACGCCCACAAACATTTCTACGAAATCCGAGCCGGAGATCGAAAAGAATGGCACGCCTGCTTCGCCGGCCACCGCTTTTGCAAGGAGCGTTTTGCCCGTGCCCGGAGGGCCGACCAGGAGCACGCCTTTGGGTATTTTGCCGCCAAGGGTGGTGTATTTCCTTGGATTTTTCAGAAAATCGACGATTTCCATCACTTCCTCCTTGGCTTCGTCAAGGCCGGCCACGTCGGTGAAGGTAATGTTGACCTTTGTATTGTTGTCGAACAGGGTAGCCTTCGACTTGCCAATATTGAATATCTGCGACCCGGGGCCGCCGCCCACGCCGCCCATACGCCGAATGATCAGGACCCAAATGATAACAAACAAAATGATGGGGGCCAGATAGGGTAAAGCGCTGGTCCAGCCGCTCGGCTGGCGGTAGTCTAAACGAATTTCGGGGCGTTTTGCTTCTTTGAGTTTGAGGTTCAGATCATTGACGCGCTTTTCAGCCGCCTCATGTGGAATGGCCACTACATAAAGGGGGACCTGCTTGATCGTATCGGCAGGCGTGAGTCTTAGGTTCTGGTGTTCTGGCGAGCGCAAAGAATCTTTGTAGATGTATATGCTGACCAGAGCGTCCATGTTGCTCTCAATGCGCTCGATATGGCCGGCAAAGGCCCAGCGCTCAAGTTGCCCCCATCCGACCTTAGTCGGCGATTTGAAACCCTGTGTAAGTTGTATACCCAGAATGCCCACCCCTATCAGGATGTAAATCCAGATAAAGTTAAAACGCGGAGGCCCTTCGCTGCGCTTACCGTCGTTCCGGTTGTTATGGTTATTATCCATGTGTTATGTCGCAAAAAATCACAAATCGGCATATTCCGTGATGCGGGCATCGCTCCACAGGTGTTCCAACTCGTAAAACTGACGTGTTTCGGGGTGAAAAACGTGCACTAAAGTGCTGAAGTAATCCATGAGCACCCATCGGGCGCCGATCGAACCCTCGATGTGGAATGGTTTGGTCTGCGCCTCATCGATGAGTTTTTTATATATGCTGTCCGAAATGGCTTTAACGTGCACATTGGAGTCGCCTTCGCATACGATAAAATAATCGGCGGGGGCGTCTTCAATATGCTTGAGATCCATGAGGATGATTTTTTTGCCTTTTTTGTCGCGTATGCCTTCTACGATCAGGTCGTTGAGCGCCGCAGTTTGGCTGTCAGAATTTTTAGCTTTAGCTGATGCTGTCAAAATGCGTTAAGATATTTGTGATAAGTGGTCAGGGCAAATCGTACATTTGCAATTTAATTCTGAAAGGCTTCGATGAGTCCCTTTCGTCTTCAACGCAAAGGTACGCTGATTCCGTGTTTGCGCCAGATAAAAAAACGTTATGCTAAACACATTTTTTGTTGGAAAAGTTTTGTTGCGCTTTCCTGAATTGGCCTCAACCAACGACTATCTGGCAGGAATGCTAGATACCGGTACAAAAACCGAGCCGATTGAAGGAATGGCAGTCCGGGCGGACTTTCAAACCCGCGGCAGAGGCCAATTTGGCAGGAATTGGGAGTCGGTCAAAGGAGAAAACCTGACGGTCAGCGTACTACTCCTGCCTCATTTTCTGGATGCGCGCCGGATTTTTGATCTGAATATGGCCGTAGCGCTGTCTCTGCGCGACGCCACATCTTTGTTTTTGCCTAAAAAAGAAAACCTGCGCCTCAAATGGCCGAACGATCTGGTATGGGGCGCCCAAAAATTGGCGGGCATCCTGACCGAAACCGAAATATCGGCCGCTGGCTGCGTGCGGCGCGCCATTGCGGGAATCGGGCTGAATGTCAACCAGCGCGTATTTGCGCCCGAATTGGTCCGGGCGACTTCGCTGTCGCTCATTACCGGCGGCTCGTTGGATTTGGACGCTGTGCAAGATGCGCTCTTTAACGCTCTTGAGCAACGCTATTTGCAACTGAAAGCCGGCCGAACGGAGGCCCTCAGAGCCGATTATCTGCAAGTCCTTTGGGGTATGGGCGCGCGTATGGAGTGCACGGATCTGAGCGCGGGAAAGCGCATGCAGGTCGAGATTATGGGCGTGGACGAACACGGGCGTTTGCTCCTGCGCCGCGAGTCCGGCATCGGCGCCTACCATCCCGGCGAAGTATCTTTCTGGGAATAGCGCGCGCCGTCCGCTCTTTTTGCCCTCATCACTCTGCCATCTTTGTTCTACCCTTGCTCCTGCGGCGTCGCCGCAGGAGGCGGCGCAGCCGCTTTGCGCAGGTCGTTGCACATCGACACGAAAATCAGTACAACTGCCAAAGCCATTAGGATCATCAGTATAGGCGAATAAGGATCTTTGGAACGGCGTTCGAACATAAGCTCAGCGTTTGATCAAGAGCGGCTGGGTATGCGTGGCTCGGGGTGTAATCAACTGTAGGGCATACCATCCGGATGCCAGATGCGCTACGTCAAAACGCATGCGGCGCTCGCCGTCGGCGGGCGCGTTTCGCTCGCTGTGTAGTATTGTCGCACGCCCATCGGCAGCTATCAGGCGCAAGGTGAAGGGACCGGACCGGGGGAGCGCAAACGCTACCCAAAAGTCGTCGCCCGCAGGGTTGGGCCAGAGCGCGAGCGCGGCGGGCGAAGCGGCGGCAGCGAGGCTGGAGGATGTGTCAACCAATTTCTTGCGCGGTCCGTCGAGCACGGCGCGCATGAGGGCGGCCTGCCCCTTGGTGAACACGTTCATGCAATTTTCCTGAGAATAGTCCATGTAGTTTTCGATCATGTCGGGCACATCCGCGCCGTAGAACGGCTCTACCTTGTTGCAGGTGTTGCGCGTTTTGTCGCAATCGAAATTGGACTGCGCGTTGGCAAAGGGCGTATCGTCGATGCCGTCGCTTTGGTTGCAATCGTTGGGAAGGCCCAGCAGGCCGCCGTCGCCCCAGATGTGACGCAAGCCGAGGTAGTGACCGATTTCGTGCACTGGGGTGCGGCCCTTTACCACGAGCGGCCCGCTGCCCGGAACAGTGATGGGATTGGGGTTGTTGGACCCTACGACGCGAAAATCGACTACCACGCCATCTTGTTCAGGGGTGGGCGCGCCGCTGTCGGCAGGCCAATTTGGCAGGTTGTTGGGCGGGAAGGCAAACCCAAGAATTTGTCCCAGCGGAATGCCAAACAGCGTAGTAGGCTGTATCCGACAGATCCAGATATTCAAATAACGCTCTGTATCCCAGGCGTCGCTGCCGCCCTGCGCGCCGCTCTTCAGATTGGCCAACAACTGTCCGCTGGTCAAGTTGATGGAAAAGTTTTGGGTTGTCTGTACCCGCTTGACCGTTTCGAGTTCGAATTTGATGTTGGGATTGCCTGCCGCAGGCAGGAAAACGCTGCGTAGATCCCCGGTATCCGGATTCAGGCGGTTGAAGTCCTTGTTGAGAATGGCTATCTGGTTGAGTATAACGCTGTCCGGCAGATTTTCCTCAGGATTTTTCCACACTACATGCACGACCACCCGGATGGTCAGTTGGGAGCGGTCGTTGGCCACAGCAGCTTCCTGCGCCCGCGCCCGCGCCGCTTCAAAAGTCTGCTCAAAGCCGCTCTTCAGCGCCGGATAGCGCTCTGCGACGATGTAGTCAAACAGTTCGTTGCCACAGAGGACGGGCAGCGGCGCAATCTGAGCGGAGAGCCGGACAGACAAAAGAAGGACGAAAACCGATAAAGCCGTGCGCATAACATTATTGTTTTTTTTGAAAAAATCTCGAGAACCCGGCCATCAGTTTTTTTGAACCGGCGCCCATTTGCGCCAAAGTGAGGGCAGGCTTTCTGTGAAAACGGGGACTGAGGCTAAACCCCGCGCACAAATATAGATAGACTTTGGAATTTTCGATACAAAAAGCGTACGCCTCGCGCTTTTTCAACCCAAAACATGTTTTGGCCTACTTGATCCGCTCCCAGTAGTTCTGGTCTTCGATTTCTTCGAGGATGCCGAGGTAATTGTGGTATCGCAACTCGCTCACCTCGCCTGTGCGCAGCGCCTCATGCACGGCGCAGCCGGGTTCTTTGCGGTGCAGGCAGGATCCGCCAAAGCGGCACAGTTTGGAAAGCTCGAAAAATTCCCGAAAGCTATGAGCGATGTTTTCGGGCGATTTGTTGTTGAAGCTCAGGGTCTTGATCCCCGGCGTGTCGATCAGCCGCCCGCCAAAATCCAGGTTAAACATCTCGGCAAACGTGGTGGTATGCTGCCCCTTGCCGGAGTAGTCGCTGATCTCGCCCGTGCGCAAAGCGAGTTGGGGCTGGATGGCGTTGATCAGGGTGCTTTTGCCGACGCCCGACTGTCCGCTGATCAAGGTGGTTTTGTCCGTCAAAAAATGGCGCAGCGCATCCAAGCCGTCGCCTGCGAGGGCCGAGCACAGGATCACGCGGTAGCCGATCTTCTGATAGATGTCGCGCATGTGCAAAAAGATACCCAGATCTTCATCGTCGTACAAATCGGCCTTGTTGAAGGCAATGCAGACGGGGATCTCCCAACGCTCGGTCATGAGCAGGAAGCGATCGATGAAGCCCGGTTTGAGCGTAGGGTGGGAGACCGTGACCACCACCAGCGCCTGATCGATATTGGCTGCCAGCAGGTGCAGATCGTGTTTTTGACGAGGGGACTGACGGGCCACGTAATTGCGGCGCGGAAAGATACTGCGGATAAGGCCCGACCTCTCCTCGCCTTCAGGCGCAAAAGCCACGCGGTCGCCCACCGCAATGGGGTTGGTGAGGCGCATATCCTCTAAGCGAAACTTGCCGACGATCCGGCAATTCCATACTTTTTTTTCAGGCCCGTCCTCTTCTACGGCGTACCAACTTCCCGTGGACTTGATTACTGTACCCTGTAACATTCAGGTAGCAAAGTTAAGCGTTTTTGGCGACAAACACTTTTTGGGTCTAAATAGTCGCAGTCTTTACCTATTTGGCGCTTTTTTTTGAAAAAAACCAAACGCGCGCGCCCAATCGCTTTATTTTGCGTAAAAAAAAAACGCATGCTCAGAATCGAACATATCGGGATAGCCGTGCGCGACATGGCCCAAAGCAACGAGTTGTTTGCCCGGCTGCTTGGCGAGGCCCACTACAAGATTGAAGCCGTCGAACGCGAGAAGGTCAAAACCTCCTTTTTTCGCATCGGCGAAAGTAAAATTGAGCTCCTTGAGGCCAGCGACCCCGAAAGCCCTATCGCCAAATTCATCGAAAAACGCGGCGAAGGCATACATCACATCGCTTTCGAGGTGCGCGACATTCGGGCTGAGATGGATCGCCTCCGGAGCGAGGGATTCACCCTGCTCAGCGACGAACCGCGCCCGGGCGCCGACAACAAAATAGTGGTTTTTCTGCACCCCAAATCGGCCAACGGCGTCTTGGTCGAATTGGTGCAGTCTATCGACGCTCCGCAGTAAAAGACGGGGAGCGGTTTAGCCCTCCCAACCTTTGGGCTTTTTGACCGTGAACACCCGCGAGATGTTGAACCCGAAGCGCAGGCCGCTGAGCACGCGCCCTTCATCGTTGCGGAAAAACCAGGCCTCTGAAGTCTCGGTGATGAAGCCCTTGTACGTCATGTCGGGCGAGTTGGTGAAATGCAGTTGGAACACGTGGCCGCCGGTCTCGATATCGAAGCCCACCGAAAGGACGTTGACAAAGTCCGGATTGGCGATCTGGTTGGGCAATACGTGGTAGTACTCGGCGTTGAGCGTGACCCTTTTGCTGAGGCGAATGCGGCCGCCAACGCCCATGGCCAATACGTCGTTGCGGTCGGCGGTAGCGCGCACCAGATTGCGGTGTACGAGCGTGGGCATAAGCTGGAGCGTGAAGGTCTCGTTGAACTTGCGCGCCAACAACAGTTGGTGGGTGTAGTACAGCCGCGAGCTGAACAGATTTTCTCGCTCCGGGTCGGCAAAACGCGCCGTGACGATTTGCGCGTCCGTCAGGTATGACAAGGATAAGGGCATGGTCTTTTTGCCGCTGGACTGGCGCAGGATTCTGGCTTTGACATACCCGTCGATGATTTTTTCTTTGCTGCTGCGCCCTACGCCAATCATGAGCCAGTCGGTCACGCCGTAGTCCAGTCCGATGCGTATGGTGGCGGCATCCAAACCGAACACATCATAAAATCCGTTGCGCAGGGCGCCGAAGCGGTGCGAAATCTTGAAATCCAGGACGCCCTCCGCCAAATTCTCAATCGAGTGCCCGTTGACAATGCGGTTGGTCTTGAAGGCGTAAGCCGCGTAATCTGTCTGAGGTTCGTCGTCGATCATGGACAGCAGATCGTCGTCGCCTTGTTGGGCCTGCAGAGCCAAAGCCGAAATCAAGATGAAAGCGGTGCAGAAGAGTCGGATAAATTTTATCATGGCGCTTTTTCCAAAAAACGAATCAATAAAGTGTCTGCCATGAACGTTTGATTGACGCTAAAATTTTGCAAAGCGTTCGGGCGTTTTGTAAATTTTCTCATGGCCCAGTTTCAGTGGATATATCTCGACGACAGCGGCGGCAGGCACCAGGTAGGCATCTACCACGGCGACCGCAGCGGCCACCTGTTGATACACTGTAATCGCAGGGTCGTGCAGATCGACTTCAGCGTACGGGAGGATCGCGTTTACTCGTTTTTCATCGAGGATGAGTTGTGCGAGATCAGCCTGAAACGCGAAAAAAACGGTTTGTTCAGCTATGATTTTCAGGTGAACAAAAAAGCGGATACGCCGCGCAACCGCGAGCGTAAGGCCGAAACCCGTCGCAACAACCGCTTGCTGGCCATCAGCGTCGTGGGCGGGCTGATCCTGCTCGGTTCGTTTGTCGCCGTGTTGCAAGCCTATGGGCGCGTCCAGAGGCAGAAGCAGATTATCGTCAAAAACAGCATCAACAGCCGGATCACCCCGGACAACATCCGTCAGCTTAATCTGTTCGGGCGGGACGCCGCCGCCGTGGTTGTCATGGAGCGCGATCCGGAGTTTGGGCGGGTAGGGCGCTATCGTTTTGCGACTGCCCAAGGCGATTCATTGACGGCTTTTTTTAAAGCTCCGGACGTCGGCGAGGCCATGACGCCCACCGGATTCCCCTTGACCGATGGCGATCAGTTCAATGTATTTTTTTTACCAGACGATCCGCAAGTGCACCGCTTGGAGTTTTTTCGGCCTACCGAGTTCACCATACAGCGGTACTTGTATTATGCCGTTGAAGCCGGCGCAGAAGCCGATCCTGAGGGCGGCTATGCGCGCAGCAAATGCCGCGCAGAGGCCCTGCTCAAAACGGCGGGCTGGCCCGCCCTGGCCCACGCCATCTATCAAAATGAGGCGCCCGAGGCCAATAGACAACATAACCAACGCACCTACCTCAAGTTGATCCGCAAACCTGCTATCCGCAAAGCCCTCGACGATGCCTGTCAGTAGAATTACCTTTTCCCTTTTTGCTTGCCTGTTTTTACTGCGCCAGTGCTATGGGCAGTTCATCCCAGCGCACTGGCTGCGCGAAGACCTTATTTTTTTGGAAAAAGCGCTTTTTGACGCGCATCCGGGCGTACTGCGCTACAACCATCCCGACTCGCTTCGTCACTTTTTCGTAGGATTGCGCGCGCAAATCCCGCCAGACTCTGTATCCGTTCGCCAAGCGCATTTCATGATCCGCCTGGCCGTGGCGCGGGTGCGCGACGGCCACACCTCAGTACTCACGCCCGCCTTCCCCTCGGCGGAGGCGCGTTATCTGCCCGTAGAGGTGTTTGCGCCGGCGAGTAGCCCGCCGACGGTCAACCGCTATTACGGCGCCGACTCGCTGCTCCGACGGGGCGACCGCATCCTCTATATCGACAATACGCCAACGACGCAAGGGCTGGCGCTTGCGCGTATGCTGGCGCCTTCAGACGGGTTTAGCCCCACCTTTGGGGAGGCCGTAGCCGCTTCGTCTTTCGCCCGGTACTGGAAGCTGTTGTTTGGCAATGCCGATAGCCTGAGCCTGATCGTCCAAAGGCCCGGCGATGCGGAGCCGCGCGCCTTGCGCATAGCGGCCATGCGCGCCAAAGACCTCGAGAAAGCGCGCGCAAATGCCGTGCGCACCCATCTGAACGCGCTCAAACCGCCTCCGATTCTGTACAGAAACCGCACGCAGGTATTCTATCGCGACACCCTGAACCCCTCGCTTGCCGTGCTGCGCATGACGGGCTTCCCGACCAAGGGTTATCGCCGCTTTTATCGCCGCTGTTTCCGCTATGCCGCCCGGTCGGATCTCGATGCGCTGGCCATCGACCTGCGGTTCAACACCGGAGGGAGCGTCGCCAACATGAACCGCCTGCTCGCGCACACGCTGGATCGCCCGATCAGTTGCCGATACGAGCGCAGCCGAGAGACCCGGTACCGACCCTGGTTCCGCAAGCGGGCGCTCCTGACTTGCGCCTTGGTCGGGCTGCGCTACGATTACGCGCCCTTCGGATTCAGACGCTCCAGCGAGGGCGATGTCAAGATACGCGAGCGCAGGGTCATGCCTCTCAGGCGCCGGCGCTTCGAGGGCGACCTGTACGTGCTGACCAACGGCTACACCTTCTCGGCGGCTAGCATGACAGCGGCATACCTCAAATACACTGGAAGGGCGAAAGTCATCGGAGTAGAGACCGGCGGCGGCGGCGCAGGCAATTGCGGCGGCGGCTATCCGCGCCTTCGCCTGCCCTTCAGTGGGATCGACATTCGCTTCCCGCTGCTCTGGCTCAACTACGGTCTGCCCGGCGCGCGCCCAGGACGCGGAGTGCAACCCGACTACCCGACTCCATACGGTCTTGAAGACCTGCTGTCCCAGCGCGACTTGGAGATGTCGCGCCTGCGCGCCCTCCTGCAGGAAGCAGGCAAGGCGTCAAAGGCTTTTTAGCAAAAAAAGGGGTAAGAGCAGCGGGCGCGGGCATGTGGCAAAGCCTCACATCCATGCTCTGGCGCCCTTTTTTCGCGCAAAACGCTCATTTCGAAGCGCGGCGCTTACAGAACCTGAAGCCGGGCGAAACGAACCACTACGCGGCGCTCGCTCATTTCGTCTTCGTCGAATTGTATGGTGGCCACCTTGTTGTCGCCGGAGCCTTCGATGCCTATTACGCGGCCTTTGCCGAATTTGGCGTGTAATACCGCAGCGCCGGCCACAATCAATTCGGGCGGCGAGGGATCAACCGCAATGTCGGGGCCGGTACGCACCGCGGGGCGGCGTGTGGCGGAGGCAAATGCCCCCCGGATGGAAGCGCGCGGCTCCTCGGACGAGGTGGGGCGAGCATCGCCGCGCAATCTGGCAGAGCCGAATCCGCCTTTGAGGTCGAGGTTATCCGCAGAGATCTCGTTGAGGAAGCGCGAGGGGTTCGCATCGCGCATTTGGCCGAAGCGGTAGCGATTTTGGGCGTAGCTGATGGTAAGCAACTCTTTGGCGCGGGTGACGGCCACATAAAACAGCCGGCGCTCCTCGTCTATTCCGTCCACAGAGTCCATGGACATAAAGGACGGGAACAATTGCTCTTCCATGCCGGTCACAAAGACGCTGCGGAACTCCAAACCTTTGGCGGCATGGACGCTCATCAGGGTGATGCGTTCGTCGGCATCGTCGGCGCGCTCGTCGGCGTCGGTGATCAGGGTGATGGTCTGCAAGTAAGCTGCGAGGGTGCGGTCGTCGTTATCTTGGAGCGCCATGACGGCTCCGTTGTCCACAAATTCGCTGATGGCGTCGAGTACGGCCTGAGCGTTCTCCAGACGGCTTATTCCCTCTACGGTATTGTCGCTTTTGAGCAGCTCCTGCAGGCCTGACTGCCGGTAGATATCTTTGGCCAAGGCATAGGCGTCGGTTTTATCCAGGCGCTGGCGCCAACTTTCGACCATTTGCCGGAAGTTTGACAGGGCTTTTCGGGCGCGCTCCGTAATGTTGAGCTCGGGCGAAAGCATGGCGTCCCACATGGTCATAGCCCGTTGTCCGGCCAGGATGCTGAGCTTATCGACGGTAGCGGGGCTGATGCCCCGGGTGGGATAGTTGATCACGCGGCGCAGGGCCTCCTCGTCTTGAGGGTTGACGGCGAGACGCAGGTAAGCCACCAGGTCTTTGACTTCTTTGCGCTGGTAGAACGAAAGGCCGCCGTACACCCGATAGGGGAGGTTGAGGCGGCGCAAATGTTCCTCGAACTTGCGGCTTTGGGCGTTGGTTCGGTACAATATGGCGATATCGCTGTTTGAAAGATGCTCGCGTGATTTTTGCTCGAGGATGAGATCTGCCACACGGCGCGCCTCTTCGTCGTCGGAGATGCAGCGCAGGAGTTTGATCTTATGGGCGTCGGCGCGGTCGGTCCAGATCTTTTTCTGGAGTTGGCGGCGGTTGTGGGTGATGATCTCGTTGGCGGCGGCCACAATGTGCTGGGTAGATCGGTAATTTTGTTCCAGCTTGTAGGTTTGTATGTTCGGGAAGTCCTTCTCGAAATCGAGGATATTATCGATCGTTGCACCCCGGAAGGCGTAAATACTTTGCGCGTCGTCGCCTACGCAAAACACGTTGGCCGGACTTTCGGGGTATTTCAGCAGGCGCCGGAGTATGGCATATTGCAGGAAATTGGTATCCTGAAACTCGTCCACATGGACATACTGGAATTTCTGGCGATACTTGTTCAAGACCTCAGGATGGTCGCGCAACAGGGTGTAAAACAGGAGCAACAGGTCGTCGAAGTCCATGGCTCCGGAGCGCTTGCAGCGGGCTACATAGCGCTCGTATATGTCCGCAATATAGGGGCGTTTGGCCTGGCGATCTTGTTGCATCCACGCTGCATTTTCGCGGTATGCGCGCGGCGTGAGCAGGTTGCTCTTGGCCAAAGAGATGCGGGAGCGGAGCGTGGAGACATTGTAAACCTGCGGATCGAGATTCATTTCTTTGATGATGGCCCGCAAGAGGCTGGCGGAGTCGTCGCTGTCGTATATGCTGAAGGCGGCAGGATAGCCAAGGCGCTCTGCGTCGGCGCGTAAGAATCGGGCAAACAAGCTGTGGAAGGTGCCGGCATAGACCTGATTGGCCCGATGGCCCACTACTTTTTCGATGCGCTCTTGCATCTCGCGCGCCGACTTGTTGGTGAATGTAAGCGCCAGAATTTCCCAGGGCGCTACGCCGCGCTGGATGAGGTGGGCGATGCGGTAAGTGAGCACGCGCGTCTTCCCCGAGCCAGGCCCGGCGATCACCAGAATGGGACCGTCGGGGGCGGTGACGGCGGCGCGTTGCACCTCGTTGAGTTCGTCCAGGTAATGCATGTTTGCAATTCGATTGGTCGATTACACGTCGATTTTTTTGCGTTTGAGTTCGAACTGGGTGCCGAGATATACTTGGCGGACCATTTCGTCGGCGGCGAGTTCTTCGGCTGTGCCCGCCTTGAGGATATTGCCATCGACCATTAGATAAGCGCGGTCTGTGATGTTGAGCGTCTCCTGCACGTTGTGGTCGGTGATCAGAATACCGATGTTTTTGGTGCGTAATTTGGCCACGATATACTGGATATCCTCCACGGCGATGGGGTCGATACCGGCAAAAGGCTCGTCGAGCAAGATAAAGCTGGGGTTGACGGCCAGCGCGCGGGCGATCTCTGTGCGGCGGCGTTCGCCTCCGGAGAGGGTATCGCCATTGCTGTGTCGCACCTTATGCAGGTTGAACTCGTCGATCAGGCTTTCCAACTTTTCGGCCTGGGCCTGGGGCGACAAGGAGGTCATTTCGAGCACGGCCCGGATGTTATTTTCGACGCTGAGCTTGCGGAATACGCTGGGTTCCTGCGGCAGATAGCCTATGCCTTTGCGCGCGCGTTTGTACATGGGCAACTGGGTGATCTCCTGGTCGTCGAGCAGTACAGACCCGCTCGTGGGTTTGATGAAGCCCACGACCATGTAGAAGGAGGTCGTCTTTCCGGCGCCGTTGGGGCCGAGCAGGCCGACGATCTCCCCTTGTTTCACGTCGAAACTAACGCCCCGCACCACTGTGCGCTTGCCGTAGTTTTTGATCAAATGCTCGGCGCGCAAAACACTCATGCAGTAAGCAGCCTTTTGACGATCTCAGAAATGGCCCTGCCTTCGGCTTTGCCGGCCAATTGCTGGTTGGCGGCAGCCATCACTTTGCCCATGTCCTTCATGCCCGCAGCGCCGGTATCGGCAATGATCTGACGCACGACGGCCTCCAATTCGGCGCCTTCGAGCATGGCCGGAAGGTAGCGGCGGATCACTTCGATCTCCTCCCGCTCGGTCTGAGCCAGTTCGGCGCGTCCGTTTTTTTCATAGATTTCGAGCGATTCCTGACGCGATTTGACCAGTTTTTGAAGCATCTGGATTTCGCGCTGCTCGTCGAGTTCTTTGCCGGAGCCGTCGGTTTTGGCCAGAATAATGGCGCTTTTGATGGCGCGAATGCCGCGCAGTGAGATCTCGTCTTTGGCTTTCATGGCCGTTATGAGATCTTTGTTGATTTTTTCTTCCAGACTCATGTTTTCCGATGCGATGTATTTTTTCAAAAAAATCAAATTCCTTCAAATGGTTCGGAGCGATAGCCAAAACGCCCGCCGCGCACAATCAGTTCGCCGACTTGCGGCGATGTCATGGCTTGCCAACCGGCTTGCCCTTTTTGGATCATGCGCAGCACATCTTTGTGGTAGATATGCAGGATATCGGGGTCGTAATCCTCCAAGTCCTTGATATGTCCATTTTCGAGCAAATGTTTGTACAGGCCCCGGATGTTCGGCGGCATTTCGACACTTTGCGTATGGAGCAGCATGTTGTCCGGCTTGCGTGCGGGGTAAACGTAAAAACGCACGTTTCGGGGAAATAGTTCCCCGAAGGCGCCGAGCAGGTTATCGGGGTTATTTTCACAGGTTTCGCGCAGGATAATTTGCAGTTTGCGAGCGCCCATGACCAAGCCGATGCGCGGCGTTTTGTAGTCGTTGAAATAGGCGATGAGTCGTTTGTGTTGTAAGCAATTGGATACAATCTGGATGTGGCCCATGGCGCAAAGGATATCGGCTCGGTCCAGAAAGTCGCGTTCGTTCAGGTCGCCGTCGGCGCGCAGGTTGTCCAGCGTGATTTCGGTAAGGAGCACAACGCGGGCTGCCTCTGCGCCTAACTCGGCGCCAAACTGTGCCAGCGCGCTGCGGATCATGTCTTGTTGCACCAATGTGGGCGGGCGATAGCTGCCGCGACAGATCAGGATATTTTTTTTGTATAAAAACTCGCCGGCCTGCAAGCTTTGATGGTCGGGGCCAAATATTGCGACATCGCTCAGGCCCAACTCGACCATCCACAGGCAGACGAGGCGGTTATCCAAAGTCTCGAAATCCGGCCCAGTGAAGCGCAACATGTCGATCATGACGCGGCCGCGCAAATTGTCCATCAACGAAGAGAGGAATGCGCGCGGATCGGCGCTGTAGCGCAGGCAGGCGTAGATGAGATTGACGCCGAGTACGCCGACGGCCTGTTGTTGCAGGCGGTTGTCGGGGTCGAGCAATCGGGCGTGTAGCACGACGTCGTTGGGGGGGGCGTCGGGGCGGGTCTGAAAACGCACGCCGAGCCAACCCGCGCCTTTGATGGTGCGCTGGAAATTGATGGCGGCTACTGTGTCTGCAAACACAAAGAAGTTCTGACCGGGGCGCTCTCGGCGCAATCGGGACTCCATGAGCCTGTACTCGTGATTGAGCATCTTGTACAGGCGGGCCTCGCATACGTAGCGGCCCTTATCTTCCGGGCCGTAGATATCGTCGGACACCGTCTTGTCGTAGGCGCTCATGGTCTTGGCGACCGTGCCTGCGGCAGCCCCCACCTGAAAGAAGTATCGGGCTACCTCCTGACCGGCGCCTATCTCGGCAAAGGCGCCATAGAATCGCTCGTCGAGATTGATCTCCAGCGCTTTTTGTTCGATTTCAAGTATGCGACGATTGGGCATGGGAGTTGGTCTTGAGCGCGCAAAGTTAAGGGTTTTGTTCTGGTGCGAAGCGCCGCGTTTTTTTTGTTTAAAAAAAAAAAGAACACGCGCCCGCCGCCCCATGCGCGTACCCGCGCCCCTATCCCTCAGTCGGTCGGCTGGCCACCGCAATCGCCTTGCCGGTCAGCGGCGTATTGAGCAGCGGCGAGTTTTTGCCTTTGGAGCGCATGGCATCGGGCTGAAGCGCATAGCTTTGGTCAGGTATCAAGATCGTGAAGTCGGCTCTGGCGCCAACCTCCACGCGCGGCTCGGGAAGTCCGAGCAGGCGGCGCGGCGCCAGCGCGACGCGCGTCGCCCATACAGGGAGCGGGATGTGGGGCGCGAGGTACTGGGCGTAGCATGCGGCAAAAGTCTCCAAAGCGCTCATGCCAAAGGCCGCATAGGCGAATTCGAGATTTTTAGCCTCTTCGTACCAGGGGGCGTGGTTGCTGCACACCACATCGATCGTCCCGTCGAGCACGCCCTCAATCAGCGCTTGCCGATCGGCTTCGGAGCGCAGGGGAGGATTGACCTTCCACAAACTGTCGAACGAAGCCGGGCGCTCGTCGGTGAAGCAGAGGTTGGCAATGGCGACCGAGGCGCTCACGCGCAGGCCCTTGGATTTGGCCGCCCGAATGAGACGCACGCTCTCGGCGCAGGAGACCAGATGGATCAGCAAGCGGCCGTCGGCGTATTCCAGCAGACGCAGATTGCGTTCGACGGATACGACTTCCGCAATGTCCGGCATACCCCGCACGCCCATCATGACGCTGACCGGGCCTTCGTGCACGATGCCGCCCCCCGTCAGCGCCTGGTGTTGGGGCGACTCGATGATCAGGCCGTCGAAAGCGCGCGCGTATTGCAGCGCGCGCAACAGCAATCCGGCATCCTGCACGGGATGAACGCCGTCGCTAAAAGCCAGGGCGCCCGCCTGTCGCATGTCGTAGAGTTCGGCCATATCCTTGCCGGCGCAATCCTGCGAAATAGCGCCAACAGGCCATACGCGCAAAGGGCTGTGTCGGGTTTGGCTGCTCAGATACTGCACCTGCGCCTTGTTGTGTATGGGCGGATCGGTATTGGGCAGCGGAGCAATGGCCGTGAATCCGCCGGCCAGAGCGGCTTCGCTGAGCGATTGCAAGTCCTCCCGGCGCTCATCGCCCGGGTCCCCATGCGCGCACCCGATATCGAACCAGCCGGGCATGATATAGCCCCCCGAATAGTCAAATACCTGCTCAGACCGGGATTCGGGGCTGAGGTTGGGGCCTATGGCTGCCACCCGATCTTGTCGGATGGCGACATCTGTCGGCTCTCCGGCATCTTCGGAGCCGTTTACGATGCGGATGTTCTTCCAGATCATGTCAGTATCGCTTGCTCTTCATCGGACGTACCAGATGTTGTTGTGCACCATGTGCTTATCGCGCAACATGTAGTTCTGGCCGTCCGGGTGATATATCAACATTTCGTCGGCAACAAACGCAAACGGCATGTTTTTTTTGTGAAAAAAAATATGCGTCTCCGCCTCGGGCGCCGTATCGGCGTTGAAGGGCACATCAAACAGCACCCAGTCCTCCAAAACAGCTTTGGGATGCCACAGCAAGCCGTGCGTTAGTTCGCTGCGGATGGCGCCGGTGTTTTTGTCGCGGTGTACGAAGTTTATGTGGTGGGTCATGGCGCCGTTGTGCGTAGCGCGTATCCAGATGCTCAACCTGAGTTCGCCTTGGGCGGCGCCCAGCGAGGCCAGATTGCCGCGCCACAGGGTCACGGTATCGCTCATGACGCCGCACAAGGCGCCGCGCCCCTGAAAAACGGACGCGCAACCTTGCAGCGTATCGAAACCCTCGTAAAACAAAGGCAAGTCTGCCTTTTCGACGAACCAGTCCCCTTTGCGGGTCAGTTGGCCCGATTGTATGCGCTCGTCGGCCTGGGCCATGTGCGCGCGGCGGTAGTTCTCGATGTACTCAGGTCTCAACTCGGCTACCACAACCGTCTGATCGCTATACGCCAACGGCGCCTCGGAGAGCAAATGCGGATAAAGACTCTTGAACCAATCCCAGTCTTTGGCCTCGCACACCACCGCTATGGGGCGGCTGTCGGTCATCAGGCTGAAGATGCGCGGCGGCTGACACGGCTTGAGGATCAACTGGATGGAATGCAGCGTTTGGTCAAGCGGCGTGCGGCTGAGGAAGCAACCCATATCCGGGATGCCGTGCATCACCGATGCCGCTTGCATGCGGGTGAAGTTGTTGTAATCCATGCCGAAGTTGAAGCATTCCGAGCCGGCATGATAGTAGGGCATGGGCAA
>JBKBLI010000008.1:33475-37211 GCA_046296435.1 Saprospiraceae bacterium | reverse complement strand
TGCATGCGGGTGAAGTTGTTGTAATCCATGCCGAAGTTGAAGCATTCCGAGCCGGCATGATAGTAGGGCATGGGCAAGAGAGCCTGGTACCGGCTGAAGTCCAATTTGTACAGCCATTGATCCTCCTCTGTGTTGAGCGTAGCCGCGTTGAATAAGTTGCGCCAACGCGGCTCTTTGTTGCGCCACTGCT
This sequence comes from Saprospiraceae bacterium, assembly GCA_046296435.1. GTDB lineage: Bacteria > Bacteroidota > Bacteroidia > Chitinophagales > Saprospiraceae > M3007. Next base: position 37,021 of record JBKBLI010000008.1, on the reverse strand, counting down.
GAAAGATCGCCGCTTCGTAGGCGAGGACGAACAGGGGCAAGAGCAAGAGCGCCCAAGCGCCGATGCGGACGGGCAAGCGCTTGTTTTGGCGAAGCCGCCTGTGCCAGTGCCAAATGGCGTAAAAAGCCAGCAGGTTGATCACGTAATAAAAAGCCCATACAAAGCGCCCCTGGCTTCGGAACTGCTTGAGCGGCCCAAGGTATTCCAGCGTCCACTCCAAGCCCTTGATGGCGTATGGCACGCCGCAGGCATACGCCGTCAACACGACGGATGCCCAAAACAAACTCCGCAGATAGTTGATATGAATGCGCTTGTAGTTTTTTTGGTATTCCCAGGTCTGCGCGCGCGTGATGACCCGCAGCCCCGATAATAAGGCCGCCACGGTAAACAAAAAACCCACTACACCCACATAGGACGAGGCTTCGTAATCGCGCTGAGCGATGGGCGTAAACGTGCGGCTAATCCAATCGTGCAACGGCATGCTCTTGTAAGGCAAAAAGGTGGCGTCCAGATAACCGATATAATCCCCTATGCCCAATACGTGTTTGGGTCGAAGGGTTGAATAATGCGTCCAGTGCAACCAAAAGTTGAGCAGGGCATAAGGTATGGCCACCATGATCATCAGGTGAATCAGACGCGCGCGCGCATTGCGCAAGGTCGGCCGACGCAGCCACTGCGCCGCCATATACAGGCTTGCCAACATGGCGATAAGCCCCAGGTAGTAAAAGTGCAATTGTGCGGCCGCTATGGTCAACAGACCAATCAAAATGCTCTGGTAGCGCCGATTGTACGATTCCTCGTACTTGCACAGCAGCAAAAGGAGCAGGGGAATGATCCAGGGGTGCGAAAGCCCAAAATGCGCATTGATTCTGTTGTATTGCGGCGATAGAAAAATCACGCCCAAACTCACCGCCGCGGCATACCAAGCGCCCACGCGCAAGCGCCGCAGCAACAGGTAATATACGGCTACGCCCGCCAATTGCGACAAGAGGAGGAGTATGTTCAAAATGCCGACTTCGCGCCCTGCCAGCGAATGTATCCGCTCATGATACCATTTGAGCAAAGAGGCGATCAGCGGTTGGTTATCGGTAAACAGCACATGCTCGCCCGTGGGGTGGCTCATACCGCGATATTCGGCAAAGAGCGAGTCGTGCCGAACGTGATAGATGAGGGTGCTGTAGTTTTTGAATCCATCCGGCGCTACGCTCAGCAGCGTAGCGTTGTAGTGTGGCAGCCAATCCCTGTGAGCCAGCCAGAGCAGCAACGCGCCGGCAAGCAGCGCGCCTAACAGCCACAGGCGGGTGTGAGCGCTTCGCATGGAGCTTTCCTGACGCATTTTGCGCTGCGCGTTGCGCGTTACTTTTCTGTACATACGCCTATCTCAAAAACAGAAGTCTCAACAGATTTGCGCTTTCCTGCAAAAGCACCTTGCGGCTGACTTTGTTGAAGGTGATACCTTCGCGGAGCGCCACCGCCACCGGCGCCACGGGCACGCCGCTCTTACGGGCCAACAGCAAAAACTCCAGATCGTAGAGAAAGCGCCGCGTTTTTACCGCCATGAATGCCTCTTTACCATTTTGGTCGAAGGCTTTGAGGCCGCACTGAGTGTCGTCAACGTTCAGCCTGAAAACCCTGCGTACCACCCAGCGAAGCGCCTTCGAAATGCGCTTGCGGGCCGGAGGGGTATGCGCGTAGTAGGCCTGATCCCGATTGCCGGCCACTACCCCGCCTTGTCGGAGCAGAGCGTCGCAGACCTTGCGCATGCTCTCCAGCGTATAGGGGAAATCAATGTCCGTAATCAGGTAATGCGGGCCGGGCGCCGCACCTACTCCTGCGCGCAGCGCATATCCCTTGCCCGCATTGTTCGGGTAGGCGATCATCTCAACGTCGGGGACCTTCGCTTTCAATTCGCCGATTTCCGCTTCGTCTGGCGAGCCGCCATCCATTACCACCCAAAGCCTGACCGCATAAAACGGAGACACTTCGCCTGCAAAAACATTGAATCGGGCTGCCAGACGGCTTGCCCATCCGGGTTCGGGCTTGTAACAAGGGACAATCAGGTGTAAATCCACTGCGTCGCGACTTCTTGAAGCGCAAAGTTACGCTTACGGGCTATCTTTGCGCTTCTTTTTCGCAAAACTGCGCATGAGTATCCAGCAAGCAGCTATTTTTTTTGCGCCATCCGCGCGCCACGGCCTCGGCGTCTTTGCGGCGCGCGACTTTGAGACAGATGAGATCATCGAGGTTTGTCCCGTTATTTTGTTCCCCAAAAGCGAGTTGACCCTCATTCGCCAGACCAAGCTCGACGATTACTATTTTGACTGGGGCGAAGACGGCGAATGGTACGCCATGGCCCTTGGGTACGGCTCGCTGTACAACCACTCCTACGAGCCAAACGCCGAATACGGCATGGACTTCGACGCCCAAACGATTGATTTTTACTGCATACGCCCTATCAAAGCCGGCGAAGAAATCACCATCAACTACAATGGAGACCCAAATATAAACACGCCCGTGTGGTTCGAAAACGACGGCAAAATACGCAACTGATCGCCTATGAAAAAAAATGTGCAACCTTCGCCCGACTTCGATTCGGCCTACGCTGAATTGCAAGCAATCCTGGAAGATATTCAAAATGAGAACACCCCGCTCGAAACCCTCGAAACCAAAATTGCGCGAGCCGGTGAACTGATCGCCTTCTGCAAAGAGCGCCTGCGCGCCGCCGGCGAGGCTGTCGAAAAAATAATGGGCGAAGATAAATAGCCCCCCTGAGCGACTCCGCCAGATGAAGCGCCCCCTCGCAAAGGCCGGGCGCCCACAAAATAAGCAATAAGCAAAACTTGCAGCCGTTATTGCAAAACCCCACAAGAGCGCCCCATCCGGCGTACCTTCACCCAACGCGCGAGGTCTCAGCGCCGACATATTTTTTTTGAAAAAATGAGTATTTTGCGAACATGTTTAAGCAGCCTGCTCCTTCTGGCTGCATGCGCTATGGCAGCGCAGAACACCTTGGATGGCACGGCCGCCCGTATCCCCGAAGAAGAGGCCCTGCGACAAAGCGACTTCATAGCGGCCGAGACGCAGCGCATTCTCGGACGTTATGACAAGGCTATTGAATTGCACGAAAAATTTTTGCGCGAAAACCCCAACCACTCCGCCGCATGGCATGGCTTGGCCCGCGCGCATCGCCAAAACAACGATCTCGCCTCGGCCATAGCCGCCATGCAAAAGGCCTGCGCCATAGAAGAAAAACACATCGGATACTTAAACTACCTCGTCGAACTGTATGAAGAGGCCGGACAGTATCGCGATGCCGTCGGCGCCCTCGAAAAACTGGCCAAACTCGAACCCAACAACCCCGCGCCCCTACGCCGCCTGGCCGCCGCCCAACTGATGATCGAAAATCCCAAAGCGGCGCTCAAATCGCTCGACCAAGCCGAAAAAATCGGCGGCATCACCGAAAAAGGATCGCTCGCCAAATTCGCCATTTATCAAAAACTCGACGACCGCAAACGCGCGGTTGCCGAGCTGCAGCGCCTGATTGAA
>JBKBLI010000008.1:22220-33375 GCA_046296435.1 Saprospiraceae bacterium | reverse complement strand
CAGGCCAAGGCTTACTACTACCTCGCCATGGCATTATCGCAGCGCGACGCGCTGGCGCAAGCCCTCGACCAGCTTCGCCAGGCACGCCTCATGGCCGAAAGCCTCCCCGAACTTTGGCTCGATATAAGCGCCCTGCGCGCCTCCATACACCTTCGCCAAAACGATCCGCAGGCCGCCCTCGAAACCCTCGACGAAGCCTTGCGACGCCCAGACGCCAATCAGCGGGCCGACCTGCTCGAAGCCTACGGCGATGCGCTTTCGCTCAAAGGCCAAAAACGCGAGGCCGTCGAATACTGGAAAAAAGCCTCCAAAATACAGCCAAGTCCTCAATTGGAGCGCAAACTCAACTAATCGCCCGTCCCATCGACTGCACATGTCCAAAAAAGCGTTAATCACCGGCATTACCGGGCAAGACGGCGCCTATTTAGCCGAATTTCTGCTCCAAAAGGGCTATATCGTACACGGCGTCAAGCGGCGCTCCTCCCTTTTCAATACCGACCGCATCGATCACCTGTATCAGGATCCGCACGTCAACGACCGCAACTTTGTACTCCATTACGGCGACCTGACCGACTCCACCAACCTGATCCGCATCATGCAGGAGGTGCAGCCCGACGAAGTCTATAACCTCGGCGCACAAAGCCACGTGCAGGTTAGCTTCGAAACGCCCGAATACACCGCCAATGCCGACGCCGTCGGCGCCTTGCGCCTGCTCGAAGCAATACGCCTACTTGGACTCGGCGACCGCGTCCGCTACTACCAGGCCTCTACCTCCGAACTCTATGGTCTCGTGCAAGAGACGCCGCAAACCGAAAAAACGCCTTTTTACCCACGTTCCCCCTATGGCGTAGCCAAGCTATACGCCTACTGGATCACAGTCAATTACCGCGAAGCCTATAACATGTACGCCTGCAACGGCATCCTGTTCAATCACGAAAGCCCCCTGCGCGGCGAGACCTTCGTGACCCGCAAGATCACCCGCGCAGTGGCCCAAATGGCGCTGGGTATGCAGGACAAACTCTATTTGGGCAACTTAGACGCCCGCCGCGACTGGGGGCACGCCCGCGATTATGTCGAAGCCATGTGGCTCATGCTCCAACAAGAGCGCCCGGACGATTTTGTCATCGCCACGGGCCAGACCACCTCGGTGCGGGATTTCTGCCGCATGGCTTTCGCGCAGGCAGGCGTCGAATTGGCGTTCAGCGGCGAGGGCGTAGAGGAGACGGCCGTCGTGCAATCGATCAGCCGCAGCGACCTGGCTTTTCGGGTCGGCCAGGAGGTCATCGCCATCGACCCGCGTTACTTCCGCCCCGCAGAGGTAGATCTTCTGGTGGGCGACGCCTCCAAAGCGCGCGCGCTTTTGGGCTGGACGCCCCGCACAACCCTCAACGAACTGGTGCGCGAAATGGTCGAAGCCGACCTGGCTTATTTCCGAAAAGGCGGGCGTTAATCCCGCTCAAAACGAACGCCCGCCATCGCCCGCCCCCTTCAGCCAAACGGCCGAAGGCGAGGCAGACCGGACGAGCGCGCCAGAGGGCCTGCGCTTTGCGCGCCGGACGCCTCCCCCCGTCTCGCCCGATAGAACCTTCGCCCATTCTCCAAGCCGGCAAGCCCAAAATTCCTACCTGCGCAGGTTAAGAAATTGTTGCCGCCACCCGCCGATGGGCACAAACCCACTCCACCCTGTCCTTAATTTCAATTTTGCTAAAAGATCAACCCGCCTGTTGACGCGCGTCATCCTGCCGGAGCGGGCGACTCCCCTAATTTTGTTGTGCAACCAATATTTTTTTCAAAAAAAAATCGCACATCAATATCGTGAAAAACATCAAAACGAAACTTGCACTCATCGTGCTGCCCTTATCGCTGGTCTTTGGCTATCTCGTCTATACCCATGTGCTGGGCAATCCCGCCAACTTCGAAGGCGGCGACAACAGCGCCGAACCGCTAAAAGGCAATGTGCTGGGCACTATTTACAAAGGCGGTCCGCTGGTCATTCTGTTGCTCAGTTTTCAATTCATTGCCTTGATTTACATCATCGAACGCTACTTGTCCATCCGGATGTCGCGCGGCAAGGGCGACCTCAAAAAGTTCGTGATAGACGTCAAGTCGGCACTTCAGGACGACGACCACGAACGCCTCGTGACCCTGAGCGACGCCCAGCAAGGCTCGGTCGGCAACGTAGTCAAGACAGGCGCCGAAGTTTTCCTTAGTCGGAAAAAAACCGGATCTGTAGATCAGAAAGATGTGTATCTGATCCAAAAGGAATTGGAGGAAGCCACACAACTGGAAACGCCCGAACTGACCACCAACATGTTCATCCTGTCCACTATCGCGCAGATTTCGACGCTGATCGGTCTTTTGGGTACCGTCACGGGTATGATACAAGCCTTCGCGGCGCTGGCTCGCGTCGGCGAACCCGACCCGGTCGGTCTGGCCGGCGGTATTTCTCAGGCTCTGGTCACTACGGCCTTGGGGATTACCACAGCGGCCTTTACCATTGTTTTTTACAACTACTACTCTAACCTGATCGAGCGCATTATTTACACGATCGACGAGGCGAGTTTCAGTATCATTCACAACTTGAAGTTGAAATTTTTCCTCGACTAAGGGAATCTGACCAAAGCGCAACATCATGAAAGGCAATATAACATCGAGACCCAAGTCGCCACAGGTGGACATGACGCCCATGGTAGATATGGCCTTCCTTTTGGTCACCTTCTTCTTGCTGGCCACCACCTTCAAAGTAGCGGAGCCGGCCGCCGTTCAGATCCCCCGCTCTGTGGCAGGGCTAAACCTGCCCATGACAGAACTGCTCACCATTTTGGTTGACGAAGAGGGCAAGGTATTCTTGAGCATGTCGGGCCAACAGGAACGCAGCGAATGGCTTCAAAAATACGCCGCGCACTATCAGTTGGACTTCACAGAGGAGGAATACAAAGCCTTTGCCTTGAGCTCGGGGTTTGGCGTGCCGGCTTCCGAACTCAAGGCCCTGCTCGCGCTGCCGCCTGAAGAGCGGCATAAAATGAAGCAAAGCGGCATACCAATAAACAAGGACCGCAACGAACTGGCCGAATGGGTGATCATGGCCAGGGTGGTATCACCGCGCTTGCGGGTGGCCGTCAAAGCCGACCGCGATACGCCTTACAAATTAGTTAACGACGTGATCAACACCTTGACCGGCATCAACGTGCTGCGCTTCAACCTGATCACACAATCCAAAAAGAAAGATGAGTAAAGACAAAAAGGCGTTCGATCTATACGACATCGACGAATTCCCAAACCCTAATCGGGCGCGTCGCCTGGGGCGCGTCAAAGAAAAGCAAGGCGTCGCGACGGACATGAACTCCATGGTGGACATGGCCTTCCTGCTCCTCACTTTTTTCATGCTAACCACCACCATGTACCGCCCGCGCGCCATGGAACTGGTCATGCCCGTGCCGCCCGACAAAGACGAAAAAGCGCCCGAAGAACAGGCCGTAAAAGCCTCCCGCGCCCTCACCCTGATCGCTATGCCCGACGACAGGCTATACTACTACCGCGGCCTACCCGAATCGGGGATCAAAGCGATAGATTACGGCAAAAACGGATTGCGGTCGCTGCTCCAAAAATTCAGGTCGGAGGCAGAAAAACCCGTGGCCCTCATCAAACCGCATCCGGATTGTTCCTTCGCCAATATGGTCGAACTGCTCGACGAAATGAACGTCAACAACATCGAACGCTATGCTATCGATCAGGTCAGCGACCAAGAACTTCAACTTATGCAAACGGCAGGCATCCCCATCGTCAAAGACAAACGCTAACTCAATTTGTTTTCATCAAAGCACAACATGGCACACGAAATCAACTACGCACAACAGGTTGAGGAAGCGCTCTTCCACTTCAAAAACAAAGCCTACGGCGCCTGGCAGATCCGCCGCAAACGCGAGCGTAATCTATTCGTCGGCATCTTAGGCGGCGTGTTGGGGCTGGGTTTTTTGTACTTATCGCCTCTGCTTTTGATTTTTTTGAAAAAAGTCAAAAATGCCGAACTCAGCGAAACCGGCATTGAAGTAGCCATCACGCCGTACTCACAGCTCATGGCTCCGCCCCCCATACCCGAAGAGCCCAAACCCAAAGACCCCGTGTTGGCCCCGCCGCAAGTGAGCACGGTCAAATTCGTCAAACCTGTGGTCAAAGCCGACGACGAAGCGCCAGACGAAGAACTACCCACCATGAAAGACCTCGCCAAGGCCAACCCGGGGCGAATCACGCAGCAAGGATCGGACGACATCTATGCCGACTACGCGCAGCAGAAAGTAGTCCCCGATCAGCCCAAGCAGCAGGAAGCCCCGCCGCCGCCGCCGCCAAAGCCCAAGCCTGCGCCCGAAGAAATCTATGACTATGTATCTAAAAAGCCGGAATATCCGGGCGGCGAGGAGGCTCTGCTTGCCTACGTGGGACAAAACATCAACTACCCATCCATTGCCCGCGAAGCCCGGATCGAGGGCATGGTGGTCATCCGATTTGTCGTAGATCGGGAAGGCGGCGTGCGCGACGTCGAAATCCTCAAAGACATCGGCGGGGGCTGCGGCTCCGAAGCCGTACGCGTGGTCAAAACCCTGGGCCGCTGGACGCCCGGAGAACAAAACGGCAAACCGGTAAGCGTGCGTTATGTGCTGCCCATCCGCTTCAAACTGAAAGAGGCGCAGTAGGGCGCCCGAATCGGAGATTGCCGGTATTGGAGTGGACAGACCTGCACGCTACCCGCCCCCCTCGCCCACGCAACATACATGCCCCCTTTTTTTTCGTAAAACAAAAAAGTGCGGTTTGCGTTGTTATTTTGGATTCAATTGCGGATTTTCGCATGCCACATCATCAATGTCTTAACATATGCAAACGCTTCATATCACAGTAGAAAATATCAAATGCGGCGGCTGCGCCAACAGCGTGCGCAAGGCCCTCAAAGATTTCCCCGAAGTGCGCGACGTACAGGTATCGCACGAAACCGGCGAAATCGAAATCCTAACCGACAACCCCGACAACCGCCCGGAGTACAGCGCGGCGTTGGCCCGTATCGGATACCCCGAAAGCGGCGCGAACAACCTGCTGGCGCAGGCCAAGTCCTATGTAAGCTGCGCCATCGGCCGCTTCTCAGATTGAACCGCGAGCCAAGAACATGAGACAAGGGAGTGGGGCGTACCGGACAGACGCCCCATTCTTTTTTAGCAAAAAAAGTTGTGTAACGCCTGTTACCAAACAAAAGCCTCCGAGACCCCGACCTTTGCGGCAAAAAACAACAAAGTGGAAATTCTTGGTTATCTTTTGTCAATATTGATCGGCGTTTCGTTGGGCCTCATAGGTGGAGGAGGCTCCATTCTCACCGTCCCCGTATTGGTATATGTCATGGGAGTGAATCCAGTGCTTTCGACCGCTTACTCCTTGTTTGTCGTGGGCGGCACTGCCCTTGTCGGTTCCTTCAGCTATGCCCGCCAGAAACTACTGGACTATCGCACCGCCCTCGTGTTCGGCGCTCCGAGCATCGCCTCGGTTTATCTGACGCGCAAGTTGCTCGTCCCGATGATCCCCGAAAAAATCGCTGACGTAGGCAACTATGTTTTAACGAAGAACCTGTTCATCATGCTGCTTTTCGCCGTGCTAATGGTGCTTGCGTCGTATTCTATGATACGCAAGGGCAAACCCAAAAGCGGGGGCGACGACAGCGATGCGCCCCAACGGTACAATTATCCCTTGATCTTGCTTGAGGGTATAGTGGTAGGCGCCTTGACCGGCTTGGTGGGCGCCGGAGGCGGCTTTCTGATTATTCCGGCTTTGGTGCTTCTGGCCGGCCTGCCAATGAAGCAAGCGGTAGGCACCTCCCTGCTGATTATAGCGGCCAAATCGCTCATCGGATTCACCGGCGACATCGGAGTCCAGATTATTGATTGGCCTTTCATGCTCCTGTTTACAGCATTTGCTATCAGCGGCATCTTCATTGGCAGCGCACTTTCCAAGCGCATCAGCGGCGAGAAGCTAAAGCCCGCGTTTGGTTGGTTTGTGCTCGTTATGGGCGCATATATCCTGATCAAAGAGTTGTTTTTGTCGCCAATCAACGGCGCACATTGAATAAAAAACGCGAATTGTAACACGCGTCACAAAAATACTGCGCCAATTGACCTTAACTTTGTACCATTGTTTCACGCACTAGCAAAACTTTCAGAACATGATTCTTGAACAAATCTATACAGGCTGCCTGGCACAAGGCGCCTACTATATCGAGTCTAATGGCGAAGCCGTAGTCATCGACCCCCTTCGCGAAGTACAACCCTATCTGGACCGCGCAGCCAAAAGCGGCGCTAAGATCAAATACGTCTTCGAAACCCACTTCCACGCCGACTTCGTATCCGGCCACTTAGACCTGGCCCAAAAGACCGGCGCTAAGATCGTCTATGGTCCCACGGCAAAACCAGACTTCGACGCATATATCGCCAGCGACGACGAGGAATTCAAAGTCGGCGCGCTCACCTTCCGGGTATTGCACACGCCAGGCCACACGATGGAGAGCGTTTGCTACCTACTCATCGACGAGAACGGCACGAAAAAAGCCCTCTTCTCAGGAGATACCCTGTTCATTGGCGACGTGGGCCGTCCGGACCTGGCTCAAAAAGCCGCAAATATGACCCAGGAAAAACTGGCCGGAACCCTCTACGACTCGCTGCGCAACAAAATCATGACCCTGCCCGACGACGTGATTGTATATCCCGCTCACGGCGCCGGCTCCGCCTGCGGCAAAAAAATGAGCAAAGAGACCTATGACACTCTCGGCAACCAAAAGGCAACCAATTACGCCCTGCGCGCCGATATGACCAAAGAAGAATTCATCAAGGAAGTCACCGACGGCCTCATGCCACCCCCGGCATACTTCCCCCTCAACGTCATGCTCAACAAAAAAGGTTACGACAGCATCGACGAAGTGCTCCAACGCGGCCAGCACGCCCTCAGCCCCCGCGCATTCGAAGTAGCCGCCAACGAAACCGGCGCCCTCATCCTCGACACCCGCAACGCTGAAGAATTCGCCAAAGGGTTCATCCCCAACTCCATCAACATTGGTATCGACGGCGCTTTTGCCCCCTGGGTGGGCGCCCTGATCCCCGACATTCGCCAGCAACTCCTGCTCGTTACCGATCCCGGACGCGAAGAAGAGGTCGTGACGCGATTGGCCCGCGTAGGGTACGACTACGCCATCGGCTACTTAGACGGAGGCTTCGAAGCCTGGAAAGCCGCAGGCATGGAGATCGACCAAATCCCTCAAATCAGCGCCGAAGAATTGGCCGAACTGCTCAACCAAGACCCCAACCTCCCCATCTTGGACGTCCGCAAAGTCAGCGAATACTACAGCGAGCACATCCCCAACGCCGTCAATGCGCCGCTGGACTTCCTCAACGAGAGCATGATCAAAGCCGACAAAAAGAAGACTTGGTACGTACACTGTGCAGGCGGATACCGCTCCATGATCTTTGCCTCAGCGCTGCGCGCGCGCGGTTACGACAACCTCGTGGACGTCAAAGGCGGATTCGGCGCCATCAAAAAAACGGGCAAAATCAAAGTGACCGATTACGTCTGCCCGTCCACCATGCTTTGAATACAAAATGAATCAGATCATGCCGGCGGGGTACGCGCCCCGTCGGCGCCTTCTGTCAGACAAATACATCTTTATCCCAATCAATAGGCTTCCGACCATGGAATCGCTACAAAAAATGCTCAAAAATCCCCAAACAACACTGATTGACGTGCGTACCCGAGGCGAATACGCCGCAGGCCATTTAGACCGTGCCATCAACGTTCCACTCGACGAAATTGAAGCCCGGATTTCTCAAATCAAGGGCCTGTCCAAACCCATCGTGCTGTACTGCCGCAGCGGCGCCCGCAGCGGCATGGCCGCCCAGATACTACGACAGGCGGACGTGCAGGAAGTCCACAACGGCGGCGGAATAGCCGACCTATACTTGCTGAGTTTGAACTAATCCGATTCATCCAAGCACACAAATGTCATGTTTGATTTCTTGAAAAAAATGTTCAACAGCGCGCCCGAAGTTGACTATCGACAACTGACGCAGCAAGGCGCCTTGATACTCGACGTGCGCAGCCCTGAAGAATACAAGGGCGGCCACATCCCCGGTTCGACCAACATCCCGCTCGACCAGTTGGCGGGTAAAATCCAGTCCATCGTTCGCCAGAAGAAACCCGTTATCACCGTCTGTCGCAGCGGCGCCCGCAGCGGCATGGCCGTAGATATACTTCGCCGCGCCGGCGTCGAAGCTTACAACGGCGGCCCCTGGGGATCGCTGCAGCGCAAATTATAAAAAAGTTTCGGCCGGGGGCGCGCATCGGCGTCCCCAGCAATTTTTCGTCAAAAACAATGCTGTCATATTTATGCTGGAATCATTGTACCAACCCTGGCCCTGGTATGTCGCAGGCGTCATCATCGGCCTTACCATCCCGGCTCTCCTGATACTGGGCAACAAACACTTTGGCATCTCCTCTTCGTTCAGGCACATCTGCGCGGCTTGCATGCCAGCCCGCATACCTTTTTTTGACTACGACTGGAAAAAAGAGCGCTGGAACCTCTTCTTTGCCTTAGGCATAGTCATTGGCGGCGCAATGGCGACCATATTCTTAGCCAGCCCCGAACCCATTCAGGTAGCGCCTGCGCTGGCAGAAGACCTCAGCCGCTTCGGTATCAGCGACTACAGCCGTATCGTGCCTGCCGACTTGTTCGCCTGGGATCAGCTCCTCTCCCTGCGCGGCTTCGTGCTCATGATTGTAGGCGGCTTTTTGGTAGGATTCGGAGCGCGCTATGCCGGCGGATGCACTTCCGGCCATGCCATCATGGGGCTTTCCACCCTGCAATGGCCCTCATTGGTCGCCGTCGTCAGTTTCATGTTGGGAGGCTTTCTGATGTCCAACTTCCTGCTTCCGATCATTTTAAGTTTCTAACAAGCATCGTCCTTAGCCATGTCCGATACAAACACGTTGCAAGACACCCAAGCTATTACCCCCGAAAACGATTTCGAAGTACGCTCGCTGGATGCCATGTGCGTCAACGAGTCCGCCTTGGAGCATCGCTGGTACCACAATATCAAATACCTCGCCGTCGGCGTCCTTTTCGGCATCGCTTTCGTCAAAGCCGAGATCATCTCCTGGTTCAGGATTCAGGAGATGTTTCGCCTGCAATCCTTTCACATGTACGGGGTGATCGGCACGGCTGTGGTCGTGGGCGCCCTGTCCGTATGGCTGATCAAGCGATACAATGTGCGCACGATGTACGGCGAAGAAATTCTGTTCCACCCGAAAAAATTCAATAAGGGCCAAATCTTTGGCGGTCTCATTTTCGGCTTTGGCTGGGCCATGACCGGCGCCTGCCCCGGCCCCTTGTTCGCTCAGGTAGGCGTCGGCGCATTCGCCATCATCGCCGTCATCCTGAGCGCCATAGCAGGCACCTGGACCTACGGATACCTTCGCGAGCGCCTGCCGCACTGACCTGACGCCGCAAACAAAATACCGGATCAACACAAGCCGGCAAGACGCAAAGTTTTGCCGGCTTGTTTGTTTAGTCCGCCCGCAAGGCATGCGCCCCGAGCCGCATTTTTTTTTACATAAAAAAAGTAAGGGGAAAGAGCGCGGAGCGGGCGCCTCCTGCACAATTGCATTTATTTTTGCGCAAAGGAAAATACGGCTTAGCCAGCCCCGGCGCATCCTAAATCTTTCATCTGAATCGCTTGGGGTTCAGGCAACGCGCTTTTTGCAGCGCGACAGACCTCGGCGACTGGGGGACCCTGGTCTTCAGGATACTAAATTGCCTCAATTGTCGTAGCGAAAAACTGATTTTCGGACGCCTGCGTTCTATGCCTGTCGCAGGCGCCCTTTTTTGGCAAAATATACGTTGATATCGCAATTTATGCGTTCCTTTGCACGCATTTTGCTTGAAAAACTACAACGACTTTAACTATGAAGATCAACCGCATATCGGCGTTTCTCACATGCGCGGCGCTAACCATGGCGGTCGTATCGTGCCGACGCGGCCAAGTGGTCGAAACCGAAGATACCGTTGTACGCGTGCGCATGGAGGCCGCCGTCGCCACGCTCAACCCCCTTCTTCCCGCACCCGGATACTCGCGTTACGTGGCCGCGATGATCTTCCAAACTTTGGGTATCCTCGATCCCGAAAGCCTCGAACTCAAACCCCTGCTGCTGGAAAACATCCCGGCCCCTTACCAAGTCGCCGATGGCCCCTACAAGGGTTCGATCGCCTACGAACTGACCATCATCGAGGATGCCCGCTGGGACAACGGCACGCCGGTAAGCGCAGAAGACGTACTTTTTACGCTCAAACTCATACATCATCCGAGCCTGCCCACGCAAGCGTGGCGCGGCTACTTTGAGTATCTGCAAGGTCTGGAAATCAATCCCGCCAATCCGCGCAAATTCACGGTTTACAACAGCCGCTACTACATGCTGGCCCTCGAAAGCCTGTGCCAGATACCCATCTACCCGGCTTATCACTACGACCCCCGGAACCTGCTGCGCGATGTGTCTCTCCAAGACCTGCTCGACCCCCAGAAAGCCGGCGAATTGGCCGCAGACGACCGGCTAGTCCAGTTTTCAACCAATTTCCAAAAGCCAGAGTACGCCAACGATCCGGAGAAAATCTGCGGCAGCGGAGCCTATCGCCTCGCGTATCTGGACGGGGATCAGGGGCTTGTTTTGGAGAAAAAAGAAAACTGGTGGGGCGACGAAGCCGCCCGCAACAATCCGCTGCTCGCCGCCTATCCGAAACGGCTCGAATACCGTGTGGTAAAAGATGAAGCCGCCCTAGAAAATATGCTGCGCAACGGCGAGTTGGACATCGCCGTAGGCATCAGTCCGGCCAAATTTGTCGAATGGCAAAAAGACAGCCTTCTGGCCGGTCAATACGCCTTCGAAACCCGATGGACCGCGCAATACTCTCGCTGGATCCTCAACAACGCCAACCCCAAGCTCCAAGACGTCCGCGTGCGACGCGCGCTGGCCCACATCGTGGACTACGACTACATGATCCGGGATGTCCAGTTGGGATTGGCCGATCGAATCATAGGCCCAATCAACCCTGCCAAAGATTTCTTTGCCAGCCATATCAAAC
>JBKBLI010000008.1:13459-22120 GCA_046296435.1 Saprospiraceae bacterium | reverse complement strand
CCGCGAATTCGACCTCAACAAAGCCAAAGCCCTGCTGGCAGAAGCAGGCTGGAGCGACAGCGACAACAATGGCATACTGGACCAGGAAATAGACGGCGTCAAAACCGAACTCACCCTCGATGTGCTCGCCGGCACATCGCAGAAAGTAACCGAATTGCTCGCCAACAGCTTGCGCGAATCCGCAGAAAAGATTGGCATTCGGCTCAACATTATCCCCTCAGATATCAACAGGCTTAGCTCCGACACCCGCCAAGGACAGTACGAAACAGCTTTGATCGGCGCTGCGCTGTATCCCGGGCTGGTCGAATTGTACCAAAACTACCACTCCGCAAGTCTGGCCCCGCAAGGGGACAACCGCAGCCGCTTTATCAACCCTGTGGCCGACAGCCTGATCGAGGCCATCCGCACCACCGAAAACCCACAGCGCCGCCGGCAGTTGTATTTCGCAGCGCAACAATTGCTTCACGACGAAACTCCAGACGTGTTCCTGTACGCGCCGCGCCAGCGCTACGTGGCCTCCAAGCGTTTCCGGTACGTGATCAGCTCTAACCGACCGGGATACTACGAACAGTTGTTCCGACTTCGCGAACCACAGAACTGAATCTGCTCCTATTCGCAATCGTTCAATCACCTTATTCATAGCACATACTACAGATATGCCCTTTGAAGTAAGCGGTCGTTTACACCGCATTTATCCCACCGAGCAGAAATCTGCCTCTTTCCAGGCGCGCGAGTTCGTCCTCGAAGTGCCTGACGGCAACTATCCGCAATACGTCAAATTCCAGGCCGTGCAAGAACGCTGCGACCTTCTCAATGCGTTTAAAGAAGGCGATATGCTAAAAGTATGGTTTGACCTCCGCGGACGCGAATGGCAAGGCAAGTTTTTCACCAACCTCAATGCCTGGCGCATCGAGGCCGCCGACGGCGCAGCCGCTCCGCAAGCGCCGCAGACGACAAGCGCAGACCCCTTCCCCAACTACACGGACGCGCCGCCAATGCCGCAGGATGACCTGCCGTTCTGAATGCCCCCGACAAAAACGCAGCCCAAAGCCGGGATCATGGCGTTTGTTTCAAAGCCATATCGCGCAGGCGAAACGGGCTTCGTACGACACATTTTGCAACAAAACCAGCGTTTGAGGCCCTAATGCTTATCTTTGCAAACCTAAACGCAATCAACGCATGCTTTTTTTCAAAAAAAGACTGATCCTCACAGCGCTCTTCGCTACAGTAGCCATTGGCGCTTCGGCGCAAGAATTGCAAATCAATGAAGAACCGGCCATCGGCGCTCTCATGGATCGCTGGACGCGCCAAAACAGAAGCGGCGCGACGGTAAGCGGGTGGCGCGTACAACTCGCGGCGGCCACCGAGCGCAATCAGGCGGAGCAAGGCAAATTGCGTTTCTTGTCGGTTTATCCCAACGTCCCGGCCGATTGGACGCACGAAAAACCCTACTACAAACTGCGCGCAGGCGCCTTTCGCAGCCGCGCAGAGGCTCAGGCATTTGCAGCCGAAGTACAACAACTGTTTCCGGGCGCTTTTCCGGCGCGCGAAAACGCGATTCCGGCGCGCGATTTTGTAAACTTTTGATCTGCAAATATGAGACCCAGAGGCGGCAGAAATGCAAGTTTTAATCTCATGGAGTTAGACCCCGTGCTCTTCTCCCTGTTCGTCATTCTGGCGCTGATGGGACTGGGCATGATTTACTCCGTCAATCACCTGCCCGACGCTACCGGATACCTGTTCGACCTGCGCTCCGAACCCTCCAAACAACTCTTTTTCATCCTGTTGAGCGCCGCCATCGTCTTTGTCGTAATGTTTGTGGACTGGACCTTTTGGCGAGACTTTGCCTGGCTGATTTATTTCGCCGCTTTGGTTTTGCAACTTGGCGTGTTTGTGTTTGGCCGCGAGATCAACGGCGCTTTGGCTTGGTACCAATTCGGCGGCTTCTCGCTACAGCCGGGCGAATTCTCAAAACTTGGCGCCGCTTTGGCATTGGCCGCTTACCTCAGCGCGCCCAACATCAACCTGAAGAGTTGGCGACAACGCCTCACCGCCGCCGCTATTTTTCTGACGCCTGCCGCCATCATCATCCTGCAAAAAGACACCGGCACGGCATTGGTCTTTTTCTCCTTTTTGCTACTACTTTATCGAGTAGGCTTGCCCGGCGAATGGTTCATTTTGGGCTTTACAGCCATTGCGTTGGTCGTGTCGGCGCTCATGTGGCAAAATCCTTTCATTATCATAGGTCTGCTGGCAGGCGCCTTCAACTACTGGGGGATCGGGCGCCTCGACGAAAACAAGCGTCCCTACTGGATCGCTCTGGGGATGCTGGTATGCTGGCTGCTGTTTGGCGCCGATCTGTTTGCGTCCTTACAGCCTTACCTGACGTGGGAAAAGCCATTCGCCATAAACCTCAGCGGGCCGGAATACGCCATCGGAACCACGCACACCTTGGCGCCGATGCTGGTTATGTCGCTTATTGTATTTTTCAAAAACTTCGTAATCCGCAACCCCCTCCACCGGCAGCAAACCGCGCTTTTTATGACGCTCGTCCTCCTGGGCTCAGGACTGGCATACGGCGCCAATTACGTCAGTCAAAAAGTGCTGGCCGCACACCAGCGCGAGCGCATCAACGTATGGTTACAGCCGCCCGGAGTAGAGATCGATCCTCGCGGATCAGCTTACAACCTCATCCATTCCAAGATTGCCATCGGGTCCGGCGGCTTCCTAGGCAAAGGCTACCTGGAAGGCAACATGACCAAACTCAAATACGTGCCCGCGCAGAGCACCGACTTCATTTTTTGCACCATGGGCGAGGAGCAAGGCTTTGTCGGCGTGGCTGCCACGCTGATTTTTTTTCTGCTGCTGCTCTGGCGCATAGTGACCATCGCCGAACGACAGCGGTCGCTCTTCTCCAAATACTACGCTTACGGCGTGCTAGGCATCATACTAATGCACGTCCTGATCAACGTTGGGATGACCATGGGCGTCTTTCCGATCATCGGTATCCCGCTACCCTTTTTCAGCTACGGCGGATCGTCCCTCATCGCTTTTAGCCTGATGATCGCTATCCTGCTCAAACTGGATAGCAACCGTAGCCTACTGGGATAGGCGCTGTCAAAATGGCGGCGTGTCGCAACTTTTTGTGTCAAAATGGCGCCCTTGGCGAACTTTTACCGCTCTGGCGAAGTATTTGAGCAAATCTTCCCAAAGCCGTTATTTTAAGAAAAATGACATACGACAATTTCACCATCAAGGCTCAGGAGGCCATCGCTCAAGCGCAAAAAATAGCTGCCGATTATGAGCAACAACAAGTGGACTCCGCCCACCTTCTCAAAGGGCTGCTCAAGACCGAAGACTCGGTTGTGGACTTCCTGCTCAAGAAGACAGGCGTCAATGTGCCGCGCTTAGAGCAAGACCTCGACAAATTGGTATGGGAAACCCCGCGCGTTCAGGGCGGCGCCGACCGACAGTACCTCACCAACGAAGCCAATAAAGCCATTAGCGCTGCCAAAGCCATGCTCAAAGACTATGGCGATGAGTACATCTCGCTCGAACTCATGCTGCTCGGCATAGCCAAGGGCGCCGACAAAACCGCCCGCTTGCTCCGCGAACACGGCGCAAACTTGGAACAACTCCAAACCGCCGTTAAAGAACTGCGCAAAGGCCGCAAAGTAACCGACCAAACAACCGAACAAGTCTATAATGCGCTCCAAAAATTTGCCGTCAACCTCACCGAAATGGCCGAAAACGGCAAGCTGGATCCTGTTATCGGACGCGACGACGAAATCCGCCGCGTGCTCCACATCCTCAGCCGGCGCAAAAAAAACAACCCCATCCTGATCGGCGACCCCGGCGTGGGCAAAACCGCCATCGTAGAGGGAATCGCGTGGCGCATCATGCGCCAAGACGTGCCCGAAAACCTGCGCTCCAAAAAAATATTCGCCCTCGATATGGCAGCCCTCATTGCCGGCGCCAAATATAAAGGCGAATTCGAAGAACGCCTCAAGGCCGTCATCAAAGAAGTGATCGATAGCAACGAACAGGTCATCCTCTTCATCGACGAAATACACACCCTCGTCGGCGCAGGAGGAGGACAAGGCGCCATGGATGCCGCCAACATCCTCAAACCCGCGCTGGCCCGCGGCGAACTGCGCACCGTCGGAGCCACCACCCTCGACGAATACCAAAAGTACTTCGAAAGCGACAAAGCCCTCGAGCGCCGATTCCAATCGGTCTATGTGGACGAACCCTCGCTCGAAGACACCATATCCATCCTCCGCGGGCTGCGCGAACGCTACGAAAACTACCACAAAGTCCAAATACTCGACGACGCCCTCATCAGCGCCGCCGAACTCTCACACCGCTACATCAGCGACCGCAAACTCCCGGATAAGGCCATCGACCTCATCGACGAAGCCGCCGCCAAACTTCGCCTCGAACTGGACTCCGTGCCCGACGATATCGACGAGCTCGACCGCAAACTGCGGCAACTCGAAATCGAACGCGAAGCCATCAAGCGCGAAAAAGACGAGCGCAAACTCGAAACGCTCAACAAGCAAATCAGCGAAATGCGCGAACGCTTGGATACCCTGCGCGCACGCTGGCAAGCCGAAAAGGAGATCGTCGAAAGCATCCAAAATTCAAGCCAACGCCTCGAAGAACTCCACCTGCAGTACCAACGCGCCGAACGCGAGGGCAACCTCGAACTGGCCTCGCGCCTCAAATATCAGGATATTCCCGCTCAAGAGGCCATGCGCAAAGCCGCCGAAGAAAAATTGGCCGAACTGGCGCCCGAAAATCGCCTAACCACCCAAACCGTGACCGCCAACGACATCGCTGAAGTGGTGGCCCGCTGGACCGGAATACCCATCGGCCGCATGATGCTCTCCGAACGCGAACGCCTCCTGCACCTCGAAAAAGATCTGCACAAACGCGTCATCGGACAGAACGAGGCCGTCGTCGCCGTAGCCAATGCCATCAGGCGTAGCCGCGCCGGACTGAGCGACCCCAACAAACCTATCGGATCCTTCATCTTCTGCGGACCAACCGGCGTCGGCAAAACCGAATTGGCCAAAGCCCTCGCTTTTGTTCTGTTCGACGACGACAAAGCCGTGACCCGCATCGACATGAGCGAATACCAGGAAAGACACAGCGTCAGCCGCCTCGTCGGCGCCCCGCCCGGATATGTGGGTTACGACGAGGGCGGTCAACTGACCGAAGCCGTGCGCCGACGCCCGTACAGCATCGTGCTGCTCGACGAAATCGAAAAAGCGCACCACGACGTGTTCAACATCCTGCTGCAGGTGCTCGACGACGGACGCCTCACCGACAACAAAGGCCGAACCGCCAACTTCAAAAACACGATCATTATCATGACCTCCAACCTCGCAAGCGACCGCATCCTCGAAGCCTTCGAAGACTACGAGTCCATGCCCGAAAAACGCAGACACGAGGTATATGACGCAGCCAAAGACGAAGTGATGGACGCCCTCAAAAGCCAACTCCGCCCAGAGTTCCTCAATCGGATCGACGAAGTGATCGTGTTCCATCCGCTCCTCAAAGACCAGATGGACGAAATCCTCGAAATCCTGCTCGGCGACGTACGCCGCATGCTGCGCAAACAGGATCTGGATCTCGAAGTGACGCCCGACGCCGTCAACTTCTTGATCAATCAGGGATTCGATCCCCAGTTTGGCGCCCGCCCCCTCAAGCGCGCCCTCCAACGCGAATTGGTCAACGAACTGTCCAAACACGTGCTGGCAGGCAACTACGCCAAAGGCGATACCGTACTCATCGACGCCGTAGGAAACACCCTCCTGTTCGGACGCAAATACGTGCACGAGGGCAAAGAGATCACAACCCGCGAATTGGCCCTCTAAACGCCAACCCCGCTGCCCGTCATCCGCCCAATCTTTTGAAAAAAAAGGCAGCCAAGCGGGCAGCGGGAACGGACCAAGCGCGGACAGAAGGCGACGGGGCGGGCGCGCGGGCAGGCATCGCCCCTATCCGCTCCCTTCGCCGCCAAGCGCAGCGCCGCCGCCCGATCACCACGCCCCCTTGGCAAGGAGGGCGCGCTAACATGCCGACAAAGTTTTTGTCAAAAAAAACATCGACGTGTGCGAAACGCACCGTAACTTTGCGCCCCGAAATGAGGCCAGAAGCGCTGCTTTGATCAATTTCGGAAAATGCCGGAAAGCGGATTCTTAGAGCCGCTCTCCGGCATTTTTTTTGAGCATCTCAGCTTCGTCGTTAGTTTTGATACAACATGCCGAGCATTCTGGGTCAAAAGCCGCCGCGCCGATGCCGTCCGAGCAGGCCGCTCGACAAAAAACCAAATGCAATTCGAAAAAGTTTTTTTTGCAAAAACAAACAGAACGCCCATGCCGCGCGACCAAAGCCTAAAATCTATACTCATCATCGGTTCCGGCCCCATTGTGATCGGACAAGCCTGCGAATTCGACTACTCAGGCTCTCAAGCCAGCCGTAGCCTTCGCGAGGAAGGCATCGCCGTAGCGCTGATCAACTCCAATCCCGCTACGATCATGACCGATCCGGTCACCGCCGACTATGTCTATTTGCGGCCCCTTACGCCCGAAAGCATCGATGACATCCTGCGCGAACACCAGGAGAACATCAGCCTGCCGGCCATCGACGCCGTCCTGCCCACCATGGGCGGACAAACCGCTCTCAACCTCGCCATCGAGTGCGAGAAATTAGGGATTTGGGAAAAATACGGCGTGCGCATGATCGGCGTGGACACTGCGGCCATCGAGCGCACCGAGAACCGCGAAATGTTCAAACAACTGATGATACAACTGGGCATCGACGTCGCCCCCTCGTTCATTGCCAACTCCTATCTCGAAGGCAAAGAAGCCGCCCAAAAGATTGGCTTCCCACTCGTCATCCGCCCCTCCTACACCCTTGGCGGCTCCGGGGGAGGCTTCGTGATGCGCGAGGCCGATTTCGACGAAGCGCTCAAGCGCGGTTTGGCCTTTTCGCCCACCCACGAAGTGCTCGTCGAAAAGGCCGTGTTGGGATGGAAAGAATTCGAACTCGAATTGCTGCGCGATGCCAACGACAATGTGGTCATCATCTGTACCGTCGAAAATCTCGACCCCATGGGCATACATACCGGCGACAGCATCACCGTCGCCCCGGCCATGACGCTCTCCGACACCGCATTTCAGCAAATGCGCAATCAGGCCATCCGCATCATGCGCGGTCTGGGATCCTTCGCCGGCGGCTGCAACGTACAGTTTGCCATCGATCCGGCCACCGAACAGTTGATCTCCGTAGAGGTCAACCCCCGCGTCTCGCGCTCATCCGCCCTGGCCTCCAAAGCCACCGGATACCCCATAGCCAAAATCGCCGCCAAATTGGCCATCGGCTTCACGCTCGACGAACTCAACAATCAAATCACGCGCACCACCAGCGCCTTCTTCGAGCCGACGCTCGACTACGTGATCGTCAAGATGCCGCGCTGGAACTTTGAAAAATTCCACAACGCCGACCTACGCTTAGGCCTGCAAATGAAATCGGTGGGCGAGGTGATGGCCATCGGACGCTCCTTCGCCGAAGCCCTTCAGAAAGCCTGCCAAAGTCAGGAAAACAACCGAAGCGGCCTGGGCGCCGATAAAAAAGAATGGATGAAAACCGACGATATCCTCGAACGCCTCGAAAAAGTGTACGACGACCGGATATACCGCGTCAAAGACGCGCTCCGACTCGGCATCCGCTCCAAAACCGTGCGCCAACTCACCGGTATCGACGACTGGTTCATTCGACAGATCAAACAATTGGTCAAACTCGAAGACCAACTCCTGCGCTACAACGTAGCCGAAGACATCCCTCGCGACTTCTTCCTCGATCTGAAAAAAAATGGCTACTCAGACGCCCAGATCGCCTGGCTCCTGCGCATCAACGAAGCGGAAGTAACCCGCCGCCGCAAGCAACTTGGCATCCGCCGCGTGTTCAAAATGGTAGATACCTGCGCCGCTGAATTCGAAGGCAAAACGAACTATTTCTACTCTACTTTCGACGACAAAAACGAGAGCGTCAGGAGCAACCGCAAAAAAGTAGTCGTACTCGGATCAGGACCCAACCGCATCGGGCAAGGCATCGAATTCGATTATTGCTGTGTGCACGGCATACTGGCCGCCAAAGAAGCCGGATTCGAAACCATCATGGTCAATTGCAACCCCGAAACCGTCAGCACCGATTTCGACATAGCCGACAAGCTCTATTTCGAACCCGTCTATTGGGAACACCTCGAAGAAATCCTCGAACACGAACAACCCGACGGCGTCATCGTCCAACTCGGCGGACAAACCGCTCTCAAACTGGCCGAAAACCTCCATCAAAACGGTTGGCGCATATTTGGCACCTCGTTCGAAAACATGGACATGGCCGAAGACCGCGGCCGATTCTCCGACTTGCTCCGCGATCTCGGCATCCCTTATCCTCGTTACGGCGTGGCGCAGGATGTGGACGAAGCCATGGAGGTAGCCCGCAAAATTCCTTACCCCCTTCTCGTCAGGCCCTCCTACGTGTTGGGCGGCCAACGCATGCGCATCGTGATCAACGACGACGAACTGGAACGCCATGTGCTCAGCATCTTCAAGCACATGCCCGACAACCGCGTGCTCATCGACCAGTTTC
>JBKBLI010000008.1:10532-13362 GCA_046296435.1 Saprospiraceae bacterium | reverse complement strand
TCTGGAACGCACCAAAGAAGCCGAAATCGACGCCATCTACGACGGCGACGACTTCCACATCATGGGAATCATGGAGCACATCGAGCCTGCAGGTATTCACTCGGGCGACTCCTCGGCTGTGCTGCCTACTTACAGCCTATCCCAACAAGCCGTCCAGACCATGTGCGACTATGCCTACAAAATTGCGCAGGCCCTCCAGATCCGCGGCCTGATCAACATCCAGTTTGCCATCAAGGACGACCATGTCTATGTCATCGAAGCCAACCCGCGCGCTTCGCGCACCACGCCGTTCATCGCCAAAGCATATCAGGTTCCTTATCTCAACATCGCTTCGCGCATTATGCTGGGCGTCAACAAGCTACGCGATTTCGAAATCGTCAAAAAACTCGACGGCTACGCCATCAAAATCCCCGTATTTAGCTTCGAAAAATTCCCCGGAGTGGACAAACGCCTCGGGCCAGAGATGAAAAGCACAGGCGAGGCCATTCACTTCATCAAAGACCTCAAGGACCCCTATTTCCGCGAATTGGACCGCAACCGATCCATGTACTTGTACAATTAAAGCCCCGCGGCCCGCACCCTTTAATTATGCGCAATCGCAGCGCAGGGAACGGGCGGCGGGCGCTCGCGGCAGGCTTTTTCTATCTTTGGCGCTCATCGTTAGGAGGTTTGCTTGCCCACACTTGAGAAGGAAGCGTTTCGCGCATCCCTTACCAGCTTTGTTTGCGAATCCTGACGAAAAGAAAAACAGCGACTTAAACCTGCTTTTATTCTTGAAAAACAGGGCGCGGCAAGGAGATATGAGGCATGCTCGGCTCACTCCCTGCTCTGCAAGCCCCGATTGAGGAACTGAATTTGTTCCCAAAAAGCAATGGACTGGCTGCGCGACGGAAACTCTGAGTACAGTTGTCCGGCATCTAAAGCCTCCAGCACGTGTCGCGTAGATTTGGACAGGTTGTCGGGCAAGGCAGTTTTGTCAATCCAGCGCACATCCTGAAATTTGGCCGGCTCCAGCGAGGCCGGCTCGCCTTGGAAGCGATCTGCCCTGAAGTAAAGCACCAAAAACACCTGATCCTTTTTGAGCTTGTGGCGGTGCAACACGTGAACCAGGCGCATATCATCGGGCGACACCACAATGCCCGACTCTTCACGGGCTTCGCGGGCCAAGGCCTCACGGGCAAATTCGTGGTCTTCCACATTCCCGCCGATGAGCGAATATTTGCCGCCATTCTTTTTTGTCTGGCGCAGAAAAAGCAGTTTTCCGTCTTTTTCAACGATCAGACGGACGGAGAAGGTAAGCATGGCGGGGATGACGAGGGGTGCGAAAAAACGGTGCGATACGCTACTCGACAAACAAATCAAGTAGCGTCATTTCAATTTCTATTGCGCCGGCATTTTGCTTCATCATGCTTTGCCGCATTTCGGCGCGCTTGATGCGAAGCTCTTTCTGCGTGCGCTCAAAAAGTTCTATCTGTTCTTGGGTGCTCAAAGCGCGCCTCAGGCTATTTAGCGCGCCTTCCTGGATGGCTTGCATTTTGCCAATGTACATGCTTGGATTGCTTGTTTTGAGGGAGGCAACCTCCTCTATATTGTTTAGCTTCTGCAATTGGCCGCGGTAGGCCTGCTTAGCCTGCGCAGCGTTGAGTTGATACTTGGCGGTGAGCCGTTCGGTAGCCACGCGGGCCGCTTCGGCGCGCTGTGCAGAGATAGCCGGAGACAAACCTTGGGCGCCGCTATCGCCCTTCGAAGGGGCGCTTATTCCTTGCGCATGCCCTCCCATCGCGCCCATGATGCAACAAATCAAGATCCAAATATGCTTGCTCATTTCGCAAAATTCTGTTTAGAATGCCAAAAGTACGCAATTCTTTACAGCCGTTCGTATGAAAACGGCAATTTGATGCAAATTCGATTATTTTTTAAGCGCAGGAGGTTCCGAAGCGGCTTCTTCGAGCTTCCAGCCCGCATTCTGCGCCATGAAACGCAACAAATCCAGCGCTTCGTCGCGCTGTACGCGCGCTTCATCCATCAATTTGCTTCTGACAGCCTTGGCTCTAATCGAATCTACGGCAGCTTGATTGATCCGGTTGTAGTCGGCAGGGGTCATGCTCTGAAACAATCCGGTGCTGATATCGTAGTAGTCTATACTGTGTTCGATGCTCAGGATCTCAGGCTCAGGCCATGCGCTGAGGGTCATGGTTCGGGTCTCGGGATCAGGGATCAGCACCACCTTTTTCAGGTCGTAACCCACAGACACTTTGGCTTTTACGCGGAGCAACACTTTTTTATCCCAAAAAACACCCCAAGAGCCTTGGTATTCGTTGCGTGAGAATACTTCCGTGAAGTGTCCCTCTACGGTAATCAGCTTCAGTACCTTCTCCATTTTTTCTAACAAAATCGAGCTCTCCTCCACTGTAGCGGCGCGCGGGGTCAGGCTCCTGTAAAAGAGATAACCGGACAAAGCGATAAGCGACGCAAACAGGAACACAGCGGCAATTCTTTTCAGCATAATGCGTTTTTTTTTGAATTTGCAACGATTCAGCCGCGCCTCGCTCTGACATCAGGGCTGCAAAGACTTATTGCATTCGCTTTGCAAAATCTTTGCGTCTCTTGCGTAAAAGAGCGACGGCTATTTTTTTCAAAAAAAGACATAAACGCAAAAGTGCGGGACTTTAAGAGATGAAAATGAAATTTTTTCGAAAAAAAGCCCTCGCGGCAGCCCTCGCGTTCTGGGGGTGCGGGATAGGGGCCTGGACGCAGACGGATACCCTGCGTTTGCTTTTTGCCGGCGATGTGATGGGGCACGCGCCGCAGATCAAAAGCGCCGAGATAG
>JBKBLI010000008.1:0-10437 GCA_046296435.1 Saprospiraceae bacterium | reverse complement strand
ATAGCCCCCGGCAAATGGGACTACAGCCCATGCTTCAGATACATTGCGCCCTTGGTCGGGCAGGCAGATCTGGCAATTGCCAATCTGGAAGTGACGCTGCCCGGCAAGCCGCCCTATCAGGGGTACCCAATGTTCCGAAGCCCGGACCAATTGGCTTACGACCTTCGCGACGCCGGATTTGATATCTTGGTCGCCGCCAACAACCACTCCAACGACAGCCGGGGGGCGGGCTTGGTTCACACCATCGAAACGCTGCGCAGCGCCGGACTACAACACACAGGCACCTTTCTCAATCCCCGCGACCGGCATGCTTATTATCCACTTATGGTATATTCCAAGGGATTTAAGCTGGCCCTGCTCAACTATACCTACGACACCAACGGCGTGCCTACCGAAGCGCCTACCATCGTCAATCTGATCGATACGGCGCTAATGGCCGCCGACCTGTACGAGGCCCGCGCCCGCAAGCCTCATTTTGTCATCGCTGTAATGCACTGGGGCCTGGAGTACCAACTCGTCGAGAACGCCGAGCAACGTCGGCTGGCCCGCTTTCTGATCCGCAACGGAGCCGATATGGTAATCGGAGCGCACCCGCATGTGGTACAACCCATGCGAATCGAACGGGTCGAAATGCCCAACGGCAGCGTCAAAGAGGCGCTGGTGGTATATTCGCTGGGCAATTTTATCTCCAACCAACAAAAACCCCACACCGACGGAGGCATCGTCTATCAGGTGGAGTTGCTCAAAGACCGCGGCCGGCCGGAGGTGCGCCTCGGACGGCACGGCTATACGCCGGTCTGGCGTTACATACACAAAGACCCAACCACCGGCAAAACGACCTATCATGCGCTCCCAGTTACAGCCGACGACGACTTGCCCTTGCCGGCCATGCCGACGGCAAGCAAAACAGCCATGATGCGCTGGGGCCAGGAACTGCGCAGCCGAATCGGCGAGCGCTATGCGTGGTAGCCTGCCAGAAGCTACCTGAGACGCGCCTTAGCGACCGGTCACTACCAATTTGGCAACCTCGCCCCTTCCGGTGCGCAGGTCTTCGAAGCGTACGAAATAATTGCCCGACCTCAGGAGCAGCACATCCAGGTGATACAAATTGTCGCCCGGCACGACGCGCACCCGGATACCGGATACCAAGCCGCCGCCCAAACTGTGCAGCGACAGCATGGCCTCGAAATGGGCTTCGGAGCGGTAGGTGACTTCGGCGACCACCGATGCGGGGTTGGGGTATAGGGTGAGGCGGCGCGAGTCGGGGGCATGGGGCGCGCCGGCAAAGACCGAATTGTTGTTCAGGTAGCAATCCGGCGGCACGATGTAGGCGGGCGATACGACCGGAGTCTTGGCATAACCGTCGAACATGGCTGTCTCAAGCGCTTCGTTGTTGGCGCCGATCCAGTCTTGCAGCAGAGAGGCAAATACCTGCCGGTAGTCATATTGCAAGCCCTGTAGGTTACCCTGCTGAGTGAGGTTTGAGAGGTTGACATTCGTACCCAAAACGCCCGGAGCGGTATTTTTACCAAATACAAACATGGGGGCCAGCGTACCGTGGTCGGTGCCGGCCGAACCATTTTCGGCAGCCCGGCGGCCAAATTCGGAAAAGGTGCAGGCCAGCACTTTATCGTCGATACCCAGCCCTTTGAGGTCGTCAAAAAATGCTTTGATGCCTTCTGTCAGCGTCTGAAGCAGATTGGCGTGCGTGCCTACATTGCTATCGCTCAGCGTAACTTGCGCATTGTGGGTGTCAAATCCGCCGATCGAGCAGAGATAAATTTTGGTTTTACACCCGCCGCTGATCAAGCGCGCGATGGTTTTGAGTTGGTTCGCGAAGGCATTGTTGGGGTAGCTGCCGGCGTTGCTTCCGGCATTGAACACCTGCGTGATGCGTTGGGCGTAGCTGCTCACGCTTTGCTCAACGCTCATGATATAAGCCAGTTCGTCGGCCTGTTCGGTGTCGGGCAGGTTGAGAATGGGCGCCCCGCCAATGGTTTGGATCAGCGAGTAAAAGCCTGCCGGATCCTGACCGCTCAGGTTGATGGCGTTTTGGTGCTCGGTCTGTGTATGGAAGCCTAAGGAGGGATTGGTGTCGCCAACCTGAATACCCAGGGGGTCCGGCATATCAGCCGTAGGCGCCCCTTTCACTTCCGGGAAGATCGCCTGTAGCGAACGCCCCATCCAGCCTGAGGCAATATTGCCGGATACCGAGTCTCCTCCGGATAACCAGATATCCGTACCCTTGAAATGCGATTGATTCATATTCTCGTAGCCCACGCCTTGGATAAGGGTGGCCCACCCGTTGTCGTACATGGCCTTGAATGCGGTCATGGCTGGGTGCAGTCCGACCTGATCGGCGGCGGCAAGGGTATTGTCCAACGGTATGGCGGCGTCTTCTTTGATGCGTATGCCCGGACGCAGATTGGCATACGTGTCGTATTGCGCCAGAGGGATGATGGTATTGACGCCGTCGTTACCGCCCTTGAGTTGAACCAGCACCAAGGTACGCTCTTCGACATCGCCGCAATCGGACAGGATGCGCGCCATGCGGCTGTTGGAAAAAGGCCGCATATTGAAACCGTTTACCATAAACGGCGTGACGCCTGCGGCAGGCAATATTTTGAGAAAGCTACGTCTTTTCATTTCAAAAAAACAATGTGTGCGGGCGAGGGCAAAGAGCGGGCGGGATCGGGATCAAAACGTCTGGTATTCGGGGGAGTACATGATGGCCGTCACTAAGCGTTCCAGCATGAGCGCGACCTCGCCGGCATTGCCGGTCTGGAGGTATTCGTCCCATTCGTAGGCCCAATCGGCGGGCGGCAGGCCATCCAAAAAGGTCTGCACGTAGAAATAATTGAATCGGTCGCCGGATATAGGCTCAGGCAACATGTATTCGAGTAAGTCTTTGACCACTACATAAGGATCGTGCGGGTCGCTTACCACGCCGCTATCGCGCAGCCAGGGAGCCAAATTGAGTTTGATGCCAATACTGACATTTGGATTGGAGCCGATCTGTCTGCGCCCGGTGATGAGCATGGCCGGCAACTTGTATCGGGCGATGATTGTACTCGAATTGAACCAGGCGCGGTTGTAATCCGGCTCCTGATAGTAAGCCGGGTACCCGGCCACATCGGTAGGCATGAAGAGGTTGAGACCGGCAGCCAAAAACATGCGGTCGAGCACCCCCTGAGCATAAAACGCGGTGTGGTGTTGTTGCGGCGCTTCGGTAGGGCTGGGTATGGCGATGTCAAAAAAACTGAGCGCATGCCCGGTCAACTCCAATGGCGATTTGATCAGACTGCCGAATATCTCGTCGTGTTGGTTGGCGTCGTCTTCGTCGTAGAAATTTTTGCTCGATAGCAATCGCTCGAGCGTCGGCTTCATTTCGTAGCCGCTATTGCGGAACGTAGCGGCTAAAGGCTCGATGATATCCGACTCTATCTCAGGCGTAATTGCCCGGCCCACAAAAAAGCGATACAGACGCCGACAGGTTGTCCGGGCAGTTTCGGCCTGCGCGAACACCATGTCCACAAATGTCTGCAACTCAACCATCATCCCGGCGGCGTTGGTCGCCCCGGGTATTACCGTATTCTGAAACTTGTCGCTAAACGTTTTGGAACCGGTGTCGTGCTGCCCAAATTGCAGTTGTCCGGAGGGGATGCCCGTCTCCGAATCGATAATATCCCGTTGCTGGCGCGTGCGAAAGCCCGTGAACAGCCTTGCCGCGGCCTTTATGTCGTCTTCCGTGTAGTTGGTATAGTCGCCCGGACCGATCTGAGGGCCTTTACCGATGGTAAAAAGCTCGAAGAACTCGCGGGCAAAGTTTTCGTTTGGATTGCTCTTGGTATTTTGCTGATTGTTCAGGTAACGCAACATGCAGTTGTCAAGCACCATTTTCATGGCCAGTTTCTTGAAATTGCCCAACGCTCCCCAACGCAGCAAAGCCAGGTGATCAAAAAAGTGGACTGACTGATACGAAATGGCGTCAACTGTCATAAACTGATGGAAGAAAAAAGTCAGCTTGTGCGTGGCGCCGGCGTCGCTAAAAGCCTCATGCGTCCACCAGGTGAGCAGGCGGCGGCGCAAGCGGAAATCCTCGTCCGGCAGCGGCAAGCCGGGCGGCAGACACCATGGCTGCAATTCGATGGCGGTCGTCTGAGGATTGTCGAAGAGGGGTTGATCCAACTGAAGGGGTCGGTATTGAAGCAGATCGTCTAACGCTTCGCTTACAGACATGGCCGCCAACTGGTCCACTTTGGATTTGGTGTATCTATATGAGGTGCGGCGGAGCAGATGGGCCGCTCTTCGACGACCCAAAACTCCGGTTATCGGTTCCAATGATGCCATAAGCAAGAATTTGATAAAATACAAAAGCGATCGACATATCAGTAGATACATCCAACGCCCAAAAGTTTACTGCAAAGATGAAAAAAAAATCTGATGCCGAAAAAATAATACGAAAACCGGCGCAAATTACCTCCGGGACATCCGAATCTTAAAATTGCAGGTGCATTCGGCGCCGCACACCCCGCTCCTGCGCTGCGCCCGCGCCTTTTTTCTCTGCAAAAAGAAATTGGGCGAATGTTTTGAACCTTGGGCTAAGGACAACAAAAAAGGCCTGCATCGCGGGTGCGCGATGCAGGCCTTTGAATAGCGCCAAAATAGCGCGGAATTACTGCTCAACTTTTGCGCCGGCGCAGGCTTTCTTTTCAGAAGGCGTGCAGGATGCTTTTTGCGCTCCGCCAGCGCAGCAGGCTTTCGCCGGAGCGGCGGCGCCGCCGGTTGCCGTTTTCTTCGTCATCTCAGCCTTTTGGCTTTTAGGAGCGACGTTTACAAAAGCGTTGGTCGCTTCGTCGTATTGAACGCTTACAAAACGAGCGTTGCCCGCAGCGTCAGTTTCTTTGCGCGTGTAGAAGGTGGCGCCGTCGTTGTCCACCATTTTGAAGATGCTTGGGTCGGAAGCCGCAGCCTTGTCGGCGGGAGATAGATCAGCCATTTTCTTAGATGCGCAGCAACTTTTGCCGGCTGCGGCTGCTTGACCGCAAGATTGGGCGTCGGCCGTAGAGATGCCAACTGCAAGCACGAAAGCGAGGAAAACAAATAATTTTTTCATAGAGACCAATGTACGATGTGTTGGTAAACAAATCAATTCAAGTTCGCTGCAAAGGTATGGCGCCGATCGCCAAGACTCAAAGGTTTTGCGTATCTTTAACATTTCGAGGTTTTTACTTGGGCATGCCTTTCAGGATGCTGCGATACCGCTCAGGGTCGTTGAGCACGCGGATGGCTTCCTCTACTTCGGGGTCATTGTTGAGGCGTTTTTGGACTTTACCCCTGGCGTAGTGATAGCGGCTTACGATCTCCTGCTCGATCTCGCGGACGATTCGCGCCTTGTTGCGCTCAAGTTCGTTTTGCTTGGCCGCTTTAATTTTTTGCTCCAAAGTCGCGAGTTCGGCGTCGACCGCGTAATTATCCGCCCCTGCAAGCAGCCGCATTTGTGCGAGAGCCTTTTCGGCGGGGCTTTCGTAGGCAAATTTGCGCGTTTGAGTAACGTAGTTTTTGAAGTCTTCCCAATCCTGAAATTTAAAGACCGCAGCCGAATCAATGTGAGGCGTTTTGGCGCAGAACTGCGTGACGTAGTCAAAAATCACGTGTTGCTCAAGCAGCGCCTTGACGTAATTAGAAGCGGTGTCGGCGGGCAGCATGATGTCGGGCGTTACGCCGCCGCCGTCGAGCACCGGACGCTTGTTGCGCGTGCGGAACACGGCGCGCTCGCTGTCGGGGATATTTACCGGCTCGCCGTTTTTGTAACGCGCCGATTGGATGCAACGCCCCGACGGAATGTAGTACTTGGCGGTCGTCAGTTTGATCTTGGCGTTGTAACCCACCTCTTTGACGTTTTGTACCAATCCTTTGCCGTAACTGCGCTGCCCGATGATCACGGCGCGGTCGAGGTCTTGCAGCGCGCCGGATACAATTTCGCTGGCCGAAGCGCTCTTAGAGTCAATCAATACCGCAAGCCGGATATCGGTATTCCATGGCGCCGAAAGGGAGCGGAATTCCTGATCGTTCTCAGGCGATTTGCCTTTCATACTGACTACAAACTCGCCCCTGGGCACAAATCCGCCTACCAGATTGACCGCTTCGCTGAGCAGGCCGCCTCCGTTGTGGCGCAAGTCGAGTATCACGCCGCTCAATTTGTGATCTTTCTCCAAATCACGCAGGGCTTTGAGCACATTTGGGCCTGCGTTGGCGGTAAAAGTACTGAGATTGACGTAGGCGATACCATCGGCTACCATGCCGCTGTAGGGCACATTGGGCGCTTCGATTTCTTCGCGCTTGACCGTGATTTTCAGATCCCTGCTTTCACCCGGCCTGCGTATGGTCAGGGTCAGGTCTGTACCCGCCGCGCCGCGCATGAATTCCAACACCTGCTCTTCGCTGCGCCCTTTGGTGCTGCGCCCCTCAACCTCAATGATCGCATCGCCCACTTTCAAGCCGGCTTTCTGCGCGGGGCTGTCTTTGAACATGTCCGTGAGCACCACATAGTCGCCCATGAGGCGTCCTTGGGCGCCCAGACCATTGTAGCGCCCCTCGCTGGCTAAGCGGTAGGATTCAATGTCGGTCTCCGATATGTAGTTCGTAAAAGGGTCCAGTCCGCCGAGCATGGCGTCCATGCTCATGCGGAGCAACTTATTGGGATCCAGATCGTCCACATACGACTGGTTGAGTTCGCGGTAAGCGTTGGCAAAAATCTCTAAGTTTTTCGAAATGTCGTAATAGCGACTTTGGGCTTGCGCCGAACTGGCGATCAGCAGGGCGCAAAGGCCAACGAGTATCCTGTTTTTACACATCTGCGACATGATTTTTTTTGAAAAAAGCGTTCCGGCGCTCCAAACGCCCTGAAGCGTTTTTGAACCGGAGCCGATAGACCCGATTTTTTTTCTTGTTTTTTTGAAAAAAAACGCCGTAGCGCTCCTCGGCCCGACGAAGAATTCTAAACGCCAAAACTGCGGCATTCAGTACGCCTCACGCGCAAATAAACATTCGCTAATGCCAAAACATCCAAGCCGCTCGCCCGACAAAAAAACCGATCGTCCCACGGCGATGAACTCCGCAGGGCCAAGCCAAACCTGGCGAACGCGATCGCAAAGGGGCTTGAAGACAAGGACGTCTGCGCGCGCGCAAACACTACCTATACCCATGTCCCGCGCATATCGCCGGCAAAGCGCCTCCGACGGATTACTTCTTCCAGGGCAGTTCCAGGATACGCTGCGCTGCCAGTTCGCCCATGCGCAGCCCCTCCGTACAGTCCATACGGAAGTGTACGCCCAAAGGCACGCGAGACAGCGCGTTTTCGTAGCCCGCTTCATTGAACGACGTGAAAGTGCGGGGCGTGCCGATAAATTCCGTGCGGTTCATGTGGCAGCGATCCGTAAAGGTGTATGTCCCCGGATGTTTCTTATTGAACTCAAACATGGCCGAGAGGATCTTCGAACTGGCCCCTGCAAATCCCGCGTGTCCCGAAGGATAAGCCGGGAATGCCGGCGTAACCCCTGTAAAGCCCGCAACAGGATCGTTCAGAAGGGGCAACCAATTGGCCGCCTCCGGATAATACTGCGGCAAAACGCGGCGAATGTAGGATACCGGACGCTCCAGGTTGTAGATATATTTTGACTGCCAGATGCCTACGCTGATGTCGTTGAGAGCCATACCCAATTTGGCGTTCATCTCGACGGCTTCGCTCAGGTTGCTGCGCTCGCGCTCGATCACCTGATTGGCAATGGCCATGGGGCGGCCCGGCGGGGAGAAGGTCAGACCCAGAATATCGTCGCTCCAGAATTCGGCGATCCATTTTTGCTCGTAAGCGCCGGGGCCGTTCTGCCGGATGTTGTTGACCGTCAGATACGCCTCCAGAGCCTGCTGAAAAAACAATGACTGCGGATTCTCGCTGTAAGGGATGTGCGGGCGGGCAATCTGCTCCTCCTCCCGAAGCGCAAAAGTACGCACCTGCCCCCAGAACGGGAATAGGGCCCTCGTGAAGTCGGGAATGGTGGGCGCCCAGAAGCCCGGCCCTTGCGGCGCGTTGTACGGCGGCTGGGGATCCAGAAAAGCGTTGTGGGCCGCAAGGTCTTTTTTTTCCCATTCGTAGAACGCCGCCGCCACAGTCCTCCCCCGCGCAACGGAGCGGGCCAGCACCTCGGGCGTAGTCTCGGCGGCATAAGCGTCGTGGAGTTGGCTGCGCGTGGCTTCGATTTGTCCGTAAATCTGCGGGTACGTATTTTCCATGTGGAAAAAAAAGCGCCGCATCAGGTAGGCGTACGACTCATTGACGACCGCCGGCCAATGGTACTCCAGACTCTCGTCGAAAGTCGGCATTTGCAATTCCGGGTATAGGTTGGCCAGCGAATTGTAGCCGGGCATACCGGGCGCCAACGCTTCGTAAGCCGAAAAACCCATGTAGCCCAAAGCATGAGGCACAGGACCGGGGCGATAGCCTACCGCATAGCGATCGAGCTGAAGAAACACGTCGTTCCAGCGTTGGATCACCTTGCTGTCGTAGTCGCTCACCAAAGGACGGCCCTGACCGACAGCGTCGTCGCCCTTACAACCTTGCCACGAAAGGGCGCCAAGAACGAGAAACAAAAAGAGGATCTGAGCAGTGCGAATGCGACTCATGATTAAAATGTGCTGTTTGTTAAAGATCACCTGCAAAAAGCGCTGCAATTATTGTGCTAAACTCTTCAGATACGCCTCCCAAAGGTCCGGCAAATCACAAATATAGTCGCAGAGAAGTCCTAAACGCTAATTTTACCGCCGAAAATTTGCGCAAATGGCAAAAAACAAGACTGTAAATACCCGTTCAAAGTCGCAGCAGCCCGAAAGTTCCGATCGTCCCTGGTACGAGAGCGCCGCGATCCCCTGGGTGGCGGCGCTAACGGCCTTCTTTCTATACGCTACAGGCTTCGGCAACGCATTGCTGACCCTGGGCGACCTCACGGCGACCGTCAACAATCCCGCTGTCACCCGTTTCGAGCCGTTCAGCCAGCGCCACAATCTGGGCATGTATGCCCCGTTGACCTGGCTGGGCTATGCGCTTGCCTTCGCCTGGGGCGCAGGCAAGGCCTCGGCGTTTCACTTTTTGAGCGCGCTGTTTCATGCGCTCAACACCGCGCTGGTATTGCGGGTATTCCGGCGCATGCCCATAGGCGGCTTAGCCGCGTTTTTCACGGCGCTGTTTTTTGCCGTTCACCCCATACAGACGGAGTCGGTAGCCTGGATAGCGGCGTTCAGCACGCCGCTGTATGCGTTCTTCAGCCTCTTAGCCATCGATTGGTATCTGAGCCGGCCGGCCGGCAAGCCCTACGCCGCCCAATATTGGCTATCGATAGCCGCTTTTGCGGCCGCCTGTCTGAGCAAGCCGCTTGCCGTAGCGCTCCCGCTCTCTTTGCTCGCGCTCGACCTGTGGCGCGGCAGACCCCGCACCCTTGCCCTTTTTTACGACAAAATACCCTATGCGCTTATCGCCTTGTTGTTTGGCTGGCAAGCGATCGCGCTACGGGCGGAAGGGGGCCTCGTGATCGAGGAGGCGGGCGTGCAGGCGTTTGGGCTGACCGACCGTTTTTGGATGGTCTGCCACACCATTGTTTTCTATTGGTACAAACTCCTGGCCCCATTCAACCTGAGCGTTTGGTATCCTTTCGTCAAAAACGCGTCCGGAGCCTGGCCCTGGACCTACTACCTCGCGCCGGCGCTTCTGGCGCTGGCAGGCTTCTGCGCCTGGCGCTGGAGACGCGCTTATCCGCTCCTGTGGCAGGGGCTGCTGTTTTACATGGCCAACATCGCCATAGCGCTTCCCTTCGCCCCCTTCGGATCTCTGGAATTGCGGGCCGACCGTTACAATTACCTCGCCGCCTGCGGCATATTCGCCATATTGGGGTATTTGCCAACTTTCCTGAGAGCGAGAAGCGAAACCTGGGGCGCGCGAGCGCGCATGGGCCTGTGGCTGCTGGCCGCCCTCTGGCTGGCGCTTTCCGCCCTCAGACTGCGCGACTGGCAAGACACCCTTACGCTGGTCAACCGCGCCATGGCCGCGCAGGGCGACAACTATGGCCGCGCCTATCACTTGCGCGGTCTGGAATACGCCAGGCAGGGTAAAAGCGCCGAAGCCATGTCCGATTTCAACGACGCTATCGAGCGCAACCCGAAACTGAGCGAAGCGTTCAAATACCGGGGAGCCTTGTACGGCATGAAACGCCGCTACGAGGAGTCCATCTCCGATCTGGACGTCTATCTCAAACGCCATCCCGAAGACGCCGAATACTACTTCAACAGGGGGCTGGCTTACTACAACCTCGGGCGCTATCAAGAGGCCCTATCCGATTTTGACTACTGTATCGACCGGCGACCCGACTTCGCGCCGGCATGGCAAGG
>JBKBLI010000007.1:73771-76177 GCA_046296435.1 Saprospiraceae bacterium | reverse complement strand
GGCGCGAGAAAGTTGCTCAAAACAGCCCGGCAATTTTCAAACAGGCATTTGCGAATACTAATCGTTACAAATGTAAGTTTTTTTTCTCGATTTTTGACGCGAAATGGCGTTTTTTGGGCATTCTATGGGCTGTGCGGGCACAGGGCAGGCCGGGCGCGCGCTGTTGGCGGTTTTGATTTCGCACAACTTAGTCATATCCGCATATTAGCGCCTTTTTTTCATGTTTTTTATCAAAAAGCGCATCCCGATAGACTTCGAATTTTGTGCAATAACTGTGCGCTCGAATGGGTGTGGCGCAGCGAGTAGGCATACGCGGCGCGAATGTCACAGCGCGCCGCGTCGCACCCGACTGCGCGCGTAGTACGCCACAAACGCAAAACAAAAGGCCGGAATCAGCAGCATGTGTCTAAACTCCGCATGCGAAAGCCAGCCGGCAAAGGGCGGCAGGATGGCGCCCCCGACAATGGCCATGACGACCAATCCGGAGGCCAACTTGCCTTCCTCGGGCGCAAGCCCTTCGGTCGCCAACGCAAAAATGGTCGGAAACATGATGCTCTGGCAAAAGTAAATTCCCATGACCGCCACCACGGCCGCTACGCCGCCGCCCAAATACCAGGCCAACATAGCCAGCGCAGTAGCCGCCACGCTGAATAGCGCCAACACCAACGCCGCACGCATGCGGCGCATCAACAGGGAGCCAACTAAGCGGCCCAACAAAAACAAGACCATCGCAAAGGAAGCATGAAACCCCGCAATCTGCCGCGCGCTCTTGCCCTCGAAGGGGTAAAGCCACGAAACCGCCGCGACGTGCGCCTCAGGGGAAAACAACTCTTTCAGATCCACGAAATAGCTCCACAGGGTAGCCTGAGCGCCTACGTTGAGCGCCTGCGCCAACACGCCGACCATCAACCGCGGTCGCCTGAGCAGATCGCGCAGCGAAGCCTTGCCCGCCGACGGAGGCGTATCCTCCGAATCGACGCGTTCAGGCATGGGCGTAAGCCAAAAAAGCAGGGCTACGGCGGCAACCAGCAGCCCGATGAGGAGGTAGGGCGTACGCACGGCAAGCGCTTCGGCCGCCCGAATGGCCTCAGCCTCATCGAAGGGCATAGCCGCCAATTGCTCGCGCGTGTGGCCTGCCGCGCTCGAAAAGATCAGCAGGCTGCCGACCAACGGGCCGATGATGATACTCATACCGTTGAATATCTGCGCAAAATTAACGCGCCAAGCAGCCCCCTCCTTGTCGCCCAGCACCGTGGCATACAGGTTGGCCGCGGTCTCCAAAAAAGCCAGGCCGCTGGCAATGGCAAACAAGGCTAACAGAAAAACGCCAAACTGCCGCAAGCCTGCCGCCGGATAAAACAAAAAAGCGCCCGCAGCATACAGCGCCAGCCCCAGCAAGATGGCGCGCTTGTAGCCAAAGCGCCGCATGAAGTAACCCGCAGGCAGCGCAAAGACAAAATAACCGAGGTAAAAAGCAGTATCCACAATACCCGCTTGCGCGCGGCTCAGATCCAAAGCGGTCTGAAACTGCTTGACCAAGGAGCCGTTGAGGCTGTTGGCCAACCCCCACAGAAAAAACAAACTGCAGACTAAAGCAAACGGAATGAGCCAGTCGTTTTTTTTCATACGCCAAAAAGGTTCGTTTGGCGGACACATCGCGACGAACACAGCCCGCCTTTTTCGCGCAAATATACCCGCGCTTTGCAAGCAAGCCTGTAGGAATACTTTTTTAACCCTAATTTTGCGTCGCATTACGCAAATCACTGTTTTTTCGAAAAAATAATATGGAATTCCGCACCGAGAAAGACACTATGGGCCCTGTGCAGGTGCCCGCCCATGTCTATTGGGGCGCGCAGACGCAGCGCTCTATTGAAAATTTCAAAATCGCCCGCGACATCAACAAAATGCCCATCGAGATCATCCGGGCGTTTGCTTACCTCAAGAAAGCTGCCGCCCTGACCAACTGCGAAGCGGGCGCGCTGCCACAGGACAAATGCGACCTCATCGGACGCGTATGCGACGAGATCCTCGCCGGCCAACTCGACGACCAGTTTCCGCTCGTGGTATGGCAGACCGGCTCAGGCACGCAAAGCAACATGAACGTCAACGAAGTGATCGCCTATCGCGCTCACGTCCTACAAGGCGGCCAACTGACCGACGAAAAAAAATACCTCAACCCCAACGACGACGTCAATAAGTCGCAATCGTCCAACGACACCTACCCCACCGCCATGCACATCGCGGCTTACAAGATGCTGGTCGAAACAACCATCCCTGGTATCGAAAAACTGCGCGACACCCTTCAGGCCAAATCCGAGGCTTTCATGAAGGTAGTCAAAATCGGCCGCACCCACTTCATGGATGCCACGCCGCTGTCTTTGGGACAGGAGTTCAGCGGCTACGTCA
>JBKBLI010000007.1:59386-73676 GCA_046296435.1 Saprospiraceae bacterium | reverse complement strand
GTCGCCCAACTCAACCACGCCCTGCGGGCCATTCGCAACAGCCTCTCACACCTGAGCGAACTGGCTCTGGGCGGCACCGCCGTCGGCACCGGTATCAACACGCCGCCCGGATACGCCGAAAACGTGGCGGAGCATATTGCCCGCCTCACCGGCCTGCCCTTCGCAACGGCGCCCAACAAATTCGAGGCCTTAGCCGCCCACGACGCTATTGTAGAAGCCCACGGCGCGCTCAAGACCTGCGCCGTTAGCCTCATGAAGATCGGCAACGACATCCGCATGCTGTCATCTGGGCCGAGGAGCGGAATCGGCGAAATTTTCATCCCGGACAACGAACCCGGATCCTCGATCATGCCCGGCAAGGTAAACCCCACGCAATGCGAAGCCCTCACCATGGTGGCCGCCCAAGTGCTGGGCAACGACGTAGCCATCAACGTCGGCGGCGCCAACGGCCATTTCGAACTGAACGTGTTCAAACCCCTGATGGCCTACAATTTTCTGCATTCGGCGCGGCTGATCGGCGAGGCCTGCGTTTCGTTCAACGACAAATGCGCCGTAGGCATTGAGCCGCTATACGACAACATCAGCCGACACCTCAACAATTCGCTCATGCTCGTCACGGCGCTCAATCCGAAAATCGGATACTACAAAGCCGCAGAAATCGCCCAGAAAGCGCACCGCGAAAATACGACGCTCAAAGAAGCGGCGCTACAACTGGGCTACCTGAGCGCCGAGGAGTTCGACGCGTGGGTGCGCCCGGAGCAAATGATCGGCTGAGGGCGCACAAAACCGAACGCCGACGGGAAGTCGTTCTTCTCCGGCGTTCGGTTAGAAACGCCTTCTTTTTTTGCGTGAAAAGGTACGCCGGGTTCATACTTAGCTTTTTTGACTACCTTTGCGCCGTTTTTGCCGCCAGTTCGGCATTATTTGTTATCTAAAACCACTGTTTTACGCACACAATATGGAATCATTATTGTACTTTTTGCCGCTTTTTGGCGTGTTGGGACTGATATACATGTTCATCCTGCAGGGATGGGTGAATAAGCAAGACGCCGGCGACGACAAAATGCAAGGAATCGCCCGCCACATTGCCGAGGGCGCCATGGCCTTTTTGAAGGCTGAGTATCGGGTCTTAGCGATTTTTGTGCTCATAGCCAGCGCGCTGCTGGGCTGGCTCGGCGTTTCGGTGACGACAAGCCACCCGCTGATCGTCATTTCGTTTATCATCGGCGCGCTGTTCTCGGTATTGGCCGGCTTTATGGGCATGCGAATTGCGACAAAAGCTAACGTCCGCACCACGCAAGCTGCGCGCAGCAGTCTCTCCAAAGCCCTGCAGGTATCATTCCGCGGCGGGTCAGTCATGGGCCTTGGCGTAGCGGGGCTGGCCGTATTGGGCCTGAGCGGTCTGTTCATCGTATTTTATCAATTTTTCATGGCAGGCTCATACGGACCTGAGGGGCATACGACCATGACGCGCGTATTGGAGGTCTTGGCCGGCTTTTCGCTTGGCGCTGAGTCCATCGCACTGTTTGCGCGCGTAGGCGGCGGCATCTACACCAAAGCGGCCGACGTAGGAGCCGATCTCGTGGGTAAAGTCGAAGCCGGCATACCCGAAGACGATCCGCGCAACCCGGCTACCATCGCCGACAACGTGGGCGATAACGTGGGCGACGTAGCCGGCATGGGCGCCGACCTCTTCGGCTCTTATGTGGCTACCGTTCTGGCCGCTATGGTACTGGGCAACTCGGTGATCCGCGACAACGGCGGCGTCAACGACGCTTTTGGCGGCATCGGCCCTATCCTGCTTCCGGTATTCATTGCCGGCATCGGCATCCTGCTGTCGATTGTAGGCATGTGGCTCGTGCGCGTGAAGGATGACGCCTCGGCAAGTTCTTCGCTCGTTCAGCGCGCGCTCAACCTCGGCAACTGGACGAGTATCGTCCTGACAGGCATCGTCTGCTATCCGATCATCCACTGGATGCTGCCCGATACCATGACCATGAATTTCTTCGGGCAAGGCGTCGTCACGGTAGCCAACACCAACGTATTCTGGGCGGTAGTGCTGGGTCTGGCCGTTGGCGCGCTGATCTCGGCCATCACAGAGTACTACACCGGCCTGGGAACCAAACCTATTCTCAACATTGTCAAGCAATCAGCCACAGGCCACGCCACAAACGTGATCGCGGGCCTGGCCACCGGCATGATGTCCACCTGGATGCCCATCGTGATGTTTGCAGGCGCCATCTGGGGCGCTTACAGCCTTGCCGGCTTTTATGGCGTAGCCATAGCAGCCTCGGCCATGATGGCCACCACCGCCATGCAACTGGCCATCGACGCCTTCGGCCCGATCGCCGACAACGCAGGCGGTATCGCCGAAATGAGCGAACTGCCCAAAGAGGTGCGCGAGCGCACCGACGTATTGGACTCGGTGGGCAACACCACCGCCGCCATTGGCAAAGGGTTCGCCATCGCTTCGGCCGCCCTTACGGCGCTGGGCTTGTTCGCCGCCTATGTGGATTTCACCGGTATCGAGGGGATCAACATCTTCAAGGCCAAAGTACTGGCGGCCCTATTCCTCGGCGGCATGGTGCCGGTCGTATTCTCTGCATTTGCAATGCAAAGCGTCGGACGCGCAGCCATGGACATGGTCAACGAGGTGCGTCGCCAGTTTCGCGAGATCCCCGGCCTGCTTGAGGGCACAGGCAAAGCAGAGTACGGCCGTTGCGTCGAAATCTCGACACAGGCCGCCTTGCGCGAGATGCTGCCCCC
The DNA here is from genome assembly GCA_046296435.1 of Saprospiraceae bacterium. Taxonomy (GTDB): domain Bacteria; phylum Bacteroidota; class Bacteroidia; order Chitinophagales; family Saprospiraceae; genus M3007. The sequence goes on along the minus strand of JBKBLI010000007.1, from coordinate 70,910 downwards.
GGGCCTCATCGCCATCCTCACCCCGATTGTCGTGGGCTTCCTAATGGGCGCCGAAGCGCTGGGCGGATACATGGCCGGCGTGACCGTCAGCGGCGTACTTTGGGCGCTCTTCCAGTCCAACGCCGGCGGCGCCTGGGACAATGCGAAGAAATCTTTTGAAAAAGGCGTGGATATCGACGGCAAAACCTACTATAAAGGCTCTGACCCGCACAAGGCCGCCGTAACGGGCGACACCGTGGGCGACCCCTTCAAAGACACCTCCGGCCCGTCGATGAACATCCTGATCAAGTTGTCCTGCCTGGTCGGCCTGGCCATCGCTCCCATCCTTGGCGGTCACTTCGACGACCACGGTTCTATCCAGCAACAACCCGAACCCAAAGAAATTCGCATCGGCGATACCGAAACCCACGCACATTGATTGCGTCTTGCTTTGCTTTTTGGCGAAAAGCGGCTGTCCTGAAGATAAGGCAGCCGCTTTTTTTATCATCCCTTTGTCAAACGCCTACCACCCTGCGTCCCGCGTCGCGTTTTTTCTCTGAAAAAACGAAGCATGGGGCCTAAAAAAAGGCATTACCGGAGAGGAAAAATCCCGCGTCGCGGTGTTTTTTCATTGCGAAAAAACCGCCCGGGCACAAAAAACGGTCATGCGAGGCGATACCGCATGACCGTTTGACGTCTAAGCGCTTTTTGTGGCGCACCGATAAACGATACGACCCATATTTTGTTAATTGCTCCGAAACTCGATGGGCAACAACTGGACGCAAGAGACCGGCGCCCCGTCTTTTTCGGCGGGGGTCCAATCGGGCATACCGTAAAGCACCCGCACAGATTCTTCGACAAAGTCAGGGCGCCAAGGCTCGTCTTTGAAGCGCTCCGGAACATCGACCCAGATGACGCGCCCCCCGGCGTCGGTGATGATCTCCATAATCACGCGACCCTCGGCTTTGTCCAAACGGGCCTGATCCGGATACTTGAGGTTGGCCGCCAGATACCGCATCAAGGCTTCCTGACCACCCTGAAACACGGCGGGCTTGTCGAGCGCGCTTGCGTCGAATACGTTCGTCGGGCGCTTTACCTGCGCGCCGAGGCTGGCACAAGCGCAAAGAAAAATGGCTAAAAAGAGAATTCGCTGCATAACAGGCATGAGTAATTTTTCAGATTGAAGAAAAAAAAGAAGCGCATCCGTTTGCGGATAAGATACCGACCCGACCTTGCGCGCTGCTTCGCAAAATTATGAATTTGCGCATAAACCGACGGTAAAAAGTGAGAAAAAACCCAGATTTTGTTTCGAAAAAACAAGCGAGGGACATGCGACAGGAAAAAAAACGCCATCCGCAATCGCTACCCGCGCCCCCATCCTCAGCCCTGCGCTTATGACAATCAGACTCATACTCGGCGACCAACTCAATCCGCTGCACGCGTGGTTTGCTCAACCCGACCCGCAGATCCTGTACGTCATGATGGAGACGCGCAGCGAGACAGACTACGCCGTCCACCACATCCAAAAGGTGGTCGGTTTTTTTGCCGCTATGCGCCTGTTTGCCGGGAGCCTTGAGGCAGCGGGGCATCGCGTGCGCTATTTTCGCCTCGACGACCCCGACAATCTCCAGACCTTCGAAGCCAATATCCGATCGCTGATTCGCTCCGAGCGCGCCCACCGCTGGGAATATCAACTGCCCGACGAATGGCGCTTAGACCGAGAATTGGCCGCCCTGGGCGACGCCTTGCGGCGCGAGGGCGTAACGGTCGGCGTGTGGGATACGGAACACTTTATGACCCAGCGCACAGAACTGGCCGATATGTTCCGAGGCAAAAAGGCCTTCCTAATGGAAACTTTTTATCGAAAAATACGCATCAAACACGGCATCCTGATGGAACCCGACGGCCAAACGCCCCTGACCGGCCGTTGGAACTACGACGCCGAAAATCGCAAAAAACTACCCAAAAACGAAGTCATTCCGCCTGCTCCGGGATTCGGGCGCGACCTGAGCGACCTGACGCGCATGATCCGCGATGCGGGTGTGCGCACCATCGGAAGCATACGCCCCCAAGCCTTCGACTGGCCCCTGACCCGCGAAGAGGGCCTGCAAGTGTTGCAAGACTTCAACCGCCTTCGCCTGGCCCGCTTTGGCGATTATCAGGATGCCATGAGCGAGCGCGACTGGCTGCTATTCCACTCGCGGCTATCTTTTTCTCTCAACCTAAAAATGATCTCGCCCGCCGAAGTGATCCAATCCGCTATCGCGCATTGGCGCCGGCGCCCTGATCAGGTCAGCATAGCCGCCGTAGAGGGATTTGTGCGCCAAATAGCCGGTTGGCGCGAATACATGCGCGGCATCTATTGGGCGAAGATGCCTGAGTACGCCACGCTCAACTTTTTCGACCACCAGGCCCCGCTGCCCCGCTGGTATTGGAGCGGCGAAACCCGCATGAACTGCCTGCGGCAGGCGGTGACCCAAAGCCTTGAGCACGCCTATGCGCACCACATCCAGCGCCTGATGCTCACCGGTAATTTTGCCCTGCTGCTCGGGGTGGCGCCCGACGAGGTGGACGCCTGGTATCTCGGCATCTATATTGACGCCATCGAGTGGGTGGAGATCACCAACACGCGGGGCATGAGCCAATACGCCGACGGCGGCATCGTGGGCAGCAAACCCTATGTGAGCAGCGCCAACTACATCCACAAAATGAGCGACCACTGCGCCCGCTGTCATTATGCCCACAACCTGCGACACGGCCCCCGCGCTTGCCCCTTCAACAGCTTGTATTGGGATTTCTACCACCGGCACCGCTCCACGCTCGAACGCAACCCCCGCATCGGCATGGCGTACCGTTTGTGGGATACCATGCCCGACGACGAACGCCGCCAGATCCTCCTGCAGGCCGAAACATACAAGCGCCAAGCCGATGAGCTTTGAGCTTGCAACGGCGTCCCGCCACCATTCGCGCCAAGAGCCCTGGCCCCAAAGCAATGCGGGCGTAAGCAAAGGCCCTGGGCGCGGGCTGGGGAAGCGCGGCGCGCGGCCCCGTTGAACACTCGCGGCCATACGCTGTTTATATGCGCGCTTTCTAACGCCCTTGATCCCCTTTTTTCGCTTTACCTTTGCGGCGTGTGAGCACACCCGCGCAAAAGAACGCTGCAATGTCAGAGAATTTTCAACTCAACAGCATAGAAGAGGCCCTACAGGATATCCGCAAGGGCAAAGTAATTATCGTGGTGGACGACGAGAATCGTGAGAATGAGGGCGACTTCATTTGCGCGGCAGAATTGGTCACGCCGGAAATCATCAATTTTATGGCCCTGCACGGCCGGGGCCTGATCTGCACCCCCATCGAAGAGCGCCGCGCCGAGGAGTTGGAACTCAACCTGATGGTCAGTTCCAACACAGCCCTGCACGAGACAGCGTTCACGGTATCCATCGATCTGATAGGTCAGGGTTGCACGACGGGCATCAGCGCATACGACCGCGCCACAGGCATCCGCCACCTTTGCAACCCGGCCGCCAAGCCAAGCGACTACGCGCGTCCGGGTCATATCTTTCCGCTGAGGGCTAAGAATGGCGGCGTGTTGCGCCGCACCGGCCACACCGAAGCGGCGGTAGATCTGGCCCGGCTCGCAGGCCTGTACCCGGCCGGCGTGCTGGTTGAGATACTCAATCCCGACGGCTCGATGGCCCGTCTGCCGCAACTGATGGAGGTCGCCGCTCGGTTTGGGCTGAAGATCATCAGCATAGACGACCTGGTGGCCTACCGCATGAACGCCGAACGCCTGATACGCCGGGACTTCAGCGTGTCGATGCGCACGGTATTTGGCGATTTTGAGGCGTTTATATTTACGGATGTATCGGGATCGGACTACCATCTTGCGCTCCGCATGGGCCAATGGGCGGCCGACGAGCCTGTCCCCGTGCGCGTGTACTCGTCGTCCGAAACGGGCGATATACTCGGCGCCTTGCTACACGACTATACCGGACAAAACGCGCGGGCGCTGTCCTTGATTCGAGACGCAGGCAAGGGGGTATTTGTCTATCTGCGCCAAAGCGACAAAGATAATCTGGCCGCCAAACTCGCCTTGTACAAAAAACTGTCAGAGGAAAACGCGCTGGACAAATTCGAACTGCAATCGCCCATCGGCAAAAAAGACTTCGGCATCGGAGCGCAGATCTTGCGCGACCTGGGGGTCAGTAAGATCAGGCTGCTGACCAACAACCCCAAACCCCGCACCGGCTTCATCGGATACGGATTGGAGATCATCGAGAATATTCAGCTTAGCTGATCGCGCTTTTGACCGTCCGACACGCGCCTGCATCCCCTTTCCACTCCCGCCCCGCACCCTTGTCATACCCGCATCAACACTCGCCATGAAAGAAGTAAAGCCATACAACGCATCAGAAGAAAAAAAAGCCCAGGTAGAGCGGATGTTTGACAACATCGCGCCGCGATACGACCTGCTCAACCGCGCGCTATCGTTGGGCGTCGATGTGTGGTGGCGCCGCCGGGCTTTGTCGTATCTGAAAAAACTAAATCCGGCGACAGTACTCGACGTGGCGACCGGCACGGCCGACGTGGCTTTGATGTGCGCGCGCCTGCTACGCCCCCGCCGCATTGTGGGGGTGGATATCGCCAACGCTATGCTTGATATCGGACGCCTTAAGATCAACAAAAGAGGACTTTCAGATATCATCAGCTTGGAGACCGGCGACAGCGAAAACCTGCGCTTTGAGGATGCCTCTTTCGATGCGGTAACGGTGGCGTTTGGGGTGCGAAATTTTCAGGATTTGGAACGCGGACTGTCCGAAATGCACCGCGTATTGCGCCCCGGCGGGCGTTTGGTAATCTTAGAATTCTCCAAACCGAAACTTTTTCCGTTCAAACAGCTATACAACGCGTACTTCAAATACGTTTTACCCCTCATCGGACGTTTAACCAGCCGCGACATGCGCGCTTACGCGTATTTGTACGAAAGCGTGCAGGCTTTTCCGGAAGGGAAGGCAATGTTGCAGATTTTATCAAAAACCGGTTTTTCAAAAACCCAGTCCGAACGCCTAACGCTTGGTATATGCTCTATCTATGTAGCCGACAAGTAATCGGAATAGCCGCGCTTCTCATATTGGGCGGAGCGCCCGCTTTTGCACAATATAATCAGGGCAATCGCAACTATCAGGATTTTCAGAACAAAAATTACTACTTCGGTATCACGCTGGGCTACAACCAGAGCGATTACCGGGTGTATCACTCCCGCGAGTTTATACGCAGCGACTCGTTCAGCCGCGTCGAGTCGGTCACCGGTCCGGGCTTCAACCTCGGGATTGTATCCAACCTGAAGGTAGGCGAATATTTTGACCTGCGCTTTTTGCCCACGCTTTCGTTTATTGAGCGCAACATTGCTTATACCCAATTGGGCAACAACGCCCGCACCATCCGTCGTCCGGTAGAGTCGGTGCTGGTGGAGATGCCTTTTCATGTGCGCTACAAATCGGCGCCTTATCACGATTGCCGATTGTTCGTGATTGCAGGCGTGAAATATAGTTTTGACGTAGCCAGCGATTCGCGCACGCGACAGGCAAACGACCTGGTAAAAATATCGCCCACGGATTTTCAGTACGAGTACGGTTTTGGGATACAGTTCTTTTTCCCGTACTTCATCTTTTCGCCGGAATTCAAAATTTCGCAAGGCATCAACAATTCCCTGCTGTACAACGACCGCATTCTGCAAAGTCGGGTGTTAGAGAAAGTGCATTCGCGTACGTTTACGCTGTCGCTGCACTTCGAGGGATGAGTATTGCCCAATAATTTGTACGTTTGCGTCGTGCAAACGCTTCGGCCTGAACCGGACTTTTACGTGTTTGTGTCTGCCAATCCGACAGACAAACGCACGGCTTTGGACTTGCAGAAGTATCTGCAACATGCCCTGCCCGATAAATTTCTTACATTTTGGAACCCCGATGCGCCCGGCCCAGAGGACTATCGACCTGCCGCCGCCGCTTTTTTGCGCAAAGCCCATTTGTTCGTCGCCGTGATCTCGGCCGACTACCAGGACCTGCCCGATACGCGCTGGGAGATGGAACAGGCCCTGCAAATCGAAAACCGCTACGGCGCGCTCCAGATCCTCTGCGCCCGCGCCCGCGCCGCTCACCCCCCGCAACCCTTGCGCGGTTTTCCGACCATGCCGCCGCCGCCAGAGACCATCGAGGCCTCGCTGTTGGGCCGCGAACGCCAACTGGAGCGCACGGTAGAAATCGCCTGCGAACTGTTGCTTTTCCCGAAAAAAAAAGCGCAGCCCCCGCCAGTCAAGGCGTATTTCAAACCCGAAGACGTACGCGAGCGGCTGCTCACTTTCTTGGGGCGACACAATCTGATAGAGGCGATCAACTTTCTGAAGCTCCTTATTCATCCCGATTACATCAACGAGAGAGTCTATGAGCTCGAAGACCGCTACGCAGCGCTGCGACAATTGGCCGCCGGCGCCAGAATAGGGTTCGAAACCTACTTAGATCGCCTGGACGAAATCCGAAGAGCGCTGTCGGATATTATCCTTGCCATCGAAGAGCGGATGTTCGTCCCGCAGTGGCCCGCACTGTTTGAGCGCGAGTATCTGGGCCTGACTCCCCTGGGGCGCGATCGGGTGGATCTGTTTCAAAGCCTGTTCAGGCCGAGCGACGAGATCGTTCCACCCGATTTTAGGGCTGCCGGCGCCCACGATCCGCCAATCAACCTGAGCGCCGAACAACGCCGCGATTTTTTGCGAAAACTGCTGCTCTGCCGCGATGCGCTTGCTGTCAACGCATATCAGGAGGCCTTCGCGCTGTGCGAAGAGGCGCGCACCGCCATTGACCCGCAGTCGGCCCAACTGTACGAACACATGCTGATCGCCTACGTACAAAAAGAAGGGCCGGACCGGATCGCCGCCGATTGGGTCAACCAACGCGGAAACCTACTGGAATACGCAGCGCTGTACGCATCGCGATTCTATGAGTATCAGCGCAAAGGCTGCTGCGCAAGCCGCGCCGGCGATTACAATTGTCAGGCAGTCACCGAAGAACTGGCCGACGCCTTCATGCGTCTGTACAGTGCCATTCCGGACAATTACACGCTCGATACCGGACACCACGACGTGCAGCCGCCCGCCAACCGCGCCGTCGTAAAGCGGTGTATCGAGGCGGCGCCTTTGCTCTTCCGACTGCTGAGTCCGTATCAGAGTTTTCTGAAAGTGGCGATCAACGAACTGTGCGGCGGCGGCAAACTCCACTGGGTGCGCAGCGTCTATTTCGATGCGGCGGGCGAAATGCGCTTTGTCGCCGAGACGGACATCGAGGTCGAAAGCCAGGTCAAAGAACTGATCGAGCAACTGCAATTCGAAGAAAAACGCAATCAGACAGAATCGGCGCGGTACACGTACTGGAAACCGCAAAGTATAGAAGCCGAACTGCGCGAAAATCTGCTGCTCCGCTTGCTGGCGCGGCGCGACGAACTGTCTGCGCGCTATCTGTACGAACAGGAACGCCGGCGCAACCTGACGGATTGGCGCGAATCCGTTATACGCTACGTGAACGCCTGCATGGTCGGACACAAGTTGTATGGCCATGTGCTGCATACCGACGACACCCTTTCGTTCAGACGCCTGGCGCTCGAGCAACTGCTGCCCAATCTCTTACTCTCGCCCGACACCCGCCATACCCTGCCCATCCGGTGGTTCGACCTCAACGAAGACGGGCAACCCGTATCCCATCCGGATTGCCGCAGATACCGGTTCGATCCGATGGCGCTCGTCGAAAAAATCATCAAAGACCATTCCGGAGTAGATGCCTGGCTGATCACCGAACCCAACCTGCATCGCGAAATCTGGCTCCAGTATTGCGACGATACGCTCCGCCGTTATCGCCGCGTATTGGACCAATTGGCCTACAGGGATTGGCGGCGCATGCCCGAAGAGGATGCGCGCCGCGAGGTGATCGAATGCCTGAAACGCTGGGCCAGACAATACTACGCCTATCCGAACGACGGAAACGGTTTCTTAGACGATATCATCCGGGAACTTGTCGGCGATGGAGCGCTCCTGTGGTTTACGCTCAGCGGCGGCCATCTGAATACCGTCAACCAAAGCGTCGCCATGAATTTCGAAGCGCTCGCCAACCTGCAAAAGACCATGCGATTCCGAGGTATCGACCAGGATGACGCGCACATACGCAGCCGCATCGCGCACAACATTTTCCACAAAAGCATCAAAGTCGATTACGAAAAAATCCCCGGAGGACGGGAAGAGAAGCGCACACAGTTGGAAATCCTGCTGTCCTGTGCAATCGAATGTTACCGCATACACCCCGATCCGACTTATCTGGACTTCGTGTACGAAGAATTGACCCTGGAACACAGGCTTCCATGGACCGAGATACACCCCGACCATGGCTTGGTCAACTTATCCAGCGCGGGCAAAATACCGTTCGGGGCCATAGACACGCTGCGCTCGCTCACACACTTGTACCCTGATCGCTATCCCGCATTCGAGACCCGTGAGCGCATCGCCGAACGTCGCTACAACGAATTGATCAAGTATTACGAGAGGGAAGTCAGCCCTTACAGAAAAGAGAATGGGCTGCCGGAGCGCGCGGCCGCCGTCTCTGTGATCCTGCGCCTGATGGCCCTATACCGATACATGCCCAAAACCGAATATCTCCAGCTTCCGATCCTCGAACTCACCCACCGGGGCCGCATCGTCTGGTACGATACCTTGGCCGGCTTCTTTCCGCTATCCGACAACCACCCGGACAACTACCGATTTAATTTCGACTACCGCTTCCAACTGTCCGAAGCGCGCCGTCTGGAGACTGACAGCGTGCGCCTCTTCAACGACCTGCTCCTGGAACTGCGCGAAGCGGAGGGCCAAACTGAACAATAGGCCGCCTTGCAAATACGGCGCGGCGCGCCCCTTTCCTGAGGCGCTCAAGGCATCGTGGCCCGCGCTGCGCGACGGCGCAGATCGCCGCGGGATCGGGCATCGCAGGCCCCGTCACAGATCTCCGCTCAGGAAGCGCAGGGAGATCTCCGTGTTTTTGAGTTGAAGGAGCAATTGGTTGCGTCGGGCGAGGGACTGCTCGAGACTGGCCTGCGCCTGTTGGGTTTCGAGGGGCGTGGTTTGGCCAAGCCGAAAGCGTTCGGTGCTGACCGCCAGATTTTCGCGGGCGGTCAACACATTGGCCTCCTCGAAGGCGAGCAACTGTCGTTGAAGCTCATAGTCGGCGATGCTTTGCGCGAGTTCCTGTCTGACGAGCAACTCGCGCTCGTCGCTGAGGGTCTTGGACTGCAGGGCTTGCTTTTTGGCCACTTCAGCCTGTCGGCGCAGATCGCCGCCGGTGTATAGCGGCATGACGAAGCCCAAACCGAGGCTTAGACCCGCTTGTGAGTTGCTGCGCAGGAAGCCGGCGCCATTGTCGGTGCGCAGAGCGTTGAACTGACCCAAACCGACCACCCTTGGCGCGCCGAGCGTGCGGACCTCGTCGGCAGCTAAAGCGGCGGCAATGGCGTTCTGGCGCAAGGCGAGGAGTTGGGGATTTTGGGCAAGCGCGGCGTCGAGCAGGGCCTGCGGATTGGGCGCGTAGTTGATCTGGACGGTATCGTAAGCGCTGAAGGGAGTGTCCGGGTCGCGCGCGAGCAAGACATTGAGCGCGCGGCGGGAAGCGAGCGACACGTTTTGCTGAAGGAGGAGGTCGGCGCGGCGCTGGTTGAGGTCGATACGCGCCTGCAGGACTTCCGTCTGCGGAGCCATGCCGGCTGCCAGACGGGCTTCGGCGATGCGGAGCCGCTCTTCGTTCAGGCTAATCACCTCTGATAGGGCTTTTTCCTGCATGCGACTCTGCGCCAGGGCGTAGTACTGAACCAGCACCGAAGCCGTCGTCTGCATAACGCTGAACTGCAGTTGGCGCTCGCCGAGGACTTCGAGGGCTTCTAAGCGGCGTTTGGCTATAAACATGCGCCGCCCGTCGAATAGGGTCCAGGAGAGTTGTACGCCGGCGTTGAAATTGTTGAATGGAGCGCCGGGCGATCTAAACTCGTTGCCATTGGCCAGTTCTTGCTGGAATGCGCTCAGGGTAAAGGTTTCGTTCGCCACGAGGTTGACCTGCGGAAGCATTCCGGCGTTGGCTTTTGTGTTGTTTAGTCGGGCAATATCGGCGTCAAAAGCGCTGAGTCGTATGGCAAAGTTGTTTTCGAGCGCGATGCGCACGGCTTCTTCGGGCGTGAGCAGGGATTGGGCGGCGGCGCTACGGACGACCAACAGCGCCATAAAAAGCCTGAAAAGGGTTTGAAGCGTATGGTTCATAGAACGCTTTAGCAGGATATTTTTTTGTTATGCGTAAAGGACGCGTGGTTTGGGGACGAAAGAGCCCGAAACCAAGGCGAGCCGTTTTTTCCCTTTTTTCAAAAAAAAGCGGATAGGAGCAATTACCCGGAAGTCCGCCGCAATGGCAGCGAAACAATTTTCAGGGACGAATGTTTCAGGTGAGCTTGGTCCCTTGAGGCCTGTCTTATTTTTTTCAAACCCATGACGCATATATCCGCATTCCGCCGCGCCCACTTCAATGCCGCGCACAGACTCCACAATCCGGCCTGGAGCGACGAAAAAAACCGCGAGACGTTTGGCTTGTGCAACAACCCCAATTATCACGGCCACAACTACGAACTGGAGGTAAAAGTAAGCGGCCCCATCGACCCCGATACGGGCATGGTCATTGATCTGGGCTGGCTGTCGCTTCTGATCAAAGAACAGATCGAACACAGGTTTGACCACAAGAATCTGAATCTCGATACCGCAGAATTCAGGGACCTGATCCCCACAGCCGAAAATATCTGCGTAGTGATCTGGCGTATTCTGCGCGATCATATTCCGCAAACCCATGCGCTCGCGGTGCGCTTGTACGAGACGCCGCGCAACTATGTCGAATACCCCGCATGAAGCAATCTGGCGCCCGCGACGCTCTCAAGACCGCGATCCCGGCGTTCCCCTTGGAGCATGCATTCAGGCATTGGTGCCTTTGATTTGCAATCTAGGGTTTGTTTTTGCGTTTTTGCCTAAACCCGTTTCACAACGTCAATCCATGCGTTTTTTTTTCATTATCGCATTTGCCGGCTTCGCTTTGTCGATGTTTTTTTCTTGTAAAAAAAGTGCCGACAAGGGCGCTGGAACGCCAAGCCCAAACGAGGGGAAGAACGTCTATGAGGTAACCGCCGTGGAGGGCTACATCGCCCAAGCCTCGCGAATGGCACAGACGGTGCAGGCCCCCGGCGCTTTGATACCCGCAGAGGAGACGCAGTTGCACGCGGAGGCGCCCGGAAGGGTTGTCGCGCTCAACATGCCCGAAGGGCGCCTGGTGCGCAAGGGGGAAGTAGTGGCGCGATTGTTTGACGATGATCTGCGCGCCCAATTACAAAAGGTCGAATTGCAACTCAAACAGGCGCAAATCACCGAGCAGCGCCTCGGCGAATTGCTGCGCGTCAAAGGCGTCAGCCAGCAGGACTACGACCTGGCCGT
>JBKBLI010000007.1:56761-59286 GCA_046296435.1 Saprospiraceae bacterium | reverse complement strand
TTGCAAGCGCAAACGCTCAAATCGGAAATTGATCTGTTGCGCATCCAAATAGACCGCATGCGCGTCACAGCGCCCTACGACGGCTACCTCGGCCTGCGGCGTATCAGTCCGGGCGCGTACGTCACGCCCGCCACGCCCCTGGGCAGCATCCGGGCCGTCGGTTCCCCCAAACTCGACTTCACGATACCCGAAAAGTACGGCTCCGCCATTCGCATCGGCCAGACTGTCAGGTTTGCGGTGCAGGGCGCGGCAGAGACTTTCCATGCGGAGGTAATCGCCACCGAACAGCGCATCGACGAGCAGACCCGCAACTTGCAGGTGCGCGCTATCCTGCGCGCCCAGCATCCAGCGCTCATTCCCGGCGCTTTTGCCAATGTAAGCGTTGACCTTGGCGCCAATCGCGAAGCGCTGTTCACGCCTGCCGAGGCGATTATCCCTCAGGCGCGCAACAAACAGATCATTGTGAGTCGCAACGGGAAAGCCGAATTCGTGACCGTTGAGACTGGCATTCGGCAGGCCGGATGGGTCGAAGTAACCAAGGGTCTGCAGGCCGGCGACACCATTGCCGTGACCGGCGTGATGTTTTTGCGACCCGGCGACCCGCTGCGCTTCTCCAAGCTGATCGCCAAACCATAAGCGCAATCGGGTTCGGGCCAAACGCCGCCATCCCTGCCTCAGATCTGGAAGCCCCCATTATCGGCTTCCAGGTCTTTGAAATAACGCACCACGAATCCTTTAAGGAATTGTTCCTGAGCGTCAAGCGACATGGCCTGCATTTCGCGGATCTGGCGCCAGTGCGGCCAGCCGTCTGCATCGCGGCCTGCAAATTCGAAATAACCCTCGTAGCTCAATAGGCGGCAGACGGCGATATGCATCAGATCTTGCTTCTCTTCTTTGGTGAAGTCTTTCTTCCAGCGTCCGAGTTCCTGTATGCCGATCAACAACAGGATCACGTTGAGATCAGGGAGCGCGTCGCGCTTCATCGAATCCTTCACAATATGTTGTACCCTCAGGTACTCAAAATCTAATTCCCAGTCTTCAGTCGCCATATTCATATCCAACTTTGGGCGCCCGGCGATACCGTATTGAAAAATCGCAAACTTTCTCGCTGAGGACGCTTGTAGGTCTCTGCGCCAAATCGCGACGCCCGCAATAACGCATCCAAACGCCGTCAAGTTGTATTCGTATGGCGCGCGTAAGGTCAAATTTGATCGACCGGCAATCCGCCACCCCATTCAGCGCGCCAGGAACTCAGCGGCACGCGGGGCAGGGGATACCAATTGCCCCACCAGTCGAAGTATTCCAAACCGTTGAAATTGAGCTTGTAATTGAACTCGCTAGGGATGTCGTAAACCAGTCCGGGATAATAAAATTCGCGTTTCAACTTTGCAGTCATCTGCAATTCGATCAGCATAGTCATCATACCGAGACTTTTCCATTGGATCTCGTTTGGATCGTAAATACAGTAATTACCCATCACGCTTCTTTCGCCTACATGGAAGAAACTCGCCGCTACCAATCGGTCTTTGTCCCACAACTCGAGTTGAAACCCCGGAGCAGGCATCATGTGGCTCCACTCCGAAAAAAAACTGACGCTTGACTGCGGCCGATTGACGTCAAACCGGAGCGTGTGCTTTTCGAACAAATCCTCGTGAATCTGCTCAATTCGGATCGGCCTGACGCGGATATCCAGTCCCTGATTGCGGCGCAGACACTTGCGCTGGCTCTTACTCATGCTGAACTCCGAGATACGGATCCGCACTACGACCACCCGACAGTACTGTCCGCGCCATTCCTGATAGTTTTTTCGGAAAAAAGCGTCCGACCAGTAGCACCAGCCATCCTCGCAAAAAAGATCAAAAATCGCTGGATCCAAAGGCTCCATGCCTACAATATCGAACATGGGGCGCGGATTGAACGATATATCGTCGAATACGGCTAAAGGCTTTGGATACATGCCCTGCTATTTTACAGGCAAAGATAAAGCCTTTACGGAAGAAAGCGCAAAATTGATGCATCAAAGGTATGGCGCGTTGCTATCGGGCGTGTTTGTCCCGGCTGACGCCGCGCGCATCGCCGAGGCCCTACATCCATTGAATGGCGCAAAGCGGCAAGACAGAGCACGGCCCGGCATCTCTAAAAAATGCGCTTTTGCAAGCGCCGCTCCCTCTGACATGGGGCCTCGGCATGTCATGTGGGGCAACAAGGCTCGGGGCGCGGGGGTGGGCGAGAGGACAGGGTTAGCCCGACAGCGGCAAGCCAATAGGGGCGCAGATCATCTGATCCACGCCCCTATTTCGTCATTGTTTGCGCTTTTGTTTCTTTTGTTCGTCTATCTCCTTTTGTTCGGGAGCGTCGTGCTTGGGCGACTCCTTCACCGGCGTATTGTTTTTCTCGCGGTACAAGGCATCCTTTGACAGCGTATCGGCGCCTTCGCCCGCTTCCCGCGCCTCGCTCATGCCCTCGCGCACATCTGGGCTTTTTGGGGTTTGGTCTTTACCTGCGCGGTTTTTGTGGCAGGCAGC
>JBKBLI010000007.1:52207-56662 GCA_046296435.1 Saprospiraceae bacterium | reverse complement strand
CAAGTTAAGGCCCCACAACAAGGGCAGGCTAATCCAGAATAACCATTTTTTCATGTCTGATCGTATTGTTTGCCGTTTTGATAATCAGGAAGTAGGTCCCGGGCCGCAAGGCCCCTTTATTGAAGCGCAACTCGTTGAGGCCCGCCTTAGGCGTGTCGCGATACAACAGCCGCACGAGGCGCCCGCCGGCGTCGTAGAGTTCGACGCTGACCTCCTCGCGCCTTTCGACCTCGAAGCGCACCTGAGCCAGGTCATAGACCGGATTGGGGGCCACCTGAAATACCGGTATTGCCGCCTCCGGCGCATCGGCCGCCGATGCACCGGCGAAGATCTCGGCCACCCAGGTTATGTAGCGGTTGAAGGCGCTTTGCGAGGGGATATCGCCGCCGTAGCTGCCCGCAGCCCACACGCGCGGCGTAGGGCTGTTATGGCGCCGGGCAATGCCCGTATAGTCGCCCCAGCGCTCCGTGCCGCTGAGCATGTTCACAAAGGTTTCGCCTTGTTTGATCAGGGTTGAGTTTGACCAATTCATATTCTGATCGCAATGGACCACCCGCACCTCCGGATAGATCGCGCTTGAGGTGCGCAAAAAGGCAATCATCACTGAGCGGTCGGTGGCGGAAGTTGAGAAAGGCGCTGCGACCGGATAAGCCAAGTCAGAATTGCCCGGCGCCCCAAATAAAGCTGTCTGTATGCTTTGCGTACTCACGGTCAGGCGGTTGTAACTGATGCCGCTCCAGCCTTGGCCCACATCGGTATTGTGCACAAAATGAATGATCCCGTTGTGAAAAAAAGCGTTCTGTATGCGGCAATCGCCGTTGTCCAAAGACTTGTTGGATCCGAGTTGCTGCGCGTCGGCGGCAGGCGAGTAAGGATTTACGTTGATGTTGGCCACTGTGATCTGCGGATTGCCGGTCAGGTCGTCGGTTAAGTCCCAGAGTCTGACGCGGCTGTCGCCCCCCGCCCGATTGCTCACGAAGTACATACCCGGGCCGAAGCTACCCTGATGCCCCCGAGGCGTAGGGACCAACGAAAAGGCGGCGAAAGGCGTAGCGTCGAGATTAGACCAGAGCTTCAAGCTGACGTTTTGCCCTGCGTATCCCGCCGCTTTGGAGATCTGATAGATCGCCGCTTGTACAAACTGATTGTTGTCGTTGAACAGGTTGCCGGTGATATAGACCTCGTTGTTGGAGAAGCCCAGCGCAGGATAGTCAAACCAGTTGCCCGCGTTGAGCGGATTGCCGTTGAGTTTGTACACCCACCAACCGCTCTGAGGATTGTTGCTCTTCGAGAAGCACAAAAGCACAATTGAGGTCTGCGAAGTGCTGCCGTGCAGCACCGTCATCACAAAGCGGTCGGCCACCGGATCGTAGATCACGCGGGGATCGTAGATGATCGAGGTGAGCGAGTTGTCATTGAAAAAATCCGACCAGAAATCGAATTTCAAAAACTGCCCGCTGGCCGTATAGTATTCAATTCCGTCGTTGTTGGCCGTCACAATGAACCCACCGTTGGAGATCGCCATCGTATTGTCGGGCGGCGAGCCAAACAGCGACCAGTTGGCCTCGAAGTTGACGCCCAACTGGGGCGTTACGGACGTCTCGGGCGCATCCTCTTCTTTTCCAGGCAAGTATGACGCTTCTTTCAACGCTTTTTTTTCGGCTTTGATCTGAGCCAAATCGGCGTCGGTATGCTTGCGGCTCGTGATGGGCCTTAGCGATACAGACCACTTGTCCGACTGGTCGAAGATGCCGGCCTCTCCCGCAACCGGCGCCTCGATCAGGGGCGATGCCTCGCCTGCATTCTCTACAAACTCGACGCCATCCGCCGGCCTGAAATTTAGTATTTTCTCCTGCGAAAAAACAGGGAGCGCGATAACGCCCAATATCCATGTCAGAATAACTTTTGAATACATAATTGTAAAGATTTTGAGAAAACGAGAAGAACCACGCCCCTTTATGGACGTCTCAGACACAAAAGTAAGGCGCAGGAGCTAATTTTTTTGAAAAAAAGCGGATGCGGCGCGCAAGAAGCCTGCGGCGCGCAACGCCGCCATTGCCCGCCCTTTTCTTTCGAAAAAAAACGGGCAATGGCCAAATCCGCGCACGGCGTAAAGCGGCATCGGCCCTGAGGATTTATCTGAGACCCACTGCACCCGGCGTGGCGAAGAGGGCGTTATGCCCGCCCCCGTTTGTAGTCGCCCGCCTGTCTCGCACCTTTTTTTCATAAAAAAAAGATCAACTGTCAGCGCTGATCGACTATGTCGTCGATGGGCCTTGTCGGTAGCCTTTAATCGGGTTCGAAGCCAAGTACGATGTTGGTCGTCGAATAATCGCGCAGGCGGCGGGTGCGGCCATGGAGTTCAGGCTTGTCAAAGCCGATGCCGAAGTCGAAGCCCAAGGTGCCAAACATCGGCAGGAATACCCGCGCGCCTATGCCCACAGAGCGGCGCATCTGGAAGGGATTGTAGTCCCGCGCATTGAGCCAGGCGTTACCGCCCTGCGCGAAGGCAAGCAGATAGATCGTACTCTGCGGGTTGAGCGAAATGGGGTAGCGCACCTCCACAGTCGCCTTTTGGAACACGCCCGCTCCGCCGGGGAAGCGGCTGGAGTACGTCGCCTCATCGTATCCGCGTTGGCTGACGATGGTACGGCCGTTGAGGCCGAAGTTTTGGTTGTTGAGGCCCGAGCCGCCTAGGTCGAAGCGTTCGAAAGGCGTGAGGGGCGTCTTGCGCGACCAGCGGCCAAGCAGGCCGAGCTTGAAGTTGGTGTGCAATACCAATTTGCCTGTGAGCGTGGTGAACCACTGAGCGTCGAAGCGCCATTTGACATATTCCACGTCGCGGTACAATTGGCGCACGTTGGACGTATCGTAGAATGTCTGGCTTCGGAACCACGAATAGGGAGGCGTGAAGTCCACCTTCATGGAGATCAGCGAGCCGTTGCGCGGGTATATGGGGTCGTTGATGCTGTTGCGTGCGAAGGTGAGGCCGAGGTTGAAGTTGTTGTAGGAGCCTTCGTTGATCAGGCGGCCCAAGTCGTCGCGGAAGCCTGGCCAGCGGTTCAGCCTGAGCGTTTGGATATCGAGGTCTGCCCGGAAGATGAAGTTATCGTCCGGAAATTTGAGGCGGGTGCCAAAGCCTACGGATCCCTGAATGATATCGAGCCGCTGGAAGTTGTCGGAGCCGAAGAATCCCTGCGAGAAGCGGTTGAAAAAGCCGCCGACGGTGAGCGAGTTCGGCTTTTTGCCGCCGAGCCAGGGTTCGGTGAAGGTAGCGTTGTAGGACTGGAAGCGGTCGCCGGCGGTTTGGCCGCGTACGCTGAAGCGCTGGCCGTCGCCTTGCGGCAGGGGGTTCCAGGCGCTTTTGTCTTTGAGATTGCGCACGCTGAAGTTGTTGAACGTCACGCCGAGCGTGCCGATAATGCCCCCGCGGATGAAGGCGGTAGAAGGCTGATAGCCAGCCGAGAGTTCGAGTTGGTCGGAGGGTTTCTCCTCTACGGTGTACTCGATATCGACCGTGCCGCGATCGGGGTTGACCGGCGTATTGATGCCCAAAGATTCGGGATTGAAATAGCCGAGGTTGACAATGTTGCGCTGAGAGCGGATGATGTCGGCGCGGCTGAACTTATCGCCCGGATTGGTAAAAAGTTCGCGGCGGATAACGTGCTCATGCGTACGGTCGTTGCCGCGGATCACCACGCGGTCGATGGTGGCCTGCGGGCCTTCGAAGATGCGCAATTCCAGATCGATCGAGTCGCCGTCAACGGCAGTTTCGATCGGATCGACGCGGAAGAAGAGATACCCGTTGTCGAGATAGAGCGAGGAGATGTCGCGCCCGTCCTGACTGAACTGCAAGCGCTTGTTGAGCAGTTCCTCGTTATAGACGTCGCCCTTATCGATACCCAGCACCTGGTCCAGGTATCGGGTTTCGTAGAGGGTGTTACCTTTCCACGAAATGTTTCGGAAATAGTAACGGCGGCCCTCGTCCAGATCAATTCGCACCATCAGGCGGCCCTTGGCGTTGCGCCACACGCTATCGTTCACGACGCGCGCGTCGCGGAAGCCCAGCGTATTGTAGTAGGCCTCGATCAGGCGCTTGTCCTCTTGATAGTCTTGCCGGACGAATTTTGATTTTTTGAAGATCCGACTCGTCTGGGCCGTTTCTTTCATTTTTTTGCGCAGCGTGCGGGCCTTCACCTGATTGTTGCCCGTAAAGGCGATGCTGCTGATCTTGACGCGATTGCCCGGATCGATGACAAACTCCAATTTTTGGGAATTGGGGCTGCGTTCGTCGGTCGATGCGTTGATGGCAATGCGGGCGTCGAGGTAGCCTTTGCCGGCATAGTGCGCGCGCAGCGCGGAGATGAGCGTGGCTTTGGCGTTGTCGGTGAGGATAGCGCCTTTTTGCAGGTACTTGTTGATGATCCCGTTGAGATCGTCGTGTTTGCTCTTCTT
>JBKBLI010000007.1:49615-52109 GCA_046296435.1 Saprospiraceae bacterium | reverse complement strand
TGACGCCCTTGAACGAGTGGCGAGAATAGCGCGGCATCTCCTGCACGACGATCTCCAGGAAAGCGATATCGCCCTGCGTGCGCTCGAGCAACACCTGTACGTCCGTAAACAATTTCAGATCCCAAAGTTTCTGAACCGCTTTGGCGCTCTGTATGCCCGGCAGGCGAATCTTTTCGCCTACCCTGAGACCCGACAAGGTGATCAGGGCATTCGCGTCGGCATACTGAGCGCCGGTGACGCGCACGCCGCCGATCTCGTACTCGCGGGGCGATTCGTAGCTCAGGAGCGGAGGGAGGGAGTCTGGGGTCTGAGCATGAGCAAGGCGGCCGAGGCAAAGCAAGCAAAGCGACAATATGCGGATTTTCATGGTATGTGAAAGGTGATGCAGAAAAAAAGGTTTTAGGCGCGACATCAGTTTGATTTGGCTTGGCTGGCGCTGGAGAGTTTGACCATCTCAAGAATATTGGGGCATGCGCCGAAGTGCGGATCTACCCACAGATACGTATCAGCCAGCGTCTCTTCTATCCAGGACTCCAAAAATTCCGCCTTTTTTTGTTCCAGAGCCGCATCCTGGATTTTGCTGTAGTCTTGTTGCAGGTTGGCCTTGTGCGGCTTGCTGCGACTGACCAGTTCGACAATGCGAAACATCTTCGAGCCGTCGGCCTCGCGATATCCAAACGACGCCGAAATATCGCCAGGCTCAAGGTCGTCAATGGCAAAAAAGATCTCCGTATCCAGATCAGCCACTTCAAAAAACGTATTGCCCGAGCGCGGATTGGCCACGCGCCCGTCGTTGTTGTAGCTCTGCACCTTTTTGTAGCCGAATCGCTTGACCGCCTCGGTAAAGGCAATTTTGCCCGACACGATCAACTGTCGAATCGAATCAAGCGCCGCTTGAGTCCGCTCCAAATCTCTGTCTGTAAGTTCGGGCTTGATCAGGATATGACGGGATTTGAGCAAGTTGCCGCGCCGCTCAAGCAACTGCACGATGTGGAAACCGAATTCGGTTTCGAACACCGGACTGATTTGGTTCTTCTCCAACTTATATGCCATGGCCTCGAACTCCGGCACAAACGCGCCGCGCTTTTGCCAGCCGAGGTCGCCGCCTGCCGAACCGCTGCCCGGATCGTCGCTGTACTTGCGGGCCAAATTGGCGAAATCCTCGCCGTCGTCCACAATGCGCTGTCGCAGTTCCTCCAGGGTGGCTTTGGCCTTGGCGCGCTCGGCCTCGCTGACCGCAGGCTTCAGAACCAATTCGCGGATCTCAACCTCCGAGCCAAAAAAGGGCAGCGAATCCTTGGGGATCTGGTTGAAAAATTGTTGTACCTCGCTGGGAGTAATGGTGGCCTTCTCCGTCACCTTGTTTCGGATGCGTTCGGCCAGCAACTGATTGCGCAGTTCGTTGCGGGTCTGGTCTTTGAGTTGCTCGATCGATTGCCCATAGTGCGCCTCGATGGCTTTCGGATCCTGATTGAAGTAGAGCATGAGCCGATCTATGCGCGCGTCGAGTTGCAACTCTACCTCCTCGTCCTTCACCGCGATGGAGTCCAGTTTGGCGCGGTGCACCAGCACTTTTTGCACGATGATATTTTGCAGCGCAAAGCAATCATAATCCGGCGGGAGATTGGGCTGCTGCTGGCGGGCGTATGATACTTGCTCCATCACGTCGCTGAGCTGCACAATTTCGCCGCCAACGATGGCCACGACTTTGTCCACCACCCGCTTGTCGGCCTGCGCTTGCAGCAAGGCGCCGGAAGCCATGAGTGCCAAGAACACAGGCAAGACAGATGCGGCTAAGCGCCAAGCGCCGCCAAAAAACGAAACACACATGCGAATACGGTTGAAAATGTACGCCAACTTACTGGTATAGGATAACGTTGTTGCGTCTGAGTTCTTTTTCATAGAGGTTTTTTTTCCACATTTCGATCAGTTGTTGTTTGCGTTGGTGCAAGATGATGGTCATCGCTTGCTCGCGGGCGTAATCGTACGGGGCGGGCGATTTCCCCTGCGCCGTCTCCAAAAGCCTGTAATAATAGCGATAACCTCCGTCGCTGAGCGAGCCTTCCTTGCGCGACTGCACATTCTCCGGCGTTAACGTCCCTTTGGGCAATAACGCGGCGAGTTCTTCCAATTTATACCATTTTTCCTTGTCGAGCATCGACACGACAGCCCATTTTTGCGCAAAATCCTTCAGCCTGGCAAAATCTGAGGGCGATTTACCGTACCAATACCTATTCATCTCCGCCTGCGGAGCGTTGAGCGGCAACTTCAGGAAAAGGCACTTCAGGATCGTACTCTCCAACTGAAACTGCTCAATATTTTTTTCGTAAAAATCGCGAATCTCAGGCTCCTGTACCAAACTATCCAATTTCTCGCTGATGATTTGCTGTTCAAAATTGAAGCGCACCAGGCTGGCCCGATAATCGCGTACCAGCTTATCAATATTGAGGTCTTTGGGTATGTTGCGCTCGGCTTCGTACATCAACAATTGGTC
>JBKBLI010000007.1:41182-49515 GCA_046296435.1 Saprospiraceae bacterium | reverse complement strand
TACACCCAACGCTGAATGTATGCGCTGACCACAATGGCGCTGTCGTCCGGACTCACCGACGGCGGAATCATGTCGGCTATCTCGCTGAAATACAGGCTTTTGTTATAGACTTTGGCCAACAGACGGTCGTCGGTCGCCGCTTCGTCTTTGGATGAAGAACAACCCGCCAGTCCCGCCCAGCAAAGCGCCATTACCAAATGAAAAAAACGAGACATAAAAGTCTTTTGCTGAAAAAGAGGCGCAAAGATAGCGTGATTTCCGCGAAGCCGCCAAATATGCGGCAAACGCGGCGATAAAGAGGCGACAAGGATCGCGCAAAAGCGCTTCCGCCGTCGGGCGGGACTTTTTTTTCAGAAAAACATAAAAAGCGGTCTGCGCGCTACTCCAACAACAGATTGCAGCCCCGAATTTCGGCGTGATCCAAACGCCCCATCACGCTGAAGCGGCCGTCGGCATAGACCCGACCCACATCTTCCGTCGCAACGAATGCGCACGAATGCCAGTTGGCCAAATCTACAAAACACAAGGCGCCATTGCGCCCCGCGCCCGCCGGCGTAAGCGGATCCTGAATCTCAACGGCGTAGGCCCTGAGGGTTGGCGCCGGCGCAAACAGCATGTCCGGCCCGCACAAATAGGCCTGCGAAAACAACTCGGTCATACCGTACTCCGAATAGATCTGCGGCAGACCAAAGGCGCTTTTCAGCGCGTCGTGCAGCTCCTGGCGGGTCATTTCGCGACGACGCCCCTTCATGCCGCCCGTCTCCATGACCGCTACCCCGGGAGGCAAGGGGCCGCCCGACCAGTACTCTGCAAAGTCCAGCAACGCATAACTCACGCCCAACAACAGGGTCTTGGGCGCGGGGCGGGCCAAAGCGCGCGCCAGAGCCGCGTGATCGTACAGGAAAAAACCGCTATCCGGATGTCCGCTTCGGCGGATCAGGTAATCGACCATGGCCACCAGCGAAGAAGCGCCGCGCTCGATATAGTTGGGCAGCAGGGCCAGAATGCGCCACCCATCGACCGGACCAAAGGCCGCCTCGAACCCCCGCAACGCATTGTCCAAATAGGCTTGCAAATCGCGCACAAAATGCCGCGAAGGCCGCCCCCCGCCGGTCCCGCTGCTCTCGAACACGGCCTCCTCGCGCCACTGGCCGGTCCTGACCTGATGCGTTTTGAAAAACGAAATAGGCAGAAAAGGGACCTGTTCTACTTTGGTCACCGACTCCGGACGCACGCCCAACAACCCGACGAAGCGGCGATAGAGGACATTCTTCTCGATCTGAAGCCGAAAGATATCGAGGGCCAATTCCTCGAACTGCGCAGAAGTAAGCGTTTGCAAGGCGCGCTTGAGATGGTCGGTCGATCGAATAGGCATGCGCATTGGATCGGATGAATGCCCTTACAACAAGCCGCCGTTTTTTTCGTTTAAAAAAAAATAAGATCGTCGTCTGGCATGGGTCCGTCCAGGCTGTCGTCAGCGCTGAGCAAAACGCGGCGCCGCTACCCTAAAAGCCGCCCTTCGGCCCCGCTGGACCTACAAGCGCCGGGTCATTTTTTGTTTTGAAAAAAATAAGACACGCAAAGATTTTTTATGCAAAAGCAAAAAATATCGCCCGACCGCGCTCATGCGCCGCTCGCTCTCGCCCTGATTGGCGCGACAGCGCTTGCCGCAGTGTCCTTTAAGGCGTGCACCAAACCGCCCAACTACTCCAATATTCCTGAAATCGAATTCCTGCGTATGTCCAAAAATATCATGCGCCAGAGTTCCTTAGGACCGGACACGGTGTTCATCACGTTCGGATTTACGGATGGCGACGGGGATTTGGGCACAGGCCAGGAGGGACCTGAAGTGTTTGTGTTCGATGGTCGCGACAATTTTGAAAAGCCGCCCTACAAACTGCCCAAGATCGACCAACAAGGCGTTGGCAACGGCATTTCGGGCGAGATCACGATACTCATGCCCACGACCTGTTGCATCTTCCCCCCCCAAAACGGCATCTCGTATCCGCCCTGCGACAACTCGCCCAATGCGCCGAGCATGTTCGACACCGTTTTTTATGACATATACCTCAAAGACGCGGCCGGTAATCAGAGCAATACCATACGCACGCCGCCCATCGCCCTGCGCTGCCGACTCTGAGCGCGCCCGCTGCTCATACCCATCCGCTCCTTCGCCCTACGCCCGATATGTCCCGCAATGCGCTGACCTACTTCTTGGTCTATAAGCCCTACGGCATGTTGTCGCAGTTTCAGCCCGACCATCCCGGACAGGCGACGCTCTCAGACCTCGGCGGCCAATTCCCCCGCGACGCCTATCCGATCGGCCGCCTTGACGCCGACAGCGAAGGGCTGCTCCTGATCTCTAACGACAAAAATCTGCCCGATCTGCTCCTACCGCCCCAACGACGCCGCCAACGCACGTACTGGGCGCAGGTGGAGGGCCTCCCGGATACGGCGGCGCTCGATGCGCTGCGACAGGGCGTCACGCTCCGCATCGACGGCAAGACGCACCGCACCCTCCCCGCCGAGGTCCGGCTGCTGGACGCCGGGCCGGATGGCCTGCCCGAGCGCATCCCTCCCATTCGTTTCAGACAGCACATCCCGACCGCTTGGATCGAGATCGTGCTACGCGAGGGCAAAAACCGGCAGGTGCGCCGCATGTGCGCCGCCGTAGGGCATCCGGTGCTGCGCTTAGTGCGCGCCCGCATCGGGCGCATCGGCCTCGGCGCCTACGGATTGGGGGCCCTAAAGGCCGGCCAAATCATTGCGCTGAGTCCAGAACAGGTTGCGGCCCTTTGCGAGCGATGAACGACGTCGGCATTCTGTGCGTATATCCGGCCTGTGCACCCCCGATTTCGAAACAAACACGCTACCTTTGCCGCCCAACACAAACATATGGATACCTTGGACGCCAACTATTGGAATACGCGATGGGAGGCCGGCCAGACCGGCTGGGATATCGGTCAGGCCTCGCCGCCTCTGATAGAATATGCCGCCACCGTGCCGCCGTCCGAACGCGCTGCCATGCAGGTGCTGATACCCGGCTGCGGCAACGCCCACGAAGCGCGCGAGCTGCTGCGCATGGGTTATGGCGAACTGACCTTGCTCGACATCGCTCCGCAGGCCCTCGCTCAGGCCCGCGCCCGCTTTGAGGCGCAAGGCGAGACATTTGCAGGGCATATCCGATGGGTATGCGCCGATTTTTTTGCGCATGAGGATATATACGATCTGATTCTCGAACAGACGTTCTTCTGCGCGCTCAACCCCGCGCTGCGCCCACGCTACGCGCTCCAGATGCACGCTTTACTGCGCCCCGGAGGGCGGCTGGCCGGGGTACTGTTCGACCGCACCTTCGAAGGCGGACCGCCATTCGGGGGGAGCATATCCGAGTATCGCGCCTTATTCGAGCCGCTGTTTGAGATCGAAACCCTGGCGTCCTGCCCCAATTCAATCGCGCCGCGCAGCGGCTCTGAGGCGTTTTTTGTTGTGCGCAAGTAGTGGGAAAAGCCCTACCTTTGCGGCTCAAATCAGAAAAGTGACATGGAGATTGTCAGTAGGATCAAGAGCGGTGTGGCAAAAGCGCTGCAGGAAAGCTACGGCTTGACGACGCCCCCGGAAGAGGTGCTCGTCAGCCCCACGTCGGCGGCTTTTGAGGGTGATTTTACGGTGGTTCTGTTCCCTTTTGTCAAAGCGACGCAAAAATCGCCCGACGAAGTCGGCCGGGAATTGGGCGAGCGCCTGCAGGCCGAAATCGGCGAGGTCGCCCGCTTCGGCATCGTCAAAGGGTTCTTGAACATCAGCCTCGACGCCGCCTATTGGAGCGCTTTCCTCCAGACCCTGCTCTCCAATCCCCAATACGGGCGCGCGCCGGCCACAGGCCGAAAGGTGCTGGTGGAGTTTTCGTCGCCCAATACCAACAAACCGCTTCACCTCGGTCACGTCCGCAATATCCTGCTGGGCTGGAGTTGCAGCCAACTCCTCGAAGCCGCCGGCGATCAGGTGCACAAAGTCCAGATCATCAACGACCGGGGGGTCGCCATCTGCAAAAGTATGCTGGCCTGGCAATTGTATGCCGAAGGGCGCACGCCCGAATCAGAGGGCGTCAAGAGCGACCACTTCGTGGGCGACTACTACGTGCTTTTCGAGCAAAAAACCAAAGCCGAGTACGATGCCTGGAAAGCAAGCGAGGAGGCTGCCGCCGTTTTTGCACAGCGCAAAAAATCGGGCGAATCAGAAGCGGATTTTTTCAAACGCTACAAAAACGACTGGTTCAACGAGCGCTCAGCTTTGGGCCGGCAAGTGCGCGATATGTTGCTGCGCTGGGAAGCCGGCGACCCCGACACCTTAGCCCTCTGGCGCCAAATGAACGACTGGGTATATGCCGGTTTTGATCGCACATACGATGCGCTGGGCGTCTCTTTCGACAAACTATACTACGAAAGCGACACGTTCAAACTGGGCAAAGACATCGTGGACGAAGGGCTTGCCAAAGGCGTTTTTTTCAAAAAAGAAGACGGCTCGGTGTGGGTGGATCTCAGCGACGCCGGATACGACCAGAAACTGGTGCTACGCGCCGACGGCACCTCCGTTTATATCACGCAGGACCTCGGCACGGCGCGCATGCGCTACAACGAGTTCGGGTGCGACAGCATGGTCTATGTGGTGGCCGACGAACAAAACTACCACTTCGGCGTCCTGTTTGAGATCCTCAAAAGACTCGGCGAACCCTACGCCGCCGGGCTGTACCACCTCGCCTACGGGCTGGTCGAACTCCCCACCGGCCGCATGAAAACCCGCGAAGGCACGGTGGTGGACGCCGACGATCTGATGGAGGAGGTCGTTCGTGTGGCCCGCAGCCAACAAGCAGAGCGCGGCGAAAGTGGGAGCGAAGACGACCTGCGCAAAATAGCCCTGGGGGCCATGAAGTTCTTCATGATCAAAGTGCACCCCAAAAAGAAAATGATCTTCAACCCCGAAGAGTCGCTGGATCTCCAAGGCCAGACCGGCCCCTACGTCCAATACTCCTACGTGCGCATCAACGGCTTGATGGAACGCGTCCAACGAGAAGATATCGACCTGAGTCCGGCCCGCGACTACACAGCCATTCAGGCGCAGGAGCGGGAGTTGCTCAAAGCCCTGCACGAATATCCGGAGTTGACGCTCCGGGCCGCCCGCGAGTACGACCCCTCGCTCATCGCCAACCACGCCTACGCCTTGGCCAAGAGTTACCACCGCCTCTGGCACGACCTGCCGATCTTCAACGCAGACACGCCTCAGGCGCGGGCCTTCAGGCTCACGCTGAGCAAAGCCGTCGCGCAGGTCCTCCGCTCTGCCATGAGCCTGCTCGGCATCGAAATGCCCAGGCGCATGTGACGCCGCCCGCCCCAAAAGCCCGCGGCCCAAACCCGCCCGATAGCAAGGGCGTTTTCTAAAAAAAACGAGAAAAGTATCGTCGAAAATATGAGCGATGTCAACCGAGGGGAATCCCTCAACTTTCTGGAGGAAATCATCGAAAACGACCTCAAGTCGGGAAAAGTCAACACCGTAAAAACCCGCTTCCCGCCCGAACCCAACGGATACCTGCACATCGGCCATGCCAAAAGCATCTGCCTCAACTTCGGACTGGCACAAAAGTACGGCGGCTCCACCAACCTCCGGTACGACGACACCAACCCCAGTACCGAAGATCAGGAATACGTGGACAGCATACTGGCCGACGTGCGCTGGCTCGGGTTCGAACCCGCCGAAATCAGATACGCCTCCGACTACTTCGGGCAACTCTACGAGTGGGCCAAACAGCTCATCGCCGAAGGCAAGGCCTACGTGGACTTCTCAACGCCCGAGCAGATTGCCGCCATGAAGGGCACGCCGACCGAGCCGGGTACGCCCAGCCCCTACCGCGATACGCCGCCCGACGAAAACCTGGCCCTGTTCGAGCGCATGCGCAACGGCGAATTCCCCGACGGACATTGTGTGCTGCGCGCCAAAATCGACATGGCTTCTCCCAACATGCACCTGCGCGACCCCTACATGTACCGTATCAAGCACGCCCATCACCACCGCACGGGCGACCAATGGCCCATTTATCCCATGTACGACTGGGCGCACGGCCAATCGGACAGCATCGAGGGCATCACGCATTCCTTCTGCACGCTCGAGTTCGTCCCTCACCGGGCTTTGTACGACTGGTTCATCGATCAACTGGGCATCTTCCCCTCCCAG
The DNA here is from genome assembly GCA_046296435.1 of Saprospiraceae bacterium. Taxonomy (GTDB): domain Bacteria; phylum Bacteroidota; class Bacteroidia; order Chitinophagales; family Saprospiraceae; genus M3007. The sequence goes on along the minus strand of JBKBLI010000007.1, from coordinate 43,293 downwards.
CAGTACGAGTTTGCGCGCTTCAACCTCTCCTATACGGTGATGAGCAAACGCAAACTGCTGCTGCTCGTCAACGAAGGCTATGTGCGCGGCTGGGACGACCCGCGCATGCCCACCATCTCGGGCCTGCGCCGACGGGGCTACACCCCCGAGAGTTTGCGCGATTTCGCCGCCCGCATCGGAGTGGCCAAGCGCGAGAACATCATCGAACTGTCCCTGCTCGAATTCTGCATCCGCGAAGACCTCAACAAACGCGCCCCGCGGCGTATGGCGGTGCTCGATCCGCTCAAAGTGACGATCCAAAACTTCCCTGAAGGCGAAACGCTCTGGTTAGAGACCGAAAACAACCCGGAAGATCCGGCCGCAGGCTCGCGCCCGATCCCCTTCTCCCGCACCCTTTATATTGAGCGGGATGACTTCATGGAAAATCCCCCCCCCAAGTACTTCCGCCTCTCGCCGGGCGGTATGGCACGCCTCAAGTCGGCCTTCATCATACGTTGCGAGGAGGCGGTCAAAGACGAATCGGGCCACATCGTTGAACTGCGTTGCACCTATGTGCCAGAGAGCCGCTCAGGGCAGGATACCAGCGGCCTGACGGTGAAAGGCGTCATCCACTGGCTCTCGGCGCCGCATGCGCACAGCGCTGAAGTGCGCATGTACGACCGCCTTTTCACGGTAGAGGACCCGGCCGCCGAGGAGGACTTCCGCACGGCGATCAATCCCGACTCGCTGAAGGTTGTCGAAAACGCGCTGATCGAGACGGCGCTCACCGAGGCGCGCTCCGGCGACCGCTTTCAGTTTACGCGGCTCGGCTACTTTTGCGCCGATCCGGATAGCCGCGCCGGGAAACCGGTGTTCAACCGCACGGTCACGCTTAAAGACACTTGGGCCAAGATCAAAAAATAGCCCTTCGCGTGGTAAAAATTTCACGCAAAGCACGCTAATACCGCACAGGCTTCGCGCCATTTGCATGCCCCCCCCGCGCCCTTAGCGTGAAAAAAAATCGCGAAAACGTTGACAAGCCGCCTGGTTGACGACAAGCCTGCGCTCAGGGTTTTCGACTGACAAACGCCGTACCGGGCATCAGGAAACGCCAAAGGCGCTCGGCATCGGGACCGGCGTAATCTACGCCAACGCGTTTGGAGACAAGGGGTATGGGCACGGGACAGCCATCGTCGCCAATCCACACTTCCTCTGCGCTGGAGAGCAGCGAAGCGGCGTTGTGCGCGTCATAACGCAGCCCCAGAGCCTGCGTCAAGGCGCCCGGACCAGAACTCAGTCTCGGCGTGGCGACGCGCATGGATCGACGGGCCAGCATCGCCTCTCGGCCCCATACCGGCTCGCCCGCCCGAATCAATACAGCGTGGGCCATGCCTGCCGGAGCCGTCACAACATTGAACAGATGATGTATCCCATAACATAGATAGACGTAAGCCCTGCCCCCCTGCCCGAACATGACGCGCGTGCGGGGCGTCAAGCGATTGCCCCAAGCGTGGCAGGCCCGGTCGTCGGGAGCCCGATAGGCTTCGGTTTCGGTGATTCGAACGGCGCAAAGTTGCCCCCCGACGTTAGAAACCAGGAGTTTGCCGAGCAGTTCCCGGGCGATTTGGGTCACATCCTCGCGCAGATAGAAAGCCTCCGGAAGCGGATTTTCTAAAAAACTGTGCGAATCCAAGTTTTTTGCGACTTTTGCCGCTTGTAACAGCAGATCAGTGCATTCGGTTGACAGCATAAGCATCAATTTCAACGCCGCGCAGATGTTATTTCTCAACGTGGTGATGGCCTTTTTGATGTTTAGCGTGGCGTTAGATGTGCGCATTTCGGATTTCAGACGCGTGCTGCAATATCCGCGGGCCGTGTTTGCGGGTTTGCTTTCGCAGTACCTGTTGTTTCCGCTGCTGACGATCGGGATGATTTGGGTTTTCCGCCCCCCTATGAGCGTAGGGCTGGGCATGGTGTTGGTCAGCATGTGCCCTTCAGGCAACATGACCAACTTCCTCGCACACTTTGCCCGCGCCCATGTCGCGCTCTCCATCACGCTCAATGCGGTGATTATCCTCAGCGCTTCGGTGATCACGCCCGCCGGATTTCTGTTTTGGGGAAAAATGACGCCT
>JBKBLI010000007.1:35320-41085 GCA_046296435.1 Saprospiraceae bacterium | reverse complement strand
CCGGCGCGGCGGGTATGATTCGGGCGTTCGACATTTCGTTTGTGGAGATGGCTCGCCTCATCTTGCTGCTGATTGTGGCGCCTCTGGCAGTCGGCATGTGGATGACGGCGCGCCTGCCTGCGTTCACGTCGCGTATCCGCGCATGGATGCAGCGGCTGAGCCTGTTTGCGTTTTTCGGCATATTGGTTGGAGCGCTTGCGGGCAACCTGTCCAACCTGGCGGAGTATCTGCGCTTTGTGTTTGTGATCGTGGCCTTGCACAATGCGCTGGCGCTGGCCGGAGGATACAGCGTCGGGGCAGCCTTTGGCTTATCCAAACAGGACCGTCGCACCCTGTCCATCGAGTCGGGGGTGCACAATACGGCGTTGGGGTTGGTGCTGATCTTTCAGTTTTTCAACGGGCTGGGGGGCATGGTGTTGATTGCGGCTTGGTGGGGGATATGGGATTTGGTCACGGGCATCGCGCTGGCTTATTACTGGCGCACCAACCCTTGAGCGCTCAGCGACTCCCATTGTCGCGCGCAGCGCCCTGTTCCCGCGTCCTGCGCGCCCACTCCCATAGCCCAAAGCCCAACACCAGAGCGTATTCGGCGGCGATCCAGACGTATTTTTCCTGAAAAAAACCGTCGGCATAGTGGCTGTACGAAAAGGCGATAGCCCCTGTCCAAATCAGCGGGAATCGCCATGGGGTGAGCAGACTCAGTCCAAAAACAGGGATCAGGTACCAAGGGTGCACAGTAGCCGAAAAAAGCAGGTGTATCAGCCCGGCCCACATCAGCGCGGCATAAAGGCCTATACGGCGCGCGCGCCACGATACCCGCAAGATGAGCAAAAAAGCGGCCATCCCAAGCAGCGGCCCTACCCAATCCACACGGTCAGCCCACCTTACTCCGCAGGCTTTGGCGAGCGCGTTGACTGCGGGATGTAGGCTTCCGTTGAATGCAAACTGCCGAAAGTACAGATCTAAGCTCTGCGCTTTGTTCGAAAGGGTATAGGCGTCGAGCATGGGCGCGAAAAGCGCGACCAGGGTCAAAGCGGCGCAGGACGCCAGACACAGCCCCCCCCGCCAACCCGCCGCCCGCCCAAAAGCCGGCAGAAACATGAGCGGGGTCAACTTGACGGCCGCTCCGGCGGCCAGAAAGACGCCGGCTGCACCCGCTCGCCTTTTTTCGAAAAAAAACAACGCAGCCAACACGCAGCACAACGCCATGCCTTCAAAGTGTGCGTTGCCGCAGGTCTCCATCAGAACCAAAGGATTGAGAAAATACCAAATCCAGACCCTTGAGTCCGGAGCCAGGCGCCGCAAAAACCACGCGACGCCGATGTCGGCCGCCAAGAGGGGGAGCTTGAGCGCCGTTACGGCCCAAGGCAGGCCAGCCCAGGCCGCCGCCGCAAAGACCAATTGCATGAGCGGAGGATAGACGCTGTAGTAGTCCGGCGAATTGAGCAAGGGGAACAAGGCCTGCAAAGCGGGGTCGCCGTCGAGGCGTCCGCCCTCAAGCAGCGCGCGAGGCGTATCGGCAAACGGGTGGATGCCGACCGCAATCAGCCGCCCGTCCCACAGAAAGCGCCAAATATCGTCGGACCAATTGGGAATGCTGAAAAGCAGCATAGCCCGGATCCCAACGCCCGCGCCCCATACCCAACCGGCGCCTACGGCTTGGCGGCGTGCGGCGGCGGCGCGCGCCGACACCAGCGGGAGATACAAGGCCCAAACGGCGCACCACAAGACCAATAGCCGCTCCCAGTCGGTCCTGTCCAAAGCAAACGCCATGAGGTAAAAACCTGCGGCATAGGGCGCGAGCCAAAGGACGGGTCGGACCTTGCGCCAGCGGGCAATCTGATCAGGGCAATACATAGCGCTCGCGCTTGCCGAAATTGAAACTGTGGTACTTACCGGCCACAAGCGCCTCTACGGTGAATCCGTACAAGAAATCTTCAGACCCGGAAGCAACAACCGTTGTTTTGTATCCATGATTGCCGGGGGGGACGAGTATGCCCGCGCTTGCGACTGGCTGCTCCGAAACGCTGCCGCGCCATATGCATCCGCAGATGCGCTGTAGGTCGTAGTGCAGATAATCGAGGTTGTGGCGCTCGTAGTTGAGCGACGCATACTGTAAGCGGAGCGGCGCTAAGAGTCTTCCGCTCGGTTTCAAAAAAGCAAATCCGGGCGGATCAATTTTGAACTGAAGCGCCTGTCCGCGCAGGTCAAACCCTTTGAATCGGCTCAGATCGGGCGTCAGTTCGAGAGGAACGGCGCCGCCGTTGCACAAATAGTAGTCCACGGCTACTTTGTGCTCAACTGACTGGTTGGCTTCGACAATCAGCGTAAAGTCGTCGTGTATGAGCGCCAAAGCCGGCCGGCCCTCAAGTTTTACGTGGATCACGTCGGGCGCTTGCCCGGCCGACGGCAAAAAATAGCAAGTCGTATCCAGCATGTACGAATGGGAGCAGGCGCATAGGGTCGTTATCCACAACGCCCACACCCAGATCCCAAGACCCGCCGCAGGGCGCGGCAAGGGGGCGGGGGGCGGCGCGGGATGTGAGAGCAAGGGCATGAGCGGCTTAAGGCTTAGAAAAAAAGCGTTCTGGCTGATGCGCGCCTATCGTCGCTGGCGAAGCGATTGAGTGACGTCGGCCGGGACTGAACGAACTATGTACCGCAACCCGATCAGTCGGCAGGCAGCGCCTTTTGCACCGGCAAAGATAGGGCCATGGCGGGCATTTTTTTTTCTAAAAAATAAAAACCCACAAAGGAGACGGCTGACATGGCCGACATGGCAAGCCAAAGGACATTAAAGCCGAAATGTTCGATTATCTGCGATCCTGCAAGCGGCGCGATGATATTGGCCACCGAATAGGACACGGTATAAAGCCCCATGTATCGTCCCTGTCGCGCGCCTTTGGAGCGCGTGAATACGTAGTTAGCGCTGAACGGCATGACGTAGATTTCGCCCAAAGAAATCAGCGCGATGAACATCAGGGCCGGTAGCATGCCGACCAAAGGCAGCGACAAGGCCGCGTACGACAAACCATAAAGCACAAGCCCGGTGCGGATGAAGCGCATGTTGTGGCGTTTGCCGTCGATGCGATACACCAGCGGCATTTCGACCGCCAACACAAGCAAGCCGTTGAGCGCCGAAACCAGGCCTATCACAGTCTCGTCCCAATGATAGATCTGCTTGAAGAAGAGCGGCGTCGTCCAAATGAACTGCATAAAAATGATCGCATTCAGAATGGTCAGCCCCAGAAATATCAGATACTCCCGATCGGCCCAAATGGAGCCTTGGGGCGCTGAAGCGGGCGCGTCGGCCTCAAGCCGAACCGGTTCGGGCGCATACTTTTGCTTGGCGGGGGGAAGCAGGCGCCAAAGCAAGAGCGCGGCCAACATGCAGGTGACGCCATCCACCCACAACCCCCAGCCCCACCCCCCCAACACCCGCGCGCCGCCCTGGGGGGGCGCAATACTCCAACCCAGGTTGACCGCCATGCGATACAGCGAAATGGAGCGGGTGCGGGTTTCGGGCGTAGCATGCCGTGCAATAGCCACGCTGTTGGCCGGGCGAAACAATTCGGACACCACCGTCATAACAAAAATGGCGACGCACATGTGCCAGAAGTCGCGTACCCAGACAATACCGATCAGGATGATCCCATGGAGGGCCAAACTCCAAAATTGGATCCAGAAGTAGCCGAAGCGGTCGGTAAGCCGGCCGCCCAACAGCGCCCCTACCAAGGCGCCGGCTCCAAAAAAGCCCATTACATAGCCGGCCTCTTTGACGGTGTAGCCCAACTGGCCGGTAAGGTACAGGGTGATGAACACCACGACCATACTACCGGCGCGGTTGACTAAGCTGACTGCCGAGAGAAACCAGATGTCGCGGGGTATGCCTGAATAAGTGGCGATCAGGTAATGCAGCAAGCGGGCTAACATAAGCAAGATGTTGTTGAACGGCGGGCAAATCACAGCCGCAGAATTAAAACGACGTCGCAGGGCTACAAGTTTCGCAGTACCGAATTAAATTTGGTTTAAAAAATTGAATTTCTTGATTAAAGCTCCAGAACAAAGACGCCCAAATAGCATAACGGAAGCTGGCCGCCGCATGAGCGCCAAGGCAATGTCATTTTTTTGTCAAAAAAATCGGATTTTTATACTATTTAGTGCAAAAAACACAAAACAATTCATCTTTTTTTTCGATTTCGGAAAAAGTCAACCCAAAACCTTGCAAAATTCTTCAAAAAACCGTATCTTTGCAGAAATAAAAAAAGGAGGTAGGCCATGACAGCATTCAAATTTCTTTCGACGATTACCCTCCTTGCTTTGGTCGTCCAAGCCGGCGCACAGCAGGTTGAGAAAAACTTTGCCAAGTCATTCAATGTCGAGGGCAAATCTGCCGTAATCCTTGACTTGCCCGGCGAAGTTGACCTGCGTTTTTGGGACAGCAACATCCTGCGTGTTGAGATGAGCATCAGCGTTCCCGGCAACAACGCCAATCTGATCAACCAGTTGGCGCAAGCCGGACGCTACGATGCCAAATCAACTTCCACGCCCGACGCAATGACAATCCATATGCCCAACATGAATCGCCAGGTTCGCATCAAGGGCGAGGAATTGAAAGAAACGCTTACATTTACGGTTTATGCGCCGCGCTTTGTAAAAGTGACAGGCGCAGGCGTCGTCCTTGCCGACGCAAAAAAAATGTGAGCGCGCGGCATTTCGTCTGAGGGCAAGGTTTTTTTGTAGAAAAAAGAAGAAGGAACGTCACAAACATCAGTTTTTGACGTTCCTTTTTTATTACACTCGCCCCAGGGCCCCAACTGTTTTACATTTTTCGCGTTTTAGCAATCTCAATTCAAGAGCACTGTACCATGTTTCAGGAGTTTAGGACAAACATTTTTTCAGAAGTAGAACATATTTTTCACAAAATGACCACAAAATTGCGGGCCTCGCTGCTGCTATTTTCGCTTGCAGGAATAGCCGGAGTCATTTTTTACTTTTCAATCGGCCAGACTTCGCCCCCCGCCGACCCCGATAAGGAAGCTGCTTTGGTGCGCACCATACTGAGCGGAATGGAGCGCCTACACTTTCAGCCCAAAGAAGTCAACGATGAGTTTTCACGTCAGTTGTATCAACTTTATCTGCAAGATTTGGACAACGGCAAGCGCTTTTTCACGCAGGCTGACATTGCGCAGATGGAGCCTTTTGCGACCCAACTCGACGACGAAGCCAAGAACGGCACCTTTGCGTTTTTCAATCTAAGCTTACGCCTTTACGAAGCTGCGCTCGAAAAAACGCAAGTCTGGTATCGGGAGGCGCTGGACAAGCCGCTCGACTTCAGCGTCCATGAATCGCTCGAAACCGATGGTAAAAAGCTCAAATGGGCCAAAGACGATGCCGAGCTGCGCGACCGCTGGCGTCGTTGGATGAAATATGAGGTGCTCAATCGCATCAATATCGAATTGCGCAAACAAGAAAAAGCCGATTTTACGGGCGAAAAAAAATCGTTCGAAACGCTTGAAAAGGAACAGCGCGAAAAAACGCTTGAAACATACGACCGCTTTTTCAAACGCCTCAAAAAAGCCGACCGCGCGCGCCGCTTAGAACTCTATCTGGATGCCTTGACCAACGTGTTCGACCCCCACTCGGGCTACTACTCCCCCAAAGAGAAGGAGAACTTTGATATCCAGATGTCGGGCAAACTCGAAGGAATAGGCGCGCGCCTCCAGAGCGACGGCGAAAAGACGACCATTCTGGAAATTGTACCT
>JBKBLI010000007.1:27501-35221 GCA_046296435.1 Saprospiraceae bacterium | reverse complement strand
GGCGGCCCAGCCTGGAAGCAAGGCGATCTGCAGGCCAAAGATGTCGTGCTCAAAGTGGCCCAAGGCGCATCCGACCTTAATTCTGAAGACGTCATGGGCTGGGAAATAGACGACGTCGTGTCCAAAATCCGCGGGCCGAAAGGCTCTAAAGTGACCTTGACAGTCCAGAAACCGGACGGGTCGGTCAAAGTCGTCACCATCCAACGCGATGTAGTGATCATGGAAGAGGGCTTGGCCAAATCCCTCCTGCTCAGAGAGGACCAAGCCGACGCCCCACTGATCGGATATATCTACCTGCCCAAATTTTATGCCGACTTTACGCCTCAAGGGGCCACATCTTGCGCAGCCGACGTAGCCAAAGAGATCGAAAAGCTCAAAGCCGAGCAGGTCAAAGGCATCATCCTCGACCTGCGCAACAACGGCGGCGGCTCGCTGCGCGATGTGGTTCAGATGTCGGGGCTATTTATCGAACAAGGTCCGGTAGTTCAGGTCAAAAGTCGCAACCGCAAAGCCGAAGTGATGGAGGACAGCGACGCGCGCGTGCAGTGGAACGGACCGCTTGTGGTGATGGTCAATAGCTTCAGCGCATCGGCCTCAGAGATTCTGGCCGCAGCCATGCAGGACTACAAACGCGCAATTATCGTCGGCTCTGTCGCTACCTACGGCAAGGGGACGGTACAGCGATTCCTGGACCTCGACAACGCCGTAAGCGACCAACGCCTCAAGCCTATGGGCGAGATGAAACTCACAGTCCAAAAATTCTATCGCATCAACGGCTCTACCACCCAACTCGACGGCGTAAAACCGGATATCGTGCTTCCCGATTTCTACAACCTGATCGAAGTAGGCGAGCGCGAGAACGACTACCCCCTGCAAGCCAACACCATTGAACCGGCAGCCTACGGCCAAAATGTGTACGTCGTCAAAGGCAAGGACGCTTTGGTCGCCAAAAGCATGGAACGCGTGAAGGCCAATCCGACCTTTCAAAAAGTCAATGAAAATGCCGAACGGCTGCGACGTCAACGCGAACAGACAAGCTACCCGTTGCAGGGGGACCAATTCCGGCTATGGAGCAAGCGCCAGAGCGAGGAGTCGGAGCAGTTTGAAAACATGTTCCAGCCCATTGACGCCTTTATCTTGAACAACCTGAGCGCCGATATCCCACAAATTCAGGCTGACACTTCGCGTCAAGCCCGAAACGATAGCTGGGTCAAAGAGAAGAAAAAAGACGTGCAACTTTTTGAAGCTTACGCCATTATAAAGGACATGATCAGCATGGGCAGTCTCGCGTCCGGCAAAAGGTAAAGCGCAGTTTTTGCGCTTCAACAGATCAGGGCACGCGGGTTCAGGGAGTGGGCTTATCTCTACTCCCTGAACCCGTTTGTGTTTTACGCCCCCAAAAACTGAGTTAAAGCGCCCCCGCGCTTGCAGGCGCAAACGCTTCACTTGGTTGTGTAAGCAATTTATGCCCTTTGCGCAGAATCCTTATACGGCCTCTCATTTAGCAAAAAAGCCGCGGCGCTATGATTTCCGCGGTATTTGTAAGCGCATCTGCAGCACGCCCAGCATCGCTTCGCGAACGATGCGCAAGGACATTTTGGATTGCCCACGCTCGCGGTCTTTGAAGATGATGGGCGTCTCTCGAATGCTAAAACCCAGTCGCCAAGCCGTATATTTCATTTCGATCTGAAAGGCATAGCCAATGAAGCGAATACCGCGCAAATTCATGGTCTGCAACACCGTGCGCCGATAGCAGATGAACCCGGCGGTCGGGTCGCTGATCGGCATCCACAGAATCATGCGCGTATAAAGCGAAGCGCCGTAGCTCAACAAAATGCGGTCTAAAGGCCAATTGACCACCCCTCCACCTTTGCAGTACCGCGACCCCACCGCTACGTCGGCATTTTGGTCCCGACAGACGGCTAACAATCTGGACAAGTCGTTAGGGTCGTGGGAGAAATCGGCGTCCATCTCAAAGAAATATTCATAATCGCGTTCCAGCCCCCACTCGAAGCCCGCGATGTAGGCTGTGCCCAGACCCAGTTTGCCGCTGCGCTGCAAAAGATGCAGCCGACCTGCAAATTCAACCTGAAGGCTTTTGACGGCCTCGGCCGTGCCGTCAGGCGAGGCGTCATCCACAATCAGCAGGTGAAAATCGTCCGGCTGGCCGAATACGGCCCGAACGACGGCTTCGACATTTTCAATTTCGTTGTACGTAGGGATGATGACCAGCGCAGACATTTCAGATAGCAAAAGCAAGAATAAAAGCGGCTACCGAAATGATCAAGCCGTACATAAAAATATTGTAGCAAATACTCAGATAACGGTACTTCTTGGCCAGCACGATACCCAGAAAATACAGATCTCTACTCATAGAACTGTAAAGGAAGCTGGGATCCTTGAGCATTTCGTTGACACCCCATTGGAAATCGTCGAGCTTCATGTTGTGGAAGTTGCCAAAAAACAAAAGATTGGCCTTGCGCTCCTGGATGGCTTCGCGCGTTACCTTGCCCTCGGTCACTTTGGGCCTGGTGGCCAGCGTAGCGAACACCATAGAGCCCAAACACGTGCCAGTGAGCAGGGCAGTAGGGATGAGCATGCGAAGGCTTACGGCGTCATGGAGTCTGGGTAACAAATTGGATACCATGATGGATATTACAATGGCGTTGACCGATAGCATCAGGTTAGCCTTGTTGTCGGCCATGGCGCTAAGATTGGTATGGGTGCGGTATGTAGTGCGGTACATAGTCTCTACGCCACGCCCAAATCTTGATAATTTCAGTTCGGCCTCTCGTTCGTTGAGCACCTTCTGGATGTCCGTTTTTTTATCTTCGTCGCTGAGAAGCGCGATTTCGTCCGTCGTGGGGGCTTTGTCGGGGTTGAGTCGGCGTTTTTGTTTGAGCAGTTGCTGGACGTGCTTTGCTTTGCGCTTATTGAACAACTCGTTGGCCACTTCCGTATGGTAGTTGTGGCTAAGCATAAAATCAATTTCAAAGTCCACCCAGTCCCGGTCGCTCATGATCAATTGTCGGGTCAGGATCAGTTCTTGCCTGAATTTGCTGGTGCGATCCCAATAGGTGCGCATGCCGAGATGACTCAGATCTGCGTCGCAGAGCACGCGCTCGAGTGTTGTTCGGGGCTTTTGCGGCACTTTAGTAGCCAAAATGCAGCCCTTGATTACCTCTAATTCTTCATGGCTCAAATGCGGGCGCAAGAAATTTTCGGCATGGGCATAGCTACGCTCTTCGTGCCCTACAGGCCCATCTGTATAACCGGTATCATGAAACCAGGTGGCCAACTGAAGTAGTTGCAACTCCTGCTCTGTAAAATTGAATCCCTCAGCGATAACCTTAGCGGCGGCTACAGTTTGCACCGTGTGCTCCAGATCGTGGAACACGTATTTATCAGAGACATTTTGTAGAAAAAAATCTGTGACGTGTCGTTCCACGTCTTGAAGGAGTTGCTCGCTTACAGGCATGATCAATATAAGTTACGGCAAAAGTACGATTAAACAGCGAATCGGCGCGCGCTATTGCTTAACTTAACTCCCAAGGGTCACATTTTTGGGCTCTGTAAAAAATCGCATCGCCTCCCAACCGCCTTCGCGTCCGACTCCGCTGTGTTTTACCCCGCCGAAAGGCGTGCGCAGATCGCGCAACATCCAGGTATTGATCCACACGATGCCCGCCTGTAGCTCGGCGGCCATTCTGTGCGCCCGGCGAAGATTCTGGGTCCAAACAGAAGCGCTCAACCCATAACGCACGCCGTTGGCCAAACCCAAGACTTCATCGTCCGTATCAAACGGCTGGATCGTGGTCACCGGCCCAAAGATTTCTTCCTGATTGGTCGAACAATGCAGCGGAAGCCCCTCGATGACTGTTGGCGCTACGTACCATCCACCCGAAAACCGCCCGCCGGGATCAACGGCATGTCCGCCGCAGAGGACGCGGCCGCCCTCTTCACGCGCCGTGCGGATATGCCCCAATACCTTGTCAAAGTGGCTCTTCGAAACCAACGCGCCAAGATGATTTTGCGTATCTGAAGGATCGCCTACCTTCAGCGCGCTTACCCGCGCAACATAGTCCTCTTTAAAACGCGCATACAGCGGCCGCTCGACGTAAAGCCGCGACCCGCACAGACAGATCTGCCCCTGATTGTTGAACGAAGACCGTACCGCAGCGTCCAACATGGCCTCGTAGTCGCAATCGGCAAATATCAGGGTAGGATTTTTGCCGCCCAACTCGAGGCTGAGCTTTTTGAACATCGGGGCGGCTATTCGGGCAATCTCCGCCCCGGCTCGCGTGCTGCCCGTAAACGAAATGCCCTTTACTTCCGGATGCCGCACAATTGCTTCGCCTGTCGTCGATCCGCTTCCATGCACGATATTCAAGACCCCCGGCGGCAGTCCCGCTTCCCGACATATTTCCGCCAGGAGATAAGCCGTCAGCGGGGTGACTTCAGAAGGCTTGCCAACGACGCAATTGCCTGCCGCCAACGCCGGAGCTATTTTCCAGGTGAACAGGTAGAGCGGCAGATTCCAGGGCGATATGCACCCTACCACGCCTATCGGGCGTCGCAACGTGTAGCTCAAGGCCCCAGGCATTTCATGGCTTTCCGAAGCGAATTGCATGGCGGCGGTCGCAAAAAACTTAAAATTCAGCGCTGCGCGCGGGATATCGACTGTTCGGGCCGTTTGGATCGTTTTGCCCGAGTCTGCGCTCTCCGCTTCAGCCAACTCATCCAGACGACGCATGATGCCCGCGCCAATGGCTTGCAGCAAATCATGTCGGCATTCTGGCGTCCACGAGGCCCACTCGCCAAATGCCTTCCGGGCTGCTTCAACAGCCTTGTCCACATCTTGGGCGTCTGAGTCCGGCACCTGACCGCTCACTTCACCGGTGGCGGGGTTGTAGTTTTCTAAATACCTTCCGGAATGTGGAGGGGCATATTGGCCGCCGATATAGTTGGCTATGATTTGCATGCGAATTGTTTTAGGCGGCAAAAATACAGGTTTTCACCAACAAAAAAAGAGCCATGCGCGAGGTGAACGCGCATGACTCGAGTAATTTGAAGCCCGTCGTTACGGGCATATGGCTTTTGTTGCTGTATGATTACGCAGCGGCATCAACCCGCTCATGGGAGTTTCAATGGCTTCGGCGTTCTTTTAACAATTTGCTTTCGGGCGGATTAAAACAGCAACAAATCGGATTAAAAAAACAATTGGATGGGCGGATTAAAACACAAAACGGCAATCGCCAGATCGGTTGAGGGAAGAAGGCGCGGGCCAGAGCAAGGGGGGGTGGATGGAGCGATCTTGCCGTCTGGGGCCGGAGCAAAATACCCAGACCTGTATAAATCAATAATTGGAATGTCTCTTTATCGGACAATCAACAGCATACCTGAACTCAGGACTCGGCCTTCGCGGTCGTTCAATCGATAATAGACGCCCCCGCCGCCGCCCAGACTCGCACCCGGAATGCGCAGCACGGCATCGGTAAACCTTACCTGCGTGAGCACACGTCCTGTCAGATCAAAACAGGTCAATTGAAAGCTACCGTAGTCGGCCGATTTCAAGTCCGACAAATCAAATAACGCAAACTCGCCTGCGGGATTGGGATATACCCGCAACGCGGCGCCGCCAAACTCTGGACCAAGCGTTGAGACTACTACAAAACTGTCGAAAGCGCAAATCGTATGCTTCACCTCGTTGGTCAACAGCGTTTGCTCAAAATCGAAATTGACCGAAGCTTTGTTCCGCGAAATCGCCGCGCCGCAGATCTCGTTAGGATAAGGACGAACGCGGAAGTTGGCCCATCCCTCAGCATCAGGTTGAAGGTTGATATTGGCAAACTCAAATTGTACGATTCCGTCGCCATAGACGCTGAATCCAAAGTCGTGACTTCCCGATCCGGGGATCACACTGCCCGGATCAAGCACAGTCGGAAGGGTATCTCTTACGATAACTGAGCCGACGGTTTGGTTGGTCGTGTTTTTAAAGTAGATTAAATATTCCAGTTCGGTGCTGGAATCGACATAGCGCTCAGCGCCATAGCCTTTGGGATGGCCTCTCTTAAAAATACTCGGATTAAAATCGGTATCGCTGACTTCCTGACAATCGTACTCCACAAAAGGTAATCGGTCGTCTTCCGGGAACATGGTGTAAAAACCTGTGTTGAATGGATCGCCTGCCTGCGCCACGCAGCCCTCTACGGCGGCGGTAGGCATGCTCAGCCCCGGAAACGTCGACTCTTGCGTAGCGATAATGCGAATGGTCGAGCCGTCGGCATCGCCTGACCAAACCTGCACTTCTTGTCCGGGATCCAGTATGCTGAACGACGAACTGGGTGGGACTAACATCACCACATCGTCGGCTATTACAAATTCGACCACATCCGAAGTAGGATTGACGCCTTTGTTGCGCAGGTACATGCGCACCGAGCCGCCTACGCACTCGCCCCGCGCCTCCACATAGGCGCCGTTCCATCCTCCGGGTTGACAAAACGCGTCGGGCGTAATTCGGCTTTTGACACAATAAGCCTGCCCCGCTATTGAATTGCAGCTCAAAAACGCAGTGATCGTAAATCTGCCGCATTGTCCGGGCTGAAGCGCGCCAATATCAAAAGTATATTCCTGACCGGATTGCGAAGCAACCGGAATGGAACTGCTCTGAAAGTCAAACGCATCGTCGAGCGCTACAATCACCTTCGTATTTTCCGAAACCACGTCGCCCGTATTGCAATAATTGACGGTGTAAACATTGCTTGCGCAGCGGCGCAGCACGGGCGTGAGCACGTCAATCTCATTGTACGGACAAGGAGTCAGGCTGCGGATGGGAATATTGACCTCTACGGAATCGAACAACAGCGGCACATTGAAAGTCGTCAACGGCGAGCAGGGCGCCCAATTGTTGTTGGCATTCAGCAGGCTAAGCGTATAATCGCCGGTATCCAACTCCATAGCGTAATCGCCGGCGGCGTTACTTATCGTGTAATAGGTAAATGTGTTTGCGGCATTGCTTACCTTGACGATCCAATTGCGCAGCCCGCTTTCGTTGGCGTCGAAGGCGCAGTTGTTGTTCAGATCAAAAAATACCTTTCCTTTTACCTTGCTCGTAAACACCTGACCCTCGGCATCGGCGCGCACCATGTAGAAGAATTGCTCGCCGGTAGGAAGCACAAACGGCTCAGAATAGCCGACGGCTACGGCGCCGCCATATTTGTCGCTGATCACGGCGTTACCCTGATCGGGGCCGGCCCGACCGGTGATTTTTTCCCAGATGATCTGACCCGCCTCGCTGAGACGGACCAAAATCAGGTCGCCCAGGGTTGCGCTGACTTCCCGCGCTCCGGTAACGTAGAAACCTCCAGTTCTGTCGGCGGTCAAACCAAATAAATCGGCTTCCGGGATGACCGTACTCCAGATAGGGACATTCGTAGCGTCAGAGGTGATTTTCATCACAAATCCGCCCAATCCGGGCGAAGTGCTGTTTGTTCGGCCGGCAATGACGAAATTCTGACCATTGTCAACAGATATAACCCGACGGCCAAACTCATCGCCAGGCTGTCCTTGCGTCGAATTTAGATTGTAAGATTTCTCCCACACCAGATCCCCGTCGGCGCTAATGCGCGCCACCAAGGCATTGAAATCGGAAACGAGGCTCTGTTTGATCTCGCCGCAAAGCACAAAATCGCCGTTGGTTGCCCGGGTGATGCTTCTGATC
>JBKBLI010000007.1:0-27402 GCA_046296435.1 Saprospiraceae bacterium | reverse complement strand
TTTTTCTTATTGCCGGGTGCGCCCACCGTCTTGAACCACAAGACGTTGCCGTCGGCGTCGGTGCGCAACAGCAAGATAACTTCGCTACCGTCAGCTTGTTCTCTGTGACCGCACATCAATATGCCTCCGTCGTCCAATAGAAGCATATCGCTGCCTACTTCGCGATCTGCCGTACCATAGTTTTTTTGCCAAATGGGTTTGCCCAATACATCCGTCTTAACCAAAAAGAAATTGCGCCGTTTGAAAACGCCCACAAGGGTATCCATCTCGCCGCCAAAGAAAAAGTTTCCTTGGGCGTCTTGCGCAACTGCATTACAAATGCCCAATACGCCGATCGGATAATTACGCGCCCATTGGCGATTGCCGTCGGCATCTGTCTTTACCACATAAATTTGTTGGCCATAACTATACGAACCTGCAAGAATAAACCCATCGTCCTGAGTGGGCGCTACAGCTCTGGCTTCCTCGCCGCCTATGCTGGGGAATACCCTATCCCAACCCTGCGCAGAGAGCAGGGCGCACACAAACAAAAGACTAAGCGAGCTTACAAACTTTGTCATAGAGATTTGGATTAGTCGCCATTTTAGCGGCAAGTTCTTTTTGACGATACAAAGGTGCGGCGAGCGGCGACACCCTAAAAAGACAAAAAAACACATTTGTTGAACAACTTTTTGTGCCGATCACTCGATTTTATGCACGTTTTCGCAGCCACACTCGTGCTTTATACTTTTTTTAACAAAAAAAAACCACAAGAAAAACTACCTTTGTTGAAAAAAATATTCATAGCTATGCAAAAAAGTATTCTGACTGAGATCATCGCCTCGTTGAATAAAAAGGAAATTCGCGACATCAACAAGTTTTTACAATCGCCGTCGCACAACCAGCGAGAGGATGTACGCAATCTTTTTACTTTTTTGGTCAAAGGCCATTTACAACAGACCGATCTGGACAAAGAAAAAGCATGGAAGGCCATCTTTCCGGATAAGCCTTACGACGACGCCTACATGCGGCAGGTGATGTATTTCCTGCTCAAAGCGATCGAGGAATTCCTCGTGTTCGCTCACCTGAGTAACGATCCGGTTGACTTTCAACTGATTTTGTGCAAAATATTCCGTAACCGCCGCCTCAGCAAAGCATATCGGCAAGCCCACAGACTCGGCGAGGAATACTTAGAAAAACAAGCGCTGCGCAACAGCTACTACCTGCGCAACCGCTACTACTTCGAACTGGAAGAGTACGAATACCTCATGAGCATCACCCAAAACGCACCGGTAAACCTGCAAGAAACCGCCGACGCGCTCAACAAATGGTTTATTGCCGAAAAACTCCAGATCAGCACCGCCATGACCGCCCACCGGCGGGTATATCAAAAAGCGCACTACCGCTTCGACCTGCTTGAGGAGTCGCTGCGGCACGTGGCCAACCACCCCGACCTACTCCAAACAGAGGCCATCGCGCCTTATTACAATGCCTGGCAGGCGCTCTCCCAACCGGAAGGCGACCACTATTTTGACGACTTCGAACGCATCGTGCTCGAAGAAGGCGAAACCCGATTTCCCGCCGACGAACTGCGCTCGCTCTATCAGGCAGGACTCAATTTCTGCGTGGCTAAGGTAAACAAAGGATTTACGGAATATAGCAAGCGCGCGCTGAGGATATACCAAAGGGGTTTGGAGAACGGCACCCTCAGACCGCTCAACCGGTATCTCTTTGGCAACGCTGTCGCTTTTGCGCTCAAAAGCCGCGACTTCTCCTTTGCCGAGGACTTCGTGAAGCGCTACCAAACTTACCTGACTGACGAAAAGGAGCGCGAAAGCATCGTCAACTTTAACCTCTCGCGTATTTATTTCGAAAAAGGGGACTACGCCAGGGCACAGGTGCTTCTGCGCAGCTTCGAATACGACGACATGCTGCTCAACATCATCGCCAAAACCATGTTGCTCAAAATCTACTACGAGGAGGATGAATACGATGCCTTCGAATCGTTGCTCGATAGCCTGCGCATCTATCTCAAACGCAAAGAGGCCCTTGATCCGGAGCGCAAAGCGGCTTACAAAAACACCGTCGGCATGATGCGCCGCCTGCTGCACCTACGCCCTTACTCTAAGTCGCAGCGCGAACGCCTGCGCAAACAGGTCGAAACAACCAATCCGCTTATGGAGCGCGAATGGCTGCTTAGGCAGTTGTCTTGAGCTTCTTCCCGCTCCCTTTGCTCGCGCCACGGTCCTTGCCCTTGGCCCCGGCCCAGGAACATATCGGGCAGGCTTCGGGTTGGTGACCGCGAGCAGGGCAATACTGCCTGCCAAAAAAGATGATCTGAAGGTGCAGTTTGTTCCAGCTCAATTCAGGAAAAACCGCTTTGAGGTCGCGCTCGGTGCGCTCCACGCTCGACCCGTCGCTCAAGCCCCAACGGGCCGCCAGACGATGTATGTGCGTATCCACCGGAAAAGCCGGCACGCCAAAGGCCTGAGACATGACCACCGAAGCCGTCTTGTGCCCGACACCCGGCAAGGCCTCCAAGGCCTCGAAGGTCGCGGGCACGCGTCCGCCATGCTGTTCGACAATGATCTGCGAAAGCTCCCGGATCGCCTTGGATTTGGTCGGGGAGAGGCCGCAAGGGCGAATGATCTCGCGGATCTCCTCTACGCTCAACTTGAGCATGTCTTCGGGCGTACGCGCGCGGGCAAAGAGCGCGGGCGTGACTTGATTGACCCGTTCGTCGGTACATTGGGCGGACAAGACTACCGCTACCAGCAAGGTGTAGGGATCTTCATGGTCCAACGGTATCGGCGTCTCCGGGTAGAGTGTATCCAACTGCGCCAGGATTGCGTCTGCTTTGGCCCGCGTGGTTGGACTGACGCGTTTGCGGGGCGGCGTCTTTTTGCTCATTGCGTCAACTCAAAGGAATATCTAAGGGTCTCAATATATGGAATGCCCTCTGCATTGGTGTTTTCGAAAATCACGCGGATCTCAATCGTCTCGTCCTCCGTTTTTTCTTTGCTGTCAAAAATGGCCTCGATACGACCTTTTTGCCCTGGCCGGATCACACCGCGCGGAAATTCTAGGGTGGTGCACTCGCAAGCGTCCACAATATCGATCTTGATATCCTGACCAGATGTGTTGACAAACTCAAAAAACATCTCCCGCTTCTCGCCTTTCTTCACCTTGCCCAGCGCAATGAATGATTTGTCCCAGGTAACAAACGCTGTTCTGGCAGGCGACGAAACGGGCGGCGGGACAGGAGCGGAGGGCGCAGGCGGGGCAACCCGCTGCGCGCAAGCGCTCATCACTACGAAAGACCCCAAAAACAAAGTGAGTATTTTGAAACAACGCATAGATGGGTTCAGCCTTGTCATGCTTATTCAGTTTCTTTTTTTTCAAAAACGCTAAAACGCCGCGCGAAGGTATCGCTGCCGTTAACTAAAAAGGAGCGCGCCAGAGATTTGCAGCGTTTCAAACGCTTTCCGCGACGCAAGGTTCAGGCGTTGTTGTATATTATAGCCGGGCGCGCCGCTAAGGTGAACGCGCGTATGCCTTTACCCTGCTTGCATTCGTTTTTTTCTATCGCTCCTCGCGCTTGTTTTTTTAAAACTTGAACACGACGGAGACGCGCCCGCGCGCTGAACCCTCTCGCCATTTTTCGGGCCCGGCGCTGCGGCGTTTCCGCGCTTTTTCAGGTAGGCAAAAGGCGTCGCAGTTCGTTGACCACATCGAGAAACCCTGCGTCAGGATTGGGGAATTGCGAAATCACGCGGTTGAGCGTGGGCAGGGTGCGCAATTTTTCTAAGCCCGTATAATCCAACACGGCTTCGTTGAGTCGGATCGGAATGATGGGCGGTTTGCGGCCCTCCTGAGCCTGAAGGGCCAGGCCGAGCCAGTCGGATCCCAGGAAATCGGCGCTGACCAGAATGAGCAAGTAATCGGCGTCGGCCATTTGGGCCTGCGCTTCGGCCATGACGTCGCCCGACTTCAGATCGGCATGCACATCATACAGGGCTATTTTTTTCTGCAGTTTGAGTACGTTGAGGTGCTTTTGCAGGCGTTTGGCCCCATCGGCGTCGGCTACGTCGTAGGCGAGGACGAATTTGAGCGGCCCGCTCCGCGCCGCCATTGGCGGGCCGGGAGAGGGCGCGGGATTGGGGGTAGGCGTGGGTATGGGAGCAGGTGTAGGGGATGGGTCGAATCCTTTCGCGCTTTCGGCGCCCTGGGCGTCGCCGCGAGCCGGGCTGTGTAGGTTGCTGTTGCCCAAGTAGGCGAATATGTTGCGAAACAAGATGCCGCGGTTGGCGCCGCGGCGTTCGCCCTGTTCGTTGATCTGGAGGCCGCCCTCGGCATCGGTGCGGCCGGCGTGGTGCAGGGCCACGACTTTCCAGTTTTGGTTGAATACCGGCGAGCCGCTGCTACCGGGTTCGGTATGGGTGGTGTAGAACACATAGTGTTTCCACACGCCGATGGTTTCGTCGCCGCGCAGGCCGATTTTTTTCTCGCCGCCGAGGGGGTGCTGCACGATGGTGAGGTAGTCGCCTTTGGCCGGTATGGCTTCGGTATCGAACTCTACGTAGCCCCACTGCGAGAGCGGGGCGTCGGCCCGATCGATGGGTTTGATGCGGCTGAAGTCCAGTTCGTGTTTGTCGCTGGTGACAAAGTCCGACGGGTCGATCTCGTAGGACACGCGGCTGCGCGTCACGCCCTGAGCGTCGGTTTCGTAATTGAATTCGACGCGTGCGTCCCGGGCTTTTTCAGCCGACGGCAGCACGTGGTTGTTGGTGAAGATGTAGCCGTCGCGGGTGAGGAATCCCGTACCCAGCTCGCCGTCGCTGCGCACAATGCGGCACACGGGCCGCATGGCCCGGATGGCGTTTTCGAACCAGCCGGCGCTGACGAGGTTTTCGCGTGAGCCAATCATCTTTTCGAACTCCTGCCCTGTGGGCACTTCGAAATTGAGCGACTCAACATTGTGGCGTTTGGCGTCGCGCAGCGCCCGTCTTTGGATATCGTCCATCAGGCTGGCCAACGCGTTTTGCGCTTTGGCCGATTGCATCTGGAATTCCTTGAAATCGATGAGTTGCTTGTCGAACGCCTTTTTGGCGTTGTGGAAATTGCCTGATACGATGGTCACGTCTTTCCAGACGCCTGATCCTGTGCGCTCGTCTAAGTTTCTGATGGCAAGGAGCGCTTCCTCTACGTTGCCGGCTTCGAGCAGGGCGCGTATTTGGTCCAGATATACGTCTATGGCATGGTTGAGTTCTGACATATTGCGGGATTAGGTTTGCGTTTGTTCTGGGTACAAAAAACGGATATTTCGGCTTAATCCGGCATATTTGGCGCGTTTGACGGCAGATTTGCGAAAAACGCGCCCAAAAGTCTCCTCCGTCATCTCTACCCACTCCCTTTTACTCATGCTCAACAGATCGGGATGCGGCTCGAAAGCCGGCTCCCGGTGGCGCTCTGAGAAGCGGTTCCAAGGGCATACGGCTTGACAAACATCGCAGCCGAAGGCCCAATTGTCCATACGGCCTCGAAACTCGTCGGGTATGGCCTCGCGCAGTTCGATGGTGAGGTAGGATATGCACTTGGAGGCGTCCAAGAAGTAGCCCTGCGGACTGATGGCCTCGGTAGGACAGGCGTCGATACAGCGCCGGCAGGAGCCGCAATGGTCGCGGATGGGGTCGTCGGCGGGCAGCGCGAGGTCGCAGATGATTTCGGCGAGGAAAAAGTACGACCCGCGGCGCGGGTGCAGGGTGAGGGTGTGGCGTCCGTTCCAACCAAGCCCTGCTCTCTCTGCCCACACCCTTTCCATGACGGGGGCGCTATCTACGAAGCAGCGTCCGTTGATATCGCCGATATTTTGGCGCATGAATTCGAGCAGGGCTTTGAGTTTGTCTCGAATTACTTCGTGATAATCCTGCCCGTAGGCGTATTGGCTGATTTTGGGCGCTTCAGGATCGTGTTGTTTGTCCGGATTGTGGTAGTTGAACGCCAGGCAGATGACCGTTTGGGCGCCGGGGACCAGTCGGGTGGGGTCGATGCGCAGATCGAAGTGATTGGCCATGTATGCCATGCGCCCATGAGCGCCCTGCCGGAGCCACTGTTCGAGCCGTCGGGCTTCGGCGTCCAGCCTTTCGACTTTGGCGAAGCCCACTGCCCAGAAGCCCAGGCGCTGGGCTTCGGCGCGGATTTGCGCGGCGTATTCCGATCCGGGATTGGCCATTTTGATGCGTAAAAAAAGGGGATGAGCGGGGGGCTAATACGGATGTGGCGGCATTTTTTTCAAAAAAAGAATATGCGGCGCGGGGGGGGGGACGCATACAAAACTTACGCTCTGCATCCGCGCCCCGTTTTTTTCTCAAAGGGGTCGCCTTTGGCGGCTACTGGCGCGCGAGTCTGCGCAGCAGCGCCAACTCGCGGTATTTATCTTTGACTTCGTCGGCGGGTATTCCGAAGTAGGTTTTGCCGCCCTCGAGCGATTTGGAGACGCCTGACTTGGCCAGTACTACGGCGCCCTTGCCAATGCGGATGGCTTGCGCCACGCCGACCTGACCGTACAGGGTCACGTTGTCTTCAATGATGGTTTTGCCGCCGATACCCACTTGGGCGGCGAAGAGGCAGTTTTTGCCGACGACGGCTCCATGGCCGATGTGAATCTGACCGTCGAGTTTGCTGCCTGCGCCAATGACGGTGTCGCCGCTGACGCCCTTGTCGATCGAACAACAAGCGCCGATGTCGGCGTGATCTTCGATGATCACCCGGCCGCCAGAGCGCCATTTGCGGAGGGATCCGTCTGGGTATTTCTTGAAATAAAAGGCATCGGCCCCGATGGAGCAATTGGGGCCGATGCGGACGTGGGCGCCGATATGGGTATACTCGCCGATGTAAGCGTTGGCTTGTATGTAGGACGCCGGGCCGATCACGGCATAGTCGCAGATCACGACGCCGGGTTCGAGTATGGCGTCGGGCGCGATTTGGGCTAAAGGGCTGATACGCGTCGCGGCGGGACTGAAGGGACGGCGCTCGCGTACGAGGGTATCGTAAGCGTCGAAGGGGTCGTCGAGCACCAGGATGGCCTTTTCGGGGGGGCATGGGGCCTCGGCATTGAGCAGAATGATGCTCGCGGGGCTATTGATAGTGGCTTCGAAGTATTTGGGGTGGTCGGCGAAGGCGATATCGCCGGGTTCGACTTTGTGTATTTCGTTAATTCCGGTGGCGACGATGTTTGGATTGCCGATGATTCGGGCGCCGAATCGCTCGGCCAGATCGCGCGCGGAGATGGGCTCAGGCAACTTCATATTTAAATCCGAAAAATATGGGCCAATTTAATAAAAAGACCGAACCGAAGGCCTCTTCTTCGGGTTCGGTCTCTGTGGATGGTCGGGACAAAGATAGCTTAAATTGTGCGAAACGATCAAATCATCAGATCTGCGCCGTCAAAAACTTTGCGCAAGCGGCGCAGCGCGCGTTCTTTGATCTGGCGCACGCGTTCGCGCGAGAGGCCGTAGTATTCGGCGATTTCATCCACCGACATCTGGGTGCAATTTTTCAGCCCGTAAAAGGAGGCGACGATCTCGAGTTCGCGAGGTGGCAATTTTTCCAATCCTTTTTCAATCTCTTTGCGTACGGACTCCTCCATCAAGCCGCTTGTCGGCGATGCGTCGTCGGCGATCTGCAGGGAATCAAGCAGGGTAATGCTGCCCTCGTCGGCCCCGGGCAGGGGGGCGTCGAGCGAATAGTGTCGGGAGGTGTCGTTCAGGAACGCTTGCGCATCTTTGACATGTGTTTTGGCCAACTCGGCCATTTCGTCTGGGTTTGGCTCGCGCTCGTGCTTTTGTACGAATTCGCTGTAGATGGCGTGCAACTTGTGATATGCGCTGGATTTGTTGGCAGGCATACGCACCATCCGGCTATTCTCTACGATGCCTTGCAGGATGCTCTGACGGATCCACCATACGGCATAGGAGATGAACTTAAATCCTTTGGTTTCGTCAAAGCGGCGCGCCGCTTTGACCAGCCCAACATTGCCTTCGTTGATGAGGTCGGAAAGCGACAGGCCTTGATTTTGGTACTGTTTGGCGACAGATACCACAAAGCGCAAATTGGCTTCGGTCAATCGGCGCAGGGCGTCTTGGTCTCCTTCGCGGATCTTGCGCGCAAGCTCGACCTCTTCGTCGGGCGTAAGTATCGGGATGCGGCTGATATCGTTGAGATATTTCTCAAGCGACTCGCTTTCGCGCACTGTAATCTTCGAGGCAATCTTAAGTTGACGCATGTCAAAATACGAAGTTTATATTCGGAGCGGCAGCCCCTGTCCAAAGCGTAAATGTCGGTGACGGATTAATTCAAGCGCTTCGCATTGACGCCAAGTTTGGCTATATTTTTGCAATTTTTACGTTACCCAAAGCCTAACTAAAAGGCGCAAAAGCGATAAAAAGTTTCAGGCCTATTGTTTTTTTTTAATAACGACTTTTTGTTGCGATAAGTTTTAGACAACTGTGTTCTTCTAGACTCTTGAGCCTTCCGGGCTGCGGCGCAAACATAAGCGGCGCCGAGCAGATGCGCAGGTCTGCGGGGCGTGCCGACGTCCGGCGCAGGGGGGGGAGGAGTTGGGAGGCGGCCTGTTTGGTCCGACTCCTGCAACCGATGGCGCGGGGCCTGAACCGGCTTCTTTTTTGGGATAAAAGGGGCGTAAAAACGGGCGCATGGCGTGGGTGCGCGACGATAAAAAAAATGGGCCTGAGACTTATCCCCGGGATAAAGCCCAGCTAAAGTCTAAGCCCATTTTCGGTTTTCGCTTTGCTTATCGTTTTTGCAACCGGGCAGCTTTGTGATGCCGGCTGCTCGACCTGGCGCTTATTGATAGAGCGGGTCAGCTTTTTCCCCGGCGGCTTTCAAGGCGCTGACCCAGCGGCGCTTATTTACATCGAAATGCGTCTGGGGGTCCGGGAATTCGATATAATCTTCCTTCCCGGAGTTTTGCGGATAGTAGGGGCTGAGGTCCTTGCCTGCGACCATTTTGTTGAAAAGCATGGCTCCTTTGACACTTAGCTCTTCTTCAGGCATTTTCCAGGTGCGGAATACTTCTTCGTAACGGATGAGCGAGTCGTTCTCCATGCGCAGTTTGATTCCGATGGCCACGCGTTTGGCCTTCAGACTTGGGGCAATACGGCTCACCAGTAAATATGTATCGCCTTTTTTTTCGTCCTGATACATTAGGTCAATTTTGTGTTTTCCTGCCTGGTCGATGTAGAAGGTGTCGTACACTGCATTGAACTTGGTGAGGTGATTGGCTTTTTTGGGCATGTAACCGCAATAGCGAATGATGCGGTTGAGCATTTGACTTTCGGTATCGGGGTCGGGTTTTTGCCCATATTGTCGATTGGAGCCAATTTGGCATGCATGCAGGGCTGCGGCAATAAGTGTGGCGAGAATAATCACGTTTCTGATCATAAGCGTTGTTGATGGATTGTTTGGTTTGAACGATTACCCAAAATTAAAGGCAAACATCCAAACCGGCTGTTTTAAAGCGAAAAAAGGATCGGGAGCGCATATTTTTTAGGGGGGGGAGAGGGGCGACACTGTTTCGAGGATACGAGCGACGCATGCGCTATCCTTACAAATAAAAAAGACTTGCCACGCTATTGCGCGACAAGTCTTTTTTACGAATGTCAAAAAATTAGTATTTTTTGTTGACCGGATCGAACTCAGCCCAGCCGTCAGACCAGTCGGTCGCGCCAAAAGCTCCGCGGTAGTTAACCGTCTTGTTGAAGAAGGCAGTGCGGTTAGGCTCGGAGAACTTGGGGTTGGCGAACGAAGCGCCCGTCGTAATCGTACCGCTCGACACTCCAAAAGAGGGGTTGGAGGGGTATTGGTCAGCCAGACGCGAACCGAAGAACCAGTTGGGGTTCAGACCGGCAGCCGTGTAAACGGCGTCGTTAACGGCGCCTTCAATCGAAGCGTTGTTACGAGCGGCATCTTCCCAGTAAGCTTTTACGTCGGCCACATTGACACCCGAACCGGCGCTGTAAGTCGTAGCGGGTGCGATGAGCAGGTTGTTAGCCAATACGCCTACGCCGTTTTGGTATTGACCCAATACAGAGGCTTGGTTGAAGCGGATACCAAAACGGAAACCAGCCATAACAGAGTTGAAGACCGACAGGCCAGTGCGGCGACGGAAGTCGGCCGCAAAAGCGTTGTTTGCCTGAGAAACGGAGGTTCCGTTAGCAATTGGCCCGATGAGCGTCAGGTTGGACACTACGCCCGTGGTGTAAGGCTGTACGTCGTTGTCGTTGGGGCCGTTGTCCGTCTCGATACCGTTCGACTGAGACTGGTCGGCGTAGCTGGGGTAGCGAATCGCAAGACCGAACTGTACGTTGCCAGTCCAACCGTAGTCGATATCAAAGTCGTCGTCCCACGTGCAGAAAGATACCAAGTACTTGGCGTTGTGCGTGCCGCCAAAGAACTCAAAGCCATCATCGCCGCCGAAAGAAACCATGCAGTATTCCATCACCGTACCGCGACCTGCGCCGCCAACAGTGATGGAGTTGGTTTCGTTGTTGGGTGTCAACTCGATACCGGCAAACTCGACGCGAACATAGCGCAAGGTGCCAGAACTTTCTTCGTCGTTAGCCACTTTAGGGCCAACGGAGTTGCTGGGATTGGCGCCAAATACTACAGCCGGAGTGATACCTTCAACAGCCGGGTCGATCTGGTTGCAAGCAGCATTACCGAGGATCACCAAACCGCCCCAGTCGCCGCGGTCGCGGATGCCTTCTTCCAGTGAAGAGGTGAAAACGATAGGCTTCTCAACCGTGCCGTTTGCTTCAATTTTACCGCCGCGATCAATGATCAAGGTGCCTTTTGTGCGACGGTCGCCAAGGATAACCGTGCCGGGTTCGATGGTCAGCGTCTGACCGCTGCGCACAAACACCTGACCTTTGAGCAGGTATTTTTTGTCGGCAGTGAGGGTGCGTGTCGTGAGATCGCCCGTCAATTCAACCAGCGTGTTTTGGTTGTCATCTTTATTGTCGTCATCTTTTTTGCAAGAGACTACGACAAATGCAAGCGCAGCAAATAGCGCGGCAATACTCAATAGTTTTTTCATGTGAACTGAACTTTTGAAATGTGATGAATGAGTTGTTTACTTTTTATTGATATCGTACGAAATGTCGAAACTGATCAATTGACCGCGACGGAATACGATGATCGGATTGTCGCGGTTGCGATCAATTTTTTCGGTTCGGTCGGAATCTTCGAAGAATCGGAAAGGCGCGTCAAGCAGGTTCTGGATGCCTAACTTGTAGGCCATGCGATTGAAACGCTTGGTAAAGGTCAGATCGAGGCTATGGCGCGAAAGCTCATAAATCGAAGGGAATACTACGTCGCCTACCGAGTAGATGCGGTCGCCAAAAATGTTGTAAACCAGACTGCCGGAGAGGCCGTTTTCTTTGGCGTCGTCGTAGTAAAGCGCGAAATTGACGATGTAAGGCGACTGGCCTTGCAGTGCGCGCACGCGATCCTGTGCGGCGGCCTGCTCGCCCAAGTCCACTACTGATCGGATTAACGAAGCATTGGTATTGACCGAGAAGCGATCTAAGAAGCCGCTATTGGTCAGACCGCGCAGGGACTTGCGATATTCAATCTCAACGCCGTAGTTTTGGGCAAAATTGGCGTTGATATATGTGAAGTTGGGCTGCTCGGTCGTGATGATGGTCTTATTCTCGATCGGATCAGTGAAATACTTGTAGAAAGCGCCGATGTTGAAAGTTTCGCCAGGGCGCTGGTATATCTCATAGCGCAAATCCAGATTGTGTATGAATGCCGAACGCAGGTTGGGCTCGCCAATACGTCCCGCCTCAAGTTTGTAATCGTAGAAGAGGAAGGGCGCCAACTCCCTAAATTCGGGGCGGTTCACCGTGC
Source organism: Saprospiraceae bacterium (assembly GCA_046296435.1). GTDB lineage: Bacteria > Bacteroidota > Bacteroidia > Chitinophagales > Saprospiraceae > M3007. Next base: position 15,492 of record JBKBLI010000007.1, on the reverse strand, counting down.
GGCTGTAGGCTAAACGCAATATAGAGGATTGGCCAATATTGTACCCTGCGTTGAAAAACGGCAGCGGGGCAAACACCGGATTGTTGACCTCTACGGTACCGGCGTCGGTAGAAGTGTTCACCTGCTGTACATTAAATTCGCCGCGGAAGCCCATAGACAGGTCAAAGCGCCGCCAGGGGAATTCGGCGCCGACATAACCGGCAGAAGTGAAGCTGCTCGCTGTGTAGGAGTCGATAGGGCGCGTGCCTTCAGAGAGGATGAAGCCGTCTCTTGTACTGATGTTTTCATTGCTAAATATCTGCGAGAGGGGCAGGCGGCGCAGACGCTCGCCTTGAATCGGATCAAAGAAGCCCGGATATAGATAGGAGAAATAACGCGAGTCAAATCTGCGGTTGCGATAATCCACCAAATAGCCGCCGCGGAGCAGCATTTTTTTGTTATTATCGTAAATCTTAGCCGTCCAGGAATAATCCAACCCTTGCGTGCCGGCAAACTCCAGCATATTACCAAAGTAGCGACCTGTCTCAAACAGGTTGGAAGATGGCGGCAACTGCATGATGAAGCCCTCTTCAGAACCGTCTTTGGGACGGAACGTGCGGAAACGACGCAGATCAGGCTCGCTCTCTGAGAGCACCGAGCCGCCCAGTACCCATCTGAGATTCCGGCGATTGCTCAATTCATGCAACCCCTCGAATTGGCCCAGATAAATCGAACGCGAACGATACCCCAGCAAATAGTTGCGCAATTGGTCGTTTGCCCGAATAAAGTCCTCGCCGTTACGAAGGATGGTTTCGTTTTCGCCTATCTGGTTGAACAGGTTTTTGAACGTAATGGTGCTGCGGTCGCTGACCTTCAGACGCCAATTGGACAAGAGTGAAACGCGGTTCTGCTTCTCATATACGTCGTCCAGAAACTCGAAGCGAAGGTCGATGGGCACCTCGAATGGCGGCTCCCATGCAAAGAAGCGATTGAACTCGCGCTTGTAATATTGGAAATTCGTTGACCAACTCAGGTTGTTGATGACGTCCAGGCGCATACCGTTTTTCATCTTGATATTGCGCCCCATGCTCAGACCAATAGAATGATCAGGCAGCGCTGTGCTGCGATTGGCCACAAAATTGTTGGGGAGGCGTCGCGCCTGCATCATGCGCTCTTCAGATACCGGACTTAAAGACTGAAAAGCAAATGTCGATGGAAAGCCAGAGGGCAGGCGGCGAAAGCCGCTGTCAAATCCGAGAAAGTCTGTAGATGAGCCTTGGCTCTGGAAATAATCGCCGCCTGTGGTATTCACCCGATAGCCCACGCCTACGTTCAACTTGGTGAAATTGCGCTCCACATCTTCGATGGTAAACAATTTAATCACGCCGCCCGCAAAATCTCCGGGCAACTCAGGCGTGCCGGATTTGTAAATCAACATCCGATCCAACGAACTGCTCGATATCAGGTCGAACGAAAAAGTACGGCGGTCAATCTCGGTACTGGGCGCCGTTACGTTATTGACCATGACGTTGTTGTAGCGTTCGTTCAGACCGCGAATCATCACAAAGCGGCTTTCGGCGATCGTAATACCCGGCACGCGCTGCAAAACTTGCGCAGCGTTATTATCCTGCGACTTTTGAATCTGTTGGCTCGATACGCCGCTAACCACTTGCTTGGCTTGGCGGACTTCCAGAAGCACTGCCGAGACCGTATTGGTTTTGCGGTACTCTACGATCGTCACTTCGTTCATCACCAACGAATTGGTTGAAAGCACAATATCTAAAGACGTACTTTCGCCGGCTTTGACCTCGATATCGGTAATCGTAACATCTTCATAACCCAAGTAAGAAACCACGCAAGTGTAATTACCCGGCTCTAAGTTGCGTATCGTGTAGAACCCATTGAAATCTGACTGTGCTCCCGTATTGGCTTGAGGCACCCTAACTGTAGCGCCGATGAGCAACTCTTTGGTTTCTCCGTCAATGACCGAACCTACTAAAGTACCGGTTTGGCTGTACAAAAACGAACAAAAAAACCACGCAAGTAGGACAGAAAAAAATCGTAAATAAAATTGCTGCATACAATAGTGTTTTGACAAAAATCGATGCAAAACAACTATCAGAATGTTAACCCTATATTAAGTCAACATTAAATAATGGAAAACCTGATGCAAGGATTTGTAAATCAGCAGCTTATACTTCCTTTGGCCCATTTGCAATCTTTTCCAATTCGCGCACTTTGCGCTGGAGTTCCGGCAAATTCTTGAAAACCACGTAAGCGCGCACATAGTCGGCATAGTCTATGGCCGGAGCGCCAAAGAGCGCCTTGCCAGGCTCTTTGACGTGCGAAGCGACGCCGCTTTGCGCCTGTATGCGGACACCGTCGGCAATCTGCAAATGACCGGCAATACCAACCTGTCCGCCCAACTGAACCTTCGCGCCTAATTTGCTACTGCCTGCTATTCCGGCCTGAGCGGCTATGGCCGTATGGGGGCCTACTTCGACGTTGTGGGCGATATGGACCAAATTGTCAATTTTGACGCCGACGCCGATACGGGTGACTCCGATGGCCGCGCGGTCAACGCAGGCGCAGGCGCCGATCTCGACATCGTCCTCCAATATTACGCGGCCGACGTGCGGCACTTTTTTCCACGAACCGTCAGCCTGCGGCGCATAACCAAAACCGTCGCCGCCCAGCACGGCGTTGGGATGAATAATACAACGCTCGCCAATCTCAGTATTGGCCATGATCCGGGCGCCGGGGTGGACCACTGTCCACGCCCCGATACGCGCCTGCCGACCTACAAAAACCTGGGCCCCTATCACCGCGCCGGCGCCAATTACTGCGCCGGCTTCTACTACGGCAAAATCGCCGATCGTCGCCCCAGCCCCAATCTGTGCGGAGTTGCTAACCGCCGCACGGTCGCTGACCCTTGTATCTTGCTTATTCCCATTTTCTGCACCCGCAAATGCCTCCAAAAGCAAGGCCAGCGCTTCTCGCACATTAGCAACCCTGAGCAACGTGGGCTTGACCGCTTGGGCGGGCCTGAACTCACGGGATACCAACAACACCGATGCCTCTGTCTCGTAAGCGTAGCGCTCATAGCGCGCATTGTCCAAAAAAGCCAGATCGCCCGGCCCGGCCTGTTCAATACGCTCCGGACGGCTTACCCAAGCGTCGGGGTCGCCCTCAATTTCCGCTCCGATCAATTGCGCTATTTGCGCGGCAGTTACTTTCATATGCGATATCATTATAGGCCTTGTATTCACCCAACCCCGTTGGGGTAGCAGCATGCGGGCGGCCGCTCACACAGTGTCCTTGCGTATTTGATGGCATTGGGGCTTGAGGGCCATCCAACCAGATACAAGGTTCGGCCCGCATCCGGCGCAGCCCGCATTCTTTGCCATTTTTATTTTTTAAAAAATCACCACTTACGCCGATCTAAAGACAGCAGCGTCGCAGCAAAAAACACAGCCGTTATCGAAATAAAATAGATCACATTGCGCGTATCAATCAATCCGCGGCTAAGCGCGTCGTAGTGATACGCCATGCCGAGAGACTGAATAAAGTCATCTGTTTTCCCAAAAAAAACCGGAAGCGAACTGATGGCCCCGACGATTTCGTAAAAAAAAATGCAGATCAACAACGAAATAACCAGCGCCACCACCTGATTGGAGGCCAGCGAAGAAGCAAAAATTCCAATTGATGTAAATGCAGAGCATAACAACATCAGTCCGATGTATGAACCTGCAATACCGCCGGAGTCCAGATTGCCTTTGGGCGCTCCCAACTGATACACCGTGTAGTAATACAGCAACGTTGGCAGCAAGGCAAATACAATCAAAGTCATGCCGGCCAGATACTTGCCCAACACAATCTGCCAGTCTTCAATGGGCTTGGTGGTCAATAATTCGATGGCGCCGCTTTGCCGCTCCTCCGCAAAACTCCTCATGGTCACCGCCGAGATAAGAAAAGCCAAAATCAAGGGCGAGGAAATGAACAAGCGATCCAAAGCGGCATATTCGTCGTACAGAATACCCGTGTCCGGCAGCACCCAGCATACCAGACCCGTAGCGATCAAAAATACGCCAATGATCAGATAGCCGATAAGACCGGAAAAAAATGCGTTAATCTCCTTTCGATAAATAGGCCACATGCCCGTCAGATACAAATGAATGTTTGCGCAAAAATCCAAATTTCCCGCTAAGACGTCATTTTTTTTCAAAAAAAGAGCCGTCTAAGGAAAAATCATGGCCATAAAAGCCGCAGCGCCGGCCAAATTGATGTGATTGTAATCCCCAAAGTAGCGCATATCGTCCAAAGCCCCGGCATAGTCCTCCACCTCGATGCCGACGTCAGCCTTCAAGCGGATTTTCAGCGCTTCGAGACCCTCCACCCTGTACCCGGGCGCATATGGCGCAATGATCAGCCGCACTTTCACCTCGCGCGACTGCGCCGCGCGAATGCCCGCAACCATAGCCCGATAGCCCGACTCGTCGATCCGAATATTTAACGAATCCGCGCTTACGCGTGCCGCCAACTCCGGGCTGATCACGCGATCCAGCAGCCAGTCCTCGTCGCTGCGATTCAGATAGTACAGCGCGCGCTGAAAAGGCTCGCCGTTGTGCCGAAAAAGAGCCGACAGGCGAGCGCTCCACCAGGTCGCCGGACTACGGCGCCGAATCAGCGCGTCCAATGCCGAGCCCGGCCGAGCAAATGGCGTCATGCCGGCCACAAGAGCGCCAGACGATCGATAGCACATCGTTACCTCCACACACAACTCATCCGGGGCCGGATATTGGTCCAGATAATCGCGCAAAAGCGATTCAAACAACTCGCCCGACAATCCGTTGTAACTCATGTTGTACGTCGTCCAGCCAGTGAGCCGCGCGATTTCGGGTTGGTAAAAACCCAGCCCTCGCGAATTACCCGCCAATACCACATCCGCCCGCGCATCGCCCCGATATTGCCGCGCGTACCGAAATCCGCTACGCTCCACAACCTTCCGCAGGGCCAGCCCCCCCAGCCGGTCGCCGCCCCAGAGGATCAAGACAAAAAGTGCCAACCACCATAAATGACCTCCCTTCATGTCTCCTCAAAATTGAAAATAAATAAATGCGTTGGCTCCAAACGAGCCGAACAATGCAATTAACCACAGCAGCAGCGCGTAGGATACCGCCCGAAAAACCGGATGGCGCGCCTGAAGATCATTCAAGCGCACGCGCATGTTGGCCAGTTCGGCCGTCAACAACAAGCCGATCAAGAGCAAACCTTTGATCGCCTGAAACTTATTGGTCACCGCTCCAAATCCATAACCCTCACCCCCAAAAATCGCGCCCAAGACTGCATGGGCCGCGCCAAAACTATCGCCGCCCTGCAAACCCACGCTCCCGCTGCGAAAGTACACCCAACCCAGGAGGGTCAACGCAAACACCGCGCCCATCTCTATACCGGCAACCAGCAGCCGGGGCAACCCAAACAAACGCGCCGCGCGCGCCCAAACCGGCCCCGCAACCCGCTGCACGATCAAATACAACCCGTGCAAAAAACCCCAAAATACAAACGCCCAGTTGGCTCCGTGCCATAGCCCGCCGATCAACATGGTGAGCATATTATTCCGGTAAGTCATCCGAACGCCCCTCCGATTGCCGCCCAAGGGGATGTACAGGTAATCCCTCAACCACGACGATAGCGATACGTGCCAGCGGGTCCAAAACTCCGAAAAGCTACGTGAAAAATAAGGCGTCCGGAAGTTTTCCGGAAAATGAAAGCCCATCATACGCGCCAACCCTATCGCCATGTCCGAATATCCCGAAAAATCGCAGTAAATCTGAAAAGCATAAAAAAACAAGCCAATACACGCGTGCAATCCGCCGAAAGCATGCGGCGTGTCAAATACCTGATCCGCAAACGGCCCCAGCGAATCGGCCACCGCCACCTTCTTGAACATGCCCCAAATCACGCGACCCAAACCCGAGTAAAACCGCTCCGCATCCCAGCCCCTATCCCGACGCAATTGCGGCAAGAAATCAGACGCGCGCACAATAGGCCCGGCCACCAGTTGCGGGAAAAACGCAATATACGTCGCAAAGCGCAACAACGACGGCTCCCAGTCCAGTTGTCTGCGGTACACATCAATCGTGTATGACATCGACTGAAACGTATAAAACGAAATGCCCACCGGCAGCACAATATTGAGCGTGGTCCAACCCGGCTTGAGCCCTACGCTTTGCAACAGCAGCGCAAAATTGTCGGCAAAAAAGTTGAAATACTTAAAAAAACCCAAAATCCCCAGATTCATTACGACGCTAAACATCAACACCCCCCGCGGCGAAACCCGCTTGAGCAAAGGAGACTGCGCAAGGGCGAAGATGGGCCTGAACAAAGGGCGAGAGGCATGCGCGCGCAACGCATCCGGCGCATGAATACCCGTCAGCCAAATCCCAAAAAACCAGTCCAGAAGCGTCGATATCAAGATCAGAGACAAAAAGCGCCAATCCCACCAACCGTAGAATACATAACTGGCTGCCAGACACAAACCCAGCCGCGCCCGACCCCGCGTTGCAAAATACAGGGGGAAAAAGGCAAGCGCAAAAACCAAAAAAGTCAGGCTATTGAAAATCATATGCCGGGGGATTGAGCGATAGCTTCGCCGCTTAGAGCGCAAAGTTCGTGGAATATTTGAGGTTTTCGCCTCTGTTCGTCGATTTTGTATGCGTTTGATGACGAAATACCCGTACCTTTGTAACAAAAGACCGCAGCAGTGACCTGGATCGACATCGGCTTTGTCCTTATTGTATTGGTTGCCGGATGGCAAGGTTCCTCACAAGGCATTATCGGCGTGCTGGCAACCGTGTTTTTTTTTGCATTTGGTCTGGTCATCGCCATTCGCGCCACCCCCTTCACCGCCTCCATCCTCAAAAGCGTCTCTAACTCAGATAATGCCGGCTTCAACCTATTGGCCTTTGCCGTCAATTTAGTTGTGCTTTGGCTCTTGTCGCGCATCCTCAAAAGCGGCTTAGACCAAATCCTCGCCACCCTTTACCTCAGCGCGCTCAACAAATTGGCCGGAGCCGCCGCCGGCGCCCTATTCGGCTTGTTGCTTTACAGTGCGGTCATTTGGTTTCTCGACGGCGCCCGCCTCATCAATCAACAGACCAAAGAGGCCTCCACCTTTTACGATACCCTTGCCAAAATGCCGGACTATTTCAAAGACTACGGCGGCCGCATATTGCCGTACATCAAAGAAACCTGGCAGACCTCTATGGGCCTCATCGACGAAATAGATAGAGGCCGACAGACCGACAATCCTAAAGCGGCAGCCGACGGCGAAGCCCGCATCGAAAAACTCCCCAACAATTACAAAAGAGAAGTGCAAGATGATCCCGAACGCGGACGCAGACCCGGCAACGGCATCGAATACTGAACGCAGCGGCGGCCCGACCCAGCCCCGTATCCTCCTGCTAGACAACTACGACTCATTCACCTTCAACCTGCGCGACTACCTGCTTCAGTGCGGCGCGACCTGCGAGGTGCTGCGCAATGACGCTTGTAGCGTGTCCGACATCATGCGCCGGAGCTACGAAGGCGTTGTGTTGTCGCCCGGACCCGGCCGGCCGGCGAACGCAGGCATCATGCCCGAACTCATCGCAGCGATGCACGACCGCATGCCCTTCTACGGCGTCTGCCTCGGTATGCAAGCCATTGGCGAATTTTTCGGCGCCACGCTGACGCATGCACGCCAACCCATGCACGGCAAGACCGACATGATCTACTTCGAAGCGCACCCCATGTTTGCCGGTATTGAGTCGCCTACTCAGGTCATGCGCTATCACTCCCTCATATTACATTGCCCCCAAACCTCGGCCATGCGCGTCGTCGCCCGTAGCCAATCGGGCGAAGTGATGGCCCTCGCCCACGCCTCGCTGCCCTTGTGGGGGGTGCAGTTCCATCCCGAATCAGTATTGACCTTCCAGGGCTTGCGCATGCTCCGCAACTGGGTTGCGACACTTCAACACAAACCGGCCAACCCGCGCGAAACAAGCGCTTGACCCGCGCCCGCCGCCCGCGTTTCCGCGCCATTTTTTTCAGAAAAAAAGCGCGTGCCCAAAAGGGGGAAAAAGCGCGGCGGCCGAACGCCTGCGGCCGCCGCGCCGGGCAAGCGCTGTGCGCAAAAAATTTCCCGCCCGCGCTTGCAGCGAGCGAAAGACATTTACTCGACTCCGAGGATGTCCTTCACCTCATGCAGCGTCAGGTTGAAAGCATCGGCCACAGCTTTATAGACCACCTTGCCATTCACGATATTGAGTCCGAGCAATAGCTCGCGGTTTTGCATGCACGCATTTTTCCAACCCTTGCCAGCCAATTGCAATGCGTACGGAAGCGTAGCGTTGGTAAGCGCTACCGTAGAGGTAAACGGCACGGCGCCGGGCATGTTGGCCACGCAGTAGTGCACCACATCCTCTACAACGTAAATTGGTTCGTCATGCGTGGTGGCGCGCGTCGTCTCAAAACATCCGCCTTGATCCACCGCCACATCCACCATGACGGTGCCCGGGCGCATGAGTTTGAGCATGTCGCGGGTGATCAGTTTGGGCGCTTTGGCGCCAGGTATCAATACCGCTCCGATGACCAGGTCGTGGGTCTGAATGAGCCTCCGGATGTTGTACTCGCTGGAGAACATCGTAATCACGTTGGCAGGCATCACATCGCTCAGATAACGCAGCCGGGCCAGGTTGACGTCGAGAATGGTAACCTGAGCGCCAAGACCGGCGGCCATTTTGGCGGCTTGCGTACCTACGATGCCGCCGCCGATCACCAGCACCTTTCCGGGTTCGACGCCCGGCACGCCGCCGAGCAGCACGCCGCGTCCTTTTACAGGCTTTTCCAGGAATTTGGCGCCCTCATGCACCGCCATACGCCCAGCCACTTCTGACATGGGGATCAACAACGGCAGTTGGCGGTCGGGGGTTTCTACAGTCTCATAAGCCAGACAGGTAGCGCGACTTTTGATCATAGCGTGCGTCAACTCCTCGCTGGAGGCAAAGTGGAAATACGTAAAGATCAACTGACCCGGGCGACAACGTCCGTACTCCTCGGCGATAGGCTCCTTGACCTTCATGATCATCTCGGCAATCGCCCACACTTCATCGGCTGTATTGAGTATGTTGGCGCCGGCTTCAACATAATCCTGATCCTCAAACCCGCTCCCTATGCCTGCGGCACTCTGCACATACACCGTATGCCCCCTGCGCACAAATTCCATGACGCCTGCGGGTGTGACCGCTACCCGGTTTTCATTGCTTTTTATTTCCTTTGGTACGCCAATTATCATGTTGAGACTGTTAAATCGTGAAAAATGTGAAATGAAATATAAAAAAAGCGAGGCAAAGGTAGCGCATTGTTTTAAATCGGCACAATTTCTCGCGAGGATTTACCTTTGAGAATTTATTCTAAACAACTATCGCACATTTCAGCCATGCGTTCCCTCATTTGTTCGCTCTTTTGGATGACTATCCTCTCACAAGCCCTTGCCCAACGCCCCGCCCTTCAATACCGCTATTGGCGTCTCGAGGGCGAGATCGGCAAGCAGCCTGTTGCGTTCAACCTCCACGAACTGACGCGTCCCTACGTCGATCCCCAAGGCGCAACGATCAGCGCGCCTTACTTTTTTGGCTCCTATGCCTACGACCAGTATCAGGAACCCATCAAGCTATATGGCTACAGAGACAGCAGCGGATTGATCGTCCTGGAAGAGTCCGTCGGCTGGGAGATACTCGGATCCATGCGTCTGAACGACAACTGGCAAGGCTCCTGGGTTGATTCCAGCGGCAAGCGCAGTTTTCCCGTAACCCTTCGCGAGCGCTATCCCGAAGGATCGGTCCCCTTTGCCGGAGGCGCCCTAAGCGACGCGCTGCGCCTCAAACCCGATACCGAGGACTCCCCTACCGCCTCGCTGTCGCTTTTTTGGCTCAAGCCCGCCGGCGCCTCGCGGCGCGTTCAGGACTTCCTCAACAATACTTTTTTGCGAAGAACCGTTGGCGACGAAGATTTTGCAGCCGGTTGTTGCCCCAGTTTCGAAAAAGCCTTTGAGCGCCTGCGCGATCAATTGTTCGAAAAATACCGCGAAGAAGTCGGTCGTTTGGAGCCGGATACAGACGCGCCCGAATTCGCTTACAATTACGAGTCTGAGGACCAGATACAAATCCTATACAATCAGGATCAAACGCTTAGCGTCGGTTACTTCACCTACTTGTACATGGGTGGAGCGCATGGCATGTATGCCATCGAGTTTGCCACTTACGACCTCAAAGAAATGCGGCCTTTGACCCTCCCGGACGTACTGAGCTCGGGATACGAAAGCGCTCTGGAGGCGGCGCTGCAACGCGCGGCGCGACGCCGCGCCGGCCTCAAATCCAACGAGTCGATAGAAGGGTACTATTTCGTGCCGAGCATCCCGATTACCGAAAATTTTTACCTCACGGGAAAAGGCATAGTCTTCGGTTACCCTCCCTACGAGATCGCGCCCTATGCCGCCGGGCAGATTGACCTGTTCGTTCCCTTTACAGAGCTGAAGCGTTTTCTGGTCAAAAAAAAGTGATCGACGCCCGACAAAGACAGTTTACTGGACCCTAATGGCTCGAGCTATCTGATTACAAGACTTGGCCTGGCGCCCGCCGGTACGGCGCCAGGCGCCCCAAGCCCGCGCCCTTTTGCGATCGGCAAACAGCTACGCAAGGAGCCAGCGCTGGGGCGCGAGTTGGGGGCGGGGCTGTTCCCAACTCGCGCCCCAGCCCCATGCCCTTTTTTCCTAAAAACAGAAAATCCGTTTGCGGTAGCGGGATTGCGCAAAATCCCAAACGCCATGACGCCTCCTTTTTTCTTTTCAATGGAAAGCGACGCAGAGGACTGAAGCCCAATTTCAGAAATCCTAAGCCCTTGCGCTTACCTATTCATCGCACTGAAACTCGGTATCCGCGATGACAAAACCCATTTTTGCCTCAATTCACCTTTCGGTATGTTAAGTTTTGTTCAGCCTGCGTTTTCTCTTTTGTCGTATGCGCTCGCTTGAATTACCTTTGCACCGTGTATTCACAGGCGCTCCCCGCCTGTGCTTCCCCTCTTATGTAATCGTATTTTCTCATGAAAAAAAATTTTACACTCCTCACCCTTTTTTTGTTGGCGACCTTGGCCCATGGCCAGGTGATCACTTGGAGTCTGCTCGGCGAACCCGGCAATCAGGTCTCTACCAACTCTAATTTCTCAGCCCCCAACGTTGGCGTTGGCGTACTCAGCCGCGGGCCGGGCGTTAACCCTACGGCGGCGGCCAATTCGATCAATTCGAACGGTTGGTTCTCGTCCAGCGCGCCTACCACGCTCGACGACGCCATTGCGAACAATGATTATTATCAGTTCACAGTGCCGATTGGCAATTGTTTTGCCGCCGATATCACGAGCATCGAGATCTGGATGCAAAGCTCGAACACCGGTCCTAACACGGCTACGCTGCGGAGCAGCGTGGATAACTTTACGGCCAATCTCGGTACGCAGACCATGACCAATTCTACGGGTCTAAAAACCTTCAACGCCAATCTGAACAACGTAACGGGTACTGTGACATTCCGCCTTTATGGCTATGGCAACGCCGTGAGCGGCACACCCGGAACAGGGGGTACGATGCGTATCGGCTCTACTTCGGGCGGACTGGTCGTCAACGGAACGGTAAAACCCAAACCGATCACAGCGCTTCTGAGTGGCGAACCGGCCGAGGACTGCGCGCCCCGGGGCGGATTTGCCCAGTTGTCGGTAAGCATCGCCGGCGGGACTAGCCCATTCGACGTGACGCTTTTCCGCCCTTTGCTGGGCGATACGACTTATCAGGGATATGTCAGCGACGGCATTTTGTCGGTCGCTTTCAACGCTACGGGTTCCATAACGCTTGTCAGCGTAGTTGACGCCGACGGATGCGCCGCCAATCCCGACAGCCTGTCGGGTTCGGTCAGCGTGACGGCCTTGACGCCGCCTGCAATTGAAGGTGTCGCGCTGACCAATCCGACGTGCGCCAACAATGACGGCGCCATCAGCCTTCTGGTTTCCGCCGGCGTCATGCCCCTGACCTTTGCATGGAGCACGCCCAACGGATCGGGCCTGCAGCCCGACCAGCAAAACCAATCGGGCCTCAGCGCCGGAACATACATCGTCGAAATTACCAACGGCGCCGGCTGTACCACAGATGGCGTTTTTACGCTCAACTTACCCTCCAATTGCGACGATTGCAACTTGGATCCGCCCACAGTGACCGTGCCGCCCATTGTTTGTCTTGGCGACACAGTCACCATCATAGCTGTAGGCGCCCCGGGCAACAGTATCGAGTGGTTTGCCGACCTTGTGGGCGGCGCTCCGCTGTTTGTCGGCCCGAATTTTCAGGTGAACAACGTCAATGCGCCCATCACCTTTTACGTGCGTCAGTCCAATGCGACTGAGTGCTCGCCGCGCATACCGGTAACCCTTACGCCTGACGTAATGGCGCCGGTTTTCCTTGCGCCCCTGCCCATGGACATGACCATCCCCTGCGAGCAGCCCGTTCCGCCGGCTATGGTATTGAGCGTAGAGGACGATTTTGACCCTAATCCTCAGATTGTCATAATTTCTTCTATCGCCCCTGGCGACTGCCCGCAAGAGTTTTTTATCTCCAGGTCGTGGATTGCGACCGACGCCTGCGGCAACTCCGCTTTTGTCGGACAATCCATAACGGTCGTGGACGATCAAGCGCCGGTATTCAATGCCCCGCTGCCGCAAAACCTCACGATAAGCTGTAATGATCCGATCCCGGATTACACGCCCAACGTGACGGACAACTGCGACCCGGCTCCAACTGTGCTGCCTGCCTCGTCCATCACACTGGGCAGTTGCCCGCAGGAGTCGGTGATCTTCCGCTCCTGGACAGCCACGGACGCCTGCGGCAACCTTGCCGTGTTGACGCAAGAAATCACTATTGTGGACGATGAAGCGCCGATATTTGTGGGCGCGCTGCCCGCCAACCTGACCCTCTCCTGCGAATCGCCCCTACCCGCCCCCCCCACCCTGCTGGCTACCGACAACTGCGATCCGGGACAGGTCCCGCCGGTGATATTCATCAACGAAATTCACTACGACAACGCGGGAGCCGACGTCAACGAATTTATTGAAATTGCAGGTACGGCCGGTCTCGACCTTTCGCAATACCAGTTGGTCCTCTACAACGGTTCCAACCCGGCAAATGCCGTTGTTTACAATACCCGGACCCTCAGCGGCGTGATCCCCAATCAGAGCAACGGCTTCGGCGCCGTCGCCTTTTTCTATCCGGTCAACGGCATTCAGAACGGCCCTAACGACGGCGTGGCTTTGGTGCGCTTGCCCAATACCGTATTGCAGTTGCTGAGCTACGAAGGGCCTTTCACCGCAGGCGACGGCCCTGCCGCAGGCATGACCTCGACCGACATGGGCGTATCGCAAGAACCGGCTCCCCCAATAGGCCAATCGCTCCAACTAACCGGAACGGGACAAACGGCCGACGACTTCACGTGGGTAGGCCCGCTCGCCGAATCCCCCGGCCTGCTCAACGCCGGACAGACCATCAATGCGCTGCCCGGATTCGTCACGGCCGTATTCTCCGAAATGATGACGCAGGGCGCCTGCTCCGGCGAAAAAACAATCACCCGCATATGGACGGCGACCGACGCCTGCGGCAACATGGCCATGCACACGCAGACCATTCAGGTGATTGACGACGGCGCGCCGGTGTTTGCGCCGCCGCTGCCTGCCAATATCACCATCAACTGCTCGGACCCGACGCCCGCGCCCGCCACCCTGACGGCTACTGACCTTTGCGACGACGGCAGCCCCATGGAAATGGTTTGGTTCAACGAAATCCACTACGATAATGTAGGAACCGACGTCAACGAATTTATCGAAATCGCGGGTACGGCAGGCGTAGATCTGACGGGCTATCAGATCTGGCTTTACAACGGCGCTGACGGCGCCCCCTACAATACGCGCAACCTGAGCGGCGTGATCCCCAACCAAAGTAATGGTTTCGGCACAGTTGTATTCACTTATCCGGTCAATGGCATTCAGAATGGCTCGCCCGACGGTATGGCTCTGGTCAAAAACGGCATGGTGATCCAGTTCCTGAGCTACGAAGGCTCTTTCGTCGCCGTTGGCGGCCCCGCCAATGGAATGACCTCGGTGGACATCGGCGTTCAAGAAGATATGCCCGTGCCTCCGGTAGGCTTCTCTTTACAACTTACAGGTTCGGGTAACAAATATGCCGATTTCACCTGGACCGGCCCTATACCGGAAACGCCCGGTCAGCCTAATGCCGGACAGACTTTTATAGCCCTGTCAACGGGTCTTCAGGTAACTTTCAACCAAACTACTCAGCAAGGCTCCTGCCCGGACAACCGCACCATCACCCGCACCTGGACGGTCAGCGACGACTGCGGCAACACCGCCTCTCATGTGCAAGTGATTACGGTACAAGATATCACGCCGCCACAAGTCAACTGCCAGCCCGTCACGCTCAATCTCAACATCTTTGGGGAGGCGACGCTCAACGCTTCGCAAATTAACTACACCGCTACGGACAACTGTACCCCAACCAATGAACTGATCCTACTGCCCAATAGCGTTACTTACAACTGCGACCAAGCCGGCACAAATCAGATCTTTACGCTTTCGGTGCAAGATCGCTGCGGAAACATCGGAACCTGCGCCGTACAGGTATCCATCGCGCCTTTCGATCGCTGTACCCCCACCATTGAAATTTCCGAACCCTGCGTATGCAAAAATAACGCAACGAACCTGACCAACGGCCAATTCGGCGAAACGATTTATGTCCGCTCTCTGGCGGGCAAAAACTGGACGGTGGTCTCCGCGTCCGGACTTTTCGCCGCTAACAGCCCCGCGCCGCCCTTTACGCCATTCCCGATTTTGGCTGGAACCGCACTGGTTGAAAATCCGGTCAACAGCGGCGATTATTTCCTGAGCGGCGTCCATGTGGACGACATCGGTTACACGCTCATCGTAACCGACGGAACATTCACCCTGACCATCAGCAACAAATGCGCCTACCCGAACCCGGCGATCACGTCGGATCTGGGCGGTCCGTTCTGCCTGGGCTCGGCGATTGTGCCGCTGACGGGCGACCCGGGCGATGCAAACATAGTGAGCGCGAACTTCACGATCAACGGCGCTGGGGCGACGGAATTCAACCCTGCGGCGCTGGGTCTGGGTCAATACACGATCACGTACACGGTGAACGGCGGGGTTCCGAAAGCGGCCGGAGCGAACGATCCGGGCTGCACGCAGTCGGTCAGCCAGATAGTACAGGTGGTATCGACGCCGAACAATGTGACGTGCAACGATCTGGTGCACCTGTCGCTGGATGCGAGTTGCACGGCGGTGGTCAATCCGGACATGATTTTGGAGGGAACCTACGGCTGTTTCGACGACTATACGGTGGTGCTGACGGGC